>JBBSJP010000057.1:0-28366 GCA_038257155.1 Lysobacterales bacterium | reverse complement strand
GCTTTTCGCTCTGAAATCCCCGTTTATTTTCCGCCGAGTAGCGGAAGAATCCGGCGGGGAAAGGCGCGCATGTCCGAGGCCATGGATGGCCGAGTTCGCGCCGGCCGACGGATTCTGAGCAACGCAGGGTACCCCGCGCGCGCTCTTTGCGCGGGGCGGGAAATCCGGGGTGCCCTTCTCTTTGGTTACTTTCTCTTGGGCAAGCAAGAGAAAGTGACTCGTGGCCCCGAAGGGGCGCGAAAGCGTTTGATCTTGCTCCTGCTCCTGCCTCCGCTGTCGCTGTTGATGCTGCAATTGTTGCGACAGAAAGAACAAGCTCCCAGCAACGCCGGATCAAGATCCGCCGCCAAGCTGCTTGGCAGCACGCTCGCCACGCCAGCGCGCATTCACCAAGGCGTCTATCCTAGGCGCCAACGATCACCGGACCAGTGCCACTCCCATGGCAAAAATTTCATTGCAACTGCTGCTGTGCGCGATGTCGTTGCTGGTGTCGATTCCGACCGCGTCCGCCTCCACCAATGGAACCGTGCCGGTCCGCCTGGAGTTGCTGACCGATTCGACTTTGCAACTCGACCTGGGGGAGAGTCGCGAGGCGCCGATCCGGGTCCGAGTGCTGCGTCGGTCGGATGACGTGCCGTTGCCCGGGGTTCGCGTGCAGTTTCTTGTGAATGTATTGCTGTGCGCCCCGTTGATGCCGTGTGAGCTGCCCGATCCACAGATGTACGGGGCGTTCTTCCCTGTGTCGGGTTCGGTGCATGGTCCCGGCGTCGTTACATCGGACGCTCTGGGGGTGGCCACCTCGCCAGACTTTCGCGCCGGTTCAGTCGCGGGGCACTACGAGATCGCCACGGGAGCCTACTTGCTGCTGAGCCAGGAGTACACATCGTCTGGCAGCATCACGCCGGTGGTCCAGGTGTTGCAGGGCGGGGCGCTTGTCTTCCCGCCCGACCCGAGCCCGGCCAATATCCCCGCCGATGGTCCGTTTGGTCTGGCCTTGCTGGTCATGCTGCTGATGCTCAGCGGCGCCTGGCTGTTGCGCCGACGCTGAAGCGGCGTTTCTCGCGCGGGTCGAGAAGCGGGATTCCGCTTACGCGGTGGCGATCCCGGTGTTGCGTCCAGCATCAGCAAGCGCATGTCTGGTCGTGGCTCGCAAGCGTCCACCGGCGCACGTTGATCCGCAGTTCACTTGCCCGCGTTGATCGGCGCATCCGGCAAGCGTGACGCTCGTCCTCCTGCTATCGTGCGCGCCGTCAGCCCGGCGCCACGCCAAAAATGGAATTGCCCCATGTTCGAACGTCTGATCGAAAGATGCCTCTACGCTTCACGCTGGCTGCTGGCCCCCATCTATCTGGGGCTCAGCCTGGCGGTGTTCGCATTGGGGCTGAAATTCTTTCAGGAGATTTTCCACGTGTTGCCAGTGGTTTTCAGTACCAGCGAGGCCGATCTGGTGCTGGTGGTGCTGTCGCTGATCGATCTGGCCCTGGTCGGCGGCCTGCTGGTGATGGTGATGCTGTCGAGCTATGAGAGCTTCGTGTCACGGCTCGATTCGGCCGGCGAGAGCGGCGAGAAGCTGAGCTGGCTGGGCAAGATGGATTACACCAGTCTGAAGAACAAGGTGGCCTCGTCGATCGTCGCAATCTCGTCGATCCATCTGCTCAAGATCTTCATGAATGCAGCCAGTACCGACAACGACAAGATGCTCTGGTACGTGATCATCCATCTGACCTTCGTGGTGTCGGCGGTGGGCATGGGTCTGCTGGACCGGGTCACCCGTCAGGTGCACTGAGCGTCCCCTCGGACGAACTTGGCGTCGCTCTCATCTCAGGGGCTGTCCATGCAACATTCCCTCGTCGCACTCGCCCTGCTGGTTCCGGACTACGACGAAGCCATTGCTTTCTATACCCGCGTGTTGGGCTTTCGCGTGGTCGAGGATCGGCCGATGGGCCCGGACAAACGCTGGGTGCTGGTGGCGCCAAGCGGGCAGGGTGCCAACCTGTTGCTGGCGCGTGCCGCCAATCCGGAACAGGTCGCGGCGATTGGCAACCAGACCGGCGGGCGGGTATTCCTGTTCCTGCACACCGATGATTTCGCGGCGAGCCATGCGCACCTGCGCGATCACGGGGTGCGCTTTACCGAGTTGCCGCGTGAGGAAGAATACGGACGCGTCGTCGTGTTCCTCGATCCGTATGGCAACAAGTGGGATCTGATCGAGCCACGCGGCTGAAGTTCAAGGAGCGCTTGTCGCAACGGCGGGGCGACTGCAGTCCTCGCTGAAGGGGAAGCACTGGTCGATGTACTCACCATTGCGCTTCATCACATAGCACAGCCGCAGGAACGCCCCCGTCTGGCTGAGCGAAGTCAGCGCCGTACCTTCCAGCACGATGCCCGGCGCTGGTCGCGATTCGCCGCCCACGTCGCCGTACTCGTCCAGTGTGGCGCTCGCCGGGTCCGGGCACTGGCTGCGCACGCGTTCGAGCGCGGCGCGGGCTCGCGCATCCGCTGCCAGTCGGACGGCCACGCCCGGGGAGAAGTTCAGCGCTCCCATCGCTTCAACGGGGTGGCTTGCACTGAGCTGCAAGTGCACTGCCCGCCACTGCTCCAAAGGGTCTTCGTCATCCGTCCACGCGACGGTTTCGGATGCTCCCGCTGGTGGCGCGGCTTCAGGGCGTGAATCGACCTCCAGTGGCTGGTTCTGCATGATCCCGTTCTGCTCAGGTTGCATCAGCGGAAGTGCAAAGCTGCCGTCGCCGTAGTAGTCGAGAAGCACATCGCCGCGCACGCAGCCATCGGCCTGCAGGGCGATGCGTCCGCGATCCGCGCCGCTCCAGCCACGCGAACTGCTGGTGCCGAGCGTGATGCGTTCGCGATAGCGGCCATCGGCGTGGAATCGATAGCCCACCACCAGTTCGCCCAGCATCGCAGCAGCGTGACCGGTTTCGAACTCCGGGTCGGGGCTGGCGCGACCCGCTTCGGCGAGCACCTCGTCGTCGGTAAACAGCACACTGAAGCCGCCATCCGGTTCGCGCCAGGCCAGCCCGTGTCCGAAGTTCAGCGAGCCACTATTGATCTCGCTGAAGCTGCCGGTCACTTGGCCGGCGCGACTGCAATCCAGTCGCGCCGAAGGGCCGCCGCAGCCAGCCAGCGCCAGCAGTGCGAACATCCATAGCGCTCTTGCAATCATGGCCTGCAGCTCCAGCGGGGCACCCAGCAAGCTTCGCAGGAAATTCTGTTACCTAACAGCCGCCTGAAGTCCAGGCGCCCTGCGAACGCACAACGCGCGGTATGCTGTAGTCCAGCGCGCGGCCTCCGGGGCGGCGCGCCTCCGAAGCCACATCGCCTACGTTCGCAACGGAATAGGGTGGGGTGGCCGTGATTCGCTGCCAGTTGCAGGGGCACGGATCACCGGGCTGCAGCGGAAACGCGGCGGCCTCCCTCATCTGGAAAGGAGCACTGATGCCGGCCCTCATCGACCCTTTTGGTCGAACGTTTCCGTACCTGCGCCTGTCGCTGACCGAAGCCTGCAATTTTTCCTGCAGCTACTGTCTGCCGAACGGCTATCAGGCCGACGGGCGGCCGCGTTTCCTGGAGCCGGACGAGATCCGCCGCCTGCTGCATGGCTTTGCCGCCGTCGGCATGCACAAGCTGCGCCTGACCGGGGGCGAGCCCAGCCTGCGCAAGGACCTGCCCGACATCATCGCGATCGCGGCAGCAACGCCCGGCATCCGCAAGATTGCGCTGACCACCAATGGCACCCGGCTGCCGCAGAACCTGCCCGTGTGGCGTGCGGCTGGGCTTACCGCGCTGAACGTCAGCGTCGACAGCCTTGACCGCAAGAATTTCCAGCGCATCACCGGCCATGATCGCTTGCCGGAAATTCTTGCTGGCATCGACCTGGCGCTGGGCATGGACCTCGAGGCGATCAAGCTCAATGCGGTGTTGCTGCGCGACCTGAACCACGACGAGCTGCCGGCCTGGCTGGAGTTCCTCCGCGATCGGCCGATCAGCCTGCGCTGGATCGAGCTGATGCGCACCGGCGACAACGCCGACTACTTCAGCCGTCATCATCTGCGCGCCGAGCATATCGAGGCACCGCTGCGCGCGGCAGGCTGGCGACAGTTGTGTCGAGCGCCAGATGCCGGCCCGGCGCGCGAGTGGAACCATCCTGACTACCGCGGCCGCATCGGCATCATTGCGCCCTACTCGAAGGACTTCTGCGCCGGCTGCAACCGCCTGCGCGTCACCGCGCGCGGCGACCTGCGCCTGTGCCTGTTCGGTGAGTTCGGCAGTCCACTGCGTCCGCTGCTGCAGGACGATGCGCAGTGCGATGCACTGGTCGCACGCATCCAGACCCAGCTTGGCCTGAAGGCGGCCGGGCATGGCCTGCATCAGGGTAATACGGGCATCACCCCGCATCTGGCATCGATCGGTGGATAAGCAAACGGCGGACCGTACATCCATGCACGAAAATCCCAACGCGGCCTTCCACATGGCCGATATTCGCAGCAAGCGACCGACCCGGCGCCGTGCCGTGGCCTGCGGCGAACTGATCGCCGGGGCGCTTGCGTATCCGCTGATCGTCGAGCGCCGCCTGCCCAAGGGCGATGCCCTGGTGATGGCCGAGATTGCCGGCCTGCAGGGCGCCAAGCAGGCCGCCAACCTGATGCCGCTCTGCCATCCGCTGATGCTGGAACTGGTGCGAGTACGCTGCGAACCAATCCCCGATCGCCACGCGATTCGGGTCTACTGCGAAGTGGCCACCGAGGCTCGCACGGGTGTCGAGATGGAAGCCCTGGCCGGCGTCTCGGCCGCCCTGCTCACACTCTACGACCTGACCAAGCCGGTTGAGCCGGCGCTGCAGATCGAGGGCATCCGCCTGCTGTTCAAGGAAGGCGGCAAGAAAGGCCTGTGGCGGCATCCGGCTGGGATGAGCGAGGAAGCCGAGGCGCATTACCGGCCGCGTGGATTGGCGCGACTCGACGACATCGACTGCGCCGTGCTGACCCTGAGTACCCGCGCCAGTGCCGGTACGTACCAAGACCGAGCTGGCCCAGTGCTGGTCGATGCCTTGCAGCGACTTGGCACGCGTACCGCGGCAACCGAGATCCTGCCCGACGGCATCGAGCCCCTGGCATCGACGCTGCGCGCGCTGGCCGCGAAGGGCACTCGCCTGGTGCTGTGCACGGGTGGAACAGGCATCGGACCAAGTGACCTTACGCCCGAGGCTTTGGCCAGCTTAGGCGGACGCGCCATTCCAGGTATCGGAGAAGCCTTCCGAAGCGAGAGTGCAGCGCACACCCAACTGGCCTGGCTGAGCCGCGCCACGGCAGTCGAGTTCAAGGGCATGCTGGTGATCGCCCTGCCGGGCAGCCCGCGCGCGGTGGCGCAGGGCATGGAGATCCTCGCGCCGCTGCTGGCGCATGCGCTGGCGATGATTGCCGGCGAGGGCCACGGATGAAAGCGACCCTGCTGGGCGTCGACGAGGCGCTGGCGGCGATCCGTGCCGAGTCGGCCCTGTTGCCAAGCGAGCGTGTGGCGCTGGATGCAGCGCTGGGCCGCGTGCTGGCCGAGCCGGTTGTGGCGGCTGCCGATCTGCCGCCCTTCGACAACTCGGCGATGGATGGATTTGCGCTGCACTGCGGCGCCGGCAGCTTGCCCGCGGGCAGCGAGTTTGCGGTCAGCGGCCTGAGTGCCGCGGGCGACGCTGGCGCAAGGTCAATCGATGGCGCCTGGCGCATCATGACCGGCGCGCCGCTGCCGGTCGGCTGCGACAGCGTGATCCCGGTCGAACAGGTCGAGGTGCTGCAGCGCGATGCCGCTGGCGACCCGCTGCGTATCCGCCTCGCTGCCGACTTGCCGCCCGATCAGCACATCCGGCGCGCTGGCGAGGATGTGACGCTTGGCACGCGTCTGCTGGGGCCGGGCCGGCAGCTGAGCGCGGAGGCCGTCGCCATGCTGGCGGCGCTCGGCATCGGCGAACTCAGCCTTCAGCGCCGTCCGCGCGTGGCGGTGCTCAGTACGGGCCGCGAACTGATCGACGATGTTGCACAGCCGCTGGCCGGCGGCCAGATCCGCAATTCGAACGGTCCTTTCCTGGCGGCGGCCCTGCCCGCGCATGGCGCCGAACTGGTGCTGCGCGAGACCGTAACCGACAGCGTCGAGGCCTTCATCGCCGCGCTGCAGCGCGCCGAGGCCGGCGGCTGCGACGTGGTGATAAGCACCGGCGCGGTATCGATGGGTGATTTCGACTTCGTGCCTGAGGCGCTGGCGCGGCTGAGCGCGCGAACCCTCTTTCACAAAGTGCGCATGCGCCCCGGCAAGCCACTGCTGTTCGCGCGACTGCCCTATGGCGCGCTGTTCTTCGGTCTGCCTGGCAACCCGGTTTCGGCCGCCGTTGGCCTGCGCTTCTTTGTGTCCGCCGCGCTGCGCGCGATGCAGGGCCTGTCGGTCGAAGTGCCCCTGCGTCTGCCGCTGAGCCGAGCCTGGAACAAGAAGCCCGGTCTGCGCCTGTTCGCCAAGGCACGCATGGGAATCGATCCGACTGGCCAGGCCAGCGTCGAAGTACTGGAAGGCCAGGAATCCTTCCGCATGGCTCCCTTGCTGGTATCGAACGCCTGGGCGGTACTGGGGGAGGAGGACGAACGTGTTGAAGCGGGCGCGCTGATTGAGGTGTATCCGCTACCACCCAATGGGTGGCGGCTGTGATCGTCGCTGGCGTGGAAGCCGAAATGCGGCACCTCCCGCTGCGCTACGGTGGGCCAAGGCCCACCCTACGAGCGAGTTTTCCTGAGCCCCAAGCCCTGGCCACCCAATGACCCTGAACCTGAAACTCTTCGGCGCCTTCCGCGACCTCGAACCCGCTGGCGAAGTGCGGCTTGAGCTTCCCGACACCGCCCGCATCGCAGATGCAAGGGCCGCCCTCGATGCCTATGGCCGCGCGCACTGGGGCGAGCGCTTCCGGCCCGGCCTGCTGGCGGTTTCGGCCTTTGCCAGCGAGCGCGACATCCTGCGCGATGCCGATGCCATCGGCGACGCGCGCGAGCTGGCCCTGCTGCCGCCAGTAAGCGGAGGCTGAGCATGGACCCGCGCTTCCACTTTGCGGTGGCCGACGCAGCAAGTGAGCGGCTCGATGCGACGGCGGCGCTCGACTTCGTCTCCGATCCAGCCTTCGGTGGCATCGCGCTGTTTGTCGGGCGGATCCGCGACCACAACCATGGTCGTGTCGTCACCGGCATCAGCTATGACCTGTTCGATGCACTCTGCCTGCACCGCTTCGAGGCGTTCGCTGCACGCGCCGAGGCCGAGGTCGGCGCGCGGCTGAAGTTGTATATCGCGCACGCCAAAGGGCGACTGGCAGTTGGCGATCTGGCCGTGGTTGTAGCCGCCGGCACGCCGCACCGCGACGAGGCCTTTCGTGCCTGCCGCCTGGCGATCGAAGCGGTCAAGCACGAGTCGCCGATCTGGAAGCAGGAACATTACGTCGACGGCAGCAGCCAGTGGAGCGAGGGCTGTTCGCTGTGCGTGCGCGAGCACGACGAAAGCAGCGACGGCCACGCGCAGCCGTCACATACCCATGTGGCGAAATCTGGCAGCGCCCAGCCATGAAAGTTCAGCTGCAGGACGACAACCTGCGTCTGCGCCTGTCGGAGGCGGAGTTCGCGCGGCTGCTCGCCGGAGATACGGTCGAGAACCGCAGCAGCTTGCCGATCGGCAGCCTGCGCCAGGCCCTCCTGGCCGACAGCGGCGCAGCCGCTGCGGAACTGCTGGGTCAGGCCGACAATTTCCTGCTGCGCGTGCCGATGGATCTGCTGCGCGAGTATCAAGGCCGCTTGCCCTGCCGCGACGGGCTGGGTCTGCAGCTGACGCAAGAAAAGGGCGAGATGCTTGCGGTCAGGATCGAGGTGGATGTGCGCGACAGCCTGCGCAGCCGCGGCGTGGGACAGATCAGGCGCGGTGATCCGGGACGGGCTTGATCTGCGTCCGGGCTGATCCAGATCAGGGTTGGCGGAGGACGCCGGGCGCAGACTTTGTCCAGCTTCCCTGCTGGAGATTCCCATGTTGCCGCGCGTGCTGCTGATTGCAACACTGCTGCCGCTGTCCGGTCTAGCGGACGCAGAGCAACGATTCACTCCGACGCTGGACATTCGCTTGCGCCACGAACAGGTCGATGACGCGGCCTTCGCTCGCGATGCCGAGGCCACCACGCTGCGCGCGAGGCTCGGGGTTCGCATCCATATTGCCGAGGCCTGGAGCGCCCTGATCGAGGCCGAGCAAACCGGCAGCCTTCTGGACCAGCGCTTCAACAGCACGGCCAACGGCGCGACCGGTTTTCCAGTGGTTGCCGACCCGGAAAATACCGAGCTCAACCAGGCCTGGCTGCGTTATGCGCCGAGCCCAGACAACAGCGTCACCCTCGGTCGCCAGCGTCTGATCCACGAGAACCAGCGCTTCATCGGAAATGTCGGCTGGCGGCAGAACGAGCAGACCTTCGACGCGCTGGATTGGTCGCATCGGGTGAGCCCGCGCGTCACGCTGCGCTACAGCTATCTGGACCGCGTGCAGCGCGTCTTTGGCGTCGATCATCCACAGCCGAATCAGGCGCGTTGGGATCTCGATTCGCACTTGTTGTCGTCCAGCGTGACGCTGGGGCCGGGCAGCCTTAGCGGCTACCTGCACCTGATCGAGAACCAGAGCCTGCCGGCGACCTCGCACAGGAATCTCGGTCTTCGCTATGTCGCCAAGGGCAACGCCAGTGCGTCGCTGAGCTGGCAGGCCACGGTGGAGTTCGCGCGTCAACGGCCCTATGTCGCAGGTGCCGTGGTCAATCGCGCCGATTATCAACTGCTGGAGGGCAGCCTGGGCTGGCGGGGCAACAGCTTCAGCCTCGGGCACGAGGTCCTGGGTGGTAACGGTCAATATGGATTCGCCACGCCACTTGCCACCCTGCACGCCTTCAACGGCTGGGCCGATCGCTTTCTCGCCACGCCCGGCAACGGGCTGCAGGATCTGTACCTGGGCTGGAAGCGCGGCTTTGGGGACTGGAATGCCGCCGTTATCTGGCACGAGTTTCGCGCTGATCGCGGTGGCGCAGGCTACGGTCGGGAATGGGATGCCTCGTTCGGGCGCAGCTTCGGCAAGCAGTGGAGTCTGCTGTTGAAGGCCGCGCGATACGAATCAAGCGGCTTTGCCGTCGATGTCGACAAGATCTGGCTGAGTGTGGAGTACAAGCTCTGAGCACCTGAACCGTGCTTGCATGGGCGCGCAGCGGCTGATCGCGTGGAGACCCGGGCGGGCGCAGAATATCCGCTTACAGGTCCCAGACCGAGGTGGCACCATGACGTTCCCGCTCCGCGCTACGCTATTGGCGACCGTTTTCCTGCTCGCTGCCTGTGCGACTCCGCGTGACCCGTCGGGTGGCAAAGCGTCGTTTTCCTTGCCGTCCGACGGCCCGGTTTCGGTCAGCTGGGATGATCCGGCCGGCTTTTCCGAGCGCCACCGCAGCCAGGGATTCCGCAACCAGGTGGAGCCCGAGGACTGGATGGTGCGGCTTGCCCAGTATCTGCGCCGCAGCGTGGCCGCACGCCTCGGCGAGGGCCAGCAGGTCAGCATCCATGTCGAAGACGTGGCGCTGGCCGGGGCATTCGAGGATTTGCACGGGGCCACGCTGAGCGATGTGCGTGTGTTGCGTGACATCTATCCGCCGAGTATCGATCTGCGCATTGATCGCACCGCGGCCGACGGAAGCCGGCCTGGCCAGACCGAGCATCGACTGCGCGACCCGGGCTATCTGTCGCGCCAGGTAATTCGCCACGGGCGCGATTTCCTGCAGCACGAAAAGCTGATGATCGATAGCTGGGTAGCACGCGAGTTCCCCGCGTCACGCTGACGCGGGTTGGTGCATTTCCGGGTACCTGGCTTTCTGCGCCGAAGCCGGCGCGACGCGCTACTGGATTTCGTTGAGGAACAGGCGTAGCGAGTCGTTGTAGGTGCGCAGGAAATCCTTGATCCGGGCTTCGCTGACACCGCCTTCGAGGTCCAGATCGCTCTCCAGCACGGGATCGCCATCGGCATCGAGAAAGGCCCGGCTGTACTGCTTGGTGCGGTTCCACTCGTTCATCGAGGCCAGGGTGGCCTTGCTGCCGCTGACTGCGAAGCGCGCCATCAGGCTGGTGCCCTTGTTGCTGCCGACCAGGATCAACACCCGGTAACCCTGCATGCGCACGATGACATCATCATCGGCGTCCAGTTCTGATCCGGTAAAGCCGAGGTCGCCGAGCATGCTCTGCACGCGTGCTCCGTCGAGACTCTCAACCGAGGCCTGGCTCCAGGCCGGTGCGGCGAACAGCAGTGCAACAGCGAGTGCAAAGACCAAACGCAGTGACATGGCGGACTCCCCGATAGTGATGACAGCCTGCACATCCTCGCGCGAAGCCGGTGTCCGGTAAAGCACCCCCCAACCACTTGGGTAGACGCAGGGAGCGGCGTATCCTTGCCGACCCCGTGCGATTTCCGCCGTTCTAGACAAACCGTGATGACCGACAGCCTCCCTGACCGACTCTCCAATGATCCGCGCAGCCCGCATCACGATGCCGAATTGCTCGAGCGTGGCGTGCGCATCCGCTTCAACGGCAAGGAGCGCACCAATGTCGAGGAATACTGCGTCAGCGAAGGCTGGATCCGGGTACCGGCCGGCAGGGCTCTGGACCGTCGGGGCATGCCGATGACGGTGAAGGTCAAGGGCACGGTTGAGCCATTCCTGGGCGAGGACGAATAGGCCAGGCTGTTCGACTAGGAACCCTGCTGCTTGGGCCTTTCGGCCGAATTCAATGCCGCATCGGCGCCACGCAGGGCGCGCGCGATCAGGCCGATGCCACCGGCCAGCAGCGCCAGCATCATCAGGGTATTGAACAGGCTGGTCGGCTGGAAGTAGATGCGCAGGTTCATCAGCACGCCCGCCAGGATGATGACCAGACCGGCAATCAGCAAGAGCCAGCCCAGCACGGACTTGCCGTTGAAGAACAGCAGGCCGGTGCCGGCCATGAAGGGAATCAGCGACAGACCGAAACTGTTGTAGCCATAGAAGGACCAGTAGTGACCACCAACGGTCACCTGATTCATCAGCAGCCAGCCGCCCGCGACCGCGCAGCAGAAGCCGAGCAGAAACAGTCCGATGCCACCTTCGGTGCCGCCTGCTCCGCGCATGCCCGGGTTCTCCTCCTTGCCAGCACGCATCATCATGACTTGCGGGGACCTTGGCAAATGTACCAGCGTTTGCGATCGACGGGAGGCTGAACATCCGGGGCTCACGCAAGCTCCGAGCAGCAGGTGGATCCCCATACGCGGCCTGCGGCGGATCGTCTCGATCAGCGGCTTCTTGCAATCACCCGGTTGCGACCTCGCCGCTTGGCCAGATAGCGCGCGCGATCGGCGCTGCGCAACAGGTTCTCGGCAGGTTCTCCAATCTGCGGGCACATCGCGCTGGCGCCGATGCTGACCGTCACGCTGTCGGCCACGTGCGAGGCCTTGTGTGGCAAGGCCGCTGCCGCGATGCGACGCCGCAAGACTTCCGCCTCACGCCGCGCCGCGCGCAGGTTGCGCCCGGGCAGCAGCAGCACCATTTCTTCGCCGCCGTAGCGTGCTGCCAGGTCCTTGTCGTCGACACAGGCCTCGGCGCAGAGGCGCGCCAGTTCGCGCAGGCATTCATCGCCGTACAGGTGGCCGTGCGCGTCATTCAGCGGCTTGAAACAGTCCGCGTCGATCAGCAACAGTGCCAGCCAGCCCTGCTCGTCAATGGCATGCTGCCAGGCTTCCCCGAGGCGCGCGTCGAAACGGCGTCGATTGGCGATGCCAGTCAGGCCGTCGCTCATCGACAGGGTCTTCAGACGACGATTGGCATGCTCCAGCTCGCGCGCCAGGCGCGCCAGGTGGATGGCACCCGCGATCTGATCAGCAATGGCGTCGAATACCGCACACGCTTCACCAGTGAAAAAGTCGGCGCGCGTGCTCTCTATGTTGAGCACCCCGTGCAGCCGATCGCGATGGCGGATCGGCACCAGGTACTCGGCCCGCACCTTGCTGTTGCCGACAATGTAGTCGGGATCGCTCAGCACGTCGGTAATCAGTTGCGCCACACCACTGCGCGCACAGCGACCGGCCACGCCGACCTCGACGGACCACGGCATCGCGCCCGGCATGTCCAGATCCACCTCGCCGGCCCAGACTTCCTGCACGAACTGGTGCCCGTCTTCGCTGAGCAGGATGATGCTGGCGATCGTCACCGGCAACTGGCGAACCAGGCAGTCGCAGATCGCCTGCAGCACGGCGTCGAGGCTTTCACCCTGCAGGGCTTCGCGCGAGATTCGCGCGAGAATTTCGGTCAACAAGGCACGGCGCGTTGCGACGTCGGCTTCCGCCCAGGGCGGAAGCGTCGCCGCATGCGAGTCTGCCCCGGTATTGGCTGGAGGCATGCCCCCTTCCTGGCTCCCCACGCTGGCGCCAGTCTACCCCTCAACGCCTGCTGCCACTGCACGGATGACAATCTGCCGTGCTGTATCCACGGAGGCCCTTGCGCGACGCGGCCGAGTTGCCGCGCCACCATCATCCTGGTAGCGAACCAAATCGAGTGGAGCCGCGCGGGCGGCTCGCGACGGATCCGCAGTGTGGACTGAGTTTGTGGACCTTACACTTCTACCGGATTCGCCTTTTCTGCATCAATCCGGTACTCCTTGATCGCGCGCGCAACGTCCTTGGCATTCATCTGGCCCTCGGCAGCGAGTGCTGCGATGGCGGCGTGTGCAATGTAGTAGCGGTCGACCTCGAAGAAGCGGCGCAGGTTGGCGCGCGTGTCGCTGCGACCGAAGCCGTCGGTGCCCAGCACGGTGTAGGGCGCCGGCACGAAGGCGCGGATCTGGTCGGCGTACATGCGTACGTAATCGGTCGCCGCGATCACCGGACCGGGACGGCCCTGCAACAGTTCGGTGACGTAGGGCGTGCGCTTCTGCTTGGCCTCCGGGTGCATGCGGTTCCAGCGTTCGACATCCCAGCCATCGCGGCGCAGTTCGGTAAAGCTCGGGCAGCTCCAGATGTCGGCGCCGACGCCGAAATCCTTGTCGAGCAGTTCGGCAGCGGCGATCACCTCGCGCAGGATCGTGCCCGACCCCAGCAGCTGCACGCACGGCCCCTTGCTCTTGCCCTTGGCTTTGCCAGAGCCCTGAGCCCCGAGCGCGGAGCCCTGCAACAAGTACATCCCGCGAATGATCCCTTCCTCGGCGCCCTTCGGCATATCCGGGTGCGGGTAGTTCTCATTCATCAGGGTGAGGTAGTAGTACTCGTCGACCTGGTCGGCCAGCATGCGTTGCATGCCGTGGCGCAGGATCACCGCGACCTCGAACGAGAAGGTCGGGTCGTAGGGTCGGCAGTTCGGGATATTGCCGGCCAGCAAATGGCTGTGGCCATCCTCGTGCTGCAGACCTTCGCCATTCAATGTTGTCCGGCCCGCGGTAGCCCCGAGCAGGAAGCCGCGCGCGCGCATGTCGGCGGCCTGCCAGGCCGAGTCGCCGATGCGCTGGAAGCCGAACATCGAGTAGAAGATGAAGAACGGCAGCATCGGCTGGTTGTTGGTGCTGTAGCTGGTCGCCGCAGCCATCCAGCTGGAGAACGCGCCGGCTTCGGTGATGCCTTCCTCCAGCACCTGGCCAGCGGCGTCCTCACGGTAGAACATCAGCTGGTCGGCATCGACCGGCTTGTACTTCTGACCCTGCGGCGCGTAGATGCCGAGCTGTCGGAACAGACCCTCCATGCCGAAGGTGCGCGCTTCGTCGGCCACGATCGGCACGCAGCGCGGGCCGATGTCCTTGTCGCGCAGCACGATGTTGAGTGCCTGCACAAAGGCCATGGTGGTGCTGATCTCGCGCTCGCCGCTGGATTTCAGCAGGCGTTCGAACTTGTCCAATGCGGGCGCCTGGAAGCTGGCATCCGCTTTCTGCCGGCGCTGCGGCAAGGGGCCGCCGAGCGCGGCACGACGCGCCTTGATGTACTGCGCTTCGGGCGAGTCTTCGCCGGGGTGATAGAAGGGAACTTCGGGCAGTTTGGCGTCCGACACCGGGATATTGAAGCGGTCACGGAAGTGGCGCACCGCGTCGTCGTCGAGCTTCTTGGTCTGGTGCGTGGGGTTCAGCGATTCGCCGGCCTTGCCCATGCCGTAGCCCTTGACCGTCTTGGCCAGGATCACCGTCGGCATGCCCTTGGTATGCACCGCCGCATGGTAGGCGGCATAGACCTTGTGCGGATCGTGGCCGCCACGGTTGAGGCGGTAGATGTCATCGTCCGACAGGTTGGCGACCAGGTCGCGCGTCTCGGGCGTCTTGCCGAAGAAATGCTCGCGCGTGTAGGCGCCGCCAAAGGCCTTGCAGTTCTGGTACTCGCCGTCGACCGTGTCCATCATGATGCGGCGCAGCTGGCCGGAACCATCCTTGGCCAGCAGCGGATCCCAGTAGCTGCCCCAGACCAGCTTGAGCACATTCCAGTGGGCGCCGCGGAAGGCGCTTTCCAGCTCCTGGATGATCTTGCCATTGCCGCGCACCGGGCCATCGAGGCGCTGCAGGTTGCAGTTGATCACGAAGACCAGGTTGTCCAGCCCCTCGCGTCCGGCGACCGAAATGGCGCCGAGGCTCTCGGGCTCGTCGCACTCGCCATCGCCGAGGAAACACCAGACCTTGCGGTCGGTCTTGGGCATCAGGCCGCGCGCTTCGAGGTATTTCCAGAAGCGCGCCGTGTAGATCGCGGCGATCGGCCCGAGGCCCATCGAGACGGTGGGAAACTGCCAGAAGTCCGGCATCAGCCACGGGTGTGGGTAGGAGCTGATGCCCTTGCCGTCGACCTCCATGCGGAAGTGGTCGAGCTGGCTTTCCGTCAGGCGGCCTTCAAGGAAGGCGCGCGCGTAGACGCCGGGCGAGGAATGGCCCTGGATGCCGATCAGGTCGCCGGGATGCTCGGCCGACGGGGCACGCCAGAAGTGGTTGAAACCGACGTCATACAGCGTCGCAGCCGAGGCGAAGCTGGCGATGTGGCCACCCAGGTCGCCGGGCTTGCGGTTGGCGCGCACCACCATCGCCATCGCATTCCAGCGGTTGATGCAGCGGATGCGCCACTCCAGCTGTGCATCGCCGGGGCTCTTGGCCTCCATGTGCGCCGGGATGGTGTTGATGTATTCGGTGGTGGGAGAGAAGGGCAGGTGGGCACCGGCGCGGCGGGTCTGCTCCACCATCTGCTGCAGCAGGAAGTGGGCGCGCTCCGGGCCGTCGTTGCCGATCACCGCCGACAGCGACTGCACCCACTCGCTGGTTTCGACGGGGTCGCGATCCTGATCGAGGACGTCATTGATCCAGTTCATGCCTTCCCTCCGCGGCGTCCGCCCTGAACGACGTGCCGGTGACTGTTGTTATTGGAATGTGCCGCGCTACGTTGCGGCTGAACGCCAGAGTTTAGCCGATCGGCGGCTGGCCACGGCCTGAAAGCAGCGCGCTGCATACGATTGCGCGAGACCGGCCGGCTCAGGCAAAGCGCGCCGTCGCCGCCAGCAGGGCCTTGGCATTGCCCGGCTCGAAGGCCGAATGACCGGCATCCGGCACGATCTGAAGCTCGGCCTTGGGCCAGGCACGCTGCAGGTCGACGGCGCTTTGCACCGGGCAGACCACGTCGTAGCGACCGTGCACGATCACGCCGGGAATCTCGGCGATGCGGTGCGCATCGCGCAGCAACTGGTCTTCCACGGCGAAGAATCCGCCGTTCACGAAGTAGTGCGATTCAATTCGCGAAAAGGCCAGGGCGAAATCCTCGGCACGGTGCGCGTCGATGAAGGCCGGATCCTGGCGCAGGAAGCTGGTGGAGGCTTCCCAGACCGCCCAGGCGCGCGCCGCGTCCAGCCGAATCGCCGGGTCGTTGTGGGTCAGACGGCGATGGTAGGCCGAGATCAAATCGGTGCGTTCGACGAGGGGAATCGGTGCGATGTATTCGGCCCAGGCCTCGGGAAACAGCCGAGAACAGCCTTCCTGGTAGAACCACTCCAGCTCCCAGCGACGCAGCATGAAGATACCGCGCAGGATCAGTTCGCTGACGCGCTCTGGGTGGGACTGGGCATAGGCCAGGGCGAGGGTGGAGCCCCAGGAACCACCAAAGACCTGCCAGCGTTCGATCGACAGATGCTGGCGCAGGCGCTCGATGTCGGTGACCAGGTCCCAGGTGCTGTTCTCGACCAGGTCGGCGTGTGGCGCGCTGCGACCCGCGCCGCGCTGGTCAAAAAGGATGATGCGGTAGCGTTGCGGATCATGAAAACGCCGCATTTTCGGGCTGCAGCCGGCCCCGGGGCCGCCGTGCAGCAGCACAACCGGCTTGCCCTCGGGATTGCCGCACTGTTCGAAGTACAGGCGATGGCGTTCGGAAACCTGCAGATAGCCATTGTCGAAAGGCTCGATCTCGGGATGGAACATGCGCGTCGCGCTCCGCAGCCGGAAACCGCCAGTCTACCTGCCACACAAAGAGCGATCATTTCCGCTATGCTCCGGCGCGATACCGATCCGGATCTGCAGGCCCGGTTGCAGGGCAGGCTTTCCGGGACGGCATGGATCTCTTTCACGGGAGTTCGCATGTTCGCCGATGCTGCCGCTGCCAGCGCCACGATTTACGCAACGCGCGTGCTGTCGCTCGATGCCCGCGGCCGCATCCTGGACTGGATCAGCTGGCAGGATGCGGTATGCCTGTACGTCCGCGACGCCGTTGCCTGGACGCTCGGTTCGCCCTGCATCACGGTGCATGGCGGATACAACCGCGCCGCCGGTCAGCAAAGCATCCTGCAGCTGCATCCGATCGTGGCCTCGCGCGGTGTGGCCTCACGTCTGGCGGTGGATCCCGCACCCGCCCTCACCAATGCCGCCCTGTTCGCGCGCGACGGCATGCTGTGCCTCTATTGCGGCAGCACGCATGCCCGCCACCATCTGACCCGCGATCATGTGGTGCCGGTGTCGCGCGGCGGACGCGACATCTGGGAGAACGTGGTCAGCGCCTGTATCGTCTGCAACGTGCGCAAGGGCAGCCGCACCCCGCAGCAGGCCGGCATGCCACTGCTCGCCGTGCCCTACCGGCCGAGCTGGGTGGAACACCTGATCCTGTCGAACCGCAACATCCTGGCCGACCAGATGGAATTCCTGAAGGGCCATCTGCCGCGCAAGCGCCGCCCGCTCTAAAGGCGCAGCACAGCCCTGCTCGTTGACGCTAGGGCTGGATTTCTCGACACTTCGAACTCTAGCCAAGCCGCCCGTCGGCTTGACGACGGCTTTTTCGGCACGCGCCTTTGCGCTGCCGTCCCCAGGGGGAATGCATGAGTTCGCGCAAGACGTTGTGTTTCACCGGCATGGGCAGTCAGGAAGAGGCCGCGCTGAAGGGCCTGTTTGAACAGGCCAACGCCCTACTGAACGGCGCATGGGCCTTGGCTGCATTGAATGATGCCGATGTCCTGATCATCGACCTCGATTCCATGTATGGCCACATGACCTGGCTGCGCGAGCACAACTCGGGCCGACCAATCGTCGCCCTGACCTCGGGCGAGCATGCCGAAGCCGACTACACCCTGCGGCCGCCGGCTACAGCGGAAAGTATCGCAGCCCTGCTGGGCGAGTTGTCGGGCATCACCCCCAAAGCCGCGCCGGCAGCGCCCAAGCCGGCCCCTGTGGCGCCACCGCGGCCAGCAGAGGTTGCGCCACCCAAGGCCGAAGCTGCAAAGCCGGAAAAACCGAAAGCCGAAGCGCCCGCTGCCGCCCCGAAGGCCGAGCCGCCGAAGCCGCCGCCGGCACCCGAACCCGTCGCCGTGGTTGAAGCACCGCCGCCGCCACCGCGCGATCCCATGCTGGTCGATTACCTGCAGGGCAACGCATTGCCGGGACCGGTCAAGCTGGCGATCGATGGCGCGCCCTTGTTGGTGCTTGATCCCAAATCGCAGACCTACCTCGGGCCCGCCACGCTGAAAGGCTTTGCGCCTTACTGCAAGCGGGTAATTCGCGCCGAACACTGGACCGCCATCACCTCGGGCGAAGTCGACAAGCTGAAGGCCGAACTGGGCAGCGCGCAGCCGTTCATGCGCCTGCAGTGGCTGTGCGGACTGTTCGCCGGCGAGGGACAGATTGCCGAGGGTTACGACCAGAACCTCAAGTTCAAGCTCAGCAAGTGGCCGCAGATCGAGCGTGAGTATCCCAAGCACTTCCGTATCGCCACGGTGATGATGAAGGGTCCGCAGCTGCTCACCGAGATTGCCGAAGGCGCCGGTGTGCCGCTGGCCGAGGTCACCGACTTCGTCAACGCCAACCTCTTTACCGGCATGGCTGATATGGAAGTGCCGCCGGCACCGGTTGATCCGAATGCCGCGGCCAAAGGCGGGCTGTTCGGGCGGTTTCGCGGGCAGAAGTAAACCCTTCCGAAAGAGTCGCGAGGCGGCCCTCGGGCTCATCGCGCAAGCCATTGACCTGGCGAAGTTAACCGATGCGGGTTGACAGGCTCGTCCTGAGTCCGACGAAGGGTCCGGATGGACGTGTTCAGAGACCTTCGCGGGTGGGAGCCAAACAGCGCGAGTGCGGGTCTGACTCAATCTGATGTCACAGGTCTGCTGCGCATCTTTTCTGCTGTGCATCTTTGCCAGTGTTCTCGAAGTGACTCGGCAATGCCCGTTTTCTGCCACGCAGGCGGCAGGTGCTGCGGGAAGCGAACCATTCGGCTGCCCCAGTCGCGCACCTGCAGGCAGGACGGAGCGGGGGCAACGTTGTCCGTCTCGATGCCCGCTGGGCGACGGCCAGCGGTAGGCCGCGCGAATCGCCCTTGAGACCCCTGATCTGTCCGAATTCTATCGTCCACCTGCCCGAATTGCGCCATTTCGACCTGCTTCACTGGCTCGCAGTGCCAAGTCGAACGATAATCGTACCCATGAGTATCGATTCCCAGCGCTACCCGCGGCTGGCGAGGATTTCCGTTCCCGCCGACCTGCGCCAGTTTCCCGAAGCCGAGCTGCCTGCCATTGCGCAGGAGCTGCGTGCGTACCTGATCGAACAGGTAGCCCAGTCCGGTGGCCACTTCGGGGCCGGGCTTGGCGTGATCGAGTTGACCGTCGCGCTGCACTATCTCTACGAAACACCGGATGACCGAATTGTCTGGGATGTCGGCCATCAGTGTTATCCGCACAAGATCCTGTGCGGCCGTCGTGACCAGATCCACACGGTGAAGCAGAAGGATGGCATCGCGCCGTTTCCGCGCCGCGAGGAAAGCCCGTTCGATACGTTTGGCGTTGGCCACTCGTCCACCTCGATTTCTGCCGCGCTGGGCATGGCGGTGGCACTGGCGCGCAGCGGCGATCCGCACCGTGTGGTGGCGGTGATCGGCGACGGCGCAATGACTGCCGGCATGGCCTATGAGGCGCTCAACCACGCGGGCGGCATGGAACCCCAGCCGAACCTGCTGGTGATCCTCAACGACAACCGCATGTCGATTTCCGAAAACGTTGGCGGGCTGACCAAGATGTTTGGCCGGCTGACGGCCAGCCGTGCCCTGAATGCGGTGCGTGAGGGCGGCAAGCGCCTGCTCGGCAAGAAGACCTCTGCGGCGCGCTTCGTGCGGCGCTGGGAAGAACACTGGAAGGGCATGTTCGTGCCGTCCACCCTGTTCGAGGAAATGGGCTTCCACTACACCGGCCCGATCGACGGTCACGACATACCGGCGCTGCTGCATGCCCTGCATACCTTGAAAGGATTGCAGGGCCCGCAACTGCTGCATGTCATCACCACCAAGGGCAAGGGCTACGAACGTGCCGAGGGCGACCAGATCGAATACCACGCGGTCGGCCCCTTCGATCCCAGCGTTGGCGTTGTGAAGAAGCCCGGCCCGGTCAAGCCGACCTACACCCAGGTGTTCGGCGACTGGCTGTGCGACATGGCGGCGGCCGAGCCGCGCCTGCTGGCCATCACGCCGGCGATGCGCGAGGGCTCGGGCATGGTGCGCTTCAGCCAGGAGTATCCGGAGCGTTACTTCGACGTGGCGATTGCCGAGCAGCACGCGGTGACGCTGGCCGCCGGCATGGCCTGCGCAGGTGCCAAGCCGGTGGTGGCGATCTACTCAAGCTTCCTGCAGCGCGGCTACGATCAGTTGATCCACGACGTCGCCCTGCAGAATCTGGATGTTTTGTTCGCGATTGATCGCGGTGGCGTTGTCGGGCCGGACGGCGCTACCCACGCAGGCAGTTTTGACCTCTCCTTCCTGCGCTGTATTCCCAACATGGTGGTGATGGCGCCGGCCGACGAGGCCGAATGCCGCCGCATGCTGAGCACCGGCCTGCGCCATGCCGGACCCGCTGCGGTTCGGTATCCGCGTGGCAGCGGCCCGGGCGTCGCCTTGCCGGCCGACCTCGATACCTTGCCGATCGGCAAGGCCGAACTGCGCCGCCGTGGCGGCAGCGGCATCGCCCTGCTGGCCTTCGGCGCGATGGTTCCCGCTGCCGAGGCCGCCGCAGAAGAGATCGACGCCAGTTGCGTCAACATGCGCTTCATCAAGCCGCTGGACGAAGCCCTGCTGCTGGAACTGGCGCGCAGCCACAGCGCCTTCGTCACGCTGGAAGACAATGCCATCGCCGGCGGCGCGGGCAGTGCGGTAGCCGAATTCCTCGCCGCGCAAGCTATCGTGATGCCGATCTTGCAGCTCGGCCTGCCGGATGCCTGGCTGGAACACATGAGTCGCGAGCAGATGCTGGCCTCGGTCGGCCTGGATGCTACCGGCATCAAGGCGGCAGTGCTGAAACGCTGGCCGAAGCTGCCGCAGGTGGCTCGGGCGGCGCAATCGTAGCCGTCACTCGCGCGTGCGTCGGGCCGCGTCAAGCCAGTTGACTCTGGCCTTTAACTTCACCAAGTGCTATGAGGCCCGCGACGTTTGCAGCCCGCGGGACCTGGGGCAGGTCGTCACTCACCAGAATCCAACTAGGATTACTTAGCATGAGCAACATCGAGAACAAGCTGCAAGCGCCGCGCATACTTGACGAGAATGAGATCGCTGCAGTTTCCGGCGGCACCGATACCGAAACCGATCCCGATACCGAAGAAACCCAAAACAATCGCCTCAAGACTTCGGACAAGCATGTTAAGACAACTCTAGACACGTACTAGAGCTGACCAAGTGGTGTGCGGGCGGCGGTACATCGCCGTCCGCACACTCGTATTTCGACGCTGTGGACGCCGCCGTGGACAACCGCCGGATGCTTGATTCCTTCCCGGCAGTGTATCGCCAGCTGCTTCCGGAATTCTTCGAGCAGCGCGTGCCGGAGGAAACCCTCGCCACTTGTCACGCCTGCGCCATGTGCACGCCGGAAGGGGGCGTTCAGGGCCTCGGCTCGGCGAGTTTCAATCTTGCTACCAAGTGCTGCAGCTTTCATCCGGCCTTGCCCAACTATCTTGTCGGCGGAATTCTCGCCGACCCCGGCGACGACCTCTCCGAGGGTCGCGATCGTATTCGCGCCCAGCTGCGCCGCAGGGCCGACTGCTGGCCGCTTGGCCTCACCATTCCGGGGGTCTACTCCCTACTGTACGATCGCAAGGGCCCCGGCGTGTTCGGGACCGCGCGCTCGATGCAGTGCCCGTACTTCCGCGAAGGCGAGTACAGCTGCACGATCTGGCGTCATCGCAATGCCACCTGTTCCACCTGGTTCTGCAAGCACGTCAAGGGCCAGGACGGCCATGATTTCTGGATGGCGGTGAAGGCCTACGTGGGGCACCTTGAAGCGGTCCTGCCTGCCTATTTCGCGCTTGAGCTAGGGCTGGATGCGGCGCAGACGCCGATCACCAACCCGGCGGCGCGGCTTACCCGTCATCAGATTGATGGCACCGTGGACGAAGCTCGGTACACCAAGGCGTGGGGCGCGTGGCGCGGCCGTGAGGAAGAATACTTCCTCGAGTGCAATCGACGCGCAAGCGAGCTTGATCGCAACAGCGTCGCGGAGATCATCGGCAGCCACCAGCAGAGAACGCTGCAGATGCGGCTGGGCAGCAGTTACCAGCAAATGATGACTCCGGTGCTGCCGGATCCGCTGCTCCGCAACCCCAAACTGGTCGTGTATCCGCGAGCGGACGGGCAGTGTCAGGTGACGTCGGTGGCGGGCAGTTTCAGCGTGGCGCGCGACGTGCTGGACATGCTGTCGGCATTCGACGGCGTGCTCAGTACCGCAGAAGTCAGCGAGCGGCTGCGTCGACATCACAATGTCGTCATCACGCCGGCGCTGCTCACCAAGTTCTACCAAAACCGCTTTCTGGTCGCGCCGCAGGTCGCGTGAACTACCTGCGGGCCAGGTCGGCATCGGCGGCCCCGCCCGGCATGGTCACCATTGCCGGTCGGGCGGGATTGCGGCAGGCGTGCCTTGATGCATCGCCATGCCCATGATGCTTTGGTTGTCGGCACTGACCACGCGGTCCACCCGCCGGGTCGCATTTCTTCGGCGATGAGCGCGCTAACCGCCCCTTCGATACGGTGAAAGACAGCGCCATGGCGGGCGGCGCGCGCCGTGTAGTACGCGATGGCCTGGTTGCTCGTTGCGCGTGACTTCGTGATGCCAATCTTGCAGCTTGGCCTACTGAGTGCCACATGAGCCATGAACATATGCTGGCTTCGGTCGGTCCCGACGCGGTTGGGATCAGGGGTCAGTGCTCAAGCGCTGGCCGCAGGCACCGGTGGCGGCGCGCGTCGCGCAATCCTGAGGCTGGCGTGGTCGGCGTCTGCGGTCCGCTGCTCAATCCGTTTTTCCCGGGCAGGCCTGCGCTGGCGGCGGTGGGGCCTCGCGGCAGATGCGCGCGCGGAGCAACTCGACCACACCGGCCATGCCAGCGGAGCGACCCTCCCCGATGGCCAACTCGTGCTCCGCACGTTGCATCGATGCTTCGGACTCGGTGAAGTCTCCCAGTGAACTGAGTAGGGAGGCTCGAAGGGCAAGCGCATACACCAGATTTGCGTGTTGTGCTTCGCCCATGCGTTCGGCCATGGCCACGGCTAGCTCAGCCTGCTGCAGGCCATAGTCTGGGCGATCAAGATACTGCGACTGGCGCGCGAGCTGCACGATCACGGTGAGTCGCATTGGATGGTCGCCGCGCAGCATCATTTCGCGCATCGCGGAAGCCTTCTGCCAGTGCTCCATGGCGGCTTCGGGTTGCGACAAGTCGTTGAGAAGGTAGGCACGATTGCTGAGCAGGGTCGAGGTTTCCAAGCTGCCTTCCGGACGCAGGGCCGTGGCGCGTTGCAACGCCTCGCTATAAAGCTCGTCGGCTCGTTTGAGATCGCCAAGTTCGTGGGCCACCTGGGCCAGATTCGACATCATCGCAAGGGCATCCTCTGGCGGTCGTGTCAGGCCTGTCTCTCGTTCCCACTCTTGCGCGCGGCGGAGACCAGTGTCGGCCTTGGCATAGTCGCCAGACGCGAGGTAAAGATTGCCCAAGTTGCTCAGCACCATGCCAAACAGCGGAGTAGAGTGGAGCCCGGACGATTCCATGTCGGCAATAAGCGCGATGTACTCCGCTTCCGCTGCGGCAAAATCACTCTGTTCCTGGCGTAGCTGGGCGATCGCTTCGCGGATCCTGAAGGTGCGCAGGTCAGCCTCGCCGAAGGCCCGGCGGTGCTCGGCCAACGACTGCAACAGCAGGGGCTCGGCGGACTCGAGCTGATACCTGCTTACCATGCTGTAACCGAGTGCCCCGCGGATCGGCGCGCTCAGCTCCGGGCGCCCAGAAAAGCGCTCATCGATCTTGTCGGCGGCCTGGTCGACCGCCTGGGCAAGGGTGATTTCCCCGCCAGATTCGAAGGGATCGGACGCGGCCAGCACATCGACCAGGAACTGGTTGACCTGCTCCATGTCCTGCGCCGCGCGCTGCGCCCTGGCGGCCTGCTGGAAGGCGAACACCGTGGCGCCGAGTATGCTGACCAGCGCCAGCGCGGCGATGCCGCTGGCAACGCGATTGCGTCGCAGGAACTTGCTGGTGCGATACAAACTCGAGTCCGGATGCGCCAGCACTGGCTGACCATCAAGGTAGCGACGAATGTCGTCTGCCAGCTCCTGCGCCGACCGATAGCGGCGTGAGGACTCCTTGTGCATGGCCTTGGCAACGATGCGCTCCACGTCGCTTCGCAACTCGGCGCGTCGCGCGCGGCGCTCCGGATCGGGTATCGCGGCGCGCTCCAGTGCCTTGCGCATCGGTTCGGGCACAGTTTCGCAGACCATGTGTTCCGCCTCCGAGGGGCGAAGCCCGCCGAGTTCGTACGGCCGCACGCCGGCCAACAGCTGATACAGCACCACGCCCAAGGAATAGACGTCGGAGCTGGTCGTCAGGGTCTCGTTGCGTACCTGCTCCGGACTGGCGTACGCCGGTGTCATGGCGGTCAGTGCAGTACTGCCCCGATCCGCGTCCGGCGCCTCCCGTTCGAGGATCTTGGCGATGCCGAAATCGAGCAGCCGCGGCTCGCCATCCGCGCCGACCAGGACGTTGTCCGGCTTGAGATCGCGATGCACGATCAGGTTGCGGTGTGCCTCCTGCACCCCGTCGCAGACCTTGGCGAACAATTCCAGTCTGGCCCTTGTTTCGAGATTATGATTTGCGCAGTAGTTGATCAACGATACGCCATCGACGAACTCCATCACCAAGTAGGGAATGCCGTCCGCGGTGCTTCCGCCGTCCAGTATGCGTGCCACATTGGGGTGATTGAGTCGTGCCAGGATGTTGCGTTCGGCTTCAAAGCGTCCGATCAACTGGCGACGAAATTCCGGGTCCGCTACAAGGTGCACGGGGAGTATCAGCTTGATCGCCACCTGCTGCTCGTAAGCGTCGTCGGCGCGACGCCCGAGAAAGACCACGCCCATGCCGCCGGCTTCCAGCGGCCGGATCAGTTCATAGCTGCCGATACGCTCGCCTGCCTTGGGAAACGCAGGCAGCTTGGGAGCGGGCATGATCCGGGTTTCGTCGGGCGATCCTTCCGCCCGCGCGACGAGCAATTGCCTCACCCGCGCCCGTGTTCCGTCGTCGAGATCTTGCTCCGCCAGCCACATGGCGCGATCGGCCTCCGCCATGCGCAGCGCCTCTTCGACCAGGCGCAGTAGTTCGATCTCGCTGCGTTCTGCCATTGGAAAATCGAGACTCCTAGGATCAGGCCATTCGCGGCAAGAGTAAGCTCACGCCGCCGCCCCGGCCAGTGACGATGCATCCGATCGGCGTTCCACGGCGCAACGCGCGCCGCAGCCGTGCTGCCACATCGCCGCGCGAATTGCTGATACCGCGCCTGCTGTCTCGCGACTTTGCGCATTGCCACTTGACCTTGCGCCCACCCGGATGAAAGGCTAGGCCCATCGCCAGTGGACTGTTTCCGGTGGCGGGACAACAAGCAACCACATCGCGAAACCGCCGCCCGGCGCGGAGCGCGACCCGGTGCCGCCGCACGTCGACGACAGCGCGCCGCCCTCCGCCCAGGCCATGCAGCCCTGGGGAGGGAAGATCATGCCGAGCTACAGCACTGCAGCAATCCGCAACATGGCCCTGGTGGGCCACGCCGGCGCCGGCAAGACCACCTTGTTCGAGGCCCTGCTGCAGGCGGGCGGCACCATTCAAAGTGCGGGCTCGGTGGAGCGTGGCAACACCTTTTCCGATTTTGATCCGATGGAGAAGGAACGCGGCCACTCGATCAATTCGGTGATCGCCTCGATCGACCACGGTGGCATCCACATCAACCTGATCGACACGCCGGGATACACCGATTTCCGCGGTCCGACCCTGTCTTCGCTGGCCGCCGTAGAAACTGCCGCGATCGTGGTCAGCGCCCAGGCCGGGATCGAGCACAGCACCATGCGGATGATGGAATACGCCAAGGCACGTCGCCTCTGCCGCCTGCTGATCGTCAACAAGATGGACCACGACGAAGCCGAACTGGAGATGCTGGTCGAACAGTTGCGCGAAACTTTCGGCAATGAGTGTCTGCCGATCAACCTGCCGGCCAAGGGTCGAGCCGGCGTGGTCGATTGCTTCCTTAAACCGCAGGGAGAGAGCGAGTTCGGCAACGTGGCCGATGCGCATCAGCGCATCATCGATCAGGTGGTGGAGATCAACGAGGACGTGATGGGCCGCTACCTGGAAGAGGGCGAGGCCGCTCTTTCCGGCAATGAATTGCATGACGCCTTCGAACAGTGCCTGCGCGAGGGTCATCTGGTGCCGATCTGCTTCGTCTCGGCGCGCACTGGCGCCGGCGTGGGCGAACTGCTCGACGTGATCGAACGCCTGATGCCCAACCCCTTCGAGGCCAATCCGCCGCCCTTCGTCAGGGGCGAAGGCAGCGGGGCGCAGCCGATTGTGGCGGATCCGGATCCAGCCAAACATGTGATCGCCGACGTGTTCAAGATCATCAACGATCCCTTTGTCGGAAAACTCTCGGTGTTCCGCATCTATCAGGGCACGGTGCGACGCGACACGCAACTGCTGGTCGGCGATGGCAAGAAGCCGTTCAAAGTCGGCCACCTGTTCAAACTGCGTGGCAAGGAGCACAGCGAGATAGATGAAGCCATACCCGGCGATATCGCCGCGGTCGCGAAGATCGAAGAGATCCACTTCGACGCGGTGTTGCACGACAGCCACGCCGAAGACCACATTCATCTCAAGCCGCTCGACTTCCCGCAGCCCATGTTCAGCCTGGCGATCGAGCCGGCCCACAAGGGTCAGGAGCAGAAGCTTGCCAATGCGCTGCACAAGCTGGCCGAGGAGGATCCCTGCTTCCGCATCGAGCACAGCAAGGAGCTCAACGAAACCGTGATCCGCGGCCTCGGTGAGCTGCATCTGCGCGTGATGCTGGAGCGGATGAAGGAACGTTACGGCGTGGAAGTTACCTCGCGCCCACCGCGCATCGCCTACCGGGAAACCGTCTCGGCGCGCGCCGATGGGCACCACCGGCACAAGAAGCAGACCGGCGGCGCCGGCCAGTTCGGCGAGGTGTTCCTGCGTGTCGAGCCCTTGCCGCGCGGCGGCGGATTCGAATTCGAGGACGAAGTCGTCGGCGGCGCGATCCCGCACCAGTTCATTCCGGCGGTCGAGAAGGGCGTGCGCCAGGTGCTCGAGATGGGTGCGATTGCCGGCTACTACCTGCAGGACGTGCGGGTGATCGTGTATGACGGCAAGTACCACCCGGTCGACTCCAAGGAGATCGCCTTCGTAACCGCGGCGCGCAAAGCCTTCCTCGACGCTATTACCAAGGCGCGGCCGATCGTGCTGGAACCGATCGTGAATCTCGATGTGTCGATTCCCGAAGAACGCATGGGCGACATCACCGGCGGCCTGGCCACCAAGCGCGCGCGAATCAACGGCACCGATTCACAGCGCGGTGGTGAACTGGTGATCAAGGCACAGGCGCCGCTTTCAGAGTTGGGTGAGTACACCAACGAACTCAAGGCCGCGACGGCGGGACGCGGGCGCTACACGATTGAGTTCAGCCACTACGAACCGGTGCCGCCGCAGGTGCAGAAGCAGTTGACTGAGGCGTATCGGCCGAAGGCCGAGGAGGATTGATTTCGCTTCTTGCGCTTGCTGTTGGAGGGCGGATCTTGATCCGACAGGTGGACTACTCGACCAGCTGAGCGCTCTTGCTGTTGGAGGGCGGATCTTGATCCGCCATTGCGGGGTGGTTGGTTTGTCGATCAACCACGCTGAGCAACAGCAACAGCAACAGCAACAGCAACAGCAACAGCAGCAGCAGCAGCAAGATCAAATGCTTTCGCGCCCCTTCGGGGCCACGAGTCACTTCTCTTTGCTTGCCCAAAGAGAAGTAACCAAGAGAAAGGGCACCCCAGTCTCGCGCCGCGCGGATGAAGCCCGCGCGGTCCCCTGCGCTGCTCGCCATGACCGGGCCGGCCCGAACTCGCACATCCATGTGCTCAAACATGCGGGCCTTTCCCCCGGTCCTGGCTCCGCTGCTCGGCACGAGCCGATGGGGACCCAAGAGCCAACAGCAACAGCAACGGCAGCGGCAGTGGCAGCGACAATGGCAATGGTCTGGTACTGCACCTCGAAACAGAGCATTGGGCGGCTGGAGGGGGCCCGGCGAGCAATCTGCATTCTTGGTTCTCGTATCCTCTCCCCAACCCCTCTCCCGAGGGGAGAGGGGCTTTGGCAGCTCCCTTCTCCCCTTGGGAGAAGGTGGCGCGAAGCGCCGGTTGAGGGTTCGACCGGACCGGAAAGCATCAGATTCGGTGGTTCCGTTGCGAGCGCAGCGATGCCACACACAGTTCAACAAAGCGTGTGAAGCCGTGGCACCAATCGAAGCGGGCTCTTGCTCTTTG
>JBBSJP010000056.1:0-30045 GCA_038257155.1 Lysobacterales bacterium | reverse complement strand
CGACGTGGGGGCACTACCGTGTCAGGCCGCGGGTGATGCTATGGCCAAGATCGACATCCCGCACGTCGGATCCGCGCCGCTCGACGCCATCGCCCGTTCGAGCGATTCGGCGGCGCTTGATCCGACCTACGAGTGGAGTCGACGCTCTACCTGAAAGCCAGCGCGTTGTGTGTGTTTCAGCGACGCCCCAGCCAGCCGTGGATCGAGGCCGGGACCTCTTTCTGCGCGCGGCCCGATACGTAGATGCCAATGTGGCCGCCGCGGAAAGCCAGCTCGGTGTAGTCGCGCGTACCGATCAATCCGCCAAGTGGTCGCGAAGCCGAGGGCGGCACCAGATGATCCTGCTCGGCGAAAATGTTCAGCACTGGCATCTTGATGTTCTTCAGGCTGACTTCGCGTCCGCCGATCACCAAGCCGCCCTTGACCAGCTTGTTGCCCTGATAGAAATCCCGGATGAATTCGCGGAAGGCCTGCCCGGCCTGATCCGGCGAATCGAAGATCCACTTCTCCATGCGCAGGAAATTCTCCATCTCGCCGACGTCATCCATCACGTCGATCAGACCGAGGTACTTCTGCAGGTTCAGGCGGAACGGCTTGAGGGTGATGTAACACCAGTTCATCAGGTCGGCCGGGACATTGCCGACCGCGTCGACGAACAGATCGACGTCCATCTCCTGGGTCCAGTGCGACAGCATGTTGTCCGGCGTGTGGAAGTCGACCGGCGTGACCATGGTGATCAGCTTGTTGACCTTTTCCGGATTCAGAGACGAGTAGCACAGCGAGAACGCCCCGCCCTGGCAGATGCCGAGCAGGTTGATCGCATCCAGTCCGTGCGCAGCGCGCACGTGATCCACGCAGCCATCGATGAAGCGGTTGATGTAGTCATCCAGGTCGAGGTACCGGTCCGATCCGTCCGGATAGCCCCAGTCGATGATGTAGACGTCCTCGCCATGCGACAGCAGTCCCTTCACCAGTGAACGGTCGTGCTGCAGATCGACCATATAGGGACGGTTGACCAGGGCGTAGACGATCAGCAGCGGCACCTTCGCACTCGGCGTGCGCTCACCCCGATAGCGGTACAAGGTGAGTTTGCCATCGCTGTAGACGGCTTCCTTCTGTGTCGCGCCGTAGTTGGCCTCACCCACTTCGCGCAGGGTCTTGAGGCCGGCGCCGAGCTTGCGCTGCATGCGCATGCTTTCCTCTGCCAGCATCTGCGGGCTGAACTTGATCGGACCCATTATTTGGCGCTCCCGCGCTTGGTGGCTTTACTGGCCTTGCGGTCGGAGGCCGGTTCGCTGCCCGGCCGCACCGGCATGCGCGACAGGCTCACCATCGGCTTGGCTGCTTTGGACTTCTTGCCGCCCTTGGATTGCTTGTCTAGCTTGGCTTTGGGCTTCGGGCTGGCCTTGGCCTTAACCTTGGAAACGGCGGGCTTCACCGCCGTCGCCGCCGCTGCCTTGGACGGCGCGGGCTTGCTGGCTGTTTTGGCACGGCCTGGCTTGCTGGCTGCAGCCTTCGGCTTCGGCTTGGCTTTGGGAGCCGCACTGGGTTTGCTGGCAAGCTTGGCTGCGGGCGCGCTTCGGGGCTTCGAAGCGGCGGCTGGGCGTGTCGCCACAGGTGCGGCCGGCCTCGCCACAGGAGCCTTGGCCGGTTCGCCGGCACGGGCAAGCAATGCAGCGACCTGTGCCTTGAGCGCGCGCATTTCCTTTTCCACGGCGTGCAGCTTGCGATGGCTGGCGTCAACCTCGCTGCGGCCGGGCAGGCCGAGCATGGCGCCAAAGCGCTCAACTTCATCCTGCACTGCCTTTTTCAGGCGCATCTGGTCATTGACCATCTGCCCGTACACCCGCCGGAATTCGGGCGACAGTGCGATCTCGGCGTAGGCTTCCTCGGACGCGTCAATCCACAGATCGAACAAGGCACGCGCGGTCTCCAGGCCTCGACCGGGTTCGCTCTGCGCTTCCAGCTTGCCTTCGAACACCTCGAATGCGCGCTGTCCGACCTTGCCGAGCAGGGCCTGGTAGGCACTCTGACTCTGGCGCATGGCCATCTGGGCACGCTGCATTGCCTGCCAGCGTTCCTGGTGCTCGCGCGCCAGGCCGAAGGCCGGCAGCGACAGCATGTTGGTGGCCTCCTTGCGCCAGGCATCGAGGAAGGGTGATGCGTCTTCCACCCAACGATCCAGGCCCGCTACGCCCTGCCCGCGCAGGCCGCGGAACATTTCCGGGAACGGGTTTTCGCCTTGCGCACCGACGGCTTTCTGCCAGGCTCGCGCCACCTCGGAAGCAGATCCGTTCTGGCCGGCGAACTGCGCGGCAACCGATTGCATCAGTCCGAACCAATGCGCGCCCTGCTTGTTGAACTGTTCGACCGCGGCATTGGCCTCGCTGCGGCCGCCGTGCGCGAGTTGCGACCACCAGTCGACCGCCTGCTGCCAACCGGGAACAGCGGACTGCGCGCCACCCGACTGACGGGCGAAATCGCCCCACTTGCTCCAGAACTCTCGCGCTACCGCTTCGAATCCTTCGCCAGGATTGAAATCGCCAAACTTCATGCCTTCCTCCCTGCGGGCGCGAACGCGCCTGCGAATAGGGAATGCTACGCACCGGCATGCTGCGTCGCAACAACACCGCGAAGCCGATTTGCGGTGCAAAGCGCTTGCCCTGCCCTTGCGGGCTGCGCAATGCTTGCAGGCATATCCAATGGAGACGGCAAACGTGGCGAAGAAATCCGGATGGGCCAAGTTTCCCCACACCAGCAAGAGCTTCGACTACCCCGCCGACAAGCTGGCCAAGGCCTGGGACAAACTGCATGCGGGCGACTGCGAGCCGTTTCCCGACGAAACCCATGTGACTTCGCTGTTGAAAGGCAACGCCAAACTGGGCAAGCCGGCCGATGCGGGCAAGATCGCCAACGAACTGCAGGATGCCTGGCGTGACTATCACCGCGGTGATTTCCAGTCGGCCTTCGAGCGCGGCGAAAAACTCGGCGCGCTTGGCGCCTCGGTCGCGATCAAGGCAATGGGCATCCATGCGGTTTATCTGGTCGAAGACGAGGCCGAGCAACTGGCACGCTTCGAAACCTGCGGCAAGCTGGCCGAAGCAGCGATCGACGCGCTGCCGAAGGAAGCCAATTCGCATTACCGCCGCGCCTTTTCCCTGGGCCGCTACAGCCAGGGCATTTCGATTGCCAAGGCACTGAGCCAGGGCCTGGCGGGCAAGGTACGCGAGAGCCTCGACAAGACCTTGAAGCTTGCTCCCAAGCACGCCGAAGCGCACACCGCATTGGGCCTGTATCACTGCGAGATCATCAGCAAGGTGGGCAGCCTGATGGGTGGCCTCACCTATGGAGCCAAGGCAGCAACCGGCGAGGACCACCTCAAGACGGCGCTCAAACTGACGCCGGATTCGCCCATCGCGCATATCGAGTACGGCAATGGCCTGATCCTGCTGCACGGTGACAAGAAGGAGGATGCCGCTGCCGACGCTTACGAGAAGGCAACCAAGCTCAAGCCGCGGGATGCGATGGAAGCACTCGACATCGCCTTTGCCAAGTCGCAGTTGGAGGAGTGAGGCCGCGGACTGCTGCGACCCGGTCGCGGCTAGTCGGGATACAACATCTCAGGGCAGCGCCGGCAGCGCAACCCGGTCGCGGCAAGGCCTTTTTTGGCAGAACATCGAACGAGTCGACGCCGAACCGCACCGGATTCATGAGGCAGGCATAGCCCATATCGGAGCGGATGGAAGTCAGACCCACACGACCCTTGATACACGGGTGTCGATGCCCTCATCTCGCCGCTCTCTCATCGGCGGAGTTCATTTCCACCACAGGTGTTCCCGCCTGCAACGAACTCGCGAGACGATCAAGGAAAGGATCGCGCGGCAGCAGGTCTTCGGTCAGCTTGCGAGCCGCTGCGAGACGCGCCGCATCGGGTGCCACTCGTGCCCAATGCAGGTACGCCAGTGCGCGGTGCGCAGCCGCTGCCTTGTGCTGGTCGAGGCAGTCCGCAGCAGCACCCACGTCGTCCGACCGCTGCGCATCGGCAAGGCTGCGCAGCAGTCGATACCGGCATCGCAATGCCGTCAGCTCGACAGACTCATCGAGCACGGCTGCCACCGCATTCAGTTCGGCTTCGGCGTCCTGCCCAAGCAGCAATGCCAGCTCCGCGCTATCCAGCTGCGCGCCGATGGCGTAGCGGTGATTCGCGCCATTCCATTGGGTAAAGATTGCCGCCGCTTCGCGTGCCACACGCAGCGCCTCTGCGCCTCGGTCGAGCCGGCGCAGGGTGAGCGACAGGCTGATCATGGGCGCCGCAACCTGGGCGTTATCGATACCGAAGTGGGCACGCTGCAGAGCAATGGCTTCGCGATAGCGGCGCTCGGCCTCGTCGAGTGACGCGCGCCGGAACGCCACGGTCGCGAGATTGCTGACGGCCACGGCAATCGCGGTTCCCGAACTGTCCGGCAGGCTGCGCTGCGTTTTCAGGGCTTCGCTGTACAGCGCTTCCGCGGCTTCAAGATCGCCGCGGTTGTAAGCCACGCTGGCGATGAGTCCCTGCAGGGTCAGGCGCTTGGCCAGGTCGGGTCTGGGTTGGCGGTCATTGATGGCCAGCGCCTCGCGCGCTGCGGCATCGGCTGCGTCAAGCTCGGCCAGATTGATCAAGGGCGTTGCGAGGCGCTGCAGCACATCGATCAATGCCGGCTCGTTACCCGCGGCGCGCTGCAGTTCCACCGCCTGGCGCAGGCGAGCTGCACTGTCCTCGAAGCGCCCCTGGAAGGCGTGTACCCAACCCAGGTCCGAGAGCAGTGCGCCACGCGCGCCTTCGTCGGCAATCTGCAAGGCTTCGCTGAGCAAGGCTTCGGCTTCCTTGAAGAGTCCAAGGCTGCGGTAGGTATCGGCAATCACCCGCTGCAGTCGCAGTCGCAGGGCCGGATCGTCACCCAGCTCGGCAGCGATACGCTCCGCGCCACGCTCCAGCAATTCGCGCGCGGTCACTTCGCTGCCACGTGAACGCTCAGGATTGGGTGCGCGGAAGACGTCGGCGAGGAAGTCGGCAACCCGCGTCGCACGGCGCGCCTCAAGCAGGGCCGCATCGCGTTGCTTGCCGGCTTCGTGCGCCTGCCAGAACGCAAGCCCCGTTCCCAGCGTCACGCCCAGCAAGCCGAGCACGAGCGCACTGCTCGCCAGGCGGTTGCGTCGCATCCAGCGCAGCGCGCGCTCGGAAGTCGCTGGCGCGCGGGTACGAACCGGACTGTCCTCGAGCACACGCTCCAGCTCATCCGCGAATGCGTCGACGCTTGCGAAGCGTTGCATCGGGTCGCGCTGCAGTCCTTTGCCAAGGATGGCCTCCAGATCGCGCAGCCGACTGCCAAGCTCCAGCGGCCGCGCCTTCATTGCACGCCGCAAGGGCATCGCCTCACCCGTCAGGACCCGTCCGGTGAGGCTTGCCTGGTTCTCGTTGGATGCGAATGGATGACGTCCGGCCAGCAACTCGTAAAGAATCACCGACAGCGCAAATACGTCGGTTGCGGTGGTGGCCGGCTCGGCGGCAATTTGCTCTGGCGCCGCGTAGCGTGGCGTGAAGTAACGGTCGGAGGTCAGCAGTGGCGAAGTCGAATCGGCATCGAGCAGTTTTGCCACGCCGAAATCGAGCAGCTTCACGCGGCCCTGCGAGTCGACCAGGATGTTGTCGGGCTTCAGATCGCGGTGCAGAACCGCGCGTGCGTGCGCATAGGCAGCAGCACGCGATGCCTCCAGCAGCAGGGCAATGCGCTTCAAGGGTGCCGCGCCGTGTGACTCGCACCACCGGTCGATCGGCTCGCCATCGACGTACTCCATCACCAGAAATGGTCGACCGTCCTCGCATTCGCCGCCGTCCAGCAGGCGCGCGATACCTGGATGCACCAGCCTTGCGAGCACGTCGCGCTCTTGCAGGAAACGCCTCGCATCGATGCCCGTAGCAACGATCTTGATCGCGGCCTGCGTGTCGAAGCGACCATCGTCACGCTGCGCGCGGTACACATGGCCCATGCCGCCAGAACCGAGCACGGCGTCGATGCGCCAGGCACCCAGACGCTGACCCATGCGATCCGGCTCGGAGCGGCGTGCCAGTTCCTGCTCGGCACGCTGCGCCAGGTTGGGCGCCTGCTGCACCGCCGACTCACCAAGGCGGTCTGCGCTGTCCGCATCCAGCATGCGACGCAGTGCGTCCTGCAGCTCGGCATTCTCGTCGAGCTCGACCAGGGCCGCTTCCCGAGCCGCCAACGGCAACTCGCAGAGCGAATCGAAATGGCCACGCAGCCGCGTCCAGTCGGCCGAACTCAAAGCCATGCAATGAGCCTCACGGCGTATGCCCGAGCTCGGCCGCGATGAAGGCGCGAGCGGCGCGCAGGTCGCGCTTGATCGTGGGCTCGGACAGGCCCATCGCAGCCGCAATCTCCGTTACCGTCAAGCCGGCAAAGAAGCGCAGCTCGATCACCTGCTCGAGCCTGGCATCCAGCGCCGCAAGTCCCTGCAGTGCACGGTCAATGGCCAGCAACTCGACCGCCTCGCCCTGGCTCGCGTCGTCCACTGCCAGACCTTCGAAGGTCACCCGCAGCGCATCGCCTCCGCGACGTTGCGCGCCCTGCTCGCGCGCGTAGTCGATCAACACATGGCGCATGACCTTGGCCATGGTCGACAGGAAATGTGCGCGGCTTTGCCATTGGCCTTGACCGGAGGCCAGCTTCAGCCATGCCTCGTTGACCAGCGCGGTTGCATTGAGGGTTCGGCGCTGCCCCAGGCGGCGCAGCTCGCGCCGCGCCAAGCCGTGCAGCAGAACGTAAAGCTCGTCGTCGAATCGCGGCCCGCCTTCGGCGTTGAGGTTCTGGGTAACGTCCCGGCTCATTGCGAAAGGATACGCGCTCGCGAAGCGTTTTCGCGAGCAGCAAGTCATGCCGCGGACGCCGACCGTCCAATGCCGGCCGCTGCTTATTCGAAGCCATCGGCGAACAACGAATCGGGCAGAAAGGGATCGCTGTCGGGGTTGTACTCGATCGCACCGGCGTCGCAGGCAGCGAACGTATCCAGATCGCCATCCAGGGGCCGTGAGGTCTCGCGCTGGTCCTCGGGCGGCGAACACTCGCCGCTGCGATCGACCACAGCGCTGCCCGGAACCGGCATCAAGGCCGGGGTACGGCCGCCGAAGGTTTCCAGGGTATCGAAGAACGGATAGCCGGCATTCTGCACGTCGCTCGGGCCAGTGAAGCCACAGCTATCGTCGGTGCTGACATTGCCGTGATTCTGAAGATCGTGCCAGGCGGCGGGAAAGAAGTCGCCGCAGTCACGGCTGGTGTTTCCGACGATGGCGCTGCCGCGGATCACCAACTGGCCGGCCGCATTGCCGTCCGGCAGAAAGGTCACGCCTCGGAAATCGTTCTGCGCAATGGTACTGAGACGAATCTCCAGCGGCACCTGCTCACTGCGCACGCCGCGCGTATTGCGCGCCACCGTGGTGTTGACCAACAGGACCGAAGGGTTTGCCGGACCACTGCTGCGGGCATGAATTGCGTAGTCCGTGGTGGTAAGTCCTTCGCCACCGGGAATCACGCCGTTCGTGTGAAAGCTGCTGCGTTCGACACTCAAGCTACCGCGCGTCAGGATCGCGGTGCCGTTGATGAACTCGTCGAGCAGGAAGCCACCCTGCAGCAGCGCATTGTGGAAGAATTCGGAGTCCACGATCTGCACGTCACCATCGCTGTAGATGGCGCCGCCGAGATTGGCGATATTGCCCGATACCACCGCGCGATCCAGGCTCAAGGCGCCGCCGCTGTGCACGTGGAACGCACCGCCGCGCAGGGTGTTGGCGCTGTTCGCCGTCCCGCCTGCCACGCTGATGTTGACCAGGCTCAGGCTCGCGCCCGGCTGGATGTCGAATGCGCGGTCGCTGGTCTGCACAAAGACCAGGGGCGGGTTGCTGGTGCCATTGGTCAGCGTGATGTCGGCAAGGATGTCGAGGTCACCGGTGGATGCCGCCTCTTCCCCGCTGCCGTTGCGCGTGAGGTTGTAGGTTCCCGATGCCACGGCAATGGTATGGGCACCTCCAAGAGCATTGGCTTCCATGATCGCCGCACGCAGGGTGCAGGTGTTGCCCACGCCGCCTTGCGGGTTGCAGTTGCCATCGCCGGGCGATACTTCGGGTACGTCCAGGGTACTGTTGACGATGAAGAACGCGGCCTCAGCCTCATCGGCGAACAGGCCAATTCCTACGGCCAGCGGCAGCACAGACAGAACAGTTGCAAGACGGGTCATCTGAAACCTCCAAGGGGGTGTCCAGATGAGTACGGAGTTTCTTGCAGAAACGGATCACGGTGGGATGAGTCGAGCCCCGCCATGCGGCTGCCGTAGACACTCGCAGGCCCGCCTCATCCTCTGTGGCGGGCAACGCCAGATCCATAGGCCAAGCAGGAAAATGCTCGCCACCGCTCAGTGCATGCGTTCATCCGCCGGCGGCGCAACCTCGCCACTTTCCCGAGCTTGCACTGCCCCCGAAGCCGGCACGCCGGGTACCGTTTCGCAGCTGACCAAGGCATCGAGCAGACGGCGACCGGCACGACCATCCGGCTCGAATTCCAGGCGACGCTGTTCAGACTGGATCGCTTCGCGCGTGGCCTTGCCGATCAAGCCATCGATTGCACCGATGTCGTGGCCACAGGCAAGCAGTCGGGTCTGCAATTCGCGCCGCTCGGCACGCGAGAGGCCGGGGTCGTCAGTCGGCCATGCAGTGACGAAGGCCTCTCCGCCGCGCAGTCGGTCGGCCAGGTGCGCGATGGCCAGCGCATAGCTTTCGGCAGCGTTGTAGGAGTAGATGGCATCGAAGTTGCGGAACACGATGAAAGCCGGTCCATCGAGCCCGGCCGGCAGCAGCAATCCAGCCTTCCGCTCTGTGGGTGCGTCGGCTCCCGCCAGCGGCGTGCCATCGGCGCGCAAAACGCCGCGTGCAGCCCAGTGCGAAACAGGCCGCTTGTTCTTGCGACCGGCACCCGCCGCCTCGAAGCCCTGAGGAAGCAGCACCTCAAAGCCCCAGGCTTCACCGCTGCGCCAGTTGGCCTTGCCCAGATAATTGGCCGTGGACGCAAGCGCATCAGCCACGCTGCCAACCAGGTCGCGTCGTCCGTCGCCATCGAAATCCACGGCGATGCGCAGGAAGGTCGATGGCATGAACTGGGTGTGGCCGAAGGCACCAGCCCAGGAGCCAACCAGGTCAGCCTCGTTCACATCGCCCGATTGCAGGATATTCATCGCAGCAAACAGTTCGCCGCGAAAGAAGGATTGCCGACGGCCGGCACAGGACAGCGTGGCGAGCGAATTGAGCAAGGGGCGTTTGCCGAACACCTGGCCATAATTGCTTTCCACGCCCCATACCGCGACCACGGTGGCGGGATCGACGCCATAGGCCTCGGACACCCTCGCCAGCACATCCTGATGCTCCTCAAGACGCTGCAGGCCGTGCTCGACACGCTCCTCGTCGACCAGGGCTGCGAGATAGTCCCAGATCGGCGTCACGAACTCCGGCTGCGCATCGAGCGCTTCAAGTACCGAAGAATCGGGAACGAGTTCAGCGGTGTAGTCATCGAAACTCGCGTGGCTGATCCCCGCGGCCAGGGCCGGTGCGCGCAACTTTGCCAGGCAGGCGCTCAAGTCGTCCGTCGGCGACGCTGCATGCGCAACGGACAAAGGTGCCATCAGGAACAAGGCGATCAGTGCAGGGCGACGCAAGCGAGCCAAGCCGGATGTCCTCCGCCCGAGTCCGCATGCATCGGAACGCAGTCGCAATACATTGGTAAATCTCGTCGCGAACATCAGTTGCAAACTTGGCATTGAGGAAATGTCTTGGTCAGGTTGGGTGTCGCTCTGGCGCGACGCGCCATTGCATATCAAAACGGACCCCGGCAAAGCGCCAAGTGGCCGAACGCGCCGTCGAGGTCGTCAGCATGCGGCCATCTGCTCCCGCGCTGCAGCGTGAATTCATCCCGCAGCAGGTTCAAGATCAGCTCGCCGCCGGGAGAGCGGCGCCTGGCTGCATATCCTGAGGGGAACAGCATGAACCGACGCAGATTCGTCCAAACGGCGCTTGGCGCCGCCCTGGCTGGCGCCCTGCCCGCCGCCGCGCTGGCTGAAGTCGCGCGTTCACTCAGCGTAGTTTCCGACACCCTGCAGGCAGTGAGCGGCAGCGGCCGGCAACTCAGCATTCCGCGTTCTGCGGTGCAGGAACTTGCCGCCAGCCTGCGCGGCCCATTGCTGCTGCCTGGCCAGGAAGGCTATGAACTTGCCCGCCGAGTTCTGAACCCGGCAATCGACAAGCACCCTGCGCTTGTGGTGCAGCCAACCAGCCCGGCCGACGTCATGCGGGCGGTGGATTTCGCGCGCGACCATGAGCTGCTGGTCGCAGTGAAGTGTGGCGGCCACAGCTATGGTGGCAAGTCGACCTGCGATGGCGGCATGCAGATCGACCTCTCGCGCCTGCGCCACGCTCGAGTCGACCTGTCCAGGCGCCGCGCGTACATCGGCGGCGGCAGCCTGCTTGGCGAGCTCGATCACGAAGCGATGGCGCATGGTCTGGTCACCACCGCCGGCACGGTCTCGCATACCGGTGTCGGTGGACTGACTCTGGGTGGTGGCTTCGGGCGACTGGCCCGGCGCTTCGGCCTGGCACTGGACAATCTCGCCTCGGTCGATGTGGTGACTGCCGATGGTCGCTTGCAGCATGCCAGCGCCGAGCAGAACCCGGACCTGTTCTGGGGCGTGCGGGGTGGCGGCGGCAACTTCGGTGTGGTGACCGGTTTCGAGTTCCAACTGCATCCGATGCAGCGCCGCGTGGTGGGCGGCGACCTGGTGTTCCCGCTGTCGCAGTTGCGCCAGCTCTTGCAGTTCTATGCGGACTACAGCCAGCGGGCACCGGATGAGCTCTATCTGGACCTGATCGTGACTTCGCGGCTTGGCAGCACGGATGGTGCAGTCATCCTGCACACCTGCTGGTCTGGCGAAGAGTCTGCCGCACAGGCCGCGCTGGCTCCGCTCTACAAGGCCGGAACACCGCTGCAGGACGGTATTCGATCGCAGGACTACGTAGCCCTGCAGCGTTCGATGGACAACACCGACCCGCGCAATACCAACGAATACCTGAAGTCCGGTTTCGTCAATGCCATTCCCGACAAGCTCATCGACGCGATTGAAGGCAACTTCAAGGCCTTTGCCGAACGCGGCACCACCCTGCTCTTTCAGCACGCCGGCGGCGCCATCGCCCGGGTAGCCAGCGACGCCACCGCGTTTGCCCAACGCAAGGCGCTGGCCAACCTGCTGCTGTTCGTCAGCTGGCCACTGGCGGACGATCCGGCCGCACATGTCGACTATGTGCGGAAGACGTGGAGTGCACTCGAACCCTACACGGACGGCTGGTACAGCAACGAAGTCAACAACGAATCGGCACCGGTGGTGAACAGCAACTACCGGGGCAACTATCCTCGCCTGGTGGAGATCAAACAGCGCTACGACCCGGGCAATCTGTTCCGCCTGAACGCCAATATCACGCCGCAAGCTTGAGGGCTGTGGATCCGACACGTGACCGCATCGCGCGTGCGCGGTGCGTGGGGCGAGCCATCACCTTCGCCTGATCGCGTTCCGTTATGCTGCCGGTCCAGATCGCAGGAAGACGACACATGCTCAAGGCAAGGCTCGGCATTTCCACAGCAGCTTGGACTGGCAGTCTGCTGGCCCTGTTGCTCGCAGCGGGCCATGCCCACGCCGATACGCGCGTAGGTCCAGGCATCGACGATGCACTGGGCGCGGCAGGCAGCGTCCGGGTGCTGGTGATGTTCGCCGAACCCGCATCGGAAACCCCGCTCCTGACGCTCAGCGAGTCACGCCGCGAGAGGATCGCCAAGGTCCGTAGCGACCTCCTGCGTGGCGTGCCGCCGGGCTCGGTAAAGCAGCGCCGTCAGTTCGAATTCGTTCCAGGGTTCGCCGCCGACATCGACGCCCAAGGCCTTCGTGCCCTCTTGCAGAATTCAAGTGTCCTGCGCATCGATCTGGATGAAGGCGGTCGCGGCGACATGGCGGAGGCCGCTCCGCTGGCACGCATCACCGACCTGTTCAATGCCGGGCATATCGGAACCGGAGCCAAGATCGCGGTGATCGATTCGGGTATCGATCTTGACCATGCGGATTTCACTGGCCGCATCGTGGGGCAGCAGTGTTTCTGTGCCGGACCCGGCGGCGCCGTGGGTTGCTGTCCCAATGGCGCGGACACGCAGTCTGGCGCAGGCGCGGCCGAAGACGATCATGGGCACGGAACCAACGTGACTGGTATCGCTGCCGGTGGCGGCGCCGTGGCAGCGCGCGGCGCGGCGCCTGGCGCCGACATCGTGTCGGTCAAGGTGCTCGATTCGAGCAACAGCTTCTGCTGCAGTTCGGACGTGGTGGCCGCGCTGGACTGGGTACTGGTCAACCACCCCGACACCGAAGTGGTGAATGCCAGCCTGGGAACCGGCGCCCTGTTCACCGGACACTGTGATGCCGCGGCCTCGTTCACCCAGGCCATGGCGGCTGCGGTGAACAACCTCAGTGCGAATGGCACCATGGTGTTTGCTTCGGCAGGCAACCAGCGGTCCGCTTCGCAGATGAGCGCACCGGCCTGCGTCGAGAAAACGATCGGCGTTGGCGCGGTGTACGACTCGAACCTCGGGGATACGAATTTCGGCTTCTTCGGGTGCGGCGACCTGGGCGCCGTGGCGGATCTGCCGACCTGCTTCAGCAATAGCAGCACCACGACCGATCTTTATGCGCCTGGTGCCTACAGCACCTCGTCGGGCGTGGGCGGCGGAACCACGACCTTCGCCGGCACCTCGCAGGCCTCGCCACTCTCGGCCGGCTGTGCCGCCGTGTTGCGCATGAAGGTTCCAAGTGCTTCGGCAGACGAGGTGGAGGCAGCGATCAAGGCATCGCCGATTCGTGTGATCGACCCCAAGAACGGCTTCGAGTTTCCCCGTCTTGATTGCCTGGATGCGCTGTCGCGCCTCGACGCCGAGATGTTTTCCAACGGCTTCGAGGCGCTACCCAACCGTCCGGCCGCAGTTGCCCGATAGGTCCAAGGCGCCAGGGCGCAGCATGAGCTGAGGTTCGCCTGCCTTCAACACCGGGTCCGCATTGACTCCCGTTTCCGCTCCTGGGCGGCTGGGCTTTCGAAACCCTTCGCCTGCGAATGACCCCACACCTTGTCGATGTAGGCGGCTGCGTCCGGCGTCTTGCAGGCGGTGTCGCCGTGATCCACTTCCACCTTGCCAATGCGCTGCGCCGCAGCCATCGCTGCCTTGCGCAGGCCGACGCTGCGGCTGCCAATGGCAATTACCGCGTGGTTCATTGCCTCGCGCTCGGCATTGGGCGCCTTGTGTATGGAGGCTTCAATATCACCAAGCTGCTTTGCAAACCAGGCGTCCTCCATCGTGGCGTTACGCATGGCGAGCGCACAAACCAGACCCCAACCCACGCAACGCTTGACTTCATTTGCCGAAGCCAACCATCGTTTCACGCAGGTTTGCGCGTGCGGTCCCTCGACGGCTACGTGAGCCACGTACCCACTGCACATTCGTGCGCCCGGATCCAGCGCCCAGGCATCGAGCTGAGCCACGGACATCAGTGCCGGATCGACAATCTTCACGGCAAGATTCCGCGCATCGAAGTTGTCCGTATCCCACAGTTTCAGGGCCATCTCGTGATCGACACCGATGCGCTTCATCAGCGTCTTGAGGGTCGCGAACGAGACCCCGAACATCGGCTGCACCACACCGTGGCGCGCATACGTCTTGCGGGTCTGCTCAGAGCCGGACTTCTCCAGTTCGGACATCACTTCGGCAAACGTCGGTGGCACCGGTACGGGCTTGCGGGTGGCCTTGCGGGGGCTTGTCTTGGTGCTTGTTTTGGTGCTGGTGGGCATGATTCTTCCCCTTGATGCGTGTAACAGATTTGCGGCGAGGAGCGCGTGGCCAGGCGATCCCCGTTTGATCAAGAGTACTCCCCTGCGGTCGGAATCGTTCCAAGGCTTGCGATTACGATGCGGAGCCAATGACGTCGGCGGAATCTGCCTGCGGTTCCATGGACAAAGGCGCTGCGAGGGCCAGTCTGTTGAGCCTCGCTCTCACACGGCCTCGTATACTGCCAAGCCATGCACATTCCTTCTCAGCCCCATCTGGTGATCATCGGCGGCGGATTTGCCGGCCTGTGGGCGGCGCGCGCCCTATCCAGGGCAGCGTTGCGCATCACCCTGGTGGATCGCTGCAATCATCACCTGTTTCAGCCATTGCTCTACCAGGTGGCCACCGCTGGACTGTCGGCTCCCGATATTGCCGCTCCGCTGCGCCATATCCTGCGGCATCAGGCCAATGTCACGGTCCTGCTGGGTGAAGCCATCGATATCGATCGGACCCAGCGCAAAGTGCTGCTGGCACAGGCTGCGCCCCTCGACTACGACATGCTGCTGCTTGCCACCGGCGCCGGGCACTCGTATTTCGGTCATGACGACTGGGCGAGGCATGCGCCGGGGCTGAAGACACTGGACGACGCCTTCGCCATCCGCCGCCAGATTCTTACCGCCTTCGAGCGTGCCGAGGCTGAGCCCGATCCGGATCTGCGTGCCGCCTGGCTGCGATTTGTCATCGTCGGCGGCGGCCCGACGGGCGTCGAGTTGGCCGGCACGCTGGCCGAAATCGCCCGGCACACCTTGCGCCACGAGTTCCGCAATATCGATCCCGCCGCCGCTCGGGTGATCCTGGCCGAAGCGGGTCCCCGCATCCTGGCCAGTTTTCCGGAAGCCCTGTCTGAAGCGGCACGTCGGCAATTGGTTGGACTTGGCGTTGACGTGCTGACCGGGCAGGCCATTACCAGCATCGATGCGAACGGCGTGAGTCTTGGCGAGCAGGTGTTGCCTGCCCGCACCGTGTTGTGGGCCGCAGGCGTGGCCGCCTCGCCCCTGGGTCGCGCACTTGGCGTGCCACTGGACCGCGCGGGCCGCGTGCCTGTGCTGGCCGACCTCAGCATTGCCGGGCATCCCGAAATTTTTGTCGCTGGCGACCTGGCGACCGTCATGCAGGATGGTCATCCAGTACCCGGCGTGGCGCCTGCCGCGAAGCAGATGGGTCGCCACGTCGCGCGCTGCGTGCGCGACCGGATGACCGGGCGAACCTCAAAGCCTTTCCGCTACGTCGACTACGGCAACCTCGCCACGATCGGCCGGATGGCGGCGGTTGTCGACCTGCGTGGCCTGCGCTTTTCGGGCCTGCTGGCCTGGTGGTTCTGGCTGGTAGCGCACGTCATGTTCCTGATCGGCTTCCGCAACCGGCTGGTGGTGCTGATCAACTGGGCATGGTCCTACTGGACCTACCAGCGCACCGCACGAATCATCGTGGGCGGCAGCAAGCCGTCGTCGGGGCCGCCCACCACCCCGTAGGTCGGCACCCCCCGTGCCGACATCACGCGCCCCCACATGCGCGATTCCAGCCTCACCGCGCGCCGTTTTCTCTCGAAGCGACAGCGACCCGGTTATGATCGCCAGTAATTCCACGGTTCGGGGACCGTCGATGCTGCAGGCCCATCTGGATGCAAAGGACACGCGGTGCCGCGGCGTCGTGCTGGCAGTCGATGACAACCCGCACAACCTGCAGTTGTTGGCCGGCATCCTGCAAGGCGCGGGCTACGCGGTGCGCGCGGTGAACAGCGGCGCGCGAGCGCTGCGGGTTCTGGAGCGCGAACTACCGGATCTGGTGCTGCTCGACATCGACATGCCCGAGCTCGATGGCTACGCGGTCTGTCGTGCCATCCAGGCGCGCGCAGACTGCGCCGGGCTGCCGGTGATCTTCATCTCTGCCTACGACGATGTGGCGGCCAAGCTTCGCGGCTTCGAAGCCGGCGCGGTGGACTACGTTTCCAAGCCGTTCGAGGCTGCCGAAGTGCTGGCCCGGGTCGATACCCATCTACGCATCCTGCACCTGCGCCAGGAACTGGAAAGCAAGAACGCTTCCTTGCTGCAGGCCAATACCGAGCTGGAGCGATCCCGTCTGGCGCTGGAGAGCCTGGCCTACTTCGACACCCTGACCGGCATCGCCAATCGCCGCAATGGCGAGGAATCGCTGGCGCGAGAGTGGAATGGCGCGGCGCGCGATGACTACCCGGTCGCGCTCGCCATGATCGATGTGGATCACTTCAAGAAGTTCAATGACCGCTATGGCCACGCCGCTGTCGACGATTGCCTGCAACGCGTGGCAAAGGCAATGGCTTCACGCATGCGCCGACCGCGCGACCTGCTGGCGCGGTTTGGCGGCGAGGAGTTCATCGCGCTGCTGCCGCATTGCGAGCTTGCCGACGCACTGGAGATGCTCGAAGCCTTGCGCGCCGCAGTCGAGGCATTGGACATCCCGCATGCCGATGCGGCGACCGGCAAGGTCACCGTGAGTATCGGCGTCGCAGTCGGCCGGCCAGCCACGGGCCTGAGCAGTGAAGACTGTCTTGCAACCGCCGACGCCGCACTGTACCGGGCGAAGCATGCAGGTCGTAATCGTATTGTGGGCGACTGAGCGAATCCGTGCCGCGGCGCGCTGCGACATCGACGACCAACAGCGAGCCAGTCAAACGGCGCGAGCCGATCCGCGCATCAACCCGACTGGCTCTCACCATGCTGTTCGCGCTGCTGCTGTGGGCAGGCGCCGGTTTCGCGATCGCGCAAGTGCTGCGATTCGAGAATCTCAGCCAGGAAGACGGGCTGACAATGAACCATGTCACCGCCTTTCTTCAGGATGAGGCCGGCTTTCTCTGGATCGCCACGCAGGACGGCCTGAACCGCTACGACGGCTACGAGGTTCGCCGTTTCCGCCCTGACGGCACATCGCAAGGACTGCAGAATGGCGTGATCACCGCCCTGGCGAGGGGCACGGATGGGCAGGTGTGGGTAGGTACCCGGCAAGGTGGAGTGAGCCGGTGGGATCCACGCAGTGAGCAGTTCACCACCTGGTTGCGCTCGGACGATCCGGACCACAACGCCGTCTTCGCCCTGCTGGCCAACCCGGATGGCACTCTTCTGGTGGGAAACTTTGCGGGACTGGATCTCCTAGATCCGCGTGACGGCAGTTTTCGTCGCGTCGCCGAAGGTGCAGTGCGATTCTTGGCGCGCGACCGGCACGGCGATGTCTTGGTGATCGGTAGGCGGGGCTCACTCAGTCGCATTGACGCGGCCGGGAATCTGCAGCAGATCGACACTCAGGCATCACGTATCCACTACGCAGCGCTGGATGAGACGGGGCGGCTTTGGGCGGGTGCGGAAGATGGCAGTCTGTTGGTTCGGCAGCAGGACACGCAGGAACTCAAACCATTGGCAGGTCTGCACGCTGGCTCGGAAGTGTCGGCAATGCTGTTCGACCGCAATGGCAAACTCTGGATTGCCACCACAACGAACGGCCTTTTTTGGCACGACCCGAGCAGTGGTGAAACCCATCACTTTCGAAGTGATATGGCTGATCGCAACAGCCTGCCATCCAACCAGTTGCTCGCCCTCCATGAGGATCAAAGCGGCGTTCTCTGGGTAGGTAGCGACCAGGGCGCTGCGCGACATGATCCCGCGTCGGCCCGGTTTCGCGTGTTTCGCGCCGCGCCCGATGGCCTGGCTGACGATTACATCTGGGCCACGCAGGCCGATCACCACGGCAACCTCTGGGTTGGCACAAACAATGGCGCTGCGCTGTACGACGTGACCAAGGCTACATGGCGGAATTTCCCTGCCAATCCGGATGATCCGCAGGCACTACTAAGCAACCAGGTGCTGGCTATCCTGGTCGATCGAAGCGGGCAGGTCTGGCTGGGCGGAAATCGCGGACTCTCCCGCCATGATCCGCTGACGAACCGTTTCGAATCCTGGGCGAAAGAGGACCTTGGCGGCCCACTTCCCAGCCGGGTGTTTTCACTGCTGGAGACTCGTGCCGGCGCGGTAGTCATCGGCACCGGCTCCGGTGTGGTGCAGTGGCGCGCTGCGACGCGAGATTTCGTGCGAATCGGATCGGAGCAGGACTTCCCGGCGGTATTCGCCCTGGCGGAAGATGCCGATGCCCAACTCTGGCTGGGTACCTATTACAACGGTCTGTCTCGCGTGGACGGTGCGGGCGTAGTGGAGCATCCATTTCCTTTCGAACCGCAGCAGATCTCGGTGACCCGCTTCGACAGCAAGAACCGCCTGTGGATTGGCACAACCGTGGGCCTCTTCCGACGTGATTCCGAAGGCGCGCCACTGCGTCACTACCGGATCCGCGACGGTCTGCCCAACGAGCTGATCATGGGCGTGATCGAGGACGCCGATGGTCGGATCTGGATCAGCACCAATGAAGGCATCGTCGCGCTGGATCCCGATACGCATACCTTCCAGGCCTTCACGACACAGGACGGCCTGCCCTCCAACGAGTTCAACCAGAACGCGGTCGGGCAAACAAGAGACGGTGAGCTGCTGTTTGGCACCCCGAACGGGCTGCTGCAGTTCGACCCGCGCGCCGTAGGTCGGGATACCACACCGCCGCGCGTCGCGCTAACGGGCTTCGAGGTGCTGAACCAAGCAGTTCCGATCAGCGCAGGCGACCAAGTCTCAGGGACTGAATATCAGCTCGTCCAGTCAATCCTCACGACCCGCGAATTGGTGCTGTCGCATCACGAGAAAGTCGTCAGCTTCCGCTTCGCCGCCTTGCATTTTTCAGCACCGGCTGCGGCTCGTTATCGCTGGAAGCTCGAGGGTTGGGACGAGTCCTGGAACGAAGGTGATGCACAGCGCCGTTCCGTGACGTACACCAACCTGCCGGCCGGCGACTATCGCCTGCGCGTGCTCGCCGCCAACAAGGACGCCGTCTGGTCCGAGGAAGGCGTGGATCTGGCGATCCGCGTGCTGCCGCCGCCCTGGCAGACCTGGTGGGCCTATACCCTGTATGTGCTGTTTGCCATCGGAGCCATCGCTGCCTACGTGGGATTGCGAATCCGCGGCCTGCACCAGCGCCAGCGCGAGCTCGAATCCCTGGTCGGACTGCGCACTGCACAGCTGAGCGAGGCCAATGCGGCCAAGAGTGTGTTCCTTGCCACAATGAGCCATGAGCTGCGAACACCGCTGAACGCGGTGATCGGTTTCGCGCAATTGCTCAACCGCAGCCCGGCGGTACGTGGCGAGGACCGCGAGCACCTCGGCATCATTCGCCGAGCGGGCGAGCATCTGCTCGGCCTGATCAACGACGTGCTGTCGCTGTCGAAGATCGAGGCGGGACGCCTGAGTCTTGATTGCCGTCCGTTCGCGCCGCGCGCCGTGTTCGATGCCGTTGGGGCGATGTTGCGACCCCGCGCCGAGCGTGCCGGCCTGCAGTGGCAGATCACCATCGACCCGAACTGGCCCGCTTCCGTGCTTGGCGACGAGGTCAGATTGCGACAGGTGCTGGTCAACCTGCTTGGCAATGCGCTCAAGTTCACCCACGAGGGACGGGTGAGCCTGCAGGCGGGATGGCAGGCCGGGCGCGGGCATTTCGTGATCGAGGACAGCGGCGAAGGCATCGCCGAAGCGGAACTGGCCACCCTGTTCGAAGCCTTTGTGCAGACCGAAAGCGGCCGTCAGTCCAAGGAAGGCAGCGGCCTTGGCCTGGTCATCACCCGCGAGATCGTTCGCCTGATGGATGGCGATATCTCGGTCAGCAGCGAACCCGGCAAGGGCAGTCGCTTCGCATTTGATGTCGCGCTGCCGGAAGCCGAGAGTGCCGCTACCGAGCCTGACCATGCCCGGGTCATTGGCGTGGCCGCCAATTCCGCCAATCAGGCAATCCTGGTTGCCGACGACCTGTTGGAGAACCGTCTGCTGATCGTACGACTGCTCGGCAGCATCGGGCTGCGCGTGCTGGAAGCGACCAATGGCGAGGAGGCGATCAGCATCTGGGAGAGCGGCGATGTTGCGCTGATCCTGATGGACCTGCGCATGCCGGTGCTCGATGGGCGCGAGGCAACCCGTCGCATCCGCCAGCGTGAACAACAACAAGGGCTGCCGCGCACGCCGATCCTGGCACTGACCGCCAGCGCCTTCGAGCATGAGCGCGACGAGATCCTGGCCTGCGGCGCTGATGATTTCCTCGCCAAACCATTCCATGAGTCCCGTCTGTTCGCGTTGATCGAGGCCAACTCGGCATTCCGCTTCCTGCGCGAGGACGCGCGTCAGACAGTGGTCGCGCTGGACCGCGAGCAGCTTGCAGGCCTGGCGCCTAATGAGGTCAGCCAGTTGCGCGACCTCCTCGAGCGCGGCGACGTTGACGCCGCGCTGGTGCTGACCGACAGCCTGCAGGACAAGACACTTGGCCGCCGCCTGGGCGACGAGATCCGCGCCTTTCGCGTTGACGCGCTGCTTGACCTGCTGGAACAGCGGGACTGAGTGCGTGAGGCAAAGCGGCTGCCAGGAGGCGAGCGCAATCGCCCTTGGTTTCGCTATCGCGAGTTCATCTACGAAAACCCCGTTCGTGGTGAGAACCCTGTGCGCCTTCGACAGAGCTGCACGCCGATCGCCCGGCAGCGGCGGATCAAGATCCGCCCTACTTCAGCCGTATTCGAGGTCAGTAATTCAAGCGGCTCAGAACCCGCCGCCCACCTTGAACTCGCCCAGCTCGATCCACTCGCTACCGCCTTCGAGGCGTCGCGTGATGGCCTGGCTTTCCGACTGACCGCTGCCGAAGCCGGCCTGGAACTCGATCTGCACGGTCACCGGCCCGGTGAGGCTTTGCCGACGATCGCCGAAGTAATGCGCGCGGATGCGGTAGGTACCTGGCAAGGGCCGCGCGATGCTGTAGACCTCGGGGCCATAGCCCTGGGTGAAGTCTCGGCTGACGTGGCCGCCGCTCTTCGAACGGTTCTGCCCGTAGTAGGTCTGCTCGCCCGCCGGATCGGTCACCCACAGGTCGATATCGGTGTTGTCGGCGTCCCAGCTCATGACCACACGCAGGCCCACTGCCAGTGACTCAATCAGCTCGGCCGGTATGCCCAGGGTCAGACTTGCATTCCTGGTGACCTCGTCGGCGCTGGCCAGCAGGTCGTTGATCTCGTGCAGCGCTATCAGCTCGATTTCCGGAAAACGTCCATGCCATTCGCCGGCCGCAACCTGCCACAGCAGCTCGACCGCGCGCAGGTTCTCGGGTTTCGGCAGGCGCGCCAGCGCCAGAGCCAGGTCGCGATAGCTTTGCGGTTCTTCCGCGCGCTGCTCAAGCGCGTCTTCGAACTGGCCCACAGCCAATTCGACCTCACCCCATTGCATCAAGCGATGGGCCAGCACGCGGGTCAATGCGGTGTTCTCGACTCCAAGCTCGGCGATGTTCGACAGCACGCGCAAAGCGAGCTCAGGGCGCTTGGCCTGATCGCGAAGGAAGTCGGCGGCATCCAGGAAGAATGCCGGAGCATCTCCATGCGTCTTTCGTTCCGCAAGATAGGCTTGGTAAGGATCGGCCGCGGCGCGGATGGCGGCGAGATACGGCGTGTCCGGATTCCAGCCGCTCAGTACGATGCGTGCGGGCTCGGCGGCGGTGTTCGTTGCGCCTGGGGCATCCTCTGAAACCGCCCCACCGCCGTCGGTTTCGACCTGCTCGCGACGCCTTGCCTCCGAGGCAGGCGCTGCGCTGCGCTGCGGCACGGGTATTGCCATTGGCGATGCCTCAAGTACCTCGGCGGGCGCGGATGCAGGAGGCGGCGGCGGAGCGGGCATGGCATCCACGCGCATGGCGTCGGAGGCGAGCGAGGTCCCGCTGACTTCCACGCGGTCGAGTTGCTCGCCTTCCCGTGTCACTCCCGGATCTGCAGACTCAGGCGCGAAGCTCAATCGTTCGCCACGCAGTCGATCGATCCGCTGCATCAGGTCGCTGGCCTCGCGTTCCCAGCGCGCACGAGCTGAAGCCTCGGCGCCCTCCTTGGCCCAGCGCGCCGCCAATGCCTGCGACTGTGCGCGCAACTGTTCGGACTCTCGCGCCCCCATGGCACCACGCTTGCGCTGCTCGGCCGTTCCAGCCTGTGTCAAGGCGCCCCAGGCGCGGGCTTCGGCATCCGCGGTTGGCTGCAGCAGGGTTTCCAACCAGGCGTGACGGGTGGTGTGCCAAGTCCGGAATTCGCGCCACAGTTGTGCAAGTCGCTCGATGCGCTGTGCCTTGCCATTATCGGGCTGCTGCTTGGGCAGGGCTGGCAGGCGCGCACGATACTGCGTGCGAAGGTCTTCCTCCTTGGGTTCGATGCGGTAGCGCAGGTAGTCCTCGATGCGATCCAGCACCAGCAACGAGGTATGCCGCGTGACTACGGCGTAGCGCGTGCCGAGTTCGGTGATGGCCAGCACGTCCGGTGTGGCAACCGATTCGAGTTCGGCGATGCGGGCCTGGGCGTGCAGGCGATGCACACTTTCCGCCAGCTGTCCTTGAACCGGTGCTGCCTCGCCGATGCGCAGCTCACGCAGCTCGCTGTTGCCACCGGCCTGGCCAAATCGCAGGCGCAGGATCGCCTTGCCTTCGCAACGCGCACTCAGGCCGAACTGCGTGTCCTGCGAGGCATGCGATGCAGGCAGCACTTCGGCACAGCGGCCCTGCACGGTCTCGGACGACAGCAACTGCCACTCGCTGCGCGCCAGACTTGCCGCGGCAGCGTCTGCGTCGAGCTGCAACAGGTCGATGACGCGACCGCCGCCACGTCGGGCCAGTCGGGTCAGGGCGGCGTGGTCAGCTTGCTGCGCCGCGTGCAGCACGTGCAGCAGCGGCCCACCGGCCTTGATTGCAGGCTCGCTCGCGCCGAAGTTGCTCAGTCCATCACCCAGCACCAGGATCAGGTCGGCATTGGGGACGAGGCTGGCGTCAATGGCGCCGTAGCTGCTGCCGCCGTCTAGCGGCAAAGCGGCGATTGCTTCGATCAGGGCGCCGGCATCGCCCTTGCGCACCGCAATGCGTCGTGGCGCCTCGGCGGCATTGCGGAAGGCGACCAGGCTGACCTCGACATCGCCGAGGCCTTCCAGATAGGCCTTCAATGCATCTCGCTCGCGCGCCAGATCGCGCTGTGCCGCACTGCCCGAGGCGTCGAAGAACAGCGCAATTCGGCGCGGCTTCTGTACCGCCATCAGCTTCGCCGGCCGGCCGCTGTCGACCTGCGCCAGCACACTGCGCCAGGCCGGCTCGAGCGGATCAGCGGCTTCCAGCACGTCCGCCGAACTGCTGGCCTTGGGAATACGGAATGCCAGTTCCCGTTGCGGCTGCACATTCTGTCGGTCAATGCTGGCAATCCAGGCCTGACCGCTGCGGTCAAAGCTCAGCAGTCCATCGGGCGAGGCCGACACGTCGCGTGGCGCGCCGGATCCGAGTGCGGCTTCGGCGCGCACCGAGAAACGCTCGACCGACTGCGCGAATGCCAGCGGCAGCAGATAACGATAGCTGTCGCCGTCAGCCGGCATCAGCTGTTCGAAGCTCAGTGCGATGCGCTTGTTGCCATTCGCCGGAATCGGGTAGACGCGGGTGCGAAACACGTTGCCACGAGTCAGTTCTGCCAGGCCCGGGTCGATTTGCTGGCGACTGATGTCCTCGAAGGCCACGCGCGCGGTCTGCTTGGGCACCACCACGCCTTGCCGCATGCGGCCCTCGACCTCCAGCTCGTAGCCGGAGACGGTCTGCCCCGCACCGAGCGGAAACACGAACTCGCCCTCCATTACCCGCGAATTGGGATTATGGAAGCTGAGCTCAATGCGGGTACGCGCGAGGAAGCCGATGGTCTGGATCTGGATGTCGACCGACGCCAGGCGAATCGGTTGTTGCCCAGGCGCGGGCTCGATCCAGATCGCGGGCTCTTGCGGGCGGATGGGCGGCGCCTGCGCCGCAAGCGTGCCGGCTAGCACGCATCCTGCAACAAACAGCGAGATCCTGGCGATCATTGATTCACTCCCGGTTGATTGGCGCATGCAGGATTCCGAAACGCGGCCCGGTGCACAACGGGGTTAGCGTGTTGGCGTCGATCCCGACCCGAAGCCTACGCCAGCCTTGCAGCTTGCGCAGTTGTGCGTTTCAGCCCATGAGGGGCTGACCTTGGCCCACACCGTGCTCGATCCGCCGCGACACCTCGGACGCTGCGTGCGCCAGCGGAGTCGAATCCCCCGACCTGCTGGAATTGATCAACCTGCCGGGCTAGATGATCACCAGCCCTACTCGCACTTCCTTACGTCAAGCGCAGCGATATCCCGCAGGTGCGCGTCATAGTCTCCAAGCATGGTCGAGCTACCCGGTGGCGAATGTGCGAAGTGCGCGCGATACAACTCAGCCGCGCGCACAGTGTCGGCGGCGGTCGGGCTCTCGCCGATGCCCGGCTCTCGCATGCCCCAAAACATGCCTTTACGCTGCTCGGCGCTTAGTTGTGCCTCGAGCGCATTCAACAGACCGACGTTCCGGAACTCTTCGGGCAGCACCCGGAATAGTGCTGAATCGTGAGGTGACAACAGGGCCATTCGCCAATGTGACAGCAGATCGATGTCGCCCGCGCGAAGCGCAGCGAGAAAGTAGGATTGGCCGTGGGCGCGATAGTGCGTAAGCAAGCTGGGATCGTCCATGACTGCGCCCGCGCTGAGTCGGTCGTGTTCCAGATACCTGACCATCGAAGGAACGTTCCCTCCATCGGCGGCTATGCCCAGGTAGCGAAGCTTGCTCGTGCTTGCTAGAGCTTCGCTGCCGGCGCAGATGGATTCCAGCTGCTCGAACACGGCTTCCATCGTTGCCCGATGTCTGGCCCGGTCCGGAAGCTTTACGTTATTTGCGGCGTTCTGCCGATCCATTGCCTCCATCGCTCCGAGCATGTTGCGGGCGGTCGGCCATGCTTGATGACAACGATCCAACTCCATCGCCAACCGACACGCCGCGGCTGCATTGCCCCGACGCGCCTCAGCGTCCAGCGCGGCGAAGATCTCGTTCAGTGGCTGGTCTGCGACAGGCTGCTGCCACATCGGCGTCGGTGTCGCGGCCGGCGAATCGGCCTTGTTGTGCTCGGGCAAGCGCTCCGGAGCGAGGGTCGTGAGATCGAGATCCGGTTTATTGGAAACGGCATTCAGATCTGAAGTGTTCTGCTCACTGCCCAAGCCAAGGTTGTCGCCCAGCAAGTGCCAGGCCAGCGCCGCGGCGAGCATGGCCATTGCCAGCAAGAAGAGAATTATTGAGCGAGGTCTCACCGGCATGTCATCCATCCGCTTTCGGGTGAGGGGCTTCAGTTCGGGAGAACTGTCCTCCACATGTTGTGAGTCAGTTGGATCGATCACTCTGCCATGGCGGCGCATCGACTGGCGAGTGGCCGGCAGTGGCACGCCGAGCATCATTCGATCCAGATTGACGGACACAAGACTGGAACCACATTACTTCTGATCGGGAGCACTTCCTGGCGACATCGTGTCAACGGAAGCACCTGTACGGCCCGTTCGTGGCAACCGTTGGTCTGCCAGTTCAGAATTCTCTCCGCTGCTCCCCAAGGCTGTTGGCGAACGGCAGCGTTGGACATCAGTGTCGACAAGAAACGCAACTTTCGCTTTCTCCGCTCGACCGCGTCGTCCTTGTCACGCGCTTCCACCCTTCGATCTCGGTTGGATGGACTCGCCGCAGGCGGCCAACCTCATCGCCCGCGCAACACGGCTCGGAGGCGCGCGTCGCTACGCAGCGGTGCCCAGCGGGCCTCCGGTCTCAGCAGCGGCCGTGCGGCACAGCAAATGTGCGCTTGAGGATGGCGAGCGCAGCCTCTGTGTCGTCGAGCAGGACAAAGGCGCGCGCAGGGCCAGCGCGGACGCCGGGATCCAGATCGCGTGCAGTGACAGAGCGCGGCGACAACGGGGCCGATGCGCAGCGTCACGGCCCGGCCAATAAGGCCTTGAATCGCGGGTCATTCCGCAGCGGTTCCCAGAACGGATCCAGTCGCAACAAGGCCACCGTCGTCCCATAGGGCACCGAAAGCGAATGGGCGAGCAAGGCGATTGCCGCGTCCGCATCGCCGAGCCACAGGTGCGCCCTTGCCAAGTTGAGCTCGGTGGCCGGCGCCATCTGCTTGTCAGTATTCGCCAATGCCCCGGCACGCACCATGTCGCTCAAGGCAGACGCTTTGTTTCCGAGACAGGCGTAAGCCATCCCCCGGATGCCCAACTCCGTTGGATCATCTGATGCAGGCAAGATTGCAAAGCGCGGTTGGAGAAACGCATCCAGCACAGATTTGCAGGTGGCTGTTGCCAGCTCGTGCCTGCCCTCAAGGCGCTGCAGGTAGGCGATCTGCAACTGGCAGCCCAGTTTGTTGTTCGCCTTCAACAAATCAGGATGTGCATCCACGAAATCGCCGTAGTTCTTGCACGCCTCAATGTGCTGGTCGGGCTCGTTGCCGAGCCAGGCCTGCTGCAGCCGTGCGGCCTGCGTGTACCGGTCAAGGCTCGGACCGCTATCGAGCACTTTCGCGGCAGCCGCAAGGTTTCCCCGTGCCTGGTTGGCCTGTGCCTGCAGTGCCACGGCCCATACGTCATTCGGGTTTAGCTGCAGCGACCTGTGTAGTGCTGCAAGTGCCTCGGGGTGGCGGCGTATCGCCGCCAGGATTTCACCGCGGGTGAGGACCAGTTTTGCATTGCCCGGATCCAGCGCTTCTGCCTTGTCCAACTGACGCAATGCCCCGTCCATGTCGCCCAAGCGGCGCTGGACATAGGCCATCTTGGCGAGCGCCTCGACGTTGTTGGGCTCGCGCCCCGCTACCTGACTGAAGGCCTCCAGCGCTCCCGGATAATCGCCCAGGCCGCGATACCGGTAGTAACCCTGTGCCAGCTGGGCGTTGACCGAACCGGGCTGCAAGCGAGCCGTATGGTCGACGGCCTGCTTAATGGCGGCCAATGCCGCTGGCGTTTGGGTCCCAAGGGCATACTTCTCGCTCAGAACGTGCGCCAAGCGACGCCAGGCCTCAGCGAAATCGGGGTCGAGGCGAACCGCCTCCTGGTAGGCGTCGCGGGCCCGATCGAAGGTTTCGGTTGTAAAGTCGGAAGCCCTGTCGGCCGCTAGTCCGCGCAGATAGGCCTCGTAGGCGGCGGTATTGGCCGTCAGCGTGGCGGCCACATCGCGTTGCTCGTTGGCGGTCAGCGTCGCATGCAGCGATTTGGCGATCGCCGTGGTGACTTCGCTCTGGATGGCAAAGATGTTGACCAACTCGCGGTCGTAGATCTCCGCCCACAGGTGGGTGTCGCTGGCGGCGTGGATCAGCTGCACGTTGATGCGCACGGAGTTGCCAACCTTCTGTACGCTGCCTTCGAGAATGTTGGCCACACCCAGTTCCCGTGCGATCTCCGGCAAGTTCTCCGGCGCACTGGCGTAGCGCCTGGTCGAGGTGCGCGAGATTACTTTCAGCTCGGCGACCTTTGACAGCCGGGTGAGGATCTCGTCCTGGATGCCGTCGGCGAAATAGGCATTGTCCTTGTCGGCACTGAGGTTGGCGAACGGCAGCACGGCGATCGAGCGCGGGTTGATGGCTGGCTCTGCGATCGCGGCAGTGACCTGCGACGAAGTCGGCGAGGACGTGCCCGATGTCGTGGCGCCACGCTCGGAGTGCCATAGCACGCCACCGCCTACCACCAGCAACGCGGCCAGGATCAGCAGTTCTGTCCTCGAGGTTTTCTGTTCGCCGCGTTCGCCGTGATACCAGGCCAATACCAGCGTTGCGAGGAAGCCGATTACTGCAATGCCCAGGGCGACACGCATCACCACCGGCGACCAACCGTAGCTGCTCGCCGTCAGCCCAATCACCTGCAGCGCGACCCAGGCGCCGGCAGCGTAGGCCAGCGCCCACTGCACCATTTTGCGCTGGCCCAATAGCTTCAGGTACTCGACCATGGATTTCCTGGCGTCGTTCATTGCCTGCACCTTATACGAATGGATGCTGGCGCGCGGTCTTGCGCATTCGGATGGCGCTGGTCGATTGGGCCGTCTCTGCTTCTGGGAGGGCTCTGCCCGCTCAACTCGAAAGCCTCAAACTGTCCGACAAGCGCCGACCGCGCGGGGCGCAACCCAAAGCCGATGTTCTAATACTCCAACCTCACCCCTGTTCTCAAAGCATTCGATGACGCGTGCGCCTGGAAGAAGGCCCACATCGTCGCCGTCGCATCCACCGACAAGCTGCCGACGCTGCGCGGATGGCCGGGCCAGTGATGTCCGCCGCGCTTGAAGCTGTAGAGTTCTACCAGCCCCTGCCCATCGCAGGACCAGCGATGCCAGCGCACTCCCTCGGCGCGTGGCTTCGGATCCTGCAGCACCTCGACGCTTTCCTGCGGCTCGCACACTTCGCGTGCCGCCCAGGCACGGCCGAGTTCGGGGATGTCCAAAGTGCCGCGCGTGCTCCGGAACGGCAGCGAGAGATCCTTCTCGCCGTGGAACATGATCAGCGGCGGCTTGTGACCCAGACCGCAGCCATCCGGCGCGGCCCCGGCCACGAAGCCGGCGGCAACCACCCGCGACGGCATCTGGCAGGCGAATCGCCAGCTCATCTGCGCGCCGCCGGAGTATCCGTTGACGAACACGCGGTCGGGATCAACCAGACCCTCGCTCGCCAAGCGGTCGATCAGTGCCAGCAGGAAATCCACGTCGGGGCTGTCGGCACCAAAAATCCGCCAGTGCGCGCCACGCGACAAGGGATAGGCCACCACCGCGCCATGTTCGGCCGCCACGGCGTTCCAGCCCGTCATCGCTTCCATTTGTTTGGCCGACTGGCCATGGCCGTGCAGCGTGATGACCAGCGGCGCCCGCTGCGCGCCCGGCGGCGCAAACAGATTGAACCGGCGCATCTTGCCATCCACCTCGAGGGTCCGCGGCGTTGCGAGCGCTTCGGTGGAGGCCGGCGCCGCGCCGGCGAGTGCCGTCAGCAGGAGCGCGAGGCCCAACGCGGCAAACATCGGCCGGCTGGTTCGGGCGGAGTTCTTCATCACGACGGCCCATACAACAAATCACCGGAATAGCCTACATCGCTCATTGGATGTCCGCTTTGCTGCAGCCTCTACGGGATGGCTGCCGGCTGATTGGCGGCACGTCTCAAGCGCACACTCATTGCAGTCATTGCAGCCGAGCCTTTTCCCTTCTCCCCATGGGAGAAGGTGCCCGAAGGGCGGATGAGGGTCCGAACTCGCGGTGGGTGCGTCCATGAGTCGAACCTGAGGACACCCGGCCCTTTCCCCAACCCGGCCCGGCCGACGCGCTTGCAGGCGCGCCAGCGCTCGGCGGCTTCGCCGCTACGACGGGCTATCGCCCGAACGCGGGCTCGATCCACATCGCGGGCTCTTGCGGGCGGATGGGAGGCGCTTGCGCCGCGAGGGCGCCGGCAAGCAGGCACCCTGCAACGAACATCGAGATCCTGGCGATCATTCTTTTCTCCCGGTTGATTGGCGCATGCTGCATTCCAAAACGCGGCCCGGTGCACAACGGGGTTAGCGTGTTGGTGTGATCCCGACCCAAAGCCTAGGCCAGCCTGGCAGGGTGCGGCGTTGTGCATTTCAGTCCATGTGGGGCTGACCTTGTCCACCTCCGTGCTTGATCCGCCGCCACACTTCGAACGCCGCGCGCGCCAGCGCAATCGCACCCCTCGACCTGCCGAAATTGATCAATCGTCCGGGAGGGTTGATCACCTGTCCACTGCTCCCAGCAGGCCGAGAACGACCCATTTCAGCCGTTCGGGCCTGCAGGAAGGCGTTGCGTTGGCAAGGCTCAGGTTTTCGCAGCGCCCAACGTTCCGATCTCGCGTAGGGCGGGTCTTGACCCGCCGAGCCAGGTATCGCGACGGGTCATTCGGTGGGCCAAGGCCCACCCTACGGACAGCCTGCCTCGCCGCATTGGATTTGGAGGGCGTATATGGACTCCTCCTCTAGCGCAAGCTCTTTGGGTGGGGGATCAACGCTAACGTATATTCGGCTTCACAAGTGGGGACCGTCGTCCCCGAGCCTAGATGGGTCATTTGCTGCCGGGCCGCCTATCGGAT
>JBBSJP010000055.1:0-31190 GCA_038257155.1 Lysobacterales bacterium | reverse complement strand
TCGGTCAGGGTCGGGTTACGATTCATGACAGGACTCCTCCTCTCGGCTTGTTTTGGTGGTGCCTCCTCGGCCCACCAACTCTGGCACATCGCGATGCCGTCCCTGGGAGGAGGAGTCCATCCCATCAGATCTTGATCCGCCACCGCAACGGCGATAGGTGCAGAGCGGGCCGGTTGGTTTCTCCACGCAACGGCGCATCAAGATGCGCCCTCCAACGACTGCTCCTGGCCGAACGCGGGCACTGCTCCACCAGCCTTCGAGCGAGCCGCCTGCGCTTCGATCGTTCTCGTTGGCCCGACCCTTCCGGCCCAGTCCCGGTCGCCTTATCAACGCATTTTGCCGCTATCTGACCGATCGAATTCGCGCGCTGGCGCGTTCGTGCGCCGCCACACCGACGGCCGAGGCGCGCGCTGATAAAGATGCGGTTCGAGGCGGCCGCCTTCGGGTGCCTCTCATCACATGGGGAGCCCGCCATGAGCCAGGTCACCGCTGCAGACGACACCAGACTTTACGTCAAGGACTGGGGCTCGGGTCGCCCGGTCATACTCATTCATGGCTGGCCGCTTTCAGCCGACAGCTGGGACGATCAGGCGATGGCGATCGCCAACGCCGGTCATCGGGCGATTGCCTACGATCGGCGCGGCTTCGGCCGCTCGGACCAGCCCTGGTCCGGATATGACTACGACACGCTGGCAGATGATCTGGCGGCAGTCATCGAGCAGACCGGCGCGCGCGACGCGGTGCTGGTCGGGTTTTCGATGGGCGGCGGCGAAGTAGCGCGTTACATGTCGCGGCACGGTGGCGCGTCCGTGACAAAGGCCGTGCTGGTGTCTTCGGTGTTGCCGTACCGATTGAAGACCGAGGACAACCCCGCCGGCACCGAGCAATCCGCATTCGACAAGACCGCCAACGCACTGCGTGCGGATCGGCCCGGGTTCCTTGTCGGCTTCTTCCGCACTTTCTTCGGCATCGACGCCACGCCCGATGCCGTCAGTCCCGAGCTGCTGGAGTGGGCACGCAGCGTCTCGATGCAGGCCAGCCTCAAGGCCACCCTGGGGTGCCTCGATGCATTCTCGAGCACCGACTTCCGCGCTGACCTGGCGGCGTTCAAGGTGCCCACGCTTCTCATTCACGGCACTGAAGACAAGACCGTGCCGATCGACGCATCGAGCCGCGCCGCCGCGCCGGGCATCAAGGACAGCGCGCTGGTCGAATACGCCGGTGCGCCGCATGGCCTGTTCGCGACGCACAAGGACCGCCTCACCCTGGATCTGTTGAACTTCCTGGCCGACTGAGTAAGGGCGCGTCAAACTGAAGAAAAGGGCGTCAGGAACAGTTTGACCTGCGGCATTCCTTGGACAGTCGGTCGAGGCATCGATCGCGCGCGTGCTCGTGCTGGCTGATCGCATCGACGCAGAACTGTAGCGCGACGTGACACGGCGGGCGCTGGGTTTCGGCGCGATCAAGTTCGTGTCCGAGTTGTTCATTGTCTGCCAGCCGCTGATGGCGAAGAAAACGCACGTGGAGGACTCCGCCCCACTGGCAATGCCGCCACGTTGGTCGCGGCGCGCACAGAAAGGCTGAAGCTGCAGGGTCTGGCTGGGACTCGAAGCAACCCTGAACTGGGACTGGTCTAACGCGAGCGAAGTCTAGAGGTCGTAGCTATGAATGCCTGCTGGTGATCCGAAGCGGTCAGTCGAATCGTCCAGTTTTGTCTAGGACTCGTCGGGAAATTTCAGGGGTAATTCGCCGGCCAGGTCTGCCGAACCGGCTGCCTAGCAAGACCGTAGTTCGCCCGCTGCGTAATCGTTGTGACTCTAACGCGCCCGGCGCCTCAGACGCTGACCCAGCTTGACAACTCTGCAATTCAGAGTACTTTGCGAATCGTCACTTCCAGGAGACTGCGTCATGACCACCGTCGACCGCATCAAGGAAGACCTGGACTTCGTCGCGGGCGCAGTACGCCAGCAGGAGCGCCCGAGCACGATCCCGGCAATCTATTTCATGTGGGCGCTGATCGTCGCGGTCGGATTTGCCCTGCCCGACTTTGCACCGCGGATGGCGGGATTCTATTGGCTGGTCTGCGGCATCGGCGGCGGCCTGATCAGCTGGTGGCTGTCCGCACGCGAAGCCAGGCGCGAGGGCATCAACGACAGCGCGCTTGGTCGTCGCCATGCCTATCACTGGCTGGCCGCCGGTCTCGGCATGGCCTTGTGCTGGCTGCCGATCGCAGTCGGCCGCTTCGAGGTCGAAACGGGCGTAAGTAACTTCCTGCTGGTGATCGGCCTGACCTACGTGTTCGCCGGCGTGCACCTGGATCGGCCGCTGTTGTTGAGCGGAATGGTGATGCTCACAGGCTACGCGCTGCTCGCGCTGTTTACCCTGCCCTATATCTGGACGATCACCGGCCTGGTCATCGCGGTATCACTGTCCTGGGCGGGATGGGCCCGAATGCGTGCCGACACCGCGCCGCCATGAAAGCGCTCGACCGCCTGGATGCGGCGCTCGAGCACCGCGTACGGCTGGCGATCTGCGTGTTGCTGGCGCGCAATGGTGAAATCAGTTTCGCCCGTTTCAAGGAACAATTGCAGCTCACCGACGGCAACCTGGGTGCGCAGCTGCGGAGGCTGGAGGACGACGGATACATTGCGCTGCGGCGCGACTTCGTAGATCGCAAACCAGTCACCTGGTACCGCCTGACTGCCGCCGGACGCAAAGCGCTCGACCGACACCTGCGCGCGTTGCGGGAAGTGATTGCGGTAGCTGGTGGTGGTGCTCTTACCGATGATTGACCCGTTGATTAACCTGTCCATACCCATCCATGAAGGAGATGCCCATGTTCGTCTGTCGTCTTGTATTGGCCAGCTTGGTGATTGCACTCGGCATGCCGGTGGCGCTGGCCGCCGAGCAGAAAGGCTATGACCCGGCGCCCCTGATCGCGGCGCAGCGCGAGGCGATGTTGTCCTTGGCGGCACTCGATGGCATCTGGCGCGGCACCGCAACCCGCACCCTGCCCTCGGGCGAAACGCAGACGCATACCCAGACCGAACGCGTGGGTCCGTTCCTGGATGGCGCGGTCAAGGTGATCGAAGGACGCGGATACGGCGCCGACGGCAAGCCGACCTTCAATGCCTTCGCGATCGTGTCCTTCGATCCGAAAAATGGCGCCTACAACTTCCGCAGCTATGCGATGGGCCATGCCGGCGACTTCGTCTTCAAGCCAACCGCAGACGGCTTCACCTGGGAAATTCCGGCCGGACCAGCAACGATGCGCTACACCACGGTGATCAAGGACGGCGTCTGGTCGGAGATCGGCGAACGCATCGAGGCTGGCAAGCCGACCGTGCGTTTCATCGAACTCAAGCTCAATCGGGTCGGCGACACTGACTGGCCGAGCGCCGGTTTCGTCACCGCCAATTGATCAGGCAACCTTCTTCGCCCGGGCGGAACACCTGGCCTTCAGGGGCACGCTGAAACCGACGAACAGCGCGCTGGCGCCGGTCGCGTGGGTGGAGAACTGGCAGTTCACGCAAGTGCTGCCCGGCTTGAATGCGGCATTTGCCGCACTCAGAGCAAGTGCCCGTCCGACAGCAAGCGCCTGAGCAAGGCAGCGCGTGCACTCGTGCAGGGAGCGACCGAAGTCTACCTTTCGGCCGCGTCGGTCTGGGAGATTGCAATCAAGCGGACGCTCGGCAAGATAGACGTAGACGCGACACTTTCGCCCGTGCCCAGGCGATCATCGAGCCACTGCGGCTGCTGACGGCAGACACACAGCTCGAACCATAAAGCGAGCTCGCAATTTGCATCTGAATGTGGATGGTCAACTAAACCGTAATCCGGCGCCGGATGATTGGAGCAGGTTTCGACCCATTTCAGCCGTTCGGGCCTGCAGAAAGGCGTTGCGTTGGCAAGGTTCAGGTTTTCGCAGCGACCCAACGCCCCGATCTCGCGTAGGGCGGGTCTTGACCCGCCGAGCCAGGTATCGCGACAGGTCATTCGGTGGGCCAAGGCCCACCCTACGGACAGCCTGCCTTGCCGCGTTGGATTTGGAGGGCGGATCTTGATCCGCCACCGCCACCGCAGCGGTGATCGGTGCAGAGCGGGCCGGTTGATTGCTCCGTGCAACGGCGCATCAAGATGCGCCCTCCAACGGCGGATACTGGCCGATCTGAGCCGATCAACTGCCCGCTCGCGCGGGTCACCGGCGAGCATCGCCTCCTGGAACGGGATCGAACTGGAATGTTCCCCGCCCGGCTCTGACCAGGAACTCCTGCTGCTGATCATTTCGCAACAGTCCGGCATTTCACTTGAATCTGTGCGCGCAGGATGTGGTCCGACATGAATTCTCCGCGTGCCGCGGCACACCCTGCACTGCTTCTCCGGGTAAGCTTGCGCCCATGACGATGCGCCTTTTCAATCTGATCGGTGGCAGAACGCTGCCGGCGATTTCCGGTGCCTGGCTGGACGTGGTCGAGCCCGCCACAGGCGAGATCCATGCGCACTGTCCGGGCAGCGCTGCGACCGACATCGATGCCGCGGTGCTTGCAGCAGAAGCCGCCCTGCCCACCTGGTCTGCCCTGCCCGCTTCGGAACGGGCCGCCTGGCTGAATCGCCTGGCCGATGCGCTGGAAGCCCGGATCGATGCCTTCGCTGAGGCCGAATCGCGCGACGCCGGCAAGCCCTTGGCGCTGGCTCGTGAGGCCGAGATTCCGCGCGCGGTGAGCAACCTGCGTTTCTTCGCTGCGGCAGCCACGCAGTTTGCCAGTGAATGCCATCACGGCCAGGCCGGGCTGAACTTCACCCTGCGATTGCCACTGGGCGTGGTGGGCTGCATCTCGCCTTGGAACCTGCCGCTTTACCTCTTCACCTGGAAGATCGCGCCGGCGCTTGCTGCGGGCAATACGGTGATCGGCAAGCCCAGCGAGGTCACTCCGCTGACCGCCTTCATGCTGGGCGAACTGGCGCGCGAGATTGGTTTTCCTGCCGGCGTGCTCAACATCGTGCAGGGCGGCGCCGACGCGGGCCGCGCCCTGGTCGAGCATCCGCGCGTCAAGGCGATTTCCTTCACTGGCAGCACGGCTGTGGGACGCGGCATCGCCGCACACTGCGGACCCGCGCTGAAGAAAGTATCGCTGGAGCTGGGCGGCAAGAATCCCTTCATCGTGTTTGACGATGCACCCCAGGCGAGATTGATGGATACCGCACTGCGCGCGGCCTTCCAGAACTCCGGGCAGATCTGCCTGTGCGGCTCGCGCTTCCTGGTGCAACGCAGTCGTTACGATGCATTTCGGGACGAACTGGTGGAACGCGCCAAGGCCTTGCGAGTTGGCGACCCGCAGGATCCTTCAACCCAGCTCGGCCCGCTGGTTTCACAGGCGCATTTCGACAAGGTAATGGGCTACCTCAACCTTGCGCGCAGCGAGGGCGCGCGGGTGCTGTGCGGCGGCGAGGCAGTCACACCGGCAGGCCGATGCACGAAGGGTTGGTTCATTGCGCCCACGATCATCGAGAACCTCGGGCCTGAAGCGCGCTGCAACACCGAGGAGATCTTTGGCCCGGTGGTGACGCTGCAGGCCTTTGAGGACGAAGCCGATGCGCTGCGCCTGGCCAACGCTACGGAATACGGGCTCGCGGCGTCCATCTGGACCGAGAATCTCGGCAGGGCGCACCGCATGGCCGCGACGGTCGATGCCGGCATCGTCTGGATCAACACCTGGCTGCAGCGCGACCTGCGCACTCCGTTCGGCGGCAGCAAGCAGTCGGGCATGGGGCGCGAAGGTGGCCTGGAAGCCATGCGCTTTTTCACTGAACCACGCAATGTGTGCATCGAACCATGAGCCAACTGCAGGAACTTCTCGACCGCAACAAGATCTGGGCCGAGCGCGTTCGCGCCGAGAATCCGGGTTTCTTCCGCAAGCTGTCGCAACAGCAGGCGCCCGAGTACCTGTGGATCGGTTGCTCCGATTCGCGCGTTCCTGCCAACCAGGTGACGGGACTGGATCCTGGCGAAGTCTTCGTGCATCGAAATATCGCCAATGTGGTGGTACACGCCGACCTCAACGTGCTGTCGGTAATGCAGTTTGCCGTCGACCTGCTCAAGGTGAAGCACATCATCGTCTGCGGTCACTACGGCTGTTCCGGCGTGCATGCCGCGATGGCGGGAACGCGAGTCGGACTGGCCGACAACTGGCTTCGGCATGTCGGCGATGTGGCGCAGAAGCATTCCGCGCGACTCGAAGGACTGGAACTGGAGTCGCTGCGTCATGCACGCCTGTGCGAGCTCAATGTAGTGGAACAGGTAGTCAACGTCTGCCGCAGCACCGTGGTGCAGGATGCCTGGGAGCGCGGCCAGCCACTGTCCGTACACGCCTGGATCTATGGCCTGCACGATGGCCGGATCCGCGAACTGGGCTTCGGTGTGGATGCGCCGGACCGGCTTGATCCAGCCTACACGGCGGCGCTGGCCTCGCTTTGCAACGAAACCTCGGGCTGAGGGCTTTCAGGCGCGCGCGAAGGGAAACGCCAGCACGTCAGCTATGTCGCGCGTTCCAAGCATCGCCATCAGCAGGCGATCCACGCCCAAGGCCACGCCGGCACAGGACGGCAGGCCGGCTTGCAGTGCGTCGATCAGGTGTTGGTCCACGGTCGGCTGCGTGGAACTGCGCTGGGCGCGCAGGACAAGATCCCGAGTGAAACGGTCTTGCTGCTCCGCTGCATCGGCCAGCTCGTGATAACCGTTGGCCAGCTCGATGCCACCAAGATACAACTCGAATCGTTCGGCCACGGGTGGATCCCCATGACGCACCCGCGCCAGGGCGCACTGGCTTGCAGGGTAGTCGTACACGACGGTCAAGGAATCGGCATGCAGGGCCGGCTCGATCCGATGCGTCAGCAACAGATCCAGCCAGTCATCACGGCTGAGCCCCTCGGCGTTGATAGCGAACTCCGCCAAGGGTGCCTGCAGCGCTTCCAGACTGGCTGAGTGCGGGCAAAGACCAAGCACACGGCCGAACAGATCGGCATAGGTGATCGCCTCTGGCTGCACCTGTCGCTCCACCAGGGCCAGGGCCGACTGCACCAACTCAACGGCTTCCCACATCAGCCGCTGGTGATCCCAGCCCACCCGGTACCACTCCAGCAAGGTGAACTCCGGATTGTGTCGCCGGCCGGCTTCGCCATTGCGGAAGACGCGACCGAGCTCGTAGCAGTCACCAGTGCCCGCTGCCAGAAGACGCTTCAATGGAAACTCGGGCGAAGTGCGCAACCAGCGCTTTGCTTTGCCTGCACTGCACGGGCCGCTGAACTGCAGACTGAAGCTCTCGATATTGGAATCGGTGTTGCCGGCGGCCGAAAGCATCGGCGTTTCGACTTCCAGGCAGCCACGCGCGTGGAAGAAATCGCGTATGTGGCGATTGAGGCTGGCACGCAGCTGGAGGGCTTGCGCCGATGCCGTCGGTCTCCAGTCGTTCAGGTCCGGATTGGCTGCGGCTTCGGGTGGTTGCTGGATCGTCATGTCGAATGCCTAGCCGGTAATTCCGGCCAGGTACTCAAGCAGCTTCGCCTCATCCCAGACCGGCACGCCGAGCTCTGCAGCCTTGGCGAGCTTCAAGCCCGCCGCTTCGCCTGCAACGACGAAGCTGGTCTTCTTCGATACGCTGCCCGATACCTTGGCACCCATAGCTTCCAGCCGTTCCTTGGCTTCGTCGCGCGTCAGCGTCGTGAGGCTGCCGGTCAGCACCACCGTGCTGCCGGTCAGCGGCAAGGCTTCTGCCGCGGCTGGCGCCGCAGTCTGCAGCTCGCGCATCTGGGTGTAGGCTGCGCGCAGGCGCGATCCCCAATCCCCGCTACCCAGCAGGGCTTGCAACACAGCGATGGCCGACGCATCGACATCGAACCCGGTGGCCGCTGCGAGCGTATCGGGATCGGAGAAGCGTTCGCCAATCCGGGCCAGTGAAGTCTCGCCGACGCCCTCGAGTGGCGCGCCGAGCGTCTTCGCCGCGCGCAATAGACCAGCCAGCGAAAGTCCGGCGGCAAAGCCGGCATCGGGCGATGTCTCCTCCACTTCCACACCCTGCGCCAGCAGCGCATCGATCACCTCGATGTTGTGCGGCTGGGCAAAGAACGCGGCAACCGAGGCGGCGACTTTCGGCCCCACGTCGGGTACTGCCAGCAGCAGCAGGGCTTCGGCCTGGCGAATCCTCTGCAGGCTGCCGAAGGCCCTGGCCAGCGACTTGGCGGTTTCCTCGCCAATCTGCAGGATCCCGAGCGCAAACAGCAGGCGCTCCAGGCGGCAGCGGCGTGTCGCGTCGATCGCGGCAACCAGGTTCTCGGCCCAGCGGCTGGCGACTTTGCCCTGCTTGAGGGACTCGGGCGTGGTGCCATCACGTGAATGTGCATCAGCACGCATGGCCTGCAGCATCGCCACGTCGAGTCGGTAGAGATCGGCCAGGTTGGCGACCACACCCAGATCGACCAGATCGTCGCAAAGACGATCACCAAGGCCCTCGATATCCATGGCGCGGCGCGAGGCGAAATGGCGCAGGGCTTCCTTGCGCTGTGCCGGACAGAACAGCCCGCCGCTGCAGCGCGCGACCGCTTCGCCCTCGGCGCGCAGCACGCGCGAGCCACACTCAGGACAGCACTCCGGCATGCGCCAGACCATCGCCTCAGGCGGTCGGCGCTCGGTCACGACGCGTGCCACTTCGGGGATCACGTCGCCGGCGCGCCGAACGATGACGGTGTCGCCGACGCGCACATCAAGGCGCTCGATCTGGTCGGCGTTGTGCAGGGTGGCATTGGTGACCACCACGCCGGCGACCTGCACCGGTGCAAGCCGCGCGACCGGCGTGATCGCACCGGTGCGGCCGACCTGCACATCGATCGCCTCGACCGTGGTGAGCTGCTCCTGCGCCGGATACTTGTGCGCGAGCGCCCAGCGCGGGGCGCGTGAGACGAAGCCCATCTGGCGCTGCTGGTCGAGCCGGTCGAGCTTGTAGACCACGCCATCGATGTCGAAGGCCAGCGCGTCGCGCTGCTCGCCGATGCGACGGAAATAATCCAGCAGTCCGTCGAGTCCACGAGCCGTTTCATTGAGCGGGCAGACTGGCAATCCATACTCGCGCAGTGCAGCCAGCACCTGCGAATGACGCGCGGGAACCTGCCAGCCCTCGACCACACCCAGTGAATAGGCGAAGAAGGCCAGCGGCCGCTTTGCGGTGACCTTTGGATCGAGCTGGCGCAATGAGCCCGCCGCGCCATTGCGCGGGTTCGCCAGCACCTTCTCGCCCTGCTCCCGCGCCCACACGTTGTAGCGTTCGAAGGCCTCGCGCGGCATGTAGACCTCGCCACGCACTTCCAACACGGAAGGCGGCGAGCCGCGCAGGCGAAGTGGAATGGCGCGCACGGTGCGCAGGTTGGCGCTGACATCCTCGCCACTGCTGCCATCGCCACGCGTGGCGCCACGCACGAACACGCCATTCTCGTAGCGCAGCGAAATCGCCAGCCCGTCGAGCTTGGGTTCGACCGAGAATTCCGGCGCTGGCTCTTCCGTTTCGCGCACGATGCGCGTCACGAACTCCTCGACCTCGGAGTCGGCAAAGGCATTGCCGAGCGACAACATTGGCAGCTCGTGACGCACTTCGGCGAAGTTGCGCGAGACCTGCGCACCAACCCGCTGGGTCGGCGAATCCTCACTGCATAGCTCGGGATGCGCCGCTTCGAGCGCCTGCAGCTCACGCATCAGGCGATCGTAATCGGCATCGGGTATGGCCGGATCATCCAGCACGAAGTAGCGATGGTTGGCTTCATCGATCTGGCGACGAAGCTCAGCGACACGATCAGCCGATGAGTGCTTGTCCATGGAGACGCCCTGGAAATTGCCTGTCACTGTGCCGCAGAACCGGCCGCCCGCGTGGACGGCCAGCCTTGCCCCGCTACCAGCCGCGCTTCAGCGCATCACGCTGCTGGTCGCGATCGAATGCACGCAGTTCATCGCGCAATTGGGCAATGCGCTGGCGGGCCAGGGTGTTGCGGTCCTCATCCAGCACGATGCCGTCCAGCAGCTCGGCCATGCGCTGCGCCGCGGGCAGCATCATGTCCCAGCCATCCAGCGCAGCCACCGGTGCCGGCAGGGTCATGAAGAAGCTCAGCCCCGGGGTATCGACGGTTTCCAGTGCTGCCATGTCGAAGCTGCCGGGCTTGACCATGTTCGCCACGCTGAACACCGGACCGGCTTCAGGCTTGCCATCCACCAGGCGATGAAAAATGCTCATGGCGCCGAAATCCAGGCCGACTTTCTCTGCCGCCACGGCGATGTCGTCGCCGTGGAACATCTGCCCGGTGCGCGCCGCCACGAACAGCGTGACGATGCGCTGGAAGTCACGTCGCGGACCTGCCGCTGCGGGTTTGCGATTCAATTCCTCGGCTGGATCGCGCGAAGCTTGCGGCTTCTCGGACGACTTGCCCATGGCGCGCTCGAGCAGTCGCAGTTCGCTCTGCAGCGCATCGTCGTCCATCGCGTCAGACGCGGACTGACCATCAAGGCGCGGCTCCTGGCGAGGGGCAGTGCGATCGCCGCTGGGTGGCATGCGCTTGCCCTGCCCCGGCTTGCGCGGACGCCCCAGCCAATAGACCAGCAAGAGCACCAGAACGCCGGCCAGTGCCAGCGGAATGCCGATCGCGGGATTCCAGCTCATGTCCATGAGCGCGACTCCTGGGTGCTGTGCATGTTCGATGGCATTCCTTGGGTCGAAAGCACGATTCTAAGAAAGCACGATTCTACGAGAGCACGGTACCAAGAGAGCACCCTGCCAAGAGGGCATGATTCTAACGGCTTGTGAGCCGTGCCAGCGCTGCCACGGACGCTGCCGCCGATTCACCCTGTGCCCGCGTTCAATGAACGCTCAGGCCGCGCCCACAAGCCGCGCCGCTTCCGCCAGGTCGACCGACACGAGGCGCGAGACACCCGGCTCGCGCATGGTGACGCCGCACAGCTGCTGCGCCGCCTCCATCGTGCCCTTGTTGTGGCTGACGAAGAGGAACTGGACCTTCTCGCTCATCTCGGTGACCAGCGAGCAGAAGCGCCCGACATTGGCCTCGTCGAGCGGCGCGTCGACCTCGTCGAGCAGGCAGAACGGCGCCGGATTGAGGCGGAAGATCGCGAACACCAGCGCCACCGCGGTCAATGCCTTCTCGCCACCGGAAAGCAGCGAGATATTGCTCACCCGCTTGCCGGGCGGGCGCGCCATGATCGCCACACCCGTATCGAGCAGGTCGTCGCCAGTCAGCTCCAAGTAGGCGTGACCGCCGCCGAACAGGCGCGGATAGAGTTCCTGCACGCCCGTGTTGACCCGGTCGAAGGTGTCCTTGAAGCGTCCGCGGGTTTCCTTGTCGATCTTGCGGATCGCTTCTTCCAGTGTGTCCAGCGCGGTGCTGAGGTCGGTGTTCTGCGCGTCGAGGTATTCCTTGCGCTTGGACTGTTCGCCGTACTCGGAGATCGCTGCCAGGTTGACCGGTTCCAGACGCCGGATACGCACTTCGATCTCGGCCAGACTGCGTCGCCAGTCTTCCGGATTGGCGTTGTCCGGCAAGTCCGCGAGCACGGCGGCAGTCTCCATGCCCGCTTCGGTGATCGCCTCGCCCAAGGCCTGCTCGCGCAGCGCCAGGGCCTGCTCCTCCATGCGCAAGCCGGCCAGCTTTTCGCGCAGCAACAGGGACTGCTGATCGATCGCCTGGCGCTGCTGTTCGTAGCGGCGCAGCTCGCCGTCGATGGCTTCCATCGCGGAGCGAGCTGCTGCCAGGTCCTTCTCCACCAGCACGCGCTGGTCAAGATGGGTCTGACGCTGCGCTTCCAGCACCAGCATCGGATCGTCGCCTTCGGCGCTTTGCGCGGCCAACTCGTTGCGCCGCGTTTCCAGTTGATTTTTTTGCGCGGTCAGGCGCGACACGGCCTGTACCAGCGAATTGAGCTGGGTACGACGGGTTTCCAGCGCCAGGGCCAGCTGGTGCGAGCCTTCGCGTGCCTGCGATGCAGCCTGACGCGCCGCATCACGACGCGCGTGAAGTTCTTCACGCTCGGTTTCCAAGGCGACGCGCTGATCCTCGAGCAGGCCCATGCGCTCCATGGCGGTCTCCAACCGGCCACGTGCGCCCTGCGCCTGTTCCTGCGCCTGGCCCTGGGTTTCAGCGAGCTGGGCGACCTCGGTTTCGATCCGCGCGATGCGGGTCTGGGCGGCATCCAGTTTGCCTTGATGGCTCTGCATCTGGCCCGAAAGCTCGGCCACGTTGCGGTGGGTCAAGTAAAGGCTACGCTGCGCATCCTCGCGATCTTGTTCGGCGGCAAGGCCGGCATCCTTCAGCTGGGCCTGGCGCTCCAGCAGGTCAGCCTCGCTCTGTCCGAGCGCTTCGATTTCTTCACGCAGGGCGTGGATGTCGCGCTCGCGTGCCAGCGCGCCGCGATGCGAATCACCGCTGCGTTCAACCCGCGCCCAGCCGCTGCCAAGACACTCGCCGCTGCGCGTGATGATCCATTCGCCAGCGCCCAGGCGACCCAGCACGGCTTCCGCCGCGGCCACGTCTTCAACCACGTGAATCGGCGCCAGCAGTTTGCGCACCGCCGAAGGGCCCTTGGTCAGCGCCGCCAGTGATCCGGCCGGCGCATCGAAACCGTCCTGGGACGAATCGATCAGGGCCAGCTTGCCGTCAACCAGGGCCGCCAGTGCATCGAGGTGTTCGCGCGACACATCGACCAGCACCGCTTCGAGCATCACGCCCAGCACGGTTTCCACGGCGGCTTCCCAGCCCGGCTCGACCTGCAGCACTTCGCCCAGGCGCGGCGCCTTGTCCAGCCCGCGGCTGCGCACCCATTCCAGGCCTGCGCCGCCTTCCTGACCCAACGCCGCATGCTGCAGGGCTTCGAGCGAGGCCAATCGGCCACGCGCTGTCTGCACCTGCTTGCGCAGTTCAGACAGTTCGCCCTGCTGGGCGCGCTGCTGTTCCTGCACTTCGGCCACCCGTGCCTTGCGTGCTTCCAGGATGTCGCCCAGTTCGTCCAGCTTCAATCGGCCAGCTTCGTGCTCGGTCTGCATCTCGGCGTAGCGTTGCTCCAGCACGGCCAGATCCAGACCGGCGCGCTCGGCGCGCAGGGTTTCAAGGCGACGCGCCAACTCAAGGCCCTGGCGATCAAGAAAATCGATGCGGGTGCGTTCCACTTCGGCAGCGCGCGATGCCTCGGCGGCCGACGTACTGTGTGCGGCGAAGCGCGCCTGCCAGTCCGCCAGCGCCATTTCGGAGTCGCGCAATGCCTGTGCGCTGCGCTGCTCGGTTTCGCTGGAGGTCGCAAGATCGGGCGCGACCGCCTGGATCTCGGCTTCCAGCGCGGCAAGCTGGGCCTCATCGGCCTCCAGACCCTGCACCACCTCCGACCAAGCAGTTTGCACCTCGTCGCGACTGCGCTGCAGTCGCTGTGCCAGTTCGCGCTGATGCTGGATCTGCTGCTCGACCCGGGCCAGTTCGCCAGTGACACGGAACACCTCGGCCTGCGCCACGTTGAAACGTTCGCTGGCCTCGGCCTGCTGGACCCGACAGGTTTCGATCTGGGCTTCGGTTTCACGCTGCGCGGCGATGCGTTCCTCCAGCCCGGTTTCCTGCTGCGACAGTGTCTGGCGCAGATCGCCGAGTTGCGCATCGATGCGGCGATACTCCAGCGCCTTCAGCTGGGCATCCTTCTGGCGCTGGTCTTCTTTCAGTGCCTGGTACTGCTCGGCGGCGCGCGCCTGGCGCTTGAGGTGTTCAAGCTGCTTGTCGACCTCTTCGCGCACGTCGTTGAGCCGCGCCAGATTCTCGCGGGTATGACGGATGCGGGTTTCGGTTTCCTTGCGGCGCTCCTTGTACTTGGAGATGCCGGCCGCCTCTTCCAGAAAGATGCGCAGATCTTCGGGGCGCGCCTCGATCACCTGCGAGATCATGCCCTGCTCGATGATCGAGTAGCTGCGCGGCCCAAGGCCGGTGCCGAGGAACAGGTCGGTGATGTCGCGCCGGCGGCAGCGACCGCCATTGAGGAAGTATCCGGACTGGCCATCGCGGCTGACGCTGCGCTTGACCGAGATCTCGTTGTACTTGGCGAACTCGCCGGCCACGGTGCCGTCGGAATTGTCGAAGATCAGTTCGACCATCGCCTGGCCGACCGGCTTGCGGCTGTTGGATCCGGAAAAGATCACGTCGGTCAGGCTGTCGCCGCGCAAGCGGCTGGCCGAGCTCTCGCCCATCACCCAGCGCACCGCATCGATGATATTCGACTTGCCACAACCATTCGGCCCCACCACGCCGGTCATGTTGGTGGGCAGGTGCAGGGTGGTCGGATCGACGAAGGATTTGAAACCGGACAGCTTGATCGTGGTCAGACGCATGAAGGCAGGTACACCAGACAGCAGGGCGGAAGGCAGCAGTTGCGGCACCGGAACCACAGGTGCGGCGAAACAGCATGAACGGGACTGGCGACGCGAGAAGTCAACCGCTTCGCTGCCAGGGTCGACCCCACGCCTGCAGCGCAGTCAGGGCCGGCGAGTATAGCATTCAGACCGTGGGGAAATGGCCCGTCATGAAGCCAGAAACAGGATTAGAAAACCTGCTTATCCTGTTGAATATATGCATGTTTTGTGAACCATTTTCCACCACAAGAGTGATGCATTCGAATCCCATCACGTGAGGCAGTGCGTGTCTGCAGGCTTGCAGTTTCCAGGAGGCTCATGGACCACGCCACAGCAGTGCAGCCATGCGAGCCGGCAATTGATCGATCTGCAATGTCTGAATTCGTCGGAATCAGGTCATGGAAGACATCTGCTGCAAGGCTCAAGATGGTCCCCATGTCTTCCCCGTCACCGACACGACGCATCGGCTTGCTTGGATTCGAGGCCGTCACCGCCCTGGATCTGGTCGGTCCAATGGACGTGTTTGCTGCCGCCAATGCGCTGAGAGCTGAAAGACAGCAAGGCATCACAATGCGGCCGGCCTATGAGCTCCTCGTCATCGGGGTGAACCGACGCGCCTTCCGGGCCGAATCGGGCTTGCTCATGCAGCCGCACTGCAGCCTGGCCGACATCTCGAGCCTCGATACCTTGCTGATCCCGGGCGGAGCCGGACTGCGCGAAGCGCGCTGCCTGAAGCGCGTTTCGCACTGGCTGGCGACACATCACCGCGCCATCAGACGCGTGGCATCGGTGTGCACAGGAATCTACGCGCTGGCCGAGGCCGGACTGCTGGACAACTGCCGCGTCACCACGCATTGGCGCTATGCCGACGCCCTGGCGCAGCGCTACCCGCGCCTGCAAGTCGAGGCCGATTCGATCTTCATCAAGCAAGGGCGCTGCTACACCTCGGCCGGAATCACCGCGGGCATCGATCTGGCCCTGGCCCTGGTCGAAGAGGATCACGGCCCGCGCTTGGCGCTGTCGGTCGCACGGGAACTGGTGGTCTATCTGAAGCGCTCCGGTGGCCAACGGCAATTCTCCGAGCGCCTGGGTTTTCAAACCCGCACCCCCGGTCGTTTGTCCGAACTGGTCGGCTGGATGCGCGAAAACCTGGCGGCGGATCTGTCGCTGGAATCGCTCGCGCAGCGCTGTCGACTCGGTCCTCGCCAGCTGGCCCGACGATTCAGGCTGGAGCTCGATGCAACGCCAGCGGCCTTCGTTGAAGTCATGCGCATCGAAGAGGCAGCGCACAGCCTGCTGGCCTGCAAGGCATCAATCGAAAGCGTCGCCGAGAGTGTCGGATTTCGTAGCGCCGATGTATTCCGGCGCGCCTTTGAGCGGCGTTACGGACTGAACCCGGGCCTGTTCCGCGAACGCTTCAGCGGGATGCGTTTTCCCCACGCCTAGCCCTACATCCCCAGCGAAATGCAATCCACGCAGGAGCCGCAATGAAGAGACAGGGTTCACTGGTTCTGGCATGCGTGCTCGCGGCCGGCACGGCGGTGGCATCGCCACCGCCGGAGTTCACTGCGGTCGAACAGCTCGCTCAGACGTACATCGAAGGCGGTCAGTTGCCGTCGGTAGCCCTGGCGATCGCACGACGCGGTGAGATCGTCTACCTGAATGCCTTTGGGCAGTCCGATCAGGAGCTGGACCAGCAGGCTACTGTGCACACGGCCTATGCCCTGGCCTCGATCAGCAAGCCGGTGACTGCGACTGCCTTGATGCTGCTGAAGCAGCAACGTGGACTCGACCTTTCCGCGCCGGTCAGCGACTACGTGCCCGGCTTGCAACTTCGCGACGCCAAGGGCGATGAGCACCCGGTCAGCCTGATGCATCTGCTGAGCCACACCTCCGGACTCGGTACATTTGCCCGCATTCACCACGGCAAAGCGCAGCCCGGTTCGGAATCACTGCAGCGTGATATCGCGCGCTACGCCATCCTTGTGCACCCGCCCGGCCGCGTTTCGGAATACTCGAATCTGGGCTACGGTCTGATCGGCGAGGTGATCGAAGCGCAAAGCGGCCAGACCCTTGCCGATTACGCCCGCACCACGCTGTTCGAGCCCCTCGGCTTGCACGACGCATTCTTTGACACACCGCGCTCCGCCACGACGTCCGTTGCCGCTCCATACGACGCTGCAATGCAGCGACTTGCCACGCTGTACAACAACACCCCGGGAGCCGGGAACGCCTACATGAGCGTGCATGATCTGCTCCGTTTCGGGATGCTGCATCTCGATCCGGAGAGCACGCGGCAAACAGTCCTGAAACCTCAGGACCTTCAAGCGATGCAGGCCAACGCGGTGCCGCAGGCGCTGCACCATTATTACGGCGCGGCGTACTACGGCCTCGGCTGGTATGTACGCCCGGCAGCCGATGGCCCGCGCGAGATCTGGCATGAAGGCGGCATGCCTGGCACGAGCACCATCATCAAGATGCTGCCGGAGCAGGGCATCGTCGCCGTGGTGCTGAGCAACCGCAGTGACGCCAATGAAATCACCCAGGCCCTGGCCAATGCCCTGATCTCGGCCGTGATGCCCGAGTACCAACCGGTGCCGCTGAACCCGGTCGCCAACTATTCGCCATACCTCGACCAGCCGGCCTTCCTCGGACGTTGGCAGGGCTCGATCACCGTGGAAGGCAAGGATGTGCCATGCAGCCTTGTCCTCCAATCCGGTGGCAGCGGTGAGTTCCAGCTACCGGATACCCTGAGTTCGGATGGTGTACGCCGATCCACGCTGCGCGCCATGGTGCATGGCGATTCGCTGATCAGCGGATTCCCCGGCCGCCTGCCAAGCGGTGACATCGCCGCGAGTGACGAACCGCTGCTCTTGCTCAAGCTGCTGCGCACCGGAGACCGCCTGAGCGGAACCGTGGTGGCGTACTCCTCACCGCAGCGCCTGGATTACCTGCTGCCCTTTCCCGTGTCGCTTCGCCTGACGACCAGCGACCCGGCTCCTGCCCTGAACCCTGAGCCCTGAGCCCTGCTTACTCGGTGCGCGCGACCGCGCAGCTCGGACAGTCCGGATCCGGCCGCAGACGAAACTCGCGAAACCCCATGCCCAGCGCATCGAAGTTCAGTACCCGGCCGCTGAGCGGCTCGCCGATGTCGAGCAGCAGCTTCAGGGTCTCGGTCGCCTGCAACAGACCGATCACGCCGGGCAACACGCCCAGCACGCCGGCTTCGCTGCAGTTCGGCGCATCCTCCGCCGCGGGAGGCTCGGGGAACAGGCAGCGATAGCAGGGCGCGATGCCACGCCGACGACCCGCATCGAATACGCTGACCTGGCCACGAAAGCGTTCGACTGCGCCATACACCCAGGGCAATGCGAGGCCAAGGCAGGCCTCATTGACGACATAACGCGTAGCAAAATTATCGCTGCCGTCGATCACCACATCGGCGCCGCCCAACAGTTCCGAGGCGTTCGAGGCATCCAGCCGTCGTTCGACCGGCTCGACCGATATACGGGGATTCAAGCCCAGCAAGGTCTGTTCTGCCGAGCTGACCTTGCTCTGGCCGATGCGGGCATCCGCGTGCAGGATCTGGCGCTGCAGGTTGCTGCGCTCGATGCGGTCGGCGTCGATGAGTCGCAGATGTCCAACGCCAGCAGCAGCCAGGTAATAGGCTGCCGGTGAGCCCAGGCCACCGGCGCCAATCAACACGACCGTGGCCGCTTCAAGTTTGCGTTGGCCAGACTCGCCGACTTCAGGCAGCCGCAGGTGGCGGGCGTAACGATCATAAAACTCGAGCTGCTCCGGCTCGGGCACAACAACCGGCAAGCCCGCAGCGCGCCAGGCGCTGAAACCGCCATCGACCTGCAGCAGAGCGGTGTAGCCGAGTTGCGCCAGCCGCCCAATGCACTCGCCCGACCTCCGACCACTGGCGCAGATCAACATCGCCGTGTGCTGCGCCGATGGCAGGGTCGCAGCAGGATCCTGCTCAAGCTCACTGCGTCGCAGCGCCAGCGCGCCCGCAGGCATGCCCAGGGCCTGTTCGTGCGGCTCGCGCAGGTCGATCAAGGGCACGCCCGCCAATTGCCGCTGGCGCGCTTCGCTTGGACTGAGTCGATTCGCTTCGCTCATGGCTCGCCAACCCCCGTTTTCACGCGCGCCACTGCCTCGGCCAGATCCTGCGGCGTATTGAGATTCTGCAGCGTGCAGTCTGGTCGATAAACCACCTGCAGATCGAGCTTTGCCACGAGGTCCCGCACCGCCAGGCTTCCGCAGCCAAGGGCCTGGGTCACCGCGACACGAAGTGCAGCCACCGGCCAGACAGCAACCAAGGGCTGCAGGCCACCAGCATCCGCAAGCACGGCTCCGCGTCCGTTCGCGCAGGCAGCGATCAGTTCAGGCGCGAGCTGATCGGGCCAGGCATGCAGGTCGACAGGCAGGGTCAGCAGCCAGGGCTTGCCGCAGGCTTGCGCCAGTGCGTCCAGAGCCGCGACCGGCCCGGCGCCAGCGGCCACACGGTCCGGCAGGCAGCGCAATCCTTCGGGTAGATCAGCAGCTTCAGGCCAGGGTCCGCGCGACACCAGGAGCTCGCTGGCAAAGGGAGCGAAGGCATCACGCAGGCGGCTGAGCTGGGTGTGCCCGCCAATGCGAATACCGGCCTTGTCGATCCCGCCCAAGCGACTGCCCCGACCACCGGCAATCAGCCCCAATGCGAGGTCAGCAGGAACCGGATCGGCCAGGTGACTCATATCGATGCCTCCTGCGGTACGCGCGCCTTGGCACCATCATGGCATGCCGCCAGGAGCCATTCCTTTCAGCGCGCCGCGATGGCGGCATGGGATGCCGCCCTGCAGACGCGCCCGCATTGGTCGGCACCCCCGTGCCGTCTAAACAGGCGCCAGCGCAGGTCGGCACCCCTGTGCCGACATCGACCCGGCCCATCGAGGCATGAGTGCGGATCGCGCGCCGCCGTTCTGCGACACAAGCCAGCAACCCAGCAAAGTGCATAGGTCTCCACCTCGACTGCGGTTGCCATTGCCAGTCAGCAATCCCAAATGACGATCACCGATCACCAATCGCTATTGACGAATCACCAATCACCCATCACGACCGAACCAAGTGAAGGCGCAGGCGGCGCGGCCACCGTTGCCGCGCAGCGAACTAGTCACGATTCAGCGCTTGACGTGCCGCATAAGTCGTCGACGGCTCTTGATCTGGCGTTCGGTGGGAGCGTTCTTGCGGCCCTCGTAAGGGTTCTCGCCTTCGCGGAACTCGAAGCGGATCGGTGTGCCGACCAGCTTGAAGCGCTTGCGGAAGAAATTTTCCAGATAGCGCTTGTAGCTGTCCGGCAGGGTCTTGAGGCGCGAGCCGTGCACGATGAAGGTCGGCGGATTCTCGCCGCCCGGATGCGCAAAGCGCAGCTTGGGCACGTGGCCCCGCACCACGGGTGGCGGAAAGGTCGCGTAGGCGGTCTCCAGCGCGCGGGTGACTTCCGCGGTGGTGAACTTTCGGGTTGCCGAAGTGTGCGCGCGCCGGATGCCGGCGAACAGCTCACGCAGCCCGGAACCATGCAGGGCGGAAATGAAGATGCGCTCGGCCCACTCGGCGAACACCAGCTTGCGCACCAGGGTGGTTTCCACCTGGGAGCGCTGATAGGTCGAAAGGCCATCCCATTTATTCACCGCCACCACCAAGGCGCGACCGGCACTCAGCACTTCACCGAGAATGCTGGCGTCCTGATCGGTGACGCCTTCGCTGGCATCAAGCATTACCACCGCGACCTGGCAGCGGTCGATCGCCTGCAGGGTCTTGATGGCGCTGAATTTCTCGACCACTTCTTCAACCTTGGACTTGCGTCGCAGGCCGGCGGTATCGATCAGGCGGTACGGCTTGCCATCACGCTCCATGTCGATGGCGATGGAATCCCGTGTGGTGCCCGGCGTCTCGGAGGCGATAACCCGCTCTTCGCCCAAAACGCGATTCACCAGAGTCGACTTGCCGACGTTGGGCCGGCCAATGAAGGCCACTCGCACGCGGTTCGGGTCGTCGGGCAGCTCTTCGCCGTCGGCAGCCTCGGGCAGCCTCGCCAATACTTCTTCGAGCAGTTCGTCGATGCCGCGGCGATGCGCACTGGACACCGCCAGCATCGGCGCGATGCCATAGCGCGAGAACTCGGCCAGCGCGGTGCTGATATCGATGCCGTCGGTCTTGTTGACCACCAGCAAGCACGGCCGCTGGCTGCGTCGCAGCCAGGTCAGGATGTCGTCATCGAGGGTCGACGGACCTTCGCGGCCATCGACCACCAGCAGCACTAGATCGGCTTCCTCGGCTGCCGCACGTGCCTGGCGCGCAGTGGCACCCGCCAGCCCGAGTTCGTCGCCGGCTATGCCACCGGTATCGATCAGGACAAAGGGGCGCTCTTCATCGAGCCGGCAGAACCCATAGTGACGATCACGCGTGACGCCGGGCTGGTCATGGACCAGCGCCTCACGAGTGCGCGTCAGGGCATTGAACAGGGTGGACTTGCCGACGTTCGGCCGACCCACCAGTGCGACCGAGGGAAGCACGTGTCGTCCTAGAGCGCTGACGTCCGGTAAGCCGCGAGCTCACCGTGTGTATCAATTGCGACCAGCACGCCGTCGCTTACCTGCGGCGTTGCGCGAATCGGCTTCCTGGAGTGCCGCGTGCGACCGATCAACTTGCCGGTGCTGAGGTCGAGCCAGTGCAGGTAGCCTTCCAGATCACCAACCACCACCGCATCGCCCTGGATTGCCGGCGTGGTCAACCAACGGTTGGCGAGCCCCTCCTGCCTCCACAGCGCTGCGCCACTGCGGCGATTGAGCGCCCAGACCGTACCGGCAGTGTCTGCCACGATAAGGTTCTCGCCTGCCAGCGCGATACCACCGTACGCACCAAGGTCACGATCGAACAAGGGGCGGCCGCTGTCTGCAGCAATGCCGATCAAGCGATTGCGGTAGCTCGAGGCATAGACCTCACCATCGGCAAACGCGAGTTCACCGTCGACATCCACCATTCGATCGAGTTCGGTACGGCCTTCAGCCTGGGCGACGGGCTGCTCCCACGCCTCCAGGCCATCTTCCAGACGCAGTGCGATCACGTGTCCGCTGTCGTAACCGGCGACCACAAGACCGCCATCAACCCGCGGCGCGCTGTTTCCCCGCACGCTCAGTGCCGGCACAGCACGATCGTAGACCCAGCGTCGCTCACCATCGGCAATTGCCAGTCCGAACATGCGCCCGTCGTGTGAACGCACCACGGCGATACCACGCGACACGGCAGGTGCAGAAATAACCTCAGAGGTCACCCGACTGCGCCAGCGCTCTGCGCCATTGAACACATCCAGCGCCAGAACTTCGCCATCCAGACCACCGAGAATCAGATATCCCTCGCCGGTACCGACCGAACTGCCCAGGCGGATGTCTGTCTCAACCTTCCAGACCGGCGCCCCGGTGCTGAGATCAAAAGCAAAGACTTCGCCCTTCGATCCGGCGGCGTAAACCCGACCTACCGCGACCGCCGGTGCCTGGCGCGACCAGAGCCGGCGCTCGCCCTTGCCGGTTCCGCGCTGCCAGACCCGCTCCACCGAAAGCTCCGGCGCGAACTCCACCAACTCTGCTGGCGGCACGATGTTGTCCTTCGGCTTCGAAGGAGCGAACAGCTTGCAGCCACCGATCAGGATGACAAGAAGTAACAGCACCAGAAGTCGTTGCATCGATCAGCTCTCCGCGTCCAGCGAGCCGCCGAGATCGGTCAGCTTCATTTCAACAAGGAAACGCAACTGCGCACCGGCATCCATCGCGGCGAGCGCATCGCCGTAGGCGCGGCGGGCATCGTCCTGACGACCCAGCCGCAACAGGATGTCGCCGCGCAACTCCTGAACCACCGCTACAAACTGTGTGGACTTGACCTCACCAAGACGGGCAAGGCCCTCTTCATGGCGTCCCAGCTGCAGGTCGAGTCGCGCCAGTCGAATCCGGATCAGGTCCTGCAACGCGCTTTCCTCGGTGCCAGCCATGGCCTGCTCGAGGGCAGCTTGCGCCGCGTCATATTTCCCTTCCTTCGCAGCCTGGGAAGCTTTCAGCATCAGTGCCAGGGAAGCGTAAACAGTATTCCCGTGGTCACTGCCCAAACGATCGGCAAGCCCCTCCATCGCAGCGCTGTCGCCCGAATCGGCCGCTTCAACCAGCGCCTGATACTGGGTTGCCGCAGTAATCTTGCGCTCGACCTGGGAGCGCTCCCACCACTGCCATCCAAAGATCAGAGACAGGCCGACGGCCACGCCACCGATGATGGCTGAGGCGTTGTCGCGCAACCATTGGCGAACTCGTTCGCCTTGTTCGTGTTCGTCAATCAGTTCGTTGGCCATGCTTTGCAATCACTGTGAGCGGAAGCCGCCGCGGTAGCGCGGGGGCAGGAAAGGGTCGTGGGTGCCGGCATAACCGGCAATGAACCGAAGAGGGATCAACCCTCGCTGGGCAGCACCGAGCCGGCGGAGGATAACGCAAAGCGCGCCACATTGGCTCGACGATAGGGCGTCAGATCGATGTTTTCACCGTCCAGTCCCACCTCTACGCCGCCGGCATTGCCAATACTGACCTTGCCAACCGAGGTGCGGGGAAACCGCCTTTCCTCGCCAGCGCGCCCGATCCCGCTGTCCATTCGGGCTCCGTCCTGAGAAAGCACCTCGAACCAGCTGTCCTGGGTAAAGCGAATGACCAGGTTCGGTTCGACGGCAACTTCGCGGTCCATCGGCTCCACGCCGACGGTCGGTTCCGGGTCTTCCACCCGCAGAGTCGAGGCCGGGTACATCGGTGCCATGGACGCCTTGACCGGCTGCAGCAGCGCTGGCTCGGAATCCGAAACTTCAGCTTCGGACTGGGTTTGAAGCGGCACGGAAACCGACTCGAACTCGATTGGTTGCCGCCCAGCCTGTGAACTCTTGCCGGGTGACTCCAGCAAGGTCTGTACCGGTGCGGCACTTCGGTCGAGCGAAGCCAGCCAGATCACCGAGGGCACGATGGATGCGGTCAGCACCACATAGACCGAGCGCTTCACATATCGGTCAAACAGCACGCGAGCGAGCGGCACATGTGTGTTGGGAGCGAGCACCTGAGGCGCACTGGATCGATTGCGGCAGAAACTGTCGACCAAGGCGGCGGGCACATCCACCAGGCGGGCGTAATTGAGGTAGTTGCCACGCACGTAGATCGCTGCACCGAGACGCTCGATATCCTCGCGTTCCATGGCCTCGACGATGATGACCGGCATGCGCAGTGCTTCCGCGGCAGCCGATCGGCTCAGCCCTTTCGCTTCGCGCGCCTGGCGCAAGCGAAGCCCCAACGGAACATCGTCGCCTGATGACCCGGCGTTGTTGATCTGATGGTTCATGTCTGGTCCTGGGCCTGCAGTTCAGGCAGCAAGCTGGAGTCCGGGTAACTGCTTCGCAGCTTTTCGAGGTAATCGGCGGCCGCCGGCTTGTCACCCAGCGCGCGCTCGATTCGCACCGCAAGTCCCAGCGCTTCGGCGCTACTGGACCCGAGAGCCTGATAGCGCTGCATGAAGGCTCGCGCACTCATGAAGTTACCGCTCTGGAACATCATGTCCGCCATATCCAGCAGCACACTGGCGTCACGCGGCTTGCGAGCGAGGGCTTCGCGATAATAGTTTTCGGCCTCGGGCAGCATCCCCGCCTTGCGCGCGCAGCTGCCGGCATTGGCCAGGGCGGCTTCGGGGGTTCGATAGAAAGGATCTTCGAGCGCCTTGCGGAAGTGCTCGATGGACTCCACGTGGCGACCGGTGCGGCACAGGAATGCGCCAAAATTGTTCAGCATCAGACCGGACTCCGGCTTGAGCTGCAGCGAACGCTGATAGTGGGTCTCTGCGCGTTCTGGCCTGCCGATCTGCTCGTAGAGCACGGCAATGACGGTATGGGCGTCGGCCGAACTCGGATCGAGCTCGATCGCGCGGTTGAGCTTCTCGAGCGCGATTTCGAATTCGCCCTGCTCCATGTATCCCTGGCCGAGCTGAACCTGCAGCTGGGCCGCGCTGGCCTTGGACGCAGAACCTTGCTTGGCCGGGCGCGAGCCGGTCGAACTGACACAACCCGCCAGCACGCAGGCAAGAAGTGCGGCGAGAACTCGCTCATGCCGCATTGGAAACACCCTCTTCGATGCGTTTGCGGAACTCTGCCTGACGACGAGTGCGATCCATGACTTGTCCCTTGAGTTGGCCACACGCCGCATCGATGTCGTCGCCACGGGTACGACGCACCATGGTCAGCACGTTGGCATCGAGCAGGATTTTCTGGAAGGCACGGATGGTTTCGTCGTCGCTGCGCTCGAAACGCGTGCCAGTGAAGGGGTTGAATGGAATCAGGTTGACCTTGGCGGCGTCGGCATACTGCGCCTGGTTGCAGAACTGCCGGATCAGGCGCGCCAGCTGGCGGGCGATCTCGGCACTGTCGTTGACACCCTTCATCAGGGTGTATTCGAAAGTGATCGATTCGCCCTTCTTGCGATGCGAGAGATAGCGCACGCACGACGCCAGCAGCTGCTCGATCGGGTATTTCTTGTTGAGCGGAACCAGGCTGGTACGCAGCTCGTCATTCGGTGCATGCAAGGACACCGCCAGCGCCACGTCGCTCTCCGTCGCGAGCCGATCGATCATTGGCACGAGGCCAGCAGTCGAGAGTGTCACGCGCTTGTTGGCCAGGCCAAAGCCCAGGTCATCGCGCATCAGGCTCATGGCCGGCACGACGTTATCGAAGTTCAGCAGCGGCTCGCCCATGCCCATCATCACCACATTGGTGAGCTTGCGATTGAGGTGGGTCTTGTTGCCAAGATGCTTCGAGGCGATCCAGACCTGGCCGATGATCTCGGCAGTGGAAAGATTACGGTTGAATCCCTGGGTAGCGGTGGAGCAGAACTGGCAGTTCAGGCCGCAGCCGACCTGGCTCGATACGCAGAGTGTGCCGCGGCCCTTGTCGGGAATGAACACCGCCTCGATGGCATTGCCGGCATCCATGCCAAGCAGCCACTTGTGCGTGCCATCGGTGGAAGCCTTGTCGAACAACAGGTTCGGCGGGCTGATCTCGGCATGCGCTTCAAGCTTGCTACGCAAAGCCTTGCCGACGTCGGTCATCTGGCCGAAGTCGGTGACATGCTGGTGATAGATCCACTTCATCACCTGGTGGGCGCGGAAGCGCTTCTCGCCGAGGGTTTCGGCGAAGAAGCGTTCCAGCCCCGTGCGATCGAGGTCGAACAGATTGATCCTGGCAGCGGCCTCGGTCACTTGGGCATCCAGAACCGTCGCGCAGCGACACCTACGTCCCTCGCCCGCCTGGCGGGAGAGGGGGGGACCGTCGGCGGAGCCGATGGTGGGGTGAGGGTCACTACGAAGCGGAGTGTGGTCATTCTCGAAAGCCTTTGCGCTTGCCGTATCAACGCGGGCAAAGTTCGGTTGCGCTGAAGAAGTAAGCCGTTTCAATCGCGGCGTTCTCTGCGCTGTCCGAGCCATGCACGGCATTGGCATCGATGCTGTGGGCGAAGTCGGCGCGGATCGTGCCTGGCGCGGCATCCTTCGGATTCGTGGCACCCATGAGATCGCGGTTGGCAGTCACGGCGTTGTCGCCTTCCAGCACCTGGATCATCACCGGGCCGGAGATCATGAACTCGACAAGCGCGTTGAAAAACGGACGCTCGCGGTGCACCGCATAAAAGCCTTCGGCTTCCTTGCGCGACAGGTGCTTCATTTTTGCGGCAACGATCTTGAGGCCAGCCTTCTCGAACCGCGCATAGATTTCGCCGATGACGTTCTTGGCGACTGCGTCGGGCTTGATGATCGAAATGGTGCGCTCCAGCGCCATGCAATGCTCCAGTGTCTTCATTAAAAGGTTGAGGTGAGCACCCAACACGGGCGTCTGGAAGAATTCCATGCCGGATCGGGAGCTTAGGGAAAAAAGCGACAAATAGTCTAACGCATGTGCCGCAACTACGCATTCGTGCTGTCGCCCCACAACGTTTGTGTTGCGCTGCACCAACAGAGCCGCCACTCTAAGTGCTTCTGATACGATTTAAACGGTCGTTTGAATCAGGCCAGCAGGAGACCCTTTGAGTACTGCGCATTTTTCCACCAAGGACCGAATCATTTCGGCCGCTGAAGATCTCTTCGCTATGCACGGCTTTGCCGGCACCTCGCTGCGCCAGGTGACCAGCCAGGCTGACGTGAACATCGCCGCGGTCAACTACCACTTCGGCTCCAAGGAAAATCTGATCAATGAGGTTTTCCGCCGTCGGCTTGACCAGCTCAGTGCTGACCGCATCAAGGCCTTGCGCGCCGTTCCCGATGGTGAGACGCGGCTTGACGGAATACTGTCTGCGTTCATTGCACCCGCCATGGCGCTGACCCTCGACCGCCAGGGCGGCGGATCGGCCTTCGTGCGCGTGCTGGCTCGCGCCTACGCCGAGAAGAATGACGGCCTGCGCAAGTTCCTCTCCGACAACTATGGCCACGTGCTGCGCGAGTTTTCCAAGGCGCTGGCCGCCGAACTGCCCACCTTGAGCAAGGAGCAGCTCTACTGGCGACTGGATTTCGTCGCCGGTGCGCTTACCTATGCCATGGCGGACTTTGGCCTGATCAAGCGTCCGCCTTCCGTTAGCGAAGCCGAGCACTGCGCGCGCGCCTCGCGTGAACTGATTGGTTTTGCCGCTGCGGGATTGCGCGCCGGCCCCTCATCAGGTTGATCCACGCAATCCCTTGCGCCCGGGCAATTGCTCGATCCTGTCGCTTCACTTTCTGTTTCCAGACTTCATTACAAGGACCCACGCGATGACCAACAAGTTGCTGATCCGCAAGGTGGCCGTACTCGGCGCCGGCGTCATGGGGGCGCAGATCGCCGCGCACCTGACCAATGCCGGTGTCGATACCGTGCTGTTCGACCTGCCGGCCAAGGAAGGCAATCCGAATGGCATCGTCGACAAGGCCATCGCCAACCTCGGCAAGCTCTCGCCTGCGCCTTTCGCCAGCAAGTCGTTGGCCGGCAGCATCACCGCGGCGAACTACGATCAGCACCTCGCCCTGCTGGAAGGCTGCGACCTGATCATCGAAGCCATCGCCGAGCGCATGGACTGGAAGCTGGACCTGTACAAGAAGATCACGCCGCACATCCCGGCGCATGCGGTGGTGGCCTCCAACACCTCCGGCCTGTCGATCAATGCAATGGCCGATGCGCTGCCGGAAGTCGTCAAGCCGCGCTTCTGCGGCGTGCACTTCTTCAACCCGCCGCGCTACATGCATCTGGCCGAGCTGATTCCCTGCCGTGGCACCGACAAGGCCGTGCTCGAAGGCCTGGAAACCTTTCTGACCACGACGCTCGGCAAGGGCGTGGTCTACGCCAAGGACACACCGAACTTCATCGGCAACCGCATCGGTGTGTTCTCGATGCTGTCGGCGATGCATCACACCGCTGCCTTTGGCCTGGGCTTCGATGAAGTCGACGCGCTGACCGGCCCGTTGATCGGGCGGCCCAAGTCGGCCACCTATCGCACCGCCGACGTGGTTGGCCTGGACACCATGGCGCACGTCATCAAGACCATGGCCGACACCCTGCCGGAAGATCCGTGGCACACGTACTTCAAGGCACCCGAGTGGCTCGCTGCATTGATCGGCAAGGGCGCGTTGGGCCAAAAGACTGGCGCCGGCGTGTTCACCAAGCGCGGCAAGGACATCCTCGTCGTTGATCTGGCGAAACAGGACTATCGTCCCAGCGCCGGCGACGTTGCGCCCGAAGTCGTCGAGATCCTCAAGCTGAAGAACCCGGCCGAGAAGTTCGCCCGCCTGCGCGCCAGCGAGCACAAGCAGGCGCAGTTCCTCTGGGCCTGCTTCCGTGACTTGTTCCACTACAGCGCGTTCCACCTCGCCGACATCGCCGACACTGCGCGCGATGTGGATCTGGCCATTCGCTGGGGCTACGGCTGGAATCTCGGTCCGTTCGAGACCTGGCAGGCCGCCGGCTGGCAGCAGGTTGCCACCTGGATCAATGAAGACATCGCTGCCGGCAAGACCATGGGCAGCGCCGCCCTACCCGCCTGGGCCACCGATGGGCGCGAAGGCGTGCACGCGGCCGAGGGCAGCTTCAACCCGGCACTCAACGCATTGCAGCCGCGCTCCGATCTGGCCGTGTACAAGCGTCAGCGCTTTCCCGATCCGGTGCTGGGCGAACGCTATGCCAACGGCAACACCATCTTCGAGAATGATGGCGTGCGCATGTGGGCCGACTCGGGCGACGACATCGCCGTGGTCGGCTTCAAGACCAAGATGCACACCGTCTCCGACGCCGTGCTCGACGGCCTGCAGGAAGCCATCGGCTGCGCCGAGCGCGACTTCGCTGGCCTGGTGATCTGGCAGCCGAAGGAGCCGTTCTCGGCCGGTGCCGATCTTGCCGGTGCACTGGGCGCGCTGCAGGCCGGCAAGCTCGCCGAATTCGAATCCATGGTGGCCAACTTCCAGGCCACCAGCCAGCGCATCAAGTATTCGCTGGTGCCCGTGGTCGCTGCGGTACGCGGCCTGGCCCTGGGCGGCGGCTGCGAGTTCCAGATGCATGCCACGCGCACCGTGCTGGCGCTGGAGAGCTACATCGGCCTGGTCGAGGCGGGCGTCGGCCTGCTACCGGCCGGTGGTGGACTGAAGGAAATCGCGGTGCGCGCGGCGGCGGCAGCCGGCACAGGCGGCGATGTGTTCGCCCAGCTCAAGCCCTACTTCGAAGCCGTTGCGATGGGCAAGGTCTCGGCTTCCGCAATGGAAGCCAAGGAGCTCAAGCTGGCCCGCGAGAATGATGTCGTCGTGTTCCACGCGCACGAGCTGCTGCATGTCGCCAAGGCCCATGCCCGCGCGCTGGCCGAGAGCGGCTACCGCCCGCCCCTGCCCGCCCGCGCCATTCCAGTCGCCGGCGATGTCGGCATCGCCACCTTCAAGATGATGCTGGTCAACATGCTGGAGGGCCGCATGATCTCGCCGCACGACATGGAGATCGCCACCCGCATCGCGACCTGCCTATGCGGCGGCGAAGTCGATCGCGGCGCCCTGGTTGATGAGGAATGGCTGCTGCGCCTGGAGCGCGAGCACTTCGTCGCCCTGGCGCAGATGCCCAAGACGCAGGAGCGCATTGGTCACATGTTGAAGACGGGCAAACCGTTGAGGAACTGATAGAGCGGGAACGGCGATAAGAAGACGGGGAACAGGGAACGGGGAACGGGTAACGGGGAAACAGCAAAGCGCACATCCCCAACGACTCGATCCTTCGTGCTCTTGCCTCCCTGTTCCCTGTTCCCTGTTCCCTGTTCCCGCTTCTTCCTTCCACCCCGTTCCCCGTTCCCCGTTCCCGCTTATCAAGACTTAACACCCCAAGGACCCAAACAATGTCCAACCGTCAAATCGAAGAGGCATACATCGTCGCCACCACCCGCACGCCGGTCGGCAAGGCGCCGCGTGGTGTCTTTCGCAATACCCGTCCCGATGAAATGCTGGCGCATGTGCTGCGCAGCGTGGTGGCGCAGACGCCGGGCATCGATACCTCGCGCATCGACGACTGCATCATCGGCTGCGCCATGCCCGAGGGCGAGCAAGGCATGAACGTGGCGCGCATCGGCCTGTTGCTGGCCGGCCTGCCCAATACCATCGCCGCGCAGACCATCAACCGCTTCTGCTCTTCCGGTTTGCAGGCTGTGGCCATGGCGGCCGACCGCATCCGTCTGGGCGAAGCCGATCTGGTCCTGGCCGGCGGCACCGAATCGATGTCGATGGTGCCGATGATGGGCAACAAGGTGGCGATGAGTCCGCAGGTATTCGCCAAGGACGAAAACGTCGCGATCGCCTACGGCATGGGCATCACCGCTGAGAAAGTTGCGGACGAGTGGAAGGTGTCGCGCGAGGAGCAGGACGCCTTTGCCTTTGCCTCACACCAGAAAGCCATGGCCGCGCAGGCGGCCGGCGAGTTCAGCGCCGAGATCTCGCCCTACCAGGTGATCTCGCGCCAGCCCGACCTGGCCGGCAACACCGTGCGCCTGCGCGAACTGCTGGTCGAGAACGATGAAGGTCCGCGCGCCGACACCACCATCGAAGGCCTTGCCAAGCTGCGCGCCGTGTTCCGCATGGGCGGCAGCGTCACGGCCGGCAACAGCTCGCAGATGTCCGACGGTGCCGGCGCGGTGATGCTGGCCTCGGCCCAGGCGATCAAGGATTACGGCCTCACTCCGCTGGCACGCTTCGTGGGTTTCTCGGTCGCCGGCGTGCGCCCGGAAGTGATGGGCATCGGCCCGATCGCCGCGATCCCGAAGGTGCTCAAGCAGGCCGGCCTGACCAGCGACCAGCTCGACTGGATCGAGCTCAACGAAGCCTTCGCTGCGCAGGCCCTGGCGGTGATCAAGACCTGCGAGCTTGACCCGTCCAAGGTCAACCCGCTGGGCGGCGCCATTGCCCTCGGTCACCCACTTGGCGCTACCGGCGCGATCCGCACCGCCACCATCGTGCACGGCCTGCAGCGCCGCAAGCAGAAGTACGGCATGGTGACCATGTGCATCGGCACCGGCATGGGCGCTGCGGGCATCTTCGAAGCGCTCTGAGCAGCGCACCGGAACGCAAACGAGAAGGGCAGCCATCGGCTGCCCTTTTCATTGCGCGGATTGACCAAGACACCAGACGCGATTTATTCCAGTTCGGTAACGCCCAGTTCCTTGAGCGCATTCTGCATCAGCT
>JBBSJP010000054.1:0-31378 GCA_038257155.1 Lysobacterales bacterium | reverse complement strand
GATCAGGCGTTGATGCCGGTGATCTCGATTTCGGTGTAATGCTGCCGGTGGCCCATCTGCTTGCGATGGTGCTTGCGGCGGCGGAATTTGACGATGCGGATCTTGTCCGCGCGGCCGTGGTTCTTGATCGTGGCCGTGACCCTGGCGCCGTCCACCAGTGGGCTACCCACGGTGACTGACTCGCCATCGCCCAGAAGCAGAACGCGGTCAAGTTCGACCGTGCTGCCCGGCTCGGCGGCCATCAGCTCCACGCGCAGGGTCTCGCCCTGCATCACGCGGTACTGCTTGCCGCCAGTTTCGACAACTGCGTACATGATGGTTTTCCTTATGTAGTTCTTCTGATTGCTGCCCTGTCGAGCAAAAGCGACCGACAGAGAAGCGGAATTATGACGCATTTTCCTGGACTCGGCAATCCGCCGGGCCAACAACGAAAAAGCCCGGGGGGCGAACCCCCCGGGCTTTGGTCCATGTGTTGCGTGAAGCTTAGTTCTGAACGTTCAACTCGGTGCGGCGGTTGGTCTCGCTCTTGCAGGCCGGGAAGCTCTGCGAGGTGGGCTCGAGCGGACGCGACTCACCGTAGCCGGTCGGGCCGGAAAGGCGCGAACCGCTGATTCCGTTGTTGCCGAGGAAGTCATACACGGCCTGGGCGCGACGCTCGGACAGACCCTGGTTGTAGACTTCTGCACCGCAAAGATCGGTGTGGCCAGCAACCTCAACGCGTAGCTCCGGATAGCGCTTCAGGATTTCCACTGCCTCGTTGAGGGTGGTGACAGCATCCGGGCGCAGGGTGGCCTTGTCGAAGTCGAAGTTCACGCCGCGCAGGTCGATGGTGACCGGCACCGGGCAACCGTCCGGACCAACAATGGTTCCGGCAGGCGTGTTGGCGCACTTGTCGTTGCAATCGTTGACACCGTCGCCATCGCTGTCCATATCGGCACAGGGATTGACCGGCGGCTGCTCGGGCGGCGGGGGCGGCGGCGCAACCGGGCGCTGCGGGTCTGGGCCGAGCTTCACCAGCACGGTCAGACCAGCGTTCCAGTCGTTGAAGTAGCTGCCGCTGTTGCCACTGCTGCCGTCATCGTCAAAGTCCTGACGAGTGGCAACTTCGAAGCGCCATGAGGTGCGGCTGTAGTCACCTTGCAGACCAATACCCAGCTTGGTTGCGAGGTTGTTGCCCGTGCGATCACGTGGCGGTCCGCCAGTCAGGCTGGAGTACTCGTCTTCGTGACGCTGTGCGCCGGCGCCGAACGCCACATACGGCCACCAGGTGCTGTCCTCGTTGCGCCAGTGGTAACGGCCGGTGACACCTGCTCCGAACTGGCTCCACAGCAGTTCGGTGTCGTTCTGCATTGGGTTGGCGTAGTTGAGCTCAAGATCGAACGACCAACGCGGGGCGAAGAACTTGCCCACGCCGAGACCCAGGCCCTGCGAGTTGCGGATATCGCGTTCGTCGTCGTAGAAGTTGTGGGTGACCGTGCCCGCAACGTACCAGCGGTCGTCATAGAAGAAGTCGTCGGCGAGCAGGGCGCTCGATCCGAACACTCCAAGAAAGGCGCAGCAGAGCAGCTTCTTTTTCATTTTTGGCTCCATGGAGTTGGCAAAGGTTCCCCGAACAGCACGACGCTTGCCCACCACATGACGGGCATTCGACGATTAGGCTACCAGTCTATAGGTGAAGCTCGGTTAACACAATCATAACTTGTTGGGACTTTCCCCCGAGCCCACTGATCATTGTGTCGCCGTTCTCGAACTTAGCCGAAATTGCGGTCGCGACGATGACAGTGGGTAAATCCCTCCTGAGGTGGCAACTGCGAACGCTGTGCCCAAGTCAGGCGGCTAAAGCACAAACAGGTCCACGAACCGGTGCACTGGCGTGCTTTCCAATTCGGCACCACTGTCGCACAGCTGCAGAATGCGGTCGACGCGATAACTCGGCAATTGACCGGAGACGGCTGACTCAAACTTCTTCAACAAGACCGGGACGCCCTCGCCACGGCGTTCGCGATGTCCAATGGGAACATCAATGGCAACGCGGTCAGTATGGCTGCCATCTTTGAAGAACACCTGGACAGCGTTGCCTATGTAGCGCTTGTCGGTGTCGTAGTAGTCCGATGTGAACTGCGCATTCTCGCGGGCTTCCATCCGGGCGCGCAGTGCGTCGATGCGGGGGTCTCTTGCGAGGCTATCGTTATAGTCTTCCGCAGTCAGACGCCCAAAGATCAATGGCACGGCCACCATGTACTGGATGCAGTGGTCGCGGTCAGCGTAGTTGGACAGTGGCCCAGTCTTGTCGATGATCCGCAGGCCCGCTTCCTGGGTCTCGATGACGATGCGCTCGACCTGTTCGATGCGGTCCTTGACCTGGGAGTGCAACTGCATGGCGCACTCGACCGCGGTCTGGGCATGGAACTCGGCCGGATAGCTCAGCTTGAACAGCACGTTCTCCATTACATAGCTGCCGAAGTCACGCTCGAAGACGAACTCCTTGCCCTCGAAGGCCACATCCTGGAAACCCCAGGTCTTGGCGCTGAGCGCCGAGGGGTAGCCGACGCAACCCTTCATCGCGTTCAAGGCATGCGTGACTGCGCGGCGGCACGCATCCCCTGCAGCCCAGGATTTGCGCGGGCCGGCATTGGGCGCGTGGCGATAGGCGCGCAGCGCACCGTTGTCGATCCAGCTGTGGGAGATCGCGTTGACGATCTGCTCCTTGCTGCCGCCCATCAGGTAGGTGGCGACAGCCGTGGAGGCAAGCCGCACCAGGATCACGTGATCCAGGCCGACCCGGTTGAAACTGTTCTGCAGCGCGTAAATACCCTGTATCTCATGCGCCTTGATCGCCGCGCTGAGTACATCGCGCAGCATCAATGGCTTGCGGCCCTCACGCTCGGCCCGGCGGCTGACATAATCAGCCACCGCGAGTATTGCGCCCAGATTGTCGGATGGGTGCCCCCATTCTGCGGCCAGCCAGGTGTCATTGAAATCCAGCCAGCGCACCTGCACACCTATGTTGTAGGCCGCCTGCACTGGATCGAGTTCCCAGTTGGTGCCCGGCACACGTGCACCTCCAGCCAGGGTGGCGCCCGGCACGATCGGACCGAGATGTTTCACGCATTCGGGGAAGCGCATGGCCATCATGGCGCAGCCGAGCGAGTCCATCAGCATGTAACGCGCGGTTTCGTAAGCGGAGAACGATTCGATCTTGTAGTCGACCACGTAATTGGCGATGTCGACCATGGACCGGTCGGGATCGGGACGTCGCGCGGAACGGATGTCGTGATGGCTCATGGTCGTCGCAGTGTTCTGGCAGCCTGAGGGGCTCGCCCATTTTGACAGATTCGGTCCAGGCCCGTCCTGTCGCGACGCGCGGGTAATGCCCCTCTGTTCGACCCGAGGTCGTGTCCTGCGTCTGGCGCCCCCTTTGCTGCCTCAGCTGCTCAGGTAGCGCCGAATACGCTGGGCAACCATCGCATCGCGCAGTACACCGCTGTGACCCAGCCCTTCGGTTGCAAGCATCAATCCACCGGTCGCCTTGGCGATGCGCTGACCGTCGTCAAACGGCACGGCGCGATCTTCCCGGTCGTGGACCACCAGCACAGGTTGCCTCAGGCTGCCGGCCAAGCGCTCGATATCCAGCATCTCATTGGGCACACCATTGCGCCGCTCCATCACCGCATTGAAGATCCGCTCGGCGCGCGCCGGCAGGCCCAGCCCGCGGCTGATCCTTCGCAGCACGTCACTGACCGCGGCTGGTGCACCCAGTACTACTGCTCGCTCGGCTGGAAGCCCCTGCGCTGCAGCATAAAGTGCTGCGGCGCCACCCATCGAGTGGCCAATGACTGCATGCAGCGGCCCGGTCTCAACGGCGGCTTCGAGCAGGGCGTCGGCCATCATGCTGGGGTTGGCCTCGCGGCCTGGCGAACGGCCGTGTGCCGGGCCATCCACCGCAATCAACTGGAATCCTGCAGGCACCAGTTGTGCGGCGAGATGGCGGAATTGCGACGCGCGTCCTTGCCATCCGTGCAGCGCCAGCACGCGCGGTCCAGTCTCTCCCCAGCGCAAGCCGGACAGGCCAAAGCGGAAGGTGAAGGCTTCAGCCTCCGGGGGGTCGGGCCGCTCACTGGCGCGCTGCGGACGCATGGCGCGGCGTCGCGCCCACTCCGCCACCGTAGCCGGAAACAGAGAGCCAAGCACCTGGTTGGCAGTGCGAAGCGATATGTCGTTCATGGCGTCACCTGTGGGAAAAGGTTTCACTTCGAAACCAAGTTCAGCTTAGGACTATCGGTTGCAGATTGCAACCATTACCGATAGCCTAGGCGACAACCACCCGGAGATCTCCCTCATGTCGCCAACCGCTTTCGCAGACATGCCCTGCCCCGTTGCCCATGCGCTGGATGTGCTCGGGGAGCGCTGGTCGCTGCTGATCCTGCGTGATGCCTTGATGGGCGTGCGGCGCTTCGCGGACTTCGAACGAGATCTGGGCATCGCCAAGAACATCCTCAGTGCACGCCTCAAGACCCTGGTCGAGCATCAGGTGCTGGAGCGCCGCCCCTCGAAGACCGATGCGCGCGAGATCGAATACCGGCTAACCGACAAGGGTCGCGATCTGGTCACGGTGATCATTGCCCTGGCGCAGTGGGGTGCCCGCTGGCAGCCCAGCCACTGCGCATCGCCGCGCTTCTACAACCGGCACAGCGGTGCGGATCTGGCCCAGTTGGAGCTGCGCGACTCGAACGGGATCGCGGTCGGGCTTGGCGATCTTGCCTACGAGCCGGCGCTGACGGTCGTCACCTGACACCCCGATTTACCGTGCCGCCGACCGCTGGCTGGCGCCGACGGGATCACCGGCATCGTTGATCAGATTGCCCGCCGCTTGAGCCGCACGCGGTTTCCGTGCAAGGTTCGCCATCGCCGCTCCATACGCACACGTATCGCCATGAGCAACTACCCGTACCTGCTCGCCCCACTCGACCTCGGCTTCACCACGTTGAAGAACCGCGTGCTGATGGGTTCGATGCATACCGGCCTGGAAGACAAATCCAAGGACTTCCCTGCACTCGCTGCGTATTTCGCCGAGCGCGCCCGCGGTGGCGTCGGGCTGATCGTGTCGGGCGGCATCTCGCCCAATATCGTTGGCTGGCTGAAGCCCTTCGGCGGCAAGCTGAGCTGGTCATGGGAAACCCGCCGACATCGCCAGGTGACGCAGGCCGTGCACGCCGAGGGCGGCAAGATCTGCATGCAGATCCTGCATGCCGGCCGCTATGCCTATCACCCCTTCAGCGTTGCGCCTTCGAAACTCAAGGCACCGATCAATCCGTTCACTCCCAAAGCACTCTCGGCGCGCGCCGTGGAGCGCCAGATCGAAGCCTTCGCGAGCAGCGCGCAGCTGGCGCGCGAAGCCGGTTACGACGGCGTCGAAGTGATGGGCTCCGAAGGCTATCTGATCAACCAGTTCCTTTGCGCGCGCACCAACCAGCGTACCGATGACTGGGGTGGCAGCTTCGAAAAGCGCCTGCGCTTTCCGGTCGAGATCCTGCGCCGCATGCGCGAGCGAGTCGGCAAGGACTTCATCATCATCTATCGCCTCTCGATGCTCGACCTGGTCGAGGGCGGTTCGAGTTGGGACGAGATCGTTGCCACCGCCAAGGCGGTTGAATCAGCCGGCGCCAGCATCATCAACACCGGCATCGGCTGGCACGAAGCGCGCATTCCCACCATCGTCACCAGCGTCCCGCGAGCGGGCTTCGCCTGGGTGACGCGCAAACTGAAAGGCGAGGTGCAATTGCCGCTGATCGCCACCAACCGCATCAACATGCCCGAAGTGGCCGAACGCGTGCTGGCCGCAGGCGATGCGGACATGGTGTCGATGGCGCGGCCCTTCCTGGCCGACGCCGAATGGGTGAACAAGGCGGCCGCCGGGCGCAGTGCGGACATCAACACCTGCATCGCCTGCAACCAGGCCTGTCTGGATCATGTGTTCGAGAATCGCAAGGCCTCCTGCCTGGTCAACCCGCGCGCCTGCCGCGAAACCGAGCTGGTGTATCGCCCAACGTCCTCGAAAAAGCGCATCGCCGTGGTGGGCGCGGGTCCGGCCGGCCTGGCCTTTGCCACCGTAGCGGCCGAACGCGGCCATGCGGTGACGCTGTTCGATGCTGCCGGCGAGATCGGCGGCCAGTTCAACCTGGCCAAGCGCATACCCGGCAAGGAAGAATTTCATGAAACGATTCGCTACTTCGCACGCCGCATCCAGCAGACCGGCGTGGAGCTGAAGCTCTCCACACGCGTCGATGCCGCGACGCTGATCGAGCTTGGCTTCGACGAGGTCGTGCTGGCCACCGGCGTGACGCCGCGCAAGCCGCAGCTCGATGGCATCGAGCATCCCAAGGCATGCTCCTATCTTGACGTGCTGAGTGGCCGACGCGTTCCCGGTGGCAAGGTTGCGATCATTGGTGCCGGCGGCATCGGATTCGACGTCGCCGAGTACCTGGTGCATGAAGGCCCCTCACCCAGCACCGATGTGCAACGCTGGCTGCACGAATGGGGCGTCGACCAGACGCTTTCGGTGCGCGGCGGAATCGAAGGCATCAAACCGCAACCGGAACCGCCGGCGCGCCAGGTCTGGCTGCTGCAGCGCAAGGCGAGCAAGGTCGGCGCCGGGCTGGGCAAGACCTCGGGCTGGGTGCATCGCGCCACGCTCAAGGCCAAGGGCGTCGAAATGCTGGCCAATGTCAGTTACGACCGCATTGACGATGCCGGTCTGCACATCCGCATTGGTGACGAGTCACAGGTGCTGGACGTGGATGACGTGGTGATCTGCGCCGGACAGGAATCGCAGCGCGAATTGGTAGACGCCTTGACTCAGGCAGGGCGAGTGCCGCATTTGGTCGGCGGCGCGGACATCGCCACCGAACTGGATGCCAAACGCGCCATCGCGCAGGGCAGCGAATTGGCTGCACGCCTGTAACCCGTTGACTCGCATCGACTCGGGGGGCGCGCAATCGATTGCGGGTTGTTGCCGATTAGGCGGAAAGCTCTAACGGCAACCCCCAACCTTGCCACCGGTTCGACTGCAAATTCCGTTCTCGCGGATCGCTGTTCACGAACCGTTCCGTGTTGAGCGGCTAGAAAGCCGCCAGCAATCTCACCATGGCGCAGCGTCGTTGGCCCGACGCCCGCCCGCCCAGGAAGGGCGTACCGCCCTCCAGGCACCGGCGCAATTCCGCGTCGACTTTGACAACTCGGCTCAGCTGTTTCGCTGCGTCCTTCGCCGCACCACATCCTTGCGAAGGTCCCCTGCGCGTTTACACCGACCCTTTCAGGGCCGGCTCGCAGGTGCGCACGTGGCAGGTGAGCAGGAAGGAGAAGCATCGATGAAACTGGCCGCCATTCTCTGGCTTGCTTCACTGTTACCGCAGCCCGTAGCTGACCCGCTCTGTCTCGCGACCACGATCTATCTGGAAGCCCGCGACCAGTCCGAACTGGGTCAGCGCGCTGTCGCTGAAGTCGCCATGCGTCGCCTCGACAGCGGCCACTGGGGCGAATCGATCTGCGCGGTGGTCACTGCACCCAAGCAGTTCGCCCCAACCATCATCCACCCGGGGCACCGTCTCAAGAACCAGGAAGCCTGGGAGCGCTCGGCACGCATCGCGTTTGAGTCACTGCGCGACTGGTCGGGTCCGGTCAGCGATCGCAGTGAAGTCGTGCCCGGCGCCAGTCACTTTGCCGCCCACAATTTGGTGACACCCAGCTGGGCGAGCAGCGAGCCGGTCGCGGTAATCGGCGACCACAGCTTCTATCGCGTAATGCGCCTGTAGAACTGCTGCGCTGAACTCTGGAAGGGTCTGAACAAGTCCATCCTGGACCCTTCGTCAGGCTCAGGACAGGCTTGCCAGCCCACGTCGAGTCCGGCACATGTCCGGACTCGACTTCGCGAAATCAATCGCTTGCGCGATTGTCTCGCGGGCAGGCCATCCCTGGCCGGCGGAACCTCTGACAGAGGTTCCTTAGCGCAGCTCAACCTGAAGTGCCTGCGCCGCGCGCCGCGCCTTGGCACGTGCCGCATCGACATTCACGTCACGCGCAAGCGTCACCGCCACGCGCCGTTGACCGTCGACCCGCGGTTTGCCGAACAGGCGAATCGCGGTGTCCGGTTCAAGCAATGCGGCATCTACTTCGCGAAATTCTGGCACACCGTTGCCCTGCGCCAGTATCGCGCAGGAAGCCGATGCGCCCAGTTGAACGATGTTGGGAATGGGCAAGCCAAGTATCGCGCGCGCATGCAGAGCGAACTCTGACAGCTCCTGCGAAATCAGGGTTACCAGCCCGGTATCGTGCGGACGCGGACTGACCTCTGAAAACCATACCTCGTCACCACGCACGAACAGCTCGACGCCGAACAGTCCCAGCCCGCCCAGATTGGCGGTGACGCGCTGCGCGATGTCCTGCGCACGTTGCAGCGCCAACGAACTCATCGGCTGAGGTTGCCAGCTCTCGCGATAATCACCATCGATCTGCAGATGACCGATCGGCGCGCAGAACGATGTGCCGTCACGGTGCCGGATGGTGAGCAAGGTGATCTCGTACTCGAAATCGATGAAGCCCTCGACGATGGCGCGGCCCTCTCCCGCGCGTCCTCCGTGCTGGGCATAGTCCCAGGCCGGGTCGATCTGTTCGGCACTGCGCACGGTGCTCTGACCCTTGCCTGAGGAACTCATCAGCGGCTTGACCACGCAGGGCAGTCCGATCTCTGCGACAGCTGCCTGAAACTCTTCGCGCGTGTCGACAAAGCGGAACGGCGAGGTCGGCAGTCCCAGGGTTTCCGCGGCCAGACGCCGTATGCCTTCGCGATCCATGGTGAGTCGCGCGGCGCGCGCGGTGGGAATCACCTTCAGTCCCTGATCGCGTTCCAGTTCGACCAGGGTCGGCGTGTGAATGGCCTCGATTTCCGGTACCACCAGATGCGGACGTTCCTGCGCGATCAAGGCCCGCAGCGCTGCGGGATCGAGCATGTTGAGGGTGTGCGCACGATGTGCGACCTGCATGGCGGGCGCATTGTCATAGCGATCTGCGGCGATGACTTCGCAACCCATGCGCTGCAGCTCGATGGCGACTTCCTTGCCGAGTTCGCCCGAGCCCAGCAGCAGCACACGCAATCCATGGGGACTCAGCGGTGTTCCAATCGTGCTCATGCGGCGGGATTTCCGGGGACGTGAACGCATAGTTTATGGCAAGCCCGCCACCCCGCTTGGCAGAAGCCGCCGCACAGCCGACAATCGGGCGATGCGCCGACTTGCCCCTTGCTTCGCTCTCCTTGTGTTTCTCAGCCAGAACTGTCTGGCAGCCGATGAAACCTGGCTACGCATTTCCCTGGACGGACGCAAGATCGGCCACCTGCATAGCCAGCGTGAGGTGGTCGACGATGTCGTGGAAACTCGTCAAGCCATGCGTCTCGGCATCGACCGCGATGGCACCCTGATCGAACTGCTCACCGAGGAGGAAACCCGCGAGTCCATCGAAGGACAGCCGCTGGGTTTCTCGGCCAACATGAGCATGGCAGGGTCGGTATCGCGCACCCAAGGCAGTCCCTCCGAAAACGGCCTGTGGATGATCGAGCAGGAGCAAGGCGGGCATCCCCGCAGCTCCACGCTGCAATGGCCAGCCGGCGCGCTGCTCAGCGAAGGCCAGCGCCTCGCCGAACTGCGCGCCGAGCGACGCCCGGGCAGCCGGTACAGCGTACTGGCCTTCGACCCGTCCAGCCTGCAGGCGCTGCAGATCGAATCGACGGTCGGAGAGCTGGAAAGCCTGCGTCTGCCCGATGGAGAACACAGCGGACTTCGCGTCGAGCAACGCATCCTGATAGGCGACGCTCCGACCAGTAGTACCAGCTGGGTGGATGAAGATGGAAACATACTCAAAACCACACTGGGCTTGTTCGGGCTGGAACTGGAGCTGTTGGCCTGCTCGCGCGAATGCGCCTTGGCGCCCAATCAGTCCTCCGACATCCTGGCCCTGAGCAGCGTTGCCTCGCCACGCGCGCTGCAGCGTGAAGAGCGCCAATCGTTGCTGCAGTATCGAATGCGCGGCAGCCAGGCGCTCGCCGACGCGCTGGCCGAGGTTCCCGGACAGTCGTTGCGTCTGATCGAGGACGATCTGTGGATGCTCAGCATAGATCCAAGCGGCGCGCAGCAGACACGTCCGGATGCGACGTTTCAGGCGTCCAACCGCTGGTTGCAGAGTGATGATGCGCGACTGATCACGATGGCGCGGGAGGCCAGCTCAGAAGCCAGTACCGACCGTGAACGCATGGAGTTGTTGCAGGACTTTGTCGCCCGACACATCGAACGCAAGACCTTGCGCATTGGCTATGCCTCGGCACTGGAAGTGATCGATCTACGTGAGGGCGATTGCACCGAGCACGCTGTCCTGCTTGCGGCGCTGGCGCGTGCCCTGCAGATCCCCGCCCTGGTAGCCAGCGGCATGGCCTATACCGACTCGTTTGCCGGACAGACCCGCAGCTTCGTACCGCACGCATGGGTCATGGCCTGGGTTGAGGGTGAATGGCACGGCTTCGATGCCGCGCTTGGCGACTATGGCTCGGGCCACATCGCGCTCAGCGTCGGGGACGGTGAGCCGTTCCGCTTCTACCGCGGCATCGAGGCACTCGGCACGCTGCGCCTTGAGGCCATCGTTGGTGACAAGCGCTCTCCATGAAGTGGCCGGCCCTGCTGCTGCTGGGTGCTTTGCTGCCTCCTGCCCTGGCCATTGATGAGGGCTCTGGTGAAACGCGCCTTGCAGGGGTCATCCGCGATGCCAGGCTCAACGAGATCAGCGGCATGGTCACTTCGCGGCTGCACACAGGCGTGCTCTGGGTGCATAACGACAGCGACGGGCCCGCCGAACTTTTCGCCATCGATCACGATGGCAACCTGCTTGCCACCGTGCTGCTCGAAGGGGCAGAGAACCGCGACTGGGAGGACATCACCGCATTCGAACGGGATGGAATCAACTACCTGTTGATCTCCGACACCGGCGACAACGGGGGGCTGCGCAGCAGTCTGGAACTCGCGGTGGTAAAGGAACCGGAATCCCTGGTGGACCAGACTCTGCCGCTTGCCTGGACCCAGCGGTTTCGCTGGCCCGATGGGCCACGCGACACCGAGGCCGCCGGCGTGGATCCGCTGGACGGCCACATCTATCTGATCTCCAAGAAGCGTGTGCCGGCTGAATTGTGGCGACTGCGGCTGGGGGCCGAGCATGCAGCGCGCACCGGAGTCGCCGAGCGGGTCGGGAGCCTGACTGGCATAGCCCAGCCCAGCGCAGAAGACTTGGAGCGCAATCCGGTGTTCGGACGCTATCGATCGCAGATCACCGGCATGGATATCAGTCGCGATGGCCTTCGCATGGCGGTTCTGAACTACCGCACCGCCTATGTGTACCAGCGCGGGCCCGACGAGCCGTGGGTCGCTGCCCTGGGCCGGGTGCCGGAGGAAGTGTCCTACCCGTGGATGGCACAGGCTGAGGGAATCGCCTGGTCCGCCAGCGGCCAGAGCTTGTGGATCGGAACCGAGCGTTTGCCCGCGCCGCTGATCGAGATTCCGGTGGATGCTGTTAATCCCGATCAGCCCTGAGAGAACGGGCGACGAGTAGCTTCGGGATCCATCGCCACAAATCTGCTCAGTATTGGGGAAGGTCGGAGCAACCGGGGCTGCATCAACACTTCCGTGTCAGCCCGAATCAAGGGAGCGCGCCTCGCAACCGGATGGACGCTGCGGCGGCGCAGCGTGCCTGGGCTGGAAAGCGGCACGTGAACCCACTTGTCTTATAGATATCGTTTTGATATCGTTTCAACACCAACCCGGAGTAACGACCATGAAAGAGCTGGAGCGCACCTCACTACCTGGCATTCCCGTCCTGCTGTTGCTCATTGCCCTGATGATCGGCACCGGCTTCCTGCTGGTTGGCGCGGTGCAAGCCGGAAATGCCGCGATCGCCATCGCCGTCGTACTCGCGGGTATCGTGCTGCTCTTCCTGCTCGGCGGCTTCTACATGGTCGAGCCCAACCAGTCCGCCGTGCTGACGCTGTTCGGCAAGTACGTCGGTACGGTGAAGGATCAGGGCCTGCGCTGGAACAATCCGTTCTTCAGCGCGAAGAAGGTGTCATTGCGGGTGCGCAACTTCGAAAGCGGCAAGCTGAAGGTCAACGAGCTCGACGGCAGCCCGATCGAGATTGCCGCCGTCATCGTGTGGCGCGTGGTCGATTCGGCCGAGGCCACCTTCAATGTGGACGATTACGAGAGCTTCGTGCAGATCCAGTCCGAGGCCGCGGTGCGCCAGATTGCGACCTCCTACCCCTACGACCAGCATGAAGAAGGACAGATTTCGCTGCGCAGCCACGCGGTGGAGATCTCCCGAAGCCTTGGTGAGCAGCTCGACGAGCGCCTCACCTCGGCCGGCGTTGACGTCATCGAAGCGCGCATCAACCATCTGGCCTATGCGCCGGAGATCGCTCACTCCATGCTGCAGCGCCAGCAGGCCAACGCAGTGATTGCGGCACGTACGCGCATCGTCGAAGGCGCCGTGACGATGGTCGAGATGGCGCTTGACCAGCTCAAGGCCAAGGGCGTGGTTGATCTGGACAATGAACGCCGTGCGCAGATGGTGTCGAACCTGCTGGTCGTGCTGTGCTCCGATCGCGCCACCCAGCCGGTCATCAATACCGGTTCGATCCACCAATAAGCGCCGTGAGCGAGAAGAAAGCCTATCCGCTGCGCATCAATGCCGACGTGCTGCAGGCTGTGCAGCGCTGGGCAGATGATGAACTGCGCTCGGTCAATGCGCAGATCGAGTATGCGCTGCGCGATGCGCTAAAGCGCAGCGGACGGCTGCCGTCGCGGCTGAGCCCGGGCACCAGCAACGAACCGGAAAAGGAGTAATCGATGTCTGCTACGCGTTGGCAGTATCACGTGACCGATGTGAAGGCACGGGTCAACTGGCTGGGCCGGCCAATCGACAGTCCGCAGGAGATGATGTCCCGGCTTGGGGCGCAGGGCTGGGAACTGGTTGCCATCCACCCGGTCTTTGGTCACCTGCGCATGTACTTCAAGCGTCCTGGCTGACGCCGGTCGATCGTTCTGCACTCCGGGAAACCACCCATGAAACCTGCCCTGCTGATCGGTTCCGTCGTGCTGCTCGTATTGGTTCTAGGCTCGCACCGCGGAGTGCCCTTAATGTTTCCGGCCGCCGCACAGGCGGCGACCGCGACCCTCGACCAGGCCCAGCAGGCCGAGGCGTTCATCGAGCTCCTGGAACAGGGCGAGTTTGACCAGGCCACGGAGATGTTCGGGACCAGCATGCGCTCCGCCCTTCCGGCCGCCAAGCTTCGGGAGGTCTGGGAAGGGCTTCCGGAACAATTGGGGCCACTCCATGGACGCGGATCGACACGCGGCGAAACAGTCGGCGATACCGATCTGCTGAGCATTCCTCTGGCTTTCGAGAAGCTCACACTCGAGGCGCGAATCGCCTTCGGCGACGACGGTCTGATGAGCGGGTTTCGCCTGGTCCCGGCACAGTCTGCCCCCGCATCCGCGCCGGTCACAGTTGGTGACAACGAGCGTGACCTGCGAATCGGCGACGGCGCGCAAAGTCTTCCTGCACGGCTGCGTGTTCCGCAGGGCGACGGTCCGTTCCCTGTCGTGCTGCTGGTGCACGGTTCCGGACCGCACGACATGGACCAGACCATCGGACCGCATCGGGTCTTCCACTGGTTGGCCGAAGCACTCGCCAAGCGCGGCGTGGCGAGTCTGCGCTACGAGAAGCGCACCAAGACCCACCCTGAAGCCTTTGCCGATGGGCGCTATACGGTGGACGACGAGACCGTGAACGATGCAGTGCAGGCGATCGAGCAGCTGGGCAACATGCCCGACATCGACCGACATCAGATCTATGTCGCCGGACACAGCCTGGGCGGCCTGATGGCTCCACGTATCGCACAGCGGGCCCCACAGGTTGCTGGACTGATCCTGATGGCCGCGCCTGCCAGGCCGCTACAGGAGCTGGTTCTGGAACAGCTCGACCATCTGGCCAGTCTGCAGGAATCCCCGACCGCCGAACTGACCGCGCAGATCGAAGCCGCGAAGCTGGCCGCCGCGCGACTGGCGGACCTGCCCGCCGACACCGACGCTACAACGCCGCTGATGCTGGGCTTGCCGGCAGGTTACTGGCGCGATCTCAATGCCTACGACCCCTTGGCCACTGCGCTTGCCCTGCCGCAGCGCATGCTGATCATCCAAGGTGGTCGCGACTACCAGGTTTCAGCTGAGCGTGACTTCGGGGCCTGGCGGCGCGGCTTTGCGGGTTCTGCGCGCGTAACATTCAAACTCTATCCGGAGATGAACCACATCCTCCTTGCTGGCGAGGGCCCGAGCAGGCCGGAAGAGTACTTGCAGCCGGGAGAGTTCATGGCGCAGCCGGCAGAGGACATGGCGCAGTGGATTTTGGGAGTTCAGCACTGATGGCCAGTAACCGCCGTCTGCCGGCACGGGAGTTCACCGTGGTAGCGCCAGGCAAGTCGGCCTGGATCACGATGCTCGCCTTGACCGTGCTGCTCCCCGCCCTGATCTGGATCGGCGTTGCGCTTTCGCACGATAGCGCCGAGCTGTTTCCGGCTGCCTATTTCATCCTGCCGCTGACCTTCGCGGTGCCGCTGTTTCTCCTGGCTTGCATGCGGCGGCGCTCGGTCACGCTGCAGGATGGCATGCTGGTCATTCGCGCAACGCTCTACACACAACGCATTCCTGTACAGGATCTCGACTTGGCGGCAGCGCGAATCCTGGACCTGCGCGCACACCGAGAATACCTGCCCATGCTCAAGTCCAACGGTTTCGGTCTGCCCGGCTACTGGGCCGGTCATTTCCGCAGCAAACGCTTTGGCAAGCAGTTCGTACTGCTTACCGACCGCTCCCGCGTGCTGCTGCTGCCGCAGCTTGGCGGGCGGCAAATCCTGCTCAGCCTGGAGCAGCCCGACGCGCTGCTGAAGGCATTGAAGGCTGGCCAGAATTGACCTGCAGAAGCGCTTCGCGCAGGGTGGCGCAATGATCCGGTCCAATCCCCTGCTGTTGATCAATCACGCGAGCTGCGAAGTGCTTCCGGCTGCCCTGGTCGCATCGCGCGCCCAGGCAACCCGACGAATTCTTGCCGGCGCGCAATGGCTGATCCGACGCAAATCCGACGGCCGATTCCTGGCGGCGCTGGTTCAAGACGCGCACGGCGAATGGAACCGCGTACCGTTTCTGCGCGGCACGCAACTTCGCGACCTGCCATGTACACCGAAGTCGGCGCGAAGTCCGCCACGTCTCAGTTGGGAGCGCCGCCTCGCGAGACTGGCCACCCGACTTGGCATTCCGTCGGACTATTCGGAACGCACCGGACTGGTGCCGGTTCCGGAGCCGACCTGCCTGACCTACGCGCAGCCAGATCGCTATGGTCGCCCGCTCTGGCTGCAAGCGCGCTGCGCGCGGGCCTGGCTGGCAATGGTCGCCGCTGCCAAGACCGATGGGCTGCAGCTGGAAGCGATTTCCGGCTATCGCAGCTGGGACTATCAGGCCGGCATCCTGCATCGCAAGCTCGCCGCCGGCCAGAGCCTGGCGCAGGTCCTGGAGGTCAATACCGCAGCGGGCTTCAGCGAACATCACTCCGGGTGTGCCATCGACATCGGAGCTCCAGGCGAACCACCCGCGCAGGAGTCGTTCGAGAAGACGCCGCACTTTGCCTGGCTGCGCGAGCATGCAGCAGGATTCGGATTCCACATGAGCTATCCACGCGGCAATGCCCACGGAGTGATCTACGAGCCCTGGCATTGGTGCTGGCATCCAGCGACGCCCGCTGCCGTTGGCGCCTGATCGGCCGTAGCGCCAGCCGAATCGGCACGCTGTATCCTGCTGACACCGCTCTCCTTGCCTGGAAACCTGCCATGCGCGCGTCAATCGCTGTTTGCCACTGCCTGTTGTTCGCCTGCATGTCGGCCGCGGCATCGGAGCCAAAACCCGCACGTCCCACGATGTCCGGGGTGCTGGAAAGCAGCACCGCGTCAGACTGGCGCGCGCCCTCGCCCGAGAACCTGGTGCTCATGGAGTTGGCATCGGGCACGGTATTGCTGGAACTGGCTCAGGACTTCGCACCGGCACACGCGACCAATATCCGCTTGCTCGTCAGGCAGGGCTATTTCGACGGGCTGCAAGTGCTTCGAGCCCAGGACAACTACGTGGTGCAGTGGGGCGACCCGAACGATGATGAGCCGGACAAGCGCCGCAGCATGGGTGAGGCCGCTGCGACGCTTCCAGGCGAATTCGATCGCGCGATGGCCGATGCTCCAGCCTTCACCGCGCTACCCGATACGGACAGCTACGCACCCGAGACAGGCTTCGTCGCTGGCTTTCCGGCAGCGCGCAATCCGCAGACCGGCCGCCTCTGGATGGCGCACTGTTATGGCGCGCTGGGCGTTGCGCGCGACGAGGCTGCCGACAGCGGCAATGGCGCAGGCCTGTACGTCGTGATCGGCCATGCGCCACGTCACCTCGACCGCAACATCACCCTGGTCGGGCGCGTGCTGCAAGGCATGGAGCTGTTGTCTTCGATGCCGCGCGGAAGCGGCGCACTCGGCTTCTACCAAGGCAATGAGCGCGGCGCGACGCTGAAGCGGGTGCGCCTCGCAGCCGACCTGCCTGAGGCCCAGCGCCCGTCGATCGAGGTGATGCGCACCGACACCGCACGTTTCGCCGAGTTGATCCAGGCACGTCGCAGCCGGCATGAAAGCTGGTTCCACGAGCCCACCGACCGGATCGAACTGTGCAATGTGCCGGTGCCGGTACGTGCCGTGCCGCGCGAGGGATAGCGTCGCCCGGGGAATCGTCTCGAACCCGGCTGGCCGTTGTCATTCAAGCGCCGCGCCACGGGAGCGGCGCCCTCCTCCCATGTGCCTCAGTTTGGGGAATCCTGCGCGGTGCGACCTGGAAGGACCAGGCAGCAACAAACCGTACGCGTGCCAGAAACGACAAAGCCCCCGACCAGCGGGGGCTTTGCCTTGCAGCTGATGCAGACCGCTTACTCGGCGTCGCCCTCGGCGACCGCCTGCGGGCGATCCAGCAGTTCGACGTAGGCCATCGGTGCGTTATCGCCAGCGCGGAAGCCGCACTTGAGGATGCGCAGGTAGCCACCTGGACGCTCGCGGAAGCGCGGTCCAAGCTCGACAAACAGCTTGCCCACGGCCTGCTTGTCACGCAGACGAGCAAAGGCAAGGCGGCGATTGGCCACGCCGTCGATCTTCGACATCGTGATCAGCGGCTCGGCCACGCGGCGCAGTTCCTTGGCCTTGGGCAGGGTGGTACGGATCAGCTCTTCCTTGATCAGCGAAGCCGCCATATTGCGGAACATGGCTTCACGATGCGAGCTGGTGCGGCTGAACTTGCGTCCGGATTTCTGATGGCGCATGGCAATGTGTCCTGTAAATTCTCTTGACTAGCTCTGTTGCAGCCAACCATGGCAACGCAACTTTGGTATCGGAACGCCCGGCCCGGTCATCCTGACCAGGCGTTCAGCCGCTCGCGAGGCACGGCCTCGCGAGCAGGCCGCTTCAGCCCAGCATGCCCTGCTGCAGACCGACCGGCGGCCAGTTCTCCAGCTTCATGCCCAGGGACAGGCCGCGGCTGGCGAGCACATCCTTGATTTCGGTGAGCGACTTCTTGCCGAGGTTGGGAGTCTTGAGCAACTCGACTTCCGTCTTCTGCACCAGGTCGCCGATGTAGTAGATGTTTTCCGCCTTGAGGCAGTTGGCCGAACGCACGGTCAGCTCGAGGTCGTCGATCGGGCGCAGCAGCACCGGGTCGATTCCCGAAGCGACCGGCTTGGCGGCGCCGCGCTCGCGGTGACTGAAGTCACCGAACACGGACAGCTGCTCGGCGAGGATCTCGGCCGCCTGGCGGATCGCGTCCTCGGCATCGATGGTGCCGTTGGTTTCGATATCCAGCACCAGCTTGTCGAGGTCGGTGCGCTGTTCAACGCGCGCAGACTCGACGGCGTAGGCAACGCGACGCACCGGGCAGAAGCTCGCATCCAGCATCAGGCGACCGATGGCGCGGGTCTCCTCGTCCGGACGGCGACGCGAAGCGGCCGGCTGGTAGCCGAAGCCCTTTTCGATCTTCAGGCGCATGTTGATGCCTGAATCCTTCGTCAGGTGACAGATCACGTGGTCGGGATTGACGATCTCGACGTTGTGGTCGGTCTTGATGTCGCCCGCGGTGACAACGCCATTACCCTGGCGCTGCAGCGTGAGGACGGTTGAATCGACCGAATGCATCCGGATCGCCACGTCCTTGAGGTTCAGCAGGACTTCGATCACGTCCTCCTGCAGTCCCTCGACCGTGGTGTACTCGTGCAGCACGCCGTCGATCTCGACTTCCGTGATGGCAAAGCCGGGGATCGAGGACAGCAGCACACGGCGAAGCGCGTTGCCGAGGGTGTGGCCATAGCCCCGTTCCAGCGGCTCCAGCACGACCTTGGCGCGATTCGGAGTGAGGCGTTCGATGTTGGGGCCGCGCGGACGCAGCACCTGGGTTGCGTTGACTGACATAGTCAGCTTCTCTCCTGGAGGGTTACTTCGAGTACAGCTCGACGATCAGCGCTTCGTTGATGTCGGACGGCAGGTCCGAGCGCTCGGGAACTGACTTGAAAACCCCGGCGAACTTCTTGGTATCGACTTCGATCCAGCCGGGAACGAGGTCCATCTCGGTCGAGACGGTGAGGGCTTCCTGCACCTTGAGCTGGCGCTGGGCCTTCTCACTGAGCGTGATGCTGTCACCCGCCTTGATCTGATAGGACGGCAGATTGACCGGCTTGCCGTTGACCAGCACGCCCTTGTGCGACACCAGCTGGCGCGCCTGCGGACGGGTCACGGCGAAACCCATGCGGTAGACAACATTGTCGAGACGCTGCTCAAGCAGCTGCAGCAGGGTCTCGCCGGTGTTGCCCTTGCGGGTTGCGGCCTTCTTGTAGTAATTGCGGAACTGACGCTCGAGCAGACCGTAGATGCGCTTGACCTTCTGCTTCTCGCGCAGCTGGACGGCGTAGTCGGAAAGCTTGCCCTTGCGAGCCGCGCCATGCTGGCCGGGCTTCTGCTCCAGCTTGCACTTCGAATCGAGTGCGCGGGCCGGGCTCTTGAGGCTGAGGTCGGCGCCTTCACGGCGCGCGAGCTTGCAGGTGGGACCGATATAACGTGCCATTGTCTTCTACTCCATCCGCCTTAGACGCGGCGCTTTTTGGGCGGCCGGCAGCCGTTGTGGGGGATCGGGGTCACGTCGATGATGTTGGTCACCTTGTACCCGACGTTGTTCAGCGCGCGAACCGCTGATTCGCGACCCGGACCCGGGCCCTTGATGTGCACTTCAAGGGTCTTCAGGCCGTAATCGAGTGCCGCCTTGCCTGCCTTCTCGGCGGCAACCTGGGCGGCGAACGGCGTCGACTTGCGCGAACCGCGGAAACCCGCGCCACCCGAGGTCGCCCAGCTCAGGGCATTACCCTGGCGGTCGGTCAAGGTGATGATGGTGTTGTTGAACGAAGCGTGTACATGCGCGATACCGTCAGTGACGATGCGCTTGATCTTCTTCTTGGTTTTGGGTGCTGGCTTTGCCATGTCTGGTCCTTACTTCTTGATCGCGCGCCTCGGACCCTTGCGGGTACGGGCATTGGTGCGGGTGCGCTGACCACGCAGCGGAAGACCACGACGATGACGCAGGCCGCGATAGCAGCCCAGGTCCATTAGGCGCTTGATGCTCATGCCGACCTCACGACGCAGGTCGCCCTCGACCGTGAACTTGGCGATTTCGGCGCGAATGCGCTCGACGTCGGGCTCGGACAGGTCGCGGATCTTGGTCTCGGGCACCACGCCGGCTGCAATGCAGACCTTGCGCGAACGCGTACGACCAATGCCGAAAATACTCTGAAGGCCCACCCAGACATGCTTCTGGACGGGAAGGTTGACACCCGCAATGCGCGCCATATGGCGATCTCCGAATTCTGATTACCGCAGGGAATCAGAAATTATACATTGGCTTCGTGGACAATTGAAGCCCCTTCTCGGCAGAAGCCGAGCGTGGAGGCGGCACAGGTTGCTTTTGCCTGTGCTCCGGCGATGGGTACGCGAAGCCTTCGCGCCACTCGCCCTTCGGTTTCCCCTTCAACGTGAAGGGGGTTCCCATCCCTGGTATCAGCCGGCTTTGGGGCCGCACTGAGCCCGATCATCCTGATTCGGGCGTCACACGCATCGTCCCCGCTCACGGCGGGAACGACCACGCTTGATTTTATCCGCGGGTCAGACCACCACCGCGCGAGCCACCCTTCAGGTTGGCCTTCTTGAGCAGACTTTCGTACTGGTGCGACATCAGATGCGCCTGAATCTGCGCGGTGAAGTCCATTACCACCACCACCACGATCAGCAGTGAGGTGCCACCGAAATAGAACGGCACCGACCAACCCATGCGCAGGAACTCAGGCAACAGACAGACGGCCACCAGGTAGATCGCACCGGCAGTGGTAAGCCGGGTCAGGACACCATCGACATAGTCGGCAGTGGCGCGACCGGGACGGATACCCGGAATGAGCGCACCGGACTTCTTCAGGTTCTCGGCGGTTTCCTGCGAATTGAAGACCAGGGCCGTATAGAAGAAGGCAAAGCCGGCAATCAGACTGCCATAAAGCACCAGATAAAGAAGTTCGCCCGGTTGCAATGCTGCAGCCAGCTGCTGCAGCGGACCGAACTCGCCACCTTCACCGAACCAGGTTGCAGCGGTTGCCGGGAACATGATCAGGCTGGAGGCGAAGATCGCCGGGATCACGCCCGCCATGTTGATCTTGAGCGGCAGGTGCGAGCTCTGATTCATGTAGGCCTGGCGGCCACCCTGTCGACGGGCGTAGTTGACCGTGATGCGACGCTGACCACGCTCGACAAAGACCACGAAGTAGATAACCGCCAGCACCAGGGCAAACAGGACAATGACGGTCAGAACGCCCAGCTCGCCGTTCTGAACCTGCTGCAAGGTCTGCAGGAAAGCACCCGGAAGCCCGGCAACAATACCGGCGAAGATGATGATCGAGATGCCGTTGCCGACACCGCGCTCGGTGACCTGCTCGCCCAACCACATCAGGAACATGGTTCCCGCGGTCAGCGATACGATGGCAGTCAGCACAAAGCCCATGCCAGGGGAATAGACCACCGGGATTCCGGAACCGGCACCCTGCGACTGCAAGGCCATCGCGACGCCGGCGGCCTGGAACGAGGCCAGCAGAACGGTACCAATGCGGGTGTACTGGGAGAGCTTGCGACGGCCGCTTTCACCCTCCTTGCGCAATGCCATCAGGCTCGGAAACACCTGCGAACACAGCTGGATGATGATGGAGGCGGAAATGTACGGGATAACGCTCAGCGCAAACAGGCTGAAGCGCTCCAGCGCGCCACCGGAAAACATGTTGAACATGTCGACTATGGTGCCGCTCTGCGAGTCCATCAAACGCATCATCGCGTCCGGATCGATTCCCGGAACCGGAATGAAGGTTCCCAGACGATAGACCAGCAACGCACCCAGCACGAAGAGCAGGCGCTGACGCAACTCGGTGAACCTGGCCATGCCGCCGAGTGCCCCGGCGGCTGCCTTCGTCGATTGGGTCACAGCTTACTCCACGCTTCCGCCGGCCGCCTCGATGGCGGCCTTGGCACCGGCGGTTGCCGAAATGCCCTTGAGCACGAGCTTGCGGGTGATCTCGCCCTTCTTCACCACCTTGACCTGCTTGGTGGCTGCCGGGACCAGCTTGGCCTCACGCAGTGCGGCAAGATCGATCACTTCGACGTTCAATGCTTCGAGCTTGTACAGCAGCACTTCGGCGGATTCCTTCGCCATCTTGGAGCGGAAACCTACCTTCGGCAAACGACGCTGCAGCGGCATCTGACCGCCTTCGAAGCCAGCCTTGATCTTGCCCTTGCCGGAGCGGGCGAACGAACCCTTGTGGCCGCGGCCACAGGTCTTGCCGAGGCCCGAACCGATGCCGCGACCGACGCGAACGCGGTCTTTGCGCGCACCATCAGCAGGCTTGAGTGTATTCATGCGCATGTCGATATCTCCTTGGACCGGGGGGATCAGCTTTCGACCCGAACCAGGTAGTGAACCTTGTTGATCAGGCCACGAACTTCAGGGGTGTCCTTGAGTTCGCGAACAGAATTGAGCTTGTTCAGGCCAAGCGCGTGCACCGACAGGCGGTGGCGCTGCTGGCAGCCGCGCAGTCCCTTGACCAGACGGACCGTGACGGTCTTGGTGTCGTTGTTCTTAGCCATTGCCCAGCACCTCTTCGATCGACTTGCCGCGCTTGGCAGCGATGTTGGTCGGCGAATGCATGTCCGACAGACCCTTGATGGTGGCGCGCACCAGGTTGATCGGATTGCGCGAACCCACCGCCTTGGCCAAGACGTTCTTTACGCCGACCGCTTCCAGCACGGCGCGCATCGCGCCACCAGCAATCACGCCGGTACCTTCGGAAGCGGGCTGCATGTAGACCCGCGCGGCGCCGTGACCGGCCTTGACCGGATGCCACAGCGTGCCATTGTTGAGGTCCACATTGACCATGGCGCGACGGGCGTATTCCATCGACTTCTGGATGGCGACCGGCACTTCGCGTGCCTTGCCGTAACCAAAGCCGACCTTGCCCGAACCATCACCGACCACCGTCAGCGCGGTAAAGGTGAACTGGCGACCGCCCTTTACCGTCTTGGATACACGATTGACGGCGACCAGCTTTTCAAGCAGGCCGTCGCCACTGTCTCGATCATTCATGCTCATTCGATTGTCTCTCGCTCAATACTTACGACCATTCGGCCGCTTATCGTTGTGGGTGACTCAATGACGATCCGGGCGAAACCGGATCAGAACTGCAGACCAGCCTCGCGCGCGGCTTCCGCCAGGGCCTTGATACGGCCGTGGTAGCGGTAACCCGAGCGATCAAACGCAATCTTCTCGACGCCAGCCTTCAGCGCGCGCTCACCGATTGCCTTGCCCACGCGGGCGGCGGCTTCGATGTTCTTGCAGCACTTGAGGCCTTCCTTGAGTTCGGCTTCGGTGGTTGAGGCGGAGGCCAGCACACGATCGCCACCAGCAGTGAACAGCTGGGCGTAGATGTGCTGACCCGAACGCAGTACCGAAAGGCGCGGCACGCCGAGCTCTCGGATGTGCGCGCGGGTGGTGCGGGCGCGGCGCTGACGGGCGATTTTCTTGTCCATTTCCTGATACCTAATGAAAGCTGAGGGCTTGGGAACATCCAGTCGCGAGACCGGATGCCTGCGGGGCGAGCCGCGTTAGGCCTTCTTGGCTTCCTTCTGAATGACACGCTCGCCGCGGTAACGAACACCCTTGCCCTTGTAGGGCTCCGGCGGCCGGAACCCACGGATCTTTGCAGCGACTTCACCGACCTGCTGCTTGTCGTTGCCCTTGATCAGGATCTCGGTCTGGGTCGGGGTCTCGATGCTGACACCCTGCGGTGCCTTGAACACCACCGGGTGCGAAAAGCCCAGGGCGAGGTTCAGATCGCTACCGGACATCGAGGCGCGGTAACCGACACCGACCAGATCGAGCCGACGCTCGAAACCGTCAGTGACACCCTTGATCATGTTCGCAACAATGGCGCGGGCGGTTCCTGCCATCGGCACGTTCAGTGCATTGGCGGCGGAAACCTGCAACACGCCGTCTTCCGTCTTGAAATCGATACCGGCAGGCAGCGCCATGCTCAGGCTGCCCTTCGGACCCTTGACCGTGACCGCATTGGCGGCGACGTTGAATTCGACACCCTTCGGAAGGGTGATCGGCATTTTGGCTACGCGTGACATCGTAAGGCTCCTAATCAGGCGACCAGGCAGACCACTTCGCCGCCCAGGCCATGGGCCCGTGCCTGCGAATCGGTCATGACGCCCTTGGAGGTCGAAATAATGGCGACGCCGAGGCCGTTCAAGATGCGCGGCAGCTCGTCCTTGCCACGGTAGTGACGCAGGCCGGAGCGCGAAACGCGCTGCAGACGCTCGATGACCGGCTTGCCCTGAAAGTACTTCAGGACGATCTCGAGCTCGGCCTTGGGGCCGTTCGCGGCGGCGTTGGCGTCGAGGATGTAGCCCTCTTCCTTCAGCACCTTGGCGATCGCCAGCTTCATCTTGGAAGACGGCATCTTCACCGTCGGCTTGCCCACAGCCAGCGCGTTCTTGATACGCACCAGCATGTCGGCGATAGGATCAGTCATGCTCATTGTTACAGTTACCTTGTCAGCACCGATATCCGCAATTAAGCGGGGGTGGAATCGATTTCCCGGAGTTTCTAGGGCCGCTTGCGCTGGCTCCAGCCCCGGTCAATGGATCCCGGATTGTCTTACCAACTTGCCTTGCGCAAACCCGGCACGTCACCACGCATGGTGGCTTCGCGCAACTTGTTGCGGCCGAGGCCGAACTTGCGATAGACGCCACGCGAGCGACCGGACATGACGCAACGGTTGCGCTGACGGGTGGGCGAAGAGTCGCGCGGCATCTTCTGCAGCTTGACCGCAGCGTCCATCTTCTCCTCGAACGAGGCCGTCTGGCTCTTCATCACATCGCGCAGCGCGTCGCGCTTGACCGCGTGCTTCTTGACGAGCTTGGTCCGCTTCGTCTCGCGGTTCACCATCGAAGTCTTTGCCATCTGCAGGAACCTTTCGAATCAGTTGCGGAAGGGGAAACCGAAAGCTTCGAGCAGAGCCCGGCCTTCAGCGTCGGTCTTGGCGGTGGTGGTAATGGAGATGTCCATACCACGCATGGCGTCGACCTGGTCGAAATCGATCTCCGGGAAGATGATCTGTTCCTTGACGCCCATGTTGAAGTTGCCGCGTCCGTCGAAGGAGCGCGCCGAAACGCCGCGGAAGTCACGCACGCGCGGCAGCGAGATGGCGACCAGGCGATCGAAGAACTCGTACATCTTGGCGCGACGCAGGGTGACCTTGCAGCCGATCGGCCAGCCATCGCGGATCTTGAAACTGGCAACCGAGACGCGGGCCTTGGTCGTCACCGGCTTCTGGCCGGAGATCTTGGCCATGTCTGCGACGGCATTTTCCAGGATCTTCTTGTTGCCCACCGCCTCGCCGACACCCATGTTCAGGGTGACCTTGGTGAGACGCGGAACCTGCATCACGTTCTCGTAACCGAACTTTTCCATCAGTTTCGGAACGACTTCGTCTTTGTAGAATTTTTCGAGCCGGGTGGTCATCACATCATTCCTCAGGCGTCAATCGCCTCACCGCTCGAGCGGAACACACGCAGCTTGCGTCCATCCTCGAGCACCTTGATGCCAACGCGATCGCCCTTCCCGAGTACCGGGTTAAACAGCATGACGTTGGAGATATGGATCGGGGCTTCGCGCTCGACGATGCCGCCCGGCTTGTTGGCCTGCGGATTCGGCTTGGTGTGGCGCTTCACCAGATTGATGTTCTGCACGGCAAGGCGGTCGCCCAGCACACGCAGCACTTCACCCTTCTGACCCTTGTTCTTGCCTGCGATCACGACGACCTGATCGCCTTTACGGATACGATTCATAGTTCTCTATCTCCGCTCAAAGCACTTCGGGTGCGAGCGAAACGATCTTCATGAACTTCTCGCCGCGCAGTTCGCGCGTCACCGGCCCGAAGATGCGGGTGCCGATCGGTTCATGCTTGTTGTTGAGCAGCACGGCAGCATTGCCATCGAAGCGGATCAGCGAACCGTCGGCGCGACGCACACCCTTGCGGGTACGCACCACAACGGCGTCGTAGACTTCGCCCTTCTTGACCTTGCCGCGCGGGATCGCGTCCTTGACGCTCACCTTGATGATGTCGCCGATGTGGGCGTAACGGCGCTTGGAGCCGCCGAGCACCTTGATGCACATCAGTTCCTTGGCACCGCTGTTGTCAGCTGCGTCAAGGTAGCTCTGCATCTGGATCATGTTGAGTTCTCCTGGCCCTTGCCGTTACTGATCCGCGCGGGTCAGGATCTCGACCACGCGCCAGTTCTTGGTCTTGGAAAGCGGCCGGCACTCCGACACGCGCACCATGTCACCTTCCTGGCAGCGACCTTCCTCGTCGTGCGCGTGCACCTTGGTCGAACGGCGGATGTACTTGCCGTACAGCTCGTGCTTCACCTGGCGCTCGACCAGAACGGTCACCGTCTTCTGCATCTTGTTGCTGACCACACGCCCTTCGAGCGTACGTGTCTTGTTTTCTTCGTTCATGGTGTCCGCCTTACTTCTGCGTGCCAAGCAGCTGCTTGACCTGCGCGATCTCGCGACGCACGTTCCGCACCTGATGGGTCTGGGTGAGCTGGCCGGTGGCCTTCTGCATGCGCATGGAGAATTGCTCCTTGCGCAGGTCGAGCAGATGGGTCTTGAGCTCGTCTTGCGTCTTTTGACGCAGATCCTTGATGTCCATTAGCGCACCGTCCGGGTCACAAAGGTGGTGAGAACCGAGAGCTTGGCGGCAGCAAGGCGGAAGGCCTCGCGCGCAGTCTCTTCGGGAACGCCCTCGATCTCGTAAAGCATGCGTCCGGGCTGCACCAGGGCTACCCAGTACTCCACGTTGCCCTTACCGGAGCCCATACGGACCTCGATCGGCTTCTTGGTGATGGGCTTGTCCGGAAAAACGCGGATCCAGAGCTTGCCGCCACGCTTCACGTAACGGCTGATCGAACGGCGAGCCGCCTCGATCTGTCGTGCGGTCAGCTGGCCGCGGGTCGTGGCCTTTAGGCCGAACTCGCCGAAGCTGACGGCGTTTCCGCACCAGCTCAGGCCTTCGTTACGACCCTTGTGTACCTTGCGGTACTTGGTTCTTTTTGGCTGCAACATGGCTGATTAGTCCCTTGCTTCGCGGCTAGGACGGGAAGGACGGGGCGCACGTTCGGCACGCTCTTCCGGCTTTTCCTGGCCTACCTGGGAGTAGTCGAAGATCTCGCCCTTGTAGATCCAGGTCTTGATCCCGATGATTCCGTAGGTCGTCTTGGCTTCGGCGAAGCCGTAGTCGATGTCGGCACGCAACGTATGCAGGGGCACGCGACCTTCGCGATACCACTCCGAACGCGCGATCTCGGCACCATTCAGACGACCGGCGACGTTGACCTTGATACCCAGTGCGCCGAGGCGGATCGCGTTGCCGACGGCGCGCTTCATCGCGCGGCGGAACATGATGCGGCGCTCAAGCTGCTGGGCGATCGACTCGGCGACGAGCTGGGCGTCGAGCTCCGGCTTGCGCACTTCCGACACGTTGATGTGCACCGGAACGCCCATCATCGCGCTGACGTCCTTGCGCAGCTTCTCGATGTCCTCACCCTTCTTGCCGATCACCACGCCCGGACGGGCGGTGTGCACGGTGACGCGGGCAGTCTTGGCCGGACGCTCGATCTGGATGCGGGAAACGCCAGCCTGAGCGAGGCGCTTGCGCAGCATCTCGCGGACCTTGAGGTCAGACGCCAGATATTCGGCGTACTCACGCTTGTTGGCGTACCACGTGGAATTCCAGTCCTTGGAGATACCAAGGCGGATTCCGATTGGATGTACTTTATGACCCATCGTGCGTTCCCGGTTAGTTGCCTGAGCCCACAACCACAGTGATGTGGCTGGTGCGCTTCAAGATGCGCGTACCGCGGCCCTTGGCGCGCGCCATGAAGCGCTTCAGCACAGGACCCTCGTCGACGAAGATGCGTGCCACCGACAGGTCGTCGGCGTCTGCACCTTCATTGTTCTCGGCGTTCGAGACGGCCGACCACAGGACCTTGTAGATCATGTGGGCAGCTTTCTTGTCGCTGAACTTGAGCAGTTCGAGCGCGCGACCGGCAGGCAGACCGCGAACCTGATCCGCCACCAGGCGAACCTTCTGCGGCGAGATGCGGGCAGTGCGGAGGACAGCTTTGGCTTCCATTATCTGTTCTCCTTACTTGCCGGACTTCTTGTCGCCACCATGACCCTTGAAGGTCCGGGTGACGGCAAATTCGCCAAGCTTGTGGCCGACCATGTTCTCGTTGACCAGGACCGGAATGTGGTTCTTGCCGTTGTGGATGGCAATGGTGCAGCCAACCATTTCCGGAAGGACCATGGAACGGCGCGACCAGGTCTTGATTGGGCGCTTGTTGCTGGTCTGATTTGCGACCTCGACCTTCTTGGCGAGGTGGTGGTCCACGAAGGGACCCTTTTTGAGTGAGCGTGCCATGGCGCTTTCCTATCAACCCCTGCGATCGCGCACGATGAACTTCTGCGTGCGCTTGTTGTTGCGGGTCTTGTAACCCTTGGCCGGCGTGCCCCACGGGGAGACCGGATGCGGATTGCCCTGACCAGCCTTGGCTTCACCACCGCCGTGCGGATGGTCGACCGGGTTCATCGCGGCACCGCGAACGGTGGGACGAACGCCGCGCCAGCGCTTGGCGCCAGCCTTGCCGAGCTTCTCGAGGCTGTGCTCGCTGTTGCCGACTTCGCCGATGGTGGCCGAGCATTCGACCGGCACCTTGCGCATCTCGCCGGAGCGAAGACGCAGCGTGGCGTAGCCCTGCTCGCGTGCAACCAGTTGGGCCGAAGCGCCAGCAGCACGCGCCATCTGCGCGCCCTTGCCCGGCTTCATCTCGATGCAATGCACCGTCGAACCGACCGGGATATTGCGCAGCGGCAGGCTGTTGCCGAGCTTGATCGGCGCATCGCGACCGGCGATGATCTGATCACCCGACTTCAGACCCTTCGGCGCGATGATGTAACGGCGCTCGCCGTCGACGTAGCACAACAGAGCCAGATGCGCCGTGCGGTTCGGATCGTATTCGATGCGCTCGACGCGCGCCGGGATACCTTCCTTGTCGCGCTTGAAATCGACAATGCGGTAATGCTGCTTGTGACCACCACCCACGTGACGCGTGGTGATGCGTCCGTGGTGATTGCGGCCGCCGCTCTTGCCCTGCTTGTCGAGCAGGGGCGCGTGTGGCTCGCCCTTGTGGAGATCCGGGGTTACGACCCGCACCATGGAACGACGTCCAGGTGAGGTCGGCTTGAACTTCATCAGTGCCATGGGTACCTACCTCAGGCCGTGGTCATGACGTCGATCGACTGGCCTTCGGCCAGACGAACGTATGCCTTTTTCATATCGGAACGACGGCCGGCGCGAAAGCGGAAAGTCTTGGACTTGCCCTTTACATTCACGACGTTGACCGCCTCGACCTTCACCGAAAACAGCTGCTCGACCGCAGCCTTGACGTCCGCCTTGGTGGCGTCGGTGGCTACTTCGAACACGTACTGGTTCAGTTCCTGCAGGCGCGCGGTCTTCTCGGAGACGCGCGGCGCACGCAGTACATTGAGAATCTTCTCGCTGTTCATCATGCCAGCCACTCCTCGATCTTCTTGACCGAATCGACCGTCATCACCACGTAATCCGCGGCAACCAGGGCGACCGGATCGATGCCCTGCGCATCACGCACCTGCACATACGGCAGGTTGCGCGCGGCGAGGAACAGTGCCTCGCTGGCGTCTTCGGTGACCAGCAACGGACGCGTCGCGTTGTACTCGCCAAGCTTGGCCACCAGGGCCTTGGTCTTGGGCTGGTCGATCTCGATCGCATCAACCACCATCAGGCGGCCGTGACGATTGAGTTCGGACAGGATCGAGCTGATCGCGCCGCGGTACATCTTGCGGTTGACCTTCTGCGCAAAGCTGCGCGGCTTGGCCGCGAAGGTCACGCCGCCACCGACGAAGATTGGAGCCGTCAGCGCACCGTGTCGCGCACCGCCACCCTTCTGCTTCTTCGACTTCTTGGTCGTTCCGTTTACCTCGGAACGCGTCTTCTGCGCCTTGGTGCCTGAACGGCCGGCGTTGCGATACGCAACCACCACCTGATGCACCAGGTCTTCACTGAAATCGCGTCCGAAGATGGTGTCGGAAACCGACACCGTCTTGTCGCTACCCTTTACCGCGAGATCCATCTGACTTCTCCTCAACCCTTGGACGCGGGACGGACGATAACGTTGCCGCCCGGCGCGCCAGGAACGGCGCCCTTGATCGCGATCAGACCGCGCTCGGCATCAACCTTCACAACTTCAAGGTTCTGGGTTGACTGACGCACGGCACCCATGTGGCCGGCCATCTTCTTGCCCGGAAACACGCGACCCGGCGTCTGGCGCTGACCAATGGAACCCGGCGAGCGGTGCGACAGCGAGTTACCGTGGGTGGCGTCACCCATGGTGAAGTTCCAGCGCTTGATCGTGCCCTGAAAGCCCTTGCCCTTGGTAACGCCGGCAACGTCGACTTTCTGTCCGACCGCGAAGATGTCGGCGTTGATCTCGCCACCCAACTGGTAGTTGCCCAGCTCGGCCTCTTCGACGCGGAACTCCCACAGTCCGCGACCCGCCTCGACTTTCGCCTTGGCGTAGTGACCGGTCTGCGGCTTGTTGAGCAGATTGGCGCGCTTGCTGCCCGCCGTCACCTGGACCGCGGCGTAGCCGTCGTTCTCGGTGGTCTTGATCTGGGTGATGCGATTCGGGCTGGCCTCGATGAGGGTCACCGGAATCGAAACGCCGTCTTCAGTGAAGAGGCGCGACATGCCGCACTTGCGGCCAATGATGCCAATAGTCATGGTCCTGACCCTCAGTACAGCTTGATCTGAACGTCGACGCCGGCTGCGAGCTCAAGCTTCATCAGCGCGTCTACGGTTTTGTCGTTCGGGTCGACGATATCCAGCACACGCTTGTGGGTGCGGGTCTCGTACTGGTCGCGAGCGTCCTTGTCGACGTGCGGCGACACCAGAATGGTGTAGCGCTCGATCTTGGTCGGCAGCGGGATGGGGCCACGCACCTGCGCGCCGGTCCGCTTGGCTGTCTCGACGATTTCGCTCGCGGAACGATCAATCAAACGGTGATCGAAAGCCTTGAGCCGAATCCGGATCTTCTGGTCCGCCATCTTTGCGTATCCTGAAATCTTGTTGAAAGAGCGACGGGGACTGCAGTCGTGCTGCCGACCCCCATAACGGAGGCAGGCCGGATATTCCGGCCTGCCAGACTCACAAGTATAACGTGCAAGAAACCGCACCGTCAAGCGGTGAAATTCTCACGACGCGTCCTTGGTCTGGCGAATACAAGGCGCATCCTGCACCTGCTTTCGCTTGGCTTGCCGGGCCTGCCCTGGGGCAGACCCGGCGGGTACCTCAATTACTCGAAGATCTTCGCCACCACGCCGGCGCCGACGGTGCGGCCACCTTCGCGGATCGCGAAACGCAGGCCGTCGTCCATCGCGATCGGTGCGATCAGCGTAACGACCATCTTCACGTTGTCACCCGGCATCACCATCTC
>JBBSJP010000053.1:0-31474 GCA_038257155.1 Lysobacterales bacterium | reverse complement strand
TCGAGGAAACCCTGGATGCCGTTGCCCTCGAGGTCAACCTGGGCCGGACTGACCGGCGCATCGGCCGTGTAGCTCACCGAACCGGAGGCGGCGCCCGTTGCGGTGGGTGAGAACTCGAGCAGCACCGTGCATGAGGCGGCCACTGAGAGCGTGAACGGCACACCCGCACATGTGCCGCCATTGCGAGCGAAGGCGGCACCATTGACCGTCAGCGCACTGACATTGAGATCGGCTGTACCGGTGTTGCTCAGCGTCACCGCTTGCGTCGCGCTCGTCGTGCCGACCAACTGGTTGCCGAAATCGATGTCGCCCGGCGACACATCGAGGAAGCCCTGGATGCCGTTGCCGTCGAGGTCGACCTGGGCGACGCTGAGCGGCGCGTCAGTCGTGTAGCTCACGGAGCCTGAGGCTGCGCCGGTAACGATCGGCGAGAACTCGATCAGCACCGTGCATGAGGCCGATGGCGTCAGTGCGAAAGGCACGCCGCCGCAGCTGCCGCCATTGCGCGCGAAGGCGGCACCATTGACCGTCAGCGCGCTGAGATTGAGATCAGCGGTACCGGTATTGCTCAGCGTCACCGCCTGCGTCGCGCTCGCCGTGCCGACCAGCTGGTTGCCGAAATCGATATCGCCCGGCGACACATCGAGGAAGCCCTGGATGCCATTGCCGTCGAGGTCGACCTGGGCGACGCTGACCGGCGCGTCAGTCGTGTAGCTCACGGAGCCCGAGGCTGCGCCGGTGACGCTCGGGGAGAACTCGATCAGCACCGTGCATGAGGCCGATGGCGTAAGTGCGAAAGGCACGCCGCCGCAGCTGCCGCCATTGCGCGCGAAGGCGGCACCATTGACCGTCAGCGCACTGACATTGAGATCGGCTGTACCGGTGTTGCTCAGTGTCACCGCTTGCGTCGCGCTCGTCGCGCCTACCAGCTGGTCGCCGAAATCGATGCTGGCCGGCGACACATCGAGGAAGGCCTGGGTGCCGTTGCCGTCGAGGTCGACCTGGACCGGGCTGACGGGTGCGTCGGCCGTGTAGGTCACCGAACCGGAGGCGGCGCCTGTGGCGCTCGGCGAGAAATCCACCAGCACCGTGCACGAGGCGGCCGCTGAGAGCGTGAACGGCACGCCTGCGCATGTGCCGCCATTGCGTGCGAATGCCGCGCCGTTGACGGCCAACGCACTGACCTCGAGATCCCCGATGCCGACGTTTGCCAGTGTCACGGACTGGGTGCCGCTGGCTGTTCCGACAGGTTGGTCGCCGAAGTCGATCGAAGCCGGACTGACATCCAGAAAACCCGCGCTTCCCTGAATGCGCTTGAGGGCGACGCCGCTACTGCTCGTCGCCAGATCGCCGCCGACGGCATAAGCCGACGTGCCCTGGGCGTCGACGGCGAACAACGGCGCAGCCACGCCGCTGGGCTCCACGACCCAGTTCGCACCGCCGTCCACGGTTGCGAGAATCAGGGTGCCATCGCCCACGATCCAGCCGTTTTGCGCGTCGCGGAAATGCACGTCGCGAAGGTTCGCCGCCGTGCCACTGATCTGCGGGCTCCAGTTTGCGCCGCCGTCCGCGGTCGCGCGGATCGTGCCGGCGTTGCCCACGATCCACCCGGTGGACGCATCGAGCATGAACACTCCATTGAGTGTGTTAGGGGTGCCGCTCGTCTGGAACGCGAATCCCGGGCTCGCACCACTGGCGCTGGTGATGCGGCGGATCAGGCCGGAGAAGCCAACAGCCCATCCGTTGTCGGCATCGACGAAGTACATGTCGAGAAACGGCGAACCCGAACCAACGACGTCAAATGACTGCTCGATCGTCGAACCGTTGCCGTCGATCGTGTAGCGGTAGAACCATCGCGTGCCGCAGCCCCCGCATGCAGCCGGAACCCAGTAAGTCGTGGACGATGTCGCGAAACCGAAGTTTCGGAAGATGCCCGCATTCAGATCAATGGTCAGGGCTTCCCAGTCGGCGCCGCCGTCGGTCGTCCGCGCGACATACAGGCCGCCATTGATGAAGCCGTTGTTCGCATCGACGAAACTGACGGAAAGCAGACGTACCCCGGTGCCGGAATTCTGCGAGGTCCAGCTGAAACCGCCAGTGGTGGTCTTCCGCACAACGCCGTTGTAGCCGGCCACCCAGCCGGTCTGTTCGTCGACGAAGTCGACGGCCCGCAGCGTATCGCCCGTAGGGCTGGGCAGCACGGTCCACTGGGCCGTGGCGGACATGGGTGCCGCGAGCGCGGCCAACCCGCACAAAGCGAATGCACGCAACATGGGCCACCCCCTGGAGGACTCCGACCCTGGCCAAGAGACTACTCCCTCCTCAGCCAAATCAGAAATGCGGAAGGTGGAGACGGGCAGTCAATGCGGCAATGAGGTCGGCCGGTTGATCCAGCGATCTGGACGGCGCGATCGCCGAAGAAAGACCGTGGCACCTACACGGAATCGATTGCCATTCGGGCCGAAGTGGTCGGACCGATCATGTCCGACCCGGCCCTGTTCAGGTTGACGCCAGATCCCGGCGAGGCCTTGCGGCTTCAGCGCCTCTGCGGGCGCCGCGAGCGACCCTGCGGTTTCACTGTGACGGCACAGACTCCTCCGCATGCGCCTTGCTCGCGATCAGCGGAAGGCAGACGATGAACAATTCGGACACGAACTTGGCCGCGCCGTAACCCAGGGCCCACCACCCCACGCCACGGCGCAGGGCCAGGTCGATGCGATCGAGCAGCACGAAAGCGCCCAGGATCAACGCCACAACCGCCAGCCCGATGAGGGTAGTGACCAGCGCCTTGCGGCTGCCATTGGTGACGTCGCGCGTGAGCCAGGCATGGATCCGCTCCACGCCCAGCTTGAGCCCGATCACGCTACCGAAGAAAGGTACGACGAAGGGGATGCCGCCCAGGATCAGGGTCAACCCGCGTGCCGCGCCCTGCAGCCCGGGTGTGCTGTGAAACATGCCGCCGTGACGGCGGAAATGACGATGGTCCTGCAGGGCGTCGAGAGCCGCCAGGGTGGCGGTGATGAGCAGCGGCCATTTGAGCGTGGAAGCGGCAAGGAAACCGAGCGGATCGCGCAGCAAACCCAGCATCTCTGCGCCCGAAGGCACGATGCCGAAGAACACGAATGAGTAGACGCCGCCCAGCCAGAACAGCAGGAAAGCCAGCGTCTTGAGACGCTCCTTGCTGGTCATGGGGCTTGATTCGACGGCCTCGGGCGGTACCGAGAGCTTCTGCAACCAGGCGATCCCGATCAGGAGCACGGCTTCGATCGCAACCAGAAGCACCAGCTCGAACGGTGTCATCCGGCCGTTCATCACCAGCCAGACGACCAGGCCATTGCCAAACAGCGTGGCGCCGATCTGGGATGCCAGGCCCCAGGGCGAGGCCAGTGGATAGCGGCGCAGCATTTGCTCCCACTCGCTCAGGCGCTGGGCTTTCAGCGCCGCGCCGGCCGGAAGGTGTGATGTGTCTGCCATTCCTTCAACAACGAGATTCGGGCAGTCACCAGGCCAGAGCCCGCCTGGATCGGATGGTGGCCTTCTCGACGCCGAATGCCGCTGCGGATTCAGCAGGCAAGCTCACCCCTTGAATTGTCTGACTCCTGGATTCTGAGATCCGGCATCGAGCCGAGTGGGCTCCGATCATGCGCTAGCTTCGCCGCGAGACTTCGCGCTAGGCTCGTGGTGCACACTGGAACTTAGCCTGAGGATCGCCATGCCTTTGCTTCCACTATCCAGCGGCAAGCCTTGGTTCGGCGCGCCGCAAATGCTCCTGCGTAGCCCTTGCATTACGGCAACACGATGCAGGCAGCCTTGCCCATGAGCGTGCTGCAGCAGGTCGGCGCGGCGATCGCCAGCGAGTATGCACTGCCGGATGTCGGCGAGATGACGGTCATTTCCGTCCGGCTGCTGACTGCCGCGGCACTCGGTGGGCTGCTCGGCTTCGAGCGCGAGCGTCGCGGGCGCTCCGCCGGTCTCAGAACCCACATCCTGGTATCCATGGGCTCGGCGTTGTTCGTGCTCGCCCCGCTGCAGTCGGGAATCGATCCTGGCGACGTCACCCGCGTCATGCAGGGCATCGTCTCGGGCATCGGATTTCTCGGCGCCGGCGCCATCATCAAGCTTGAGCATGGCGAGCGAATCGAGGGGCTCACCACGGCCGCCGGCATCTGGATGACGGCCGCCATCGGAATGGCGGCCGGCATGGGCAACGAGATCGCCGCGCTCATGACGACGCTGTTGGGCCTGGTCGTTTTCGCCGTCCTTCCGCGACTGATGGGCGACCCTCAGAAGACGGACAACTGACCGATGGATATCGAGCCTGTGGCGGGCGCGCCATGACGGTGCCGTGAACACGACTCGCCATCGCATGCACTGATGCCACTCTGCTCAGGGCTGCGTACCGAAAAGCCCCAGATGCAGCGCGCGATAGATGACGGTCGAGTCTACGGTGCCATGCAATACGGCCGCACCCGGCCCGATGCCACGGGCCACGGTGGCCCCGGCCATGTCGCTGTCTGAGGCCCAGAGGATGTAGTAAGGCTGGCGCACGCCACGGGCATCGGCCGCGGCAAGATATGGCTGCCCGTTGTTGGAAGAAAGCAGCGATCCATTCTCGCTGCGCGTCGGCAGCGGCCGCGGCAGCTCGTCGAGGTCATCGCTGCTCGCATTCATTCCTCCGTTGTCGGAATCCGAGGCGACCACCACGGTCAGCGTCGGGTCCTTCGCCGCTGCGGCTAGCGCCAGCGCAATCGCACGATCGGCACCCGCGGCGGCCTCCAGGGTGGCGGCTACGTTGTTCTCGCCCGACAGGTTGTCGGTGGCTTCCTCGTTGCCGACCAGCAGGTAACCCTTCTCGTTGCGTGCCACGCGTGCCATCGCGGCGGCCACCATCACATCGAATCGCGGCGCCTGCGGCTGGAAGGCCGGCAGGCCCTTCGACGCAAACGTGGCCTCATCGGCCTCATTGAAGGTTTCCTCGGCGGCGAACAGGCCCAGCACGGGCGTGTCGTCGAGCGGCAGAGCAGCCAGCTCATCGGCACTGAAAACCACGTGGTAACCGGCCATGCGCGCTTCCTCGACCAGATTGCGGCCGTCTTCGCGCACGCCGGTGCCATGACGTCCTTTCGCACCCTTGGGCAGGAAGAACATCTCGCCACCGCCTAGCGCCACCTGTGGACGGCCGGCGAGGATCTGCGCGGCGATCGTTGCCTCGTCGTCGCGGTCGGCGACGCTGGCGAAGAAGACGGCGGTGCCCGGTTCGGTAATGCTGGAGGAGTTGACCAGGGCCACCGACTTGCCGGCCGCATGGGCCGCCTCGGCCAGCGATTCGCGTTTGCCAGAAGCCGCGATGGGCTTCTCGCCGTCGACCATTCCGAAGCTGTCGAGTCGGGCACGCACGCCATAGGCATGCGTGGTCGCACCGCCATTGGACGAGGCATTCACCGCATCGAGCATCGGCCCGACATAGATCGCCAGTTGTGGCAGGCGGTCCCAGGCCAGGCGACCATCCGGCCCGACTTCCCGCAGGCGCAGCGTGCCCCAGGTATTGGCGCCCATGCCGTCTGGGTGCAGGAAGATCGCGCTGTCGGCGTGAGCGGACAGGCTGGCGGCAAGCAGGAGGGCGGCGACAGGCAGGCGCATAGAGTGAGATTCCTGTAATCGAAAAACGTGGAGTCTAGTCTCGCGACTGTTGCAGTTTGGCGTCGTCATCACGTCACCGTGCTGTCACTGCAGCGACACCTTGGCTGGGTCAAATGCCCGCTTTCCTTCGAGGGCGCAGCGATGACGAAAAGGATTTTAAGCGTGGCGCTGGGCAGTGCGCTGCTAGGCCTGTCGGCCCCGGTGGTACTCGCAGCGGATGCAGAAGCCGTCAGCGAAACGAGTGCATCCACCAGCGACGCGGCAGTGCAGCTCGACACATTGGTCGTGCAAGGCGAAATCGCCTACCGCGACCGCGCCGACAGCGCCGCGCCAGTGCTCAGCTACGACCTGGAGTACTTCCAGCGCTTCGAGCCAAGCACAGTTGGCGACATGATCAAGCGCGTTCCTGGCGCGGTTTTCGTCAGTGACGTGCTGGAGTACGACGCGGTGCAATTGCGTGGCCTCGCGCCCGGCTACACCCAGATCCTGATCAATGGCAAGAAGGTCCCCGGCGCCGGGGACGACCGCTCGTTCTGGGTCGATCGCATCCCGGCCGAACTGGTCGACCGCATCGAGATCCTGCGCAGCAACAGCGCCAACCGCTCGGGCGACGCAGTCGCTGGCGCGATCAATATCGTGTTGCGCGATGCGCATGCCTTCGAGGGCAGCTATCTGCGCGCCGGCCTGATGCACTACGACGACGGCGAAGTGCAGCCGACCTACGGCGCGGTCACGTCGGGCGAGGCGCTCGGTGGCCACCTGCTGGCCGGCTTCAGCGTGCAGGATCGATACAACCCGAAGATCAAGCGAAGCGACCGTTTCAACAATCCTGACGATCGCGAGCTGGTCAGCTTCGAGGACCAGACCGATACCCGCGACGGCCAGGACTATTCGGGAAATGTTTCCTACAGCGCCGATATCGGCGACAGCGTCCGGCTCGCGCTCGACGGCTTCTATGTCAAGACCGACCGCGAACAGGTCGAGGTATCCCGCGAGGTAGAGTTCGACGACGGCGAAACCATCGTCGCCGACGTTCCGGGTTTGGGCGAGGTCGACCAGACGAACTGGGGTCTCGGCCTCGAACTCCAGGTGGACATGGCCGGCGGCGCCACCGAGTTCGACTTCGACCACGCGCGTTTCGAGGACAACAGCGTCGAGAGCGAGGAAGAGATCGCCAGCATCGACGGCGTCTGGGACAGCGCCGAAGGCGAGCGTCTCGCCATCGACGCCAGCGACCGGGAAACCAGCCTGAAGCTGGCACACCAGCGCCCGCTCGGCGCGGCCGAAATGGAGTTTGGTATCGACTACCGCAGCAAGAAGCGCGACCTGCTCTACACCTACTTCGAGTTCGAGGCCGAGGCAGAGGGCGACCCGGTGCTCTATGAACTCGACACGGTGATCGGCAGCCTGATCGAGGAGGAGCGCCTCGACCCCTACCTGATGTTCTCCGGCCGGGCCGACAGGCTGGCCTGGGAGGCAGGCCTGCGCTACGAGACCACGGATTCCGACATCGAATCCAGTCAGGACGGCGAAAGCAGCGCGGTGCGCAAGGACTACAACGAACTGCTGCCCTCAGTGCATCTGAAGTGGGACCTCAGCGAACGCAACCGTCTCAGCCTGTCGCTGGCGCGCAGCCTGCGCCGACCGAACTTCAACGACATCATCCCAGCAACGCTGGAAGGCGAGTTCGGCGACAACGACTTCCTCGGCAATCCGCAGCTCGATCCCGAGACCGCGAATGGCATCGATTTCGGCATCGAACGCCGCCTAGGCCGCAACGGCATTGTCGGCTTCAACCTGTTCTATCGCGATGTCAACGACCTGATCGAGCTGGTCAACACCGGCGTGCCGAGCGAGGATGCGCTCGACAGCTACGAGGATGACGTCGAGGAGTACATGGAAGAGAACGGCGTCGATGAAGAGACCGCGCGCGAGGCCGTGCCTTTTGAGCCAGACAGCTTCGTGTTCAGCCCCGCCAACGTCGGCGACGGCCGCGTCTATGGCGCCGAGTTCGACCTGTCGACGCCGCTGACCAGCCTCGGCTTGGAAAATACTGGTGTGTTCCTCAACTATTCCTGGCTGAAGAGCGAAGTCAGCGATTTCCTCGGCGAACGCCGCTTCAACAACCAGGCCAAGAGTGTTTACAACATCGGATTCATCCAGGACCTGCCCGAGCAGGCCGCCGCTTTCGGCGCCAGCTACCGCAAGCAGGGCGATGCCTACCTGCGGGTGCTGGCGGAGGAGGTCAAGACCACCTACGGCGGCGATCTCGAGCTCTTCGTCGAGAAGCGCTTTGGCGACAAGGTTTCGCTGCGGCTTTCCGGCACCAACCTGCTCGATGCGGAGAAAGACGAGTTCTTCGGCAAGTACGACAACCTGGCCGACCAGATCGCACGTGACTACGACGAGTACGAGGAGGAGAGCGAACGCGCCGGCCCGCGCTACCAGCTGGTGCTGCGCTATGCGCTCTGAGTCGCGCCTCGCCTCAGTGTGGGTGCGACGCGACTGCGGCAAAGCCGCAGTTCGCTCACCGGCACCAATCGCATTGCTCGATCAGGCTCGTCGTCCCCGAGCGTCATGATGGCATCAGCCGCTCACTCGTATCCGTCGCTGAAGATCGGCGTGGGCAAGCTGCTGCGGTGGAACAGCCGCGTGCTGTGGATCTCGCTCGTTGATCCATTGCCCAGGCCGCCCGCCACGAAGCCACGCACTCGCAGGTAGTAGCGCTGTCCAAGCGGCGGAAGGTTCACGTTCACGCGCCGCCACGCGCCGGACGCGGTCATGCTCATCGCGCCGACATCGATGAAGCTGGTGCCGTCCATCGAAATCTGCAGCCGCGGCGGCGCGCTCAGTTCCGGTGACGATCCGCCGCGCTGCCAGAACACATCGGTTTCATCGACCTCGATCGACTGCAGCGCGGCATCGGGCACGCTCAAGCGCGCCAGGCGCGCGCGGGCCACGCCGTCAACCAGACTGAACCCGCCACCGATCAGCAGGCGCCCATCCGCGAACTGGGTCAGGCCGAAAAGTTGGCCGTTGACGTCGGGCACGAAGCTCGAATCCAGGCTGCCATCGGGCTGCAGCCGCACCAGCCGACGCCGCGTCACGCTGTTGACTACCGAAAAATCGCCACCCACGTTGATCCAGCCATTGGCCTGCAGCCCCAGGCTGTAGACCGGCCCGCTGAAACTGGCGAAGAAATCCGGGTCGAGCTCGCCCGAGGTCTCGAGCCGCGCGATGCGACTGCGCGATTGCCCGCCGACGGCAGTGAACTGGCCGCCAATCAGCACGCGGTCATCGCGCGGCTGCACCGCAATCACGGCCACGGCGCCGTCGACATCGGGATCGAAATCCGCGTCCAACTGCCCGAGCCGGTTGATGCGGGCGAGGTTGCTGCGCGCTTGCCCGTTGACTTCGGTGAACTTGCCGCCGATGTACATCTGGCTGTCGTGCAGCACCAGGCTGTAGACCGGCCCGTTGACGTCGGCGCCGCCGCCGAGCAGGTTACCTAGTGCATCGAGCCGCGCGATGCCATTGCGTGACTCACCCTCGACCATGGTGAAGTCACCCGCGATCCAGGCGCTGCCGCCGCTGTACGGCACGATAGTGCGCACGCGTCCGTTGATTGCAGGAGCGTACGTGGCATCCACCGCGCCACTCGAATTCAGGCGCACCAGCCGCTGTCTTGCCAAGCCATCCACCAGGGTGAACTCGCCGGCGAGCAGGCTGCGTCCGTCCGGCAACACCGCGACGGCGCTGACCAGGTCGTTGCAATCGGCGTTGTAGAACACGTCGAGATCGTCGCCATAGGGCGACAACCTCGCCACGCGACCGCGTGCCTGGCCGTCGACACTGGTGAAGCTGCCACCGAACAGGCTTTGCCCCACAAGCGAGTGCGCCAGGCCCAGCACCACGCCGCCCATCGGCAAACCGGCGAAACTGGTATCGAGCGGACCGTAAGCCTGGTAGCGCGCCAGCCGACTGCGCGGCACGCCGCCGACGTCGGTGAACACGCCGCCGATCACCAGCTTGCCGTCGGCCTGCTGCGCCAGCGCAATGACTTCCTGGTTGGGGTGCTCGTGCAGCGCTACCTCGAGACTGCCGTCGGGACGCAAGCGCGCCAAGCGCTCTGCGGCCCCGCCGCCGATGCTGTCGAACCACCCAGACGCGACAATGCGTCCATCGGTCTGTACCAGCAGCCGCAACACGGCATTGTTCGGCATGGGCATGAAGCCCGCATCAACCTGGCCATTCAGGTCGAGACGCGCCAGATAGGGACGAGCCACGCCGCCAATCACCTCGAAGATGCCGGCGACCAGCAGCCGACCATCGGCCTCCTGCGCAATCGAGGCCACCACGCCGATGACACTCACGCCGAAGCCCGAATCGAGCTGCCCGTCGGGAAACAGCCGGGCGATGCTGTCGTGCGCCTCGCCGTCGACCTGTGAGAACTGGCCACCGATGACGAGCTTGCCATCGGCCTGCTGAAACACCTTCACCACGTTGCCGTCGATCATCGGCACGAATGCCGGATCGAGTTCGCCGGCAGGCAGCAGGCGGGCCAAGCCGCTGCGCGTCTGGCCAGCCACGTTACTGAATGCTCCACTGATCACGATGCCGCCGTTGTCCTGTACCACGACACTCAGCACGTCATCGTCGGCACCCGGGTTGAAGCCCGCGTCGAGCGTGCCGTCGGCATGCAGGCGCGCGATGTGTGCACGCGACTGGCCGGCGACCTGGGTGAACTCACCCACGATCACGATCCGGCCATCGGGTTGCTGGGCAAAGTCGAGAATTGCGGCGTTCACAACGTTGTTGGCGAACCCGGCTGCGACCGACCCGTCCGCCCGCAGCCGCGCCAGACGTGCACGAGATTGCCCGGCGATCGAGGTGAAGCCGCCGCCCACCAGCAGCTCACCGTCGGGCAGCACCTTCAGTGCCGTGACGGTGCCGTTGGGCGCGGGATCGAACCCGTCTGCCACGCCGGCAGCGCATGCGGGGGAAGCAGCCAGCAGCAGCACGAAGGCGAGGCAGGCCAAGGCATTCAGCAAGACCGGGAGTTTGCGCGTGGCAAGGACGGCAGCAGTGAAGCGGGACATGGCGGCAGCAACTCCTGAGCAACGGGGCAGCCCCCGAAGCGGGAGCCGACATCCGTTGCAAACACCAAACGGCGTGGATGCGGGCCAGTGGCCCGCGAACGCCTGCCTTGGCGTTCGTTCACTTATCCCCAGGCCGGTGCCAGTCCATGTCGACGCAGACCCGCAAGCTCTCCGCCCTCGCACTCGTGGCGAGCCTTTATGCGCTGTGCGCCGCGCCGCTGCAGGCCGCGCAGTACTGTGTGGAATCGTCGTCACAGCTGGCACTGGCGCTGGCCTCGGCCGCGCAAAGCCCCGAAGACGACGACGTGCGCCTGCGCAGCGGTACCTTCACCCTTGGTGGCAACATTGCCCTGCCGGTGAGCGGCGCCCTGACCATTCGCGGAGGCTGGACTCTCGGATGCCTGCTGCAATCGAGCAACCCCGAGTCGACCACGATCACCAGCGCCACGCCCGGTGAATACTTCATCGAACTCCGACCGCAGGACGACGACCTGAGTGTGGAACGCATCACCTTCGAGGGCCTGTATGCCGTGGCGGTGTTCGACCAAGGCGTCGGCGACGACGTGCTCGGCAGCATTTCGCTGCTGCGCAACCGCTTCGTGCGCAATCAGGTCGGCCCAATCCTGCGGCCGCGCGACAAGGACCTGCGCGTGGAGAACAACATCATTGTCGACACGGAGGGTGCTTCCCTGACCATCCTGCGCGCCCACGCAAGCGCCCCCGTCGACATCGGTGTGCACTTCAACACCATCCTCGGCGGCAGCAAAGGCGCGGTCTTCACCGGCACGCCCGGCGTGGCGCGCTTCCGCAACAACGTGATGGACGCAGGTGAGGGCGACGGAAGGCTCGAGATCGTCTTCGGCGATGTGGCGGTACACAACAACCTGGTCGGCGCCATCGCACTTGAGAGCGGTGGCAGCGCTTCACCCGCCGGGTCCAATCTCGTGGCTATCGACCCGCAGCTCGATGCCGACCTGATCCCGCTGGAAGGGTCACCGTTACTGCACACCGGCACCAACACCGTGGGCAGCGGACTGCCGGCCACCGACTACGCGGGCAACCCGCGCAAGATTGGCAGCCACGTCGACCGTGGAGCGCGCGAAAGCATACTCGGCAACATCAACACCCTGGTCGTCACCAGCACCGCCAACGCCGGCGCCGGGACGCTGCGCCAGGCCATCCTCGACGCCAGCATCACCCTAAACGAAGAGACCATCGCCTTCGATATCGACGGCAGCTGCCCGCGCATCATCACCCTCGCCACGCCGCTGCCGACGATCACGTCCACCCTGACCATCGATGGCTACACCCAGCCGGGCAGCTCACCCAATACCGAGACCGCGAGCGACAACAGCGTGCACTGCGTCGCACTGTTCGGCGATGGTGCGCGCGTGCTCAACCTGGCTCCGGCTGCCAAGCAGGAGGTCACGGTGCGTGGCCTGGCCTTCTATCGATCCACCGACGCCGCGATCCAGGTCAGTGGCGCGGGCCGCGCAACCATCGTGGGCAACACGTTCAATACCGGTACGTCGGTGTTTGAGACCAATGTCCCCGACTACGCCATTTCCGTCGATGGTGCCGAAGGCACGCGCATCGGCAGCCACCAGCCCGCCAGCCGCAACATCATCGGCCGCGCCAGCGTCGCCGGCATCCGGCTCGGACCAGGCACTGGCCGCGTCGTTGAAGGCAACTTCATCGGCATATCCAAGAGTGGCGTTAGTGCCGCTGCCAATGGCATTGGCATACTGGTGATCGACGGCGAGTTCGACGGCGTGGACGGCAACGTCGTCGGTAACAGCGTGACCGATGGCTTGCGCGTGCAGGGCAGTCAGTCGGTGATGAACATCCAGCGCAACCGGTTCGGGCTGGCGCCCGCGGACGATGCCATGGAGCCCTATGCGCCAAACGGTCGCAACGGGATTCGCTTCGAAGGTGGCGCGTCGTTCTTCGTGCGCGTCAATCGTATTGAAGGCAACGTCGGCGACGGAATCGTCGTGCTGGCGGCCGTCACCGGCGCCGACCTCGCGCACAACTTCATCGCAAACAACGGCCTGCTTGGTATCGACCTGTCACCCAACGGCGTCAACCCGATCGACACCGATACCGGCGCGAGCGGTGCCAACCATAGCCAGAACTTCCCCGAGTTGTTCACCGCCTCGGGCGGCGACGCTGCCGGCACCGTGGTTGGCGAACTGCGCTCGGCCAACGGCGAGTACGAAATCTCGTTCTACGGCGGCGAGTGCGACAGCAGCGGCTTTGGCGAGGGACGTCGCGTGATCGGCGGCGTCGTGGTGAACATCAGCAACGGCACTGAGTTCGCCGACGGGACAGCATCGTTTACCGCGAGCGTTACCAACACTGGGTTCATTGGCCTCGACGGCCTCGCGATCACCGCCCTTGCCTCCAGAAAAAGCGGCCCGGGCAGCAGCATCCTGAGCACCAGCGAGTTTTCGGCCTGTGTCGAGTACCAGGTGATCGAACTGTTCAGGGATGGCTTCGAGCCGTGATGGCGTTGCGTCTGCGAAAGGTCACTCGCCATTCCGGCAGAAGCGCAGATGGCCGGCTACCAGCCGGGGTTGCCTAGGTTCGCAAGCGTACAGAAAGCCCTTCACGCAAGGCTTACCATATTCACTGAAGGTGGCGTAGCGCATGCGGCCGACCCTTCCCTTCAGCCAAGCGGAGCGTGACCATGGGTACCTGCGATGTGTGCGGCAACAACTACGACAAGACCTTCACCCTGACCCAGGGCGATCGCAGCGGAACGTTTGACAGCTTTGAGTGCGCAATCCAGGCGTTTGCACCACTCTGCGAACATTGCGGCTGTCGCATCATCGGGCACGGCTCCGAGAGGGGCGGCCACTTCTTTTGCTGCGCGCACTGCGCCGAGAAAGTCGGCGTGGAAGGTCTCTCGGACCGCGTGTAAGCCCAGGCGCATGCCGGGGGCGTGGCCTACATTCGCAGCGCCATCATCGGTGGACGAGAGCGACTGGTGACGTCAAGATCACGCTGCTGTCGGTCAGCCAACCCGCGCGATGCCCGCCAAGACAAGACCCCAGGCCGTACTCCAGTCTCCGCGATTCTTCGCTGACGCAGGTGCGTTCCAGCACTGGCTGACTCAGAACCACGCCAGCGAAGTCGAGCTGCTGGTCGGCTACTACAAGGTGGGCTCGGGGCGCGCCAGCATGACTTGGCCCGAATCGGTGGACGAAGCCCTGTGTTTCGGCTGGATCGACGGCGTGCGCAAGCGCATCGATGACCAGGCCTACCAGATCCGCTTCACACCGCGCCGCGCCAATTCGATCTGGAGCGCAGTCAACATCGCCAGGATCGAGGCGCTGATTGCGCGAGGCCGGGTGCACGCGGCTGGCCTGCAAGCCTTTGCACAACGAACTGACCAGCGCAGTCGCGTGTACTCGTTTGAACAGTCTGAAGTCATCGCACTGGACCACGCCGAGATCCGAGAAATACAGCAGCACCCGTGCGCCTGGAAGTATTTCGAGGGTCTCGCCCCCAGCTACCGCAAAACCGTCACGCACTGGGTTATGTCGGCAAAGCGGAGGGCTACGCGCGCACAACGGTTGGCGCAACTCATCGAAGCCTGCGCGGAAGGGCGCCGACTGAAGTAGGTGCCGTGAATTCAGGCAGCACACTGATTCCGTCTCGAATCCCGACTGAACGCAGCAATCCAAGCGAACCGCCGCTGGACACAAACACCGGTTTCACTCGCCCATACTGGCAGCGAGCCCTGGCGTCTCCAGGGCGAACCTGATGGATGCGTAATGCGAGCAAGCACACCCAGCATGACAGATGCGTTTCTGGCGGCAGACGTTCGCCGCAGTGGCTTCACCTGCCTTGTGCTCGGGACGCTGTTCCTGCTCGGCGCCTGCGCCACGCCGGCGCCAACCCGCCCGGCATCGCGACCACCCGCCGAGGTCCGCGCACAGCTGAGCAGCTTGCTACCCGCAACGCTGGACGATCGCGAGGGCTGGGCGGTCGACATACAGGCAGCGTTCCAGCTGCTGGGCATCCCGCCCAGCAGCGAGAACCTGTGCGCGGTGCTTGCGGTCACCGAACAGGAATCCACCTTCCAGGCGCACCCGCCGGTCCCGGGCTTGGCGCGGATCGCACGCGACGAGATCGATCGCCGCGCGGCAAAGCTGAAAATTCCCAAGCTGCTGGTGCGCGCTGCGCTTGCCCTGGAGTCCTCCGACGGCCGCAGCTGGGAAAAGCGGATTGCCGCCGTGCGTACCGAGCACCAACTCAGCCAGCTGTTCGAGGAGTTCATCGCGAAGGTACCGCTGGGCCAGCGGCTGTTCGCCGACGCCAACCCGGTGCGCACCGGCGGTGCGATGCAGGTGAGCATCGCCTTCGCCGAGCGCCATGCGCGCGAGCATGGCTATCCCTACGCCAGCGAGACGTCGATCCGTCGCGAAGTGTTCAGCCGTCGAGGCGGCATGTACTTCGGCATCGCCCACCTGCTCGGCTATCGCAACAGCTACAGCCGCCATCTGTATCGCTACGCCGACTTCAACGCCGGCTGGTATGCCAGCCGCAATGCCGCGTTCCAGAACGCCGTGACCGTGGCCAGCGGGGTGCCTTTGGCGCTCGACGGCGACCTTGTCCTGCACGGCCAGAATCGCATCGGCGCAACCGAAGCGGCTGTGCGATCACTGTCCCCACAACTGGGCGTATCGCTTGCTGCGATCTCCAAGGCGCTGAGAATGGGCGACCGGTTCGAGTTCGAGAACAGCGCGGTCTACACCGGCGTCTTCGCACTGGCCGAGCGCGGCGCTGGCAAGCCACTGCCGCGTGCCGTCATTCCCAACATCCTCCTGGTCAGCCCGAAGATCACCCGCAAGCTGACCACCGAGTGGTTCGCCACCCGTGTCGAGGAGCGCTATCGACGCTGCATCAACAAGGCGTTTGCCAAGTAGGATTCAGACCGGACGCCGCACCACACCTGCGTTCGGCGCATGGCACTCAGCGGTTGAGGTCGGATTCGTCGAACAAGTGCGTGTAGCGTTCAAGCGCGGCGTCGACTTCCGCGATCGCCACCTGTCTGTCAGCATCGCTTCGCAATGTGTTCGCCGCACTGCCCAGTTGGCCGATGACGCCATGCAAGGCGGCGTCAGCCTCGGCCGGCAAGGAACAGTTGAGGATCATGTAGGCGATGGCTTCGTCGATTGCCGTGGCCAGCGCTGTGGCGTCTGCACTCGACCGGACATCTTTGTTGCGGGCGCTGCGAATCTGGTCCATGCCGTGTGCCAAGGGCGCGTCGGCAGGCCAGCGCTTGCCTTGTTCGTCCACTGCGGTGGTGGGCTCGGCGTGGCCGTGCAAGTGCACGGGTGCGGGTACGGAGTGATGCGGCGGCGACGCCGTCGCATCACAGACAGCGAGTGACAACAACAGCATGACGATGATCGAGCGCACGGTGGACTCCATCCAGGGGTTGGGTGCAGCCTGGCTGGTGCCGGGCGTCACCGCCATGATGTGCGTCAAGCAGGGACGCGGCCTTCCGATCGGCCCCGCGGACCCGTCGCAGCAAGCACTGCTGGCCGACTGCCCATGGCGCAGCTCGTGCACCGGCTAAGGTGGTCTCTCCATGCAAGCTTCACTGATCGCAGGTCTCACTTCGCGTCGGCGCATTCCGCGTTAGGGCGGTAATCATCGGCACCTTGCTGTCGCTCAGCATCATCGTGCTGGCGCTGACGATGCTGAATCTGGAACACGTGGTGTTCAACCTGATGGGTGGAATCCGTGCCGAGGATCGCAGCATTCATGACGATTCCCAAGGCGTCGTAGTGATGCTGACGATGTTCTCGATCATGGCCTCGCCCGTCCTGCTGCTGGGCTACTTGATTCTTGTTGTCCACACGTATTACGAAACCCGTTGAGGATGCTTCCGTCACCCCGGCCCAGCCCCGCCGTCCTGCTGGCGGACAACCCGAAGGCGGGTCACACTAGCTGCATGCTCGCGCTTTTTCCCTTGCGCCTCCCGTCGTCGCCCTTCGCCCGGTCGGCGGGCGTCAGGTTTGGGCGCGCGCTGCCCATGTGGTTTGCGATGTGTCTGCTCTGTTTGACCCTGCCAGCGCAGGCGCGCGAAGTTCGCGTCGGGGTCTATCAGAATCCGCCCAAACTGATGCTTGCCGAGAACGGGAGGATTTCCGGGATTCTGGGTGATCTTCTGATCGAGATTGCCGAACGGGAAGGCTGGCGCCTGCGGCCGTTCGCATGTGAATGGGAAGCCTGTCTGGAGGCGCTGGCTGCTGGCGAGATCGACCTGATGCCAGACCTGGCCTACACCGATGCGCGCGCCGCGAAGTTCGACTTTCATGCGGTTCCTGCGCTGCACAGCTGGAGCCAGATTTACCGCAGGGCCGACATCACGCTCGAGTCCATGCTCGACCTGGACCAGAGACGCGTCGCAGTTCTGGGCGGATCGGTGCAGGAAGACTACCTGTATGACCTGGCTGACGGCTTTGGCATCGAGGTGAAGTGGCTGGTGCTGCCGAGCATGGAGGAGGCCATCGTTGCGGTAGTCGAGGGCCGCGCCGACGCGATGGCCACCAACTTTCATTTCGGCGACTGGACGGCCACGCGAAAGGGCCTGATCCAGACCGGCCTCATCTTCCTGCCTTCGAAACTGTTCTACGCCACCGGCCAGGGCCGCAATGCCGACTTGAGGCTCGCCATCGACGCGCATCTGCGCGGCTGGCGCTCGAATCCTGGTTCAGTGTATTTCGAGGTGCTGCGCCGCTGGGGCGCCGCCGGACCCGAGACCCGGCTTCCACCCTACTTGCACTGGATCGCCGCGGCGGTGATCGCCGCGCTGCTGCTCACGCTTGGCGTTATCGCGCTGCTGCGCAGGGAAGTCGAGCGCAAGACAGGTTCACTGCGCGCCAGCGAGGTGCGCCTTGCCACGATCCTGAACAGCGTGGAAGCGCGCATCTTCATCAAGGACGCGGGCTTGCGCTACCGCTACGTGAACCAGAAGGTATGCGAGCTGTTTGGCCTGCCGGAGGATCGGATCATCGGCGAGTCCGATGAGGCGTTCTTCGACTCGGAAACCGCGGCGCGCATCCGCGCCGATGACCAGCAGGTGATCGAGCAGGGCGTACGGCTGGCGCACGAGGAGAGCCTGCGACTGCGTGATGAAGAGGAACTGCATACCGCCTTCTCGATCAAGCTGCCATTGCGCGACGCGCAAGGCAGGACTACCGAGCTATGCGGCATCGCCACCGATCTGACCGAACACTACAACCTGCTTTCCCGCTTGCATGACCTGGCCAATTTCGACCCGCTGACAGGCTTGCCGAACCGGCTGCAGATGCAGGAGCGTCTGGGTGCAGCAATTGCCTCGCTGGCTGACGATGCACACCAGGGAGCGCTGGTGTTGCTCAATCTGGACCGGTTCCGCGAGCTGAATGACAGCCGCGGTCTGGCGGCCGGCGATCAGTGGCTGAAGCGACTCGCCCAGCAGCTCAGGTTGAGCCTGGCGGGTGAGACATCAATGGCGCGGCTCGGGCCGGATGAGTTTGCTTTTCTGATTCCCCAGGTGCCGCGGCTCGTATCTGATGCGCAGCGGCAGGTCGGTGCGTTCGCACAACGCCTGCTCGAAAGTGTCGCGCTGCCCACCGAGCTGGGCGGCGAGACCTATCACGGCAGCGGCAGCATCGGCATCACCCTGTTTGCGGATGGCACGACCAGTGTCGAAGACGTCTTGAAACATGCCGATCTGGCGCTGGCTCAGGCCAAGATCGCTGGTGGCAACCGGATGCGCTTCTTCCAGCCGGAAATGCACGCTGCGGTTGCGGCGCGGGCGACCCTGGAACTGGAGCTGCGCAATGCGCTGGAGGCCGAGCAGTTCGTGTTGCACTTCCAGCCGCAGTTCGACCGCGAATCCCGCCTTGTCGGCTGTGAGGCCCTGCTTCGCTGGCAGCATCCGCAACGCGGGCTGGTGGCACCAGGCAGCTTCATTCCGCTGGCCGAGGCCTCGGGCCTCATCCTGCCACTGGGCGCCTGGGTGTTGCGCAAGGCCTGTGAGCAACTCGCCGCCTGGCGCGGCAGCACAGAAACGAGTGACTTGCGTATTGCGGTGAACGTCAGCGCGCGGCAACTGCACCAGCCGGATTTCGTTGCGGGCGTGCTGGCCCAGCTTGCAGCCTGTAGCACGCCGGGGCGAGTCCTGGAGCTTGAGATCACCGAGAGCCTGCTGGTGGAGGATATCGAGGAGGCGATCCAGAAGCTGGCGGCGCTGCGCGCGCATGGCGTGCGAATTGCGCTGGACGACTTTGGCACCGGATATTCCGCCTTGAACTACATCAAGCGCCTGCCGCTGGATGTGCTCAAGATCGACACCAGCTTTGTGCGCGACCTTCTGATCGAACCCAATGACATGGCGATTGTGCGAACCGTCATCGCGCTGGGTTCGAGCCTGGGGCTGGATGTGCTTGCGGAGGGCGTGGAAAACTCGGCGCAGCATGCAGTACTGCTGGAAATGGGCTGCGGCCACTTCCAGGGCTATCTGATGGGGCGGCCGGCTCCGATCGAAGCCTTGTCGGAGTGGCTGGTGAGCGGCGCCCCGGCCTGACACCTGGGGTGGGTGCGCAACCCTCCTGACGAAGGGGGATTGTTGCCAAGCCGCGGCCGCGCCATGCCCCTTGGCTGAACGGCCAGGCTATGCACTGGGTGCGGCCGGCCTGAATCCGTGAAACTTGGCGAGGGGTGCCATTCAGTACTACTCTGAGCACTTCGTGCCGGGGCAACGGGCGCGTCGCAACATTGTCAACCAATGGGGATACCACGGCATGAGTTCATCGATCGCATCGGCGCGCCTCACCGCGCTCGCACTCACCCTGTCCAGCGTGCTTACCGCAGGTCACGCCACCGCGTCAGTGCTGCAGAACAGTCCCAGAGCCAATCGAGCTACAGCTGGCCACGCCAGTCCTGTCGGGCAGGATTTCGCCCGCATGGCCAAGGCCGATGGCTTGCTCGGATCGCTGGTCGTGCGCGTTCCGCGCAGCGCGAAGGCCGAGCTCAGTGCTGCGGGAATCGCGGCGCAGCGCATTCAGGACTACCGCAGTTTTCTCTGGCTGGAAGTGTCCCCGGCCGAGCTGGCCAAGCTGCAGGCGAGTGGCGTCAAGGCCGAAGTTCAGCATGAGGCTCGCCAAGTGCAGGTCACCGCGCATCGCTTCGATCCGCTGAGTGACGGCGAGCCGGATGTGGCGCTCAAGTCCAGTCAGGCAGACGGGCGCGGTTTTCGCCTGGTGCAGTTCGAAGGCCCGGTAAGGCAGGAGTGGCTCGAATCCCTGCGTGGCGCCGGACTGGCCCCGCTGCAGTATTACCCGCACAACGCCTACCTGGTATGGAGCGAAGGTCGCGCCACGGAAGCCATGGCCTCGCTGGATTTTGTCCGCTGGCACGGTGCATTCCATCCGTCCTACAAGCTCAACAGCGATCTTGAAGGCCGCGACGGACGTGTCGGAAACGTTACCGTGGTGTTCTACAACGACGGCAACACCGAAAAGGTGCTGCAGACGCTGCAGGGTCTTGGCGCGCGTGTTCTTGGTCATCACCCCTCGCAGCCGGATCGCGCCTTCTTCGACGCAGTGGTCGAGATCGATGCCGCCGCCCTGGAAAGCGTGGCGGCGCTCGACAACGTGCTGTGGCTTGGCTATTCCCATCCGGAGCCGGTGCTGGAGGATGAGATGTCCGGCCAGATTCTTGCTGGCAACCACCCCGGCGGGACGCCGGTAACCGGCTATCTCGCTTATCTCGGAGGCCTGGGCTATACCGGCACCGGTGTGCGTTGGGCGGTGGTGGATACCGGAGTCGACTACGACCATCCCGATCTCGGGCCCAACATCGTCGCCGGCATGAGTTTTCCCGGTGCTTGCAATCCCGCAGGACAGCCGGGTAGCGACTGCAGTGGTGGCGGCCACGGCACCCATGTCGCCGGCATCATCGGCGGTACGGCGGCGGGCGCTTTCGCCGATGGCGCGGGTTTCCTGTACGGCCTGGGCGTGGCGCCGGACTATGACATCGTCGCAATGAATTCGCTGTCGGGCTCGTCCTGGCCGCCGACCGGTGGCTGGCAGGAGCACAGCAAGCAGGCCTTGCTCATGAGTGCCGTCGGCACCAACAATTCCTGGACAACAGGCGAAGGCACGGCGCACGGCTACCAGGCGTCGGAACGCACGCATGACCTGATGGTGCATGACGGCAACTTCGACACGGCAGCGATCGAGCCGATCATCTGGGTATTCTCGGCCGGCAACTCGGGCCCGGGCGCCAGCACCATTACCTCGCCGAAGGAAGCCAAGAACACCATCGCGGTTGGCAGCAGCCGCAACTTCCGCGTCGGCAACATCGATACCCTGTCGAGCTTCAGCAGCCGTGGTCCGGCCGTGGATGGACGCATCTTTCCAACCATCTCCGCGCCCGGCGAAGAGATCGCTTCCAGCCGCAATGACCTCGGGGGCAGCTGCAGCACCGCCATCGGCGGCACCAGCAATCTGTATGCGTTCTGCAGTGGCACCAGCATGGCCTCCCCCCAGGTGGCAGGCGCGCTGGTCCTGGCAACCGAGTGGTGGCGTGACTTCAACCTGGGTGCCAATCCCAGCCCGGCCATGGCCAAGGCCCTGCTGGTGAATTCGGCGGTGGACATGGGTGCCGCCGACCGACCCAACAACAACGAGGGCTGGGGCAGGATCAGCATTGAGCGCATGATCGCGCCGGCCAATCCCACTCTCTACCGCGATCAGGAGGTGGTGTTCGCGGATCCCGGCGAGTTTTTCAACCTGACCGTATCACCGGTCAATCCCGCACAACCGGTGCAGATCACCGTGGCCTGGACTGACGCGGCCGGTGCCATCGGCGCCAACCCTGCCCTGGTGAACAATCTGGACCTGAGTGTCGTGGATGGCGGCAACACCTATCTTGGCAACCGCTTCAACGCCGGCTGGTCGATCATCGGCGGAGCGGCCGATACCCTCCACAATCTCGAGAATGTTTACATCCAGAACCCGGACGGCGGCGCCATCGACATCACGGTGAGCGCCAGCAATATCGCCGGCGACGGCGTGCTGGGTAACGCCGACCCGACCGACCAGAACTTCGCCCTGGTCTGCTCCAACTGCGTCAGCCAGCCAGACTACACGCTGACTCTGGATCCGACGGAGCTCAGCATCTGCGCACCCGATCCGGGCGCCAGCACGGTAACGATTGGCTCACTGCTCGGGTATACCGACCCCGTAAGCCTGAACGTGAGTGGAGCACCGGCCGGCCTGAACCTGTCGTTCGGCACCAATCCACTCACCCCGCCCGACAGCACGCAGCTGACCCTCACCAACACCCAGCTGGCCACGCCCGGCAGCTACGCGATGCTGGTGGAAGCGACCTCGACCTCGGGCAACAGGCAGCGCCAACTGGATCTCGAACTTTTCAGTGCAGTTCCGAGCGCGCCAGCCGCACTCCTGCCAGCTGATGGCGCCACAAGCGTAGATGTTTCACCCACGCTGAGTTGGGACCCGGCCTCCGAAGCGACGAGCTACCTGGTTGAAGTCGCAACCGATGCCGGATTTGGCGATATCGTATTTTCCGAGGTTGTCAACGCGACCAGCGCGGAGGTGGACAGCCTGGCGCCGTCTACCCAGTTCTTCTGGCGCGTACGTGCCGAAAATGGCTGTGGAGCTGGCACCTTCTCGACGGTTCACAACTTCACCACGGCCGCAATCGCCTGCACGGTTTTCCCCGCCACGGGCCTTCCGTTGCTGATTCCGCCCTCCGGCACGTCGGGCGTGACCAATTCGAGCATCACGATTCCCGCGCCACAGGGCGGCACCATCATTGATGTTGACGTGCTGGGCCTGAGCGGTACGCACACTTGGATGGGAGATCTCGATTTCCGCCTGATCAGCCCCGCTGGCACCAGCATTGAAATCATGGAGCGAACCTGTGGCGACACAGACAACTTCAACATCAACTTCGACGACGACGCCGTGCCCGGCGCCTGGCCCTGCCCGCCCATCGATGGCGGTACCTACCAGCCAACCGAACCGCTGGCTGGCTTCAATGGCGAGGAGACTGCTGGTACCTGGACCTTGCGCGTGACCGACAATGCCGGTGGCGACTCTGGCCAACTGAACGACTGGGATCTGCGCATCTGCCGCAGCGTGCCTTTCAATGCGGTGGACGACAGTTACTCAGTAGCGCAGAACGGCGTACTCAACGTGCCCGCGCCGGGCGTGCTCGACAACGACGTCGGTAGCGGGCTGAGCGCCACCCTGGTGGACGACGTGGCCGAGGGCCTGCTGAACTTCAATGCGGACGGCAGCTTCGACTACACCCCGACGACGGGCTACTGCGGGCCGGATGCCTTCAGCTACGAGATGACCGATGGCATCGGCACCGATCAGGGCTTGGTCGAGATCGAGGTGATCTGCCCCAATGATCCGCCCGTGGTGCAGGATCAGGCCTTCGCAGTAGACGAGAACAGCGCGAACGGCAGTGTGGTCGGTTCGATCCTGGCCAGCGATCCGGATGTCGGCGACACGCTCAGCTTTGCGGTCACCGGCGGCAGCGGCGCCAGTGCCTTTGCGGTCAACAGCAGCAACGGCGAAATCACGGTAGCCAACGCCGCCCTGCTCGACTTCGAGACCAGCACCAGCTTTACCCTGCAGGTGACGGTCACCGATGCCGGCATGCTCAGCGACAGCGCCACGATCACGATCGACATCAACGACGTGAACGAGGCGCCGGCGGTGGCCGACCAGGCCTTCGCGGTCAACGAAAACAGCATCAACGGAAGCGTGGTGGACAGCATCGTCGCGAGTGACCCGGACGCCGGTGACGTGCTCAGCTTCGCGGTCACCGGCGGCAGCGGCGCCAGCGCCTTTGCGGTCGACAGCGGCAGCGGCGAAATCACGGTGACCGATGCCAGCCTGCTCGATTTCGAGACCAGCACCAGCTTCACCCTGCAGGTGACGGTGACCGATATTGGCGCGTTGAGTGACAGCGCCACCATCACGATCAACCTCAACGACGTGAACGAGGCGCCCACCGGCGGTGTCCTGGCTGACCAGAGCGGCGCCGAGGGCGTGCTGTTCACTTTCGACAGCTCGACGGCCTTTGCCGACCCGGACAGCGATGCGCTGGGCTATTCCGTCGACGGCCTGCCAGGCGCGCTCAGCATCGACCCGAACAGCGGCGTGATTTCCGGCGTGCCTCTCGTAGGCCAAGCTGGCACGTATAGCGTGACGGTGACCGCCACCGATGGTTCGCTGCAGGTTCAGGCCAGCTTCGAGCTGGTGATCGATGCCGCCGGCGAGGGGATCTTCGGCGACGGCTTCGAAGAGTAGAAGCTCCAGCACCAGTAGGTTGCCACGACAGCCGCCTTTGGGCGGCTGTCGTGCTTTGCGGGCCAGGAAACCGGGCCAAGGTCTTCGCCTTCACGAAGCCGCTATAATTGGCGGCTAGCGCCACGGCGTCCTGCGTCACACCACTCACCGGAGCCCACATGAGCATCGAACAGCTGGAAGAAACCGCCCGCGCAATGGTTGCGCCTGGCCGCGGCATCATCGCGATCGACGAGTCGAACGCCACCATCAAGAAGCGTTTCGATACCGTCAACGTCGAGTGCACGGAAGAGAATCGCCGCGCCTACCGCGACATGCTGCTCACCACGCCAGGTCTGGGCGAGCACATCTCCGGCGCGATCCTGTACGACGAAACCCTGCGCCAGAAGACCAAGGCCGGTGTTTCGTTCGTGGATGTGATGAAGAAGGCCGGCATCATCCCGGGCATCAAGGTCGACAAGGGCACGCAGCCGCTCGCCGGCTTTCCCGACGAGGTGATTACCGAGGGCCTCGACGGCCTGCGCGATCGGCTCAAGGAGTACTACGCGCTGGGCGCCCGCTTCGCCAAGTGGCGCGCAGTGATCAAGATCGGCGAGGACACGCCGTCCGGCACCTGCATCGAATCCAACAGCCACGCGCTGGCACGCTATGCGGCGCTGTGCCAGGAAGTGGGCCTGGTGCCGATGGTCGAACCCGAAGTGCTGATGGATGGCGACCACGACATCGAAGTCAGCTATGACGTCACCGAAGTGGTGCTGCGTTCGCTGTTCGGCGCGCTGTACGAGCACAACGTGATGCTGGAAGGCACCATCCTGAAGGCGTCGATGGTCGTGCCCGGCAAGGACTGCACCGAGCAGGTCAGCGTCGAGGAAGTTGCCGCTGCCACCCTGCGCTGCCTGAAGTCAGCCGTGCCGGCCTGTCTGACCGGCATCGTGTTCCTGTCCGGTGGACAGAGCGACGCCGCTGCCACCGCACACCTCAATGCCATGAACCAGACCGGCGCGCTGCCCTGGCCGCTGTCGTTTTCCTACGGCCGTGCCATGCAGTCGGCAGCCCTCAAGCACTGGGGCAAGGACCCGGCCGCCAACGTCGCCGAGGCGCAGAAGACCGTCGCTGCGCGCGCGCGCGACAATGGCCTCGCCGCACTGGGCAAGTGGAAAGGCTGATCGGGCTCGCAGCCCTGGTTTGAAAGAAACGCCGGCCACGTGCCGGCGTTTTTCATTCTGCGCCGCCTGCGCGGACGCTGGCCGTGAAGTGCTCCGGCGTGACACCTCCCTCAACGTAGGCGACGGTAAAGCCGCGCTCGCTGAGCAGGAAGGTTGCCGAAGCACTGCGCCTGCCGGTGTCGCAAAACACCACCACCGGGCGGCGCGGATCGAGCTGACCAGCCGCGGCGCGCACGTCACGCAGAGGCAGGCAGGATGCATCGGGCAGGGAACCGCGCGCGAATTCCTCGGTAGTCCGCACATCGACCCATTGGGCGTTGGCCGGCGCGGTCTTGAGGGTGACGCGCGACAGCATCGGCTCCTGCAGCAATCGCCGGAAATCGGCGGCTGACAATCGCACCAGGCGGCTGCGGCTCACGGCCTTGACCGTGGCATTGCGTGGCTCACCACTGACCAGTGCCTCTTCGCCAAAGCCGCCGCCGGCGCGGATCCGATCGACCTCTACCGCTTCGCTGTGCGAATCCGGCGCGCGCAATACTGCGCACTCGCCAGACGTCACCACGTAGTAGTAATCACCAGCATCGCCCTGACGCAGCACCACTTCGCCCGGCAGCACTTCAACCTGCTCCACGCAGGCCAGGATCTGGGCAATGTTGCCCGGCGGAATGCGGTGCAGTGCCGGATGCCGCAACAGGATGCTCATCCAGTCGTCATCAGCATCCCACTCACGCACTTCCACTTCGCCGGTCTGTGCCCAGGTCAGCATCACGTCCAGCTTGTCGCGATCGACAAACAGCGCTTCGGCGGCCTGCATGCAGGTACCGGTCGCTGCTCGTCGCGGCCCTTCGGCCAGTGCATGGCGGGCTTCGTCAGTGTCGGCCTGAACCGAGCGCACGCCCTGCTCGGATACCAGCTCCACCTTGCCGGCAAGCAGAAACACCACGGTGCGTGCCGCTTCGCCGCGATGAAAGAGGACCTGACCCGGCTTGAAGTTTGCGACGTAGGACGCCTTGGCAAGTTCGGTCCAGTCACTGGGGTGCAGTGAGCTGGTGGGAACAAAGCGGCGGAAACTGGACGCGCTCACCATGGTGCAGTGTATTCCATGCTCTTGGATCCAGACGGCTGGAAGCACGCCCCTTGGTCAATTCTAACCATGTGCGAGAGCTTTGCGGGCATCGCTGGCGATGCGCTGGCAGCCATGCGCCCGGAGTGCTGACTTAAACCATCGCAGCGGGCGCGCTAAGTTGTTGCCAGCGTCGCAGAGCGGAGACTTCCCGGATGACCACTCCCATTGTGCAGGGCCCTGCTGCCGAACTATGGCGTGACCTGCTGCGCGAGTCGGAGGCGCGCACTGGCGAGCGGCTGGACGAGGAACGCGAGGCCTATCTGGTCTTCGCGCTGCTGCGCCATTGTCAGGACGCCGCTCTGATGCGACGGATCATGGCGCTGGAGTATCTCGACGCGTTCGAGGCCAGTGGCATGCAGCGGGTCGATGCACTGCGCGATGTCGGCGACCGCTGCCTGTTGCTGAGCGGTCTGTTTCCCCGCCTCGCCGAGCGACGCAGGGTGTCGCTGCGCTACTACATCGACATCGGCCAGGGCGCCTATGCCGCGGTCGGAGACCTTGCCCGGCGCATCTACGGCGACCTGTTCGCGCAACTGGCCGAGGGTTTTGAAACCATGGTGCGCGTGCTGTCCGGAATTCGGCCCGGCGTGCTGCAGTTGCCCGCCCCTGCGGAACCCGCGTTTCATCTGCTTGACTCGCGCATGAGCCGGCATTGATGCCCCGCCCCCGGGCTGCTGCACAATAGACCTTTCCCTCGTCCGGAGAGTGCCTCGTGCGCGTCTGTGTCTACGCCGCATCCAGCGGCCATTGCGATCCTGCGTATCACACCGCTGCGCGACAGCTTGGTCATCTGCTGGCGGACAACGGCTGCACGTTGGTCTATGGCGGCGGCTCGACCGGATCGATGGGCGCAGTGGCCGATGGTGCGCTCGCTGCGGGCGGTGAAGTGATCGGTATCCTGCCGCGCTTCATGGCCGATCTGGAATGGGGCCACCAGGGACTGACCCGCCTGGAGCTGGTCGAGGACATGCGCGAGCGCAAGCATCGCTTGCTAACCGGTTCGGACGCGGTGGTGGCGCTGCCCGGTGGCTGTGGCACGCTCGAGGAGCTGTTCGAGGCGATCACGTTGAAGCGCCTCGGGCTCTACTTCAATCCGATCATCCTGCTCGACACCGGAGGCTACTATCGACCGCTGGTCGATTTCCTCGACAAGGTGATCGACGAGCGCTTCATGAACCCGCAGCACCGTGGCATGTGGTCACTGGTTGGCGAGCCGGGGGACGTGATTCCCACGATCCGCAGCACGCCGCCGTGGATGGAGAATGCGCGCGAGTACGCTGCGGTTCGGGGTTGAGGTTTCGACGGGTCAATGCCGGTGGGCCTTGGCCCACCGATGCACTGCCGCAATCTCCAACATTTCAATCTCGATTGCCAACTCGCGATGCAGGCCAATCACTTTTTGTTTGGACGCGTCCAACCGGGCAAGGTGGTTTGTCGCGCTCGCCCCAGGCTCAGCTCGCCATCCGGCGCGTCCTTGGTGATCACCGATCCGGCGCCGATGGTGGCGTTCTCGCCGATGCGCACCGGAGCCACCAACGCGCTGTTCGAGCCGATGAAGGCACCGGCACCAATCTCGGTGCGGTGCTTGTTCACCCCGTCGTAATTGCAGGTGATGGTGCCGGCGCCAATATTTGCCCGCGCGCCAACGCTGGAGTCGCCCAGGTAGCTCAGGTGATTGGCCTTTGCGCCCTCAGCGAGTTGGGCGTTCTTCAGCTCGACGAAATTGCCGACGTGGGAACCCGCCGCCAGCTCGGTACCCGGACGTAAACGCGCGAACGGACCGATTACGCAGGGACCATGACTCACCGCGCCATCCAGATCGCAGTGCGCCCGCACCTCGGTACCGGCCGCCAGTTGCGAGTTGCGGATCCGGCAATACGGCCCGATGCGCACACCGTCGCCCAGCTCCACTTCGCCTTCGAAGATCGCATCGATATCGATCTCGACGTCGCGACCGACGCGCAATCTGCCGCGTAGATCAAAACGATTTGGATCGAGCAGGCGCGCGCCCTGCATCGCCAGGTCGCGCGCGGCGCGGCGCTGATAGTGGCGCTCCAGTTCGGCCAGTTGCCACGGGTCATTGGCGCCGAAGGCTTCCATGGTGTCGGCGCAGGGTACCGGCCATGCCGCCCTACCCTCACCAGCAGCCAGCGCGAAGATGTCGGTCAGATAGAACTCGCCTTGTGCATTGTCGTCGCGCACCGCCGCCAGCCAGCGGTGCAGCGCGTCGGATGGGGCGGCGAGGATGCCGGTGTTGACGATGCGGATGGCACGCTGCTCGGCGCTGGTGTCACGCTGCTCGACGATGGCTGCCACGCGGCCTTCGACGTCCAGAATCAGACGTCCGTAGCCGGTCGGATCGTCCAGGTCGAGGCTCAACATGGTGAGCGCCTCGGCATCGGCGGGCAGCAAGCCGCGCAGGGTATCAGTCTGGATCAACGGCACATCGCCGTACAGCACCAGCACGCGAGCCAAATCGGGAATCTTCGGCAGAGCCTGGGCCACAGCGTGGCCGGTGCCGCGCTGCTCGGCCTGCTCGGACCACTGCAGATCTTCCTGTGCAACAAAGGCCTGGCGCACCGCATCACCGCCGTGGCCAAACACCACGTGGATCGCTTCCGGCTCCAAAGCCCGCGCCGCATCAATCACATGCCCCAGCATTGGCCGCGCGGCAATCGGCTGCAGCACTTTGGGCAGGGACGACTTCATGCGCTTGCCCTCGCCGGCGGCGAGGATGACGACGTGCAGGGGTTGGGTCATGGAGTGTCAATCACGTGGGTCGTGGCAATGACGCTAGTTTAGAGCTTCACAGGCCTTGTCGTAGATGTGCTCTATCCACACCCGGCTTCTGCTTTTCCTCCGCGCGCCTCCGCGATCTCCGCGCTTCCGCGCTTCCGCGTTGAATACTTTGCCTGAGGATCTGCACCGCCGGCCTTCCAACACCTTGCGAGATTTGCCCCTCACCCCCACCCCTCTCCCGAGGGGAGAGGGGAGCAAAGCCTCAGTTGCGCGGCTCTCCCGTTCCCCGTTCCCCGTTCCCGCTTTCCAGCGACATAAAAACAAACGCCGGCCCAAGGCCGGCGTCCGCTACCGAATGTTCAGCGAAACGTTCAGTGTTTGAGATTTTTGCGCAGCCGCTCGAGCGCTTGCAGCTGGGCCATGGCCTGGGCCAGTTGCGATTGCGCCTCAGCGATCTCCATTGCATCGCTGCGGTTGGCGATGGCGCGTTCGGCTTCTTCCTTGGCGAGCTTGACCGCGGCCTCGTCCAGATCCTTGGCGCGGATCGCGGTGTCGGTCAGTACGGTGACCACCTGTGGCTGCACTTCAAGGATGCCGCCGGAGACGTAGAAGAACTGCTCGTCGCCGTTCTCCATCACCACGCGGACCTGCCCTGGCTTGAGCCGGGTGATCAGCGGCGCATGGCGCGGCGCGATGCCGAGCTCGCCCAGCTCGCCGGTGGCGACAACCAGACTCACGTCGCCAGAGAAGATCTCCTCCTCGGCGCTAACGATGTCGCAACGGATTGTGCTCATACAGTTTCGCTCGCTTTGCTCGCTCAACGAAGACAGGAGTCAGGAGTCAGGAGTCAGGAGTAAGAAAGTAAGAAAGTAAGAAAGTCAGTTTGGGGTATCAGCGCAAATACGCGCTCTTACTGACTACTCACTTCCTCACTTCTTACTTGCTCTCAAGCTGTGACGCCCATCTTCTTGGCCTTCTCGAAGGCTTCGTCGATACCGCCGACCATGTAGAAGGCCTGTTCCGGCAGGCTGTCGCACTCGCCGTCGACGATCATGCGGAAGCCGCGGATCGTTTCCTTGAGGGTGACGTACTTGCCGGGCGAGCCGGTGAAGACTTCGGCGACGTGGAAGGGCTGCGAGAAGAAGCGCTCGATCTTGCGCGCGCGCGAGACGGCCTGCTTGTCTTCTTCCGACAACTCGTCCATGCCGAGGATCGCGATGATGTCCTTCAGCTCCTTGTACTTCTGCAGGGTGGACTGCACCCGGCGCGCGGTGTCGTAGTGCTCGTTGCCGATCACGTTCGGGTCCAGCTGGCGGCTGGTCGAATCAAGCGGATCCACGGCCGGGTAGATACCCAGCGAGGCGATGTTGCGGCTCAGCACGACAGTGGCGTCGAGATGCGCAAACGTGGTCGCCGGCGACGGGTCGGTCAGGTCATCCGCAGGCACGTAGACGGCCTGGATCGAGGTGATCGAGCCGGTCTTTGTCGAGGTGATGCGCTCCTGCAGCACGCCCATTTCCTCGGCCAGGGTGGGCTGGTAGCCTACCGCCGACGGCATGCGGCCGAGCAGCGCGGATACCTCGGTGCCGGCCAGGGTGTAGCGGTAGATGTTGTCGACGAAGAACAGCACGTCGCGGCCCTTGCCGTCGGCGTCTTTCTCGTCGCGGAAGTACTCGGCCATGGTCAGGCCGGTCAGCGCCACGCGCAGGCGGTTACCCGGCGGCTCGTTCATCTGGCCGTAGACCATCGCGACCTTGGACTTCTCCGGCTCGGTCACGTTGACGACGCCCGATTCCTGCATCTCGTGGTAGAAGTCGTTGCCCTCGCGGGTACGCTCACCCACGCCCGCGAACACCGACAGACCGCTGTGCTCGGTCGCGATGTTGTTGATCAGTTCCATCATGTTGACGGTCTTGCCCACGCCGGCGCCACCGAACAGGCCGACCTTGCCGCCCTTGGCGAACGGACACATCAGGTCGATCACCTTGATGCCGGTTTCCAGCAATTCGGTGGAGGACGACTGTTCCTCGTAGGACGGTGCCGCGCGATGGATTTCCCACAGCGTGTCGGACTTGATCGGACCGGCCTCGTCGATCGGGCGACCCAGCACGTCCATGATCCGGCCCAGCGTGCCCATGCCGACCGGCACCGAGATCGCGTGGCCGGTGTTTTCGGCAATCAAGTTGCGCTTGAGGCCGTCAGTCGAGCCGAGTGCGATCGTACGCACCACGCCGTCGCCCAGCTGCTGCTGCACTTCCAGGGTGATGGCGGTGTTCTCCACCTTCAGCGCGTCGTAGATCTTCGGCACATCGGTGCGCGCGAACTCGACGTCGACGACGGGACCGATGA
>JBBSJP010000052.1:0-32102 GCA_038257155.1 Lysobacterales bacterium | reverse complement strand
TTGCGTGCATGGCGGGTCCTCATGGTCTAGATAACCCGAGGAAAAAACCCGTCGTGCACGCGCTGTTTTCAACAAGAGTACACGGCAACCCGTTGTTTGGGATAGAGAATATCCGGGGAGACTTCAGGCCTTGGCCCACCGCACCACACCAAACGCGACCAGGCGTCAGGCCAGATCGAAAGGTAAACGAGTGACCGGCTTGCCGGTAAGCACAAGCAACGCATTCGCTACCGCCGGTGCGATCGGCGGCGTGCCGGGCTCGCCGGCGCCGCCGGGGTCTTCCTCGCTGACCAGGATATGCACCTCGACCTTGGGCATCTCGCTCTGCCGCAGCAGCGGAAAATCGTGGAAGTTGCTCTGCTGCACCTGGCCCTCACGGAATGTGATGCCCTGATGCAGGGCGGCCGACAGGCCAAACACGATGCCCGATTCGATCTGCGTCTTGGCATGACGCGGATTGACGATACGGCCCATGTCGACCGCCGCCACCACGCGATGTACACGCGGACGTCCGTTCTCGATCGACACTTCCGCGACTTGCGCCACGATGCTGCCGAAGCTGGCGTGGATCGCCAGGCCGCGCGCGCGTCCTTCCGGCAATGCGCTGCCCCAGTCGGAACGACTCGCGACGATATCGAGTATTGCCAGCCAGCGCGGTGTCTCGGCCAGCATGGCACGGCGATACTCCAGCGGATCGCGTCCGACCTTGCGCGCGGCGATGTCGATCATGTGCTCGACCGCCATCGCGGTATGCGTATGACCGACCGAGCGCCACCACAGTACCGGCACGCCGGGCGACGCCAGGTGACATTCGACGCGCAGGTTCGGGATGGCATAGGGCATGTCGCTGGCACCCTCGACCGCGGCACCCTCGACACCATCCTTCACCGCACCGGCAAACGCGGTGCCGGCCATGATCGACTGCACCACCACGCGTTGCTGCCAGGCCAGCGGCAGGCCATCCTCGCCCAGGCGCAGTGCGATGCGATGCACGGCGCGCGGCCGGTAATAGCCGCCGCGCATGTCGTCCTCGCGGGTCCAGACGGTCCTGATCGGCACGCCCTCGTCCTTGGCCACATTCGCCGCCAGGGCGACGAAGTCGCTGTGCGGATTGGCGCGCCGACCAAAGCCGCCGCCGAGCAGCAGGTTGTTCAGTGTGACGCGGTCTTCGGGCAGGCCAAGAATCGCGGCGGCGCGGGCGCGGTCCACGCCCTGCATCTGGGTGCCGGTCCAGACTTCCGCGCGATCACCGATGTGATGCACGGTGGCGTTAAGTGGCTCCATCGTGGCGTGCGCCAGATAAGGCACGTCGAGTTCGAAGCTCAGCAGATCCTCACGATCAGTCAATTGTGCTGCGGCGTCACCCTTGTCTGCGGCGATGGCGCCCGGTGTCGCCGCCAGCACGGCGTACTCGCGGCCCTGCGCCTCGCTGTCCAGCGCGGCCAGCGCTCCGTGCTCCCACTCGATCTTGAGCGCATCGCGGCCCTGCTTCGCGGCCCAGAAATGCGCCGCGATCACCGCCACGCCTTCCGGCACTGCCTTCACCTTGCGTACCCCAGGCAGCTTCAGCGCTGCTTCGGCATCAAAGGATTTCAGCGTGGCGCCGAACACCGGCGGCCGCGCCACCACGGCGGTCAGCATCTCCGGCAGGTTCACGTCGATGCCGAACTGCGCCTTGCCGCTGACCTTCTCCGGCGCTTCGCTGCGGCGCCGGTCGCGGCCGATGTAGCGGAACTGGTCGGGTGTCTTCAGCACGATCTGCGCGGCATCGGGCTTGGGCAGTGCCGCAGCGGCATTGGCCAGTTCACCATAGGCTACGCGCCGCTCGCTGGCATCGTGGATAACGAAACCGGCCTCGGTGCGCAGGGATTCGCGCGGTACTTCCAGCCGCACAGCCGCAGCTTCAATCAGCAAATGTCGAGCCTCGGCGCCAGCCTTGCGCAGCGGCTCATACAGGCCGCGTACCGAGGTAGATCCGCCAGTCACCTGGGTACCAAAATAAGGGTGGTTGAAGGCCGCGTCGGCACCGACCTTTTCGATGACAACCTGATCCAGATCCAGATCCATCTCGTCGGCCAGGATCATGGGCAGCGAGGTCAGCACGCCCTGCCCCATCTCGGCCTGGCTGACGAAAATCGTGACCTTGCCTTCGGCGCTCAACTGCACAAAGGCGTTCGGACGAAACACGCCGGCAGCGACTTCCTCGGCCAGCGCCAGCGGCGTCAGGCCAGGCAGGTGCAAGGCCAGGATAAGTCCACCGGCGGACAGGGCAGTTCCCTGCAGGAAACGACGGCGCGAAAGCTCGGGCGTCTTCATGCCTTGGCCTCCTTCAGCTTCAGCGATGCCAGCTGCACCGCTTCGCGTACCTGGCTATAGGTGCCGCAGCGACACAGGTGCCCGTCCATGGCGGCGATGACGGCCGCCTCATCGGGTTCGGGATTGCTGGCCAGCAGCGCCACCGCGCCCATGATCTGGCCCGACTGGCAGTAACCGCACTGCGCCACGTCGGCCTCGATCCAGGCGCGCTGCACCGGGTGCGAGGCATCCTCCGACAGGCCTTCGATGGTGGTTACCGCCTTGCCCTCGACTGCCGAAAGCGGCGTCACGCAACTGCGCACCGCCTGGCCATCCAGGTGCACCGTGCAGGCCCCGCACAGGGCCATGCCGCAGCCGTATTTTGTGCCGGTCAAACCCAGGCCATCACGCAGCGCCCAGAGCAGGGGCGTATCCGGCGGCAGGTCGATCTCGCGCTCGGCGCCGTTGACGGTCAGCTTCATGGCCCGGATTCCTGGATTGGCTGGAGGCAACAGGCTACGCCGACCAGTCGCCGTTCGCACCCCTTCCAACTCGGCACTGCAAATGCAGGATCAAGAGCAGCAACGCAGAGGCGCAGAGGACGCAGAGACGCGCAGAGGAGAGCAAAGCAGAGAAGAGCAAGGACGAGTTGGAAGAACAAGAGCGGCAGTGCTGGGTATGGCGAAGATCGATTCTGGTGACCGCCCCCGTTGTTGGGCCAAGTGGGCGGACCCGCAAAGCCACGAGCGAAACGCCCATCCGAGGTGGATTGATGAATCGAAAGTGCGCGCCAGCCTGGCACTGGCCAGATCCACTCTTCAGTCTTCTCTTCGCTTTTCTCTGCGCGTCTCTGCGTCCTCTGCGCCTCTGCGTTGCAGCTCTTGATCTTGATCTTGACCCCCAGCGACAGTCGGAAGCCAACGCGCATGCAGCCCCGCGAACGTGGCAGGATTCGGGCCTGGCAATCGGCGTGAAGGGGAGCGCACATGGGGAATCTCGAATCGACCGCCGCGCAGCGCAGCGAAGCGCGTGATGAGGCCGCGGTGACGATCAGCACGCAGTTGCCCGAGCGTCTCAGCAAGCCGGGTGCGGTGACCATTGCCACGGCGCCAGCAGCGGGCGTTGTCACGCCCAACGGCGATGCTACGAGCGGCGCCTCACACTCGGCGCGCTATCTGATCCTGGCTGAAGTCGGCCAGGGCGGCATGGCCCAGGTGCATGCGGCACGCGATACCGAACTGCTGCGCAAGGTCGCGATCAAGTCGATGGGCCCCGATGTGGGACGCGACGCCGGCATGCGAGCGCGCTTCCTGCGCGAGGTGCAGATCACTGCCCAGCTCGAACATCCGCACGTGGTGCCGGTGTATTCGCTGGAGGCCGCAGCGGAGGGGCTGCCGGCATACACCATGAAACTGATCCAGGGCCGCACCTTCGAGGAGTATCTGGAAGAGACCATTGCCGCCTACCGTAGCGGCGGCCAACCCGACGAAGCGCACGACCTGCCCACCCGCCTCGAGCATTTCCTCAAGGTCTGCGATGCGATCGGCTACGCGCACGACAAGGGCGTGGTACATCGCGATCTGAAGCCCGCCAACGTGATGTTGGGCCGCCACCACGAGGTCTACGTGATGGACTGGGGCATCTGCCGCCTGATGACCGAAAGCGGCAACGAAACCCTGCTCGGAACGGCTCCCACGGTCGACCAGGACGCGGCCCGTACCCAGGCCGGACTGATCGTCGGCACGCCGCGTTATATGGCGCCGGAGCAGGCCGAAGGTCGCAACGAGGAGATCGGTCCGCACACCGATCAATGCGCGCTTGGCCTGATGCTGCAGGAGCTGGTCACCTTGCAGGCACCGTATGCCGGAGAGCATGCGGTCGAAATCCTGATCAACGCAGCGCGCGGCCAGGTTGAGCCGATGACGCCGGCTTTTTCCGGCATGACGGTGCCGCGCGAGCTGCGCGCCATCGTGGCGCGCGCCACGGCGCGGGATCCGGCACGACGTTATCCCAGCGTGCATGCCCTGGCCGCCGACATCCGCCGCTATTTGCATGGCGAGGCGGTGCAGGCCAAGCCGGACAACCTCTGGCAACGCTCGGCGCGCTTTCTCGGCCGGCATCGGCAGGCCACCCTGCTGGCACTGTTCGCGATCATCGCGCTGGCGGCCAGCGCCTTCAGTCTGCTGCTGTGGCAGCAGGAGCGCGACCTGCAGGCGGCGCACGCGCGCGAACAGCGCGAAGCCGCGCTGCTGGGCAGCGTCGCGCGTCAGGGCGACCGTCTGCAGACGCGCCTGCTGATTCTGCAGGGCGAACTCGATGCGCTGGCAGCGATGGCGGCGCAGCTGATCCAGCACGGCCGCGAGAGCGACGACAAGTCATACTGGCTCAGCGACTTTCAGCGCGAGGGCGGTGCACCGCAGGATTTTGGCCTGCACCCTGGCTACGCAGAACCAGTCAGCCTGAGCAACGGCGTCTGGTTCACCGCCCCGGATGTTTCGCCCGAGTCGCTAAGCAGCCAGGCACAACGCCTGCAGAACCTGCGAGGCTATGCCGCCGATCTGTTCGAACATGTGCGCGCCACCATGGGCAGCGTGGCGCTCCACGGCAACCCGTCGGGACAAAGCGGCGTGAGCGAATTCCTGCTGGCGCTGGAAACCGGCCTGGCCTACCGCTATCCGGGTTCGGCGGTCTCAAACGGCCAATTCGACGCCCGCCAACGCCCTTGGTATCGGCAAGCCATGGAGACCACGCGCGCCTACTGGGGCCTGCCCTTCGTCAGTGTCGTGGATGGCGCGATCAAGTTGCCGGTGAGTCATCCGATTCGCGAACCCGGCGGCCCACTGCTTGGGGTGGTCGCGCTGACACTGCGCATGGACCAGGTGATGCAGAACCTGCAGTCGGGCGATAACCAGCAGGGTCTGCGACAGATGATGCTGCTCGACCAGCACGGAACCATCATTGCCGCGATGCCGCCTCGTCAACGCGCAGCCGGCAGCGAAGATGAGCAGGAGACCGAGCGCTTTCCCGACGCCGCGCTGTTCGACGCGCTGGCGCAGGCGGATCTGGGGCTCGTCAGCACGGAAGCGTTTGGCCGTCCCGAAGTGATCGCCTTCGATCGGGTCGATCCTCTTGGCTGGGTGGTGCTAGCTATCGTGAATGAGGAGGCCATGCGTGCGGACTCCGGTCCGTGATCACGTCACAGCAGGAGGTTTCGAGGACCGACATGTCGGCTCCACCGCTGCGCGGCTTGAGCCGACCTACAACAGCGCTCGCGCAGGTCGGATCAAGCGCCGCTGCAGCGTCACATCATGCGAGCGGCTTGGTCGGCGCGGGTCCGACGCATGGTTCGGGAAGGGCTCATGCGCGAGGCGATTTCAACCGTGAGCGGGCGAACGGCTGGCCACCTGGCAGGCGCAGCGGTGAAGCATGGGGCGTTGCAGACAGCTGTCACCAAGCGACAGCTCAACGCGTCTCCGGATACTTCTGCCGATACTTCTCGTGCAGGCGGGTGTGGCGGTTGGAGAGATCGATCTGGCGCCCGCCGATCCAGGCCTGTTCAACGCGGCTGCGGGTGTCGAGCACGTCGCCGCTGGCGATGAAAAGGGTGGCGTCCTTGCCTGGCGCGAGTGAGCCGTAGCGATCGGCCACGCCAAGGATCTTCGCTGGCGACAGGGTGATGGCGGCGAGTGCCTGTTCACGCGTCAGCCCATGCGCCACGGCGGTGGCCGCCTGATTCGGCAGGTTGCGCAGGTTGACCGTGGCAAAGGCACCGCCCTCGGTGGCGATGGCGAACTCCACGCCGGCGGCGGCGAGTCGCGCCGGATTGAAGAACGGCGACTCGACCGGGTCGCTGCGTCGCATCGGCAGGCGGTGGATGCCGGCCACGATCACTGGCACATTCTGCGCGCGCAACTGATCGGTAACGCGCCAGGCCTCCAGACCGCCGACGATGATCGCCTTCAGGCCGTACTGGCGGGCAAAATCCAGCGACGCAAGGATCGAGCCAGCATCATCGGCGTGGAAAAACACGCGGCCTTGGCCGGCAACATGGTCGCGCATCGCTTCGAGTTTGAGGTCGACTGGTCTTGGCGCTGCTGCCGCAGCGTAGGCCTTGGCAAGCTGGAAAGCCGAATCCAGCGCGGCCCGCTTGTCGTCGGCCGCCTTGCGGGCACCTTCCGCCATGGCAGGCGGCGTCCAGGGTGGCAGGCGTGAGGTGGGCCAGAACACATGCAGTCCCACCGGCGCGGCGACGGTGAGCTCTTCGAAGGTCCAGCCCTCCAGCGCCAGCAAGGCGCTGCGGCCGGAGATCACTCCGTCGCCGCCAGCCTGCGGCACGCTCAGCGCCAGCAGCACGCCGCTGCTGCGCGTCACGGGAATGATCTCACTGTCGGCGTTGACCGCCAGTTCGGCCTGGATGTTGGCCGTGTTGACACCGACTTCGGCCTCGTCGACCAGGGCGCGCACGGCCGAGACTTCGGTCAGGCCCAGGACACTGGTCGAGGCGATCAGTCCGGGATAGACGTGCTTGCCGCTCGCATCAATCACCTGCGCGCCGGCGGTGTCCACCTCGGCAGCACCAACCGCTGTGATAAGACCGTTCTCGAAGCGGACCCGGCCGTTGGCAATGGGAGCGGCGTCCACTGGATACACCGTGGCGCCGACGATCACGACCGGCCCGCTTTGCGGCAGAGCGGGCACGTTGTCATTTGCCAGCGCGCAGCCCGCCGCCAGAAAAAGAGAAACTGCAGTGAGGATCCGGATCATGTGGGTGTTCCTCAATGCTGGTGGCCGCGGTCGGTACATCCGACGACGTCTTCGCCGTCGTGATACAGACCTCGGGCAGGTGCGTACTGACGCAAGTTGATGGATCCAGCTGCCAGCGAGCTTGCCGACGAAGGCGTACCGGGTTGCGCCGGCGGCGCCGGGTCGGGCTTTTTCGCTGGGGTCGCGGCCAGTGACTGCAATTTGGCGCGTTGCACCAGGGCCTTCTGCAGCAGGCGTTCGCGCTCGGCCAGGGCGGCTGATTCCTCCCGCGCGTGGCCGGCGCGATCGAAGTAGCGTCGCCCGTCGATCCAGGTCTGCTCGGCACGCGCAAATCCCGCCAGCGGGTGATCCGACCAGAGCACGAAATCCGCATCCATGCCGGGCTTCAAGGCGCCGACGCGCGAATCGATGCCAAGCTGGATGGCAGGATTCAGCGTTACCAGTTTCAGCGCATCGGTTTCCGCCATGCCGCCGTACTGCACCGCCTTGGCGGCCTCGGTGTTCAGCCGGCGGGCCAGTTCATTGCTGTCGGAATTGAAGCTCACCACCACGCCTACTTCGTGCATCAGCGGGCCGTTGTAGGGAATGGCGTCCTGCACTTCCATCTTGTAGCCCCACCAGTCAGTGAAGGTGGACGCACCCGCGCCGATGTCGCGCATCGCGTCGGCCACCTTGTAGCCTTCCAGCACGTGCTGGAACGTGGCAACCGGAATGTCCAACTCCTTGGCGAGGCGCGCGAACATCAGGATCTCGTCATGGCGGTAGGAGTGGATGTGCACCACGCGGTCTCCGCGCAGGATTTCCCAAAGGGTTTCCAGGCGTAGGTCGCGGCGCGGCTTGGGACCCTTGCCGCTCATCGCCTCGCCGTAGGCGCGCGCAGCATTGAAACGGTCGCGCATCAACTGCGGTACGCCCATGCGGGTCTGCGGGTAGCGCGTGCGGTTGGCATCGCCCCAGTTCGATTGCTTGACGTTCTCGCCCAGCGCAAACTTGATTCCGGGTGTGGCGCCTTCGAATTTCAGCGCCTGCGCATCACCGCCCCAGCGCAGCTTGATGGTCTGGCTCTGGCCGCCCATTGGATTGGCCGAGCCGTGCAGCAGGTTGGCGGAAGTCACTCCACCGGCAAGCTGGCGGTAGATGTTGATATCGGTCGGATCCAGCACGTCGCCGATGCGCACCTCGGCGGTTACCGCATGCGAGGGCTCGTTGACGTTGCGCGCGATCGCGGTATGCGAGTGCGCATCAATCAAGCCGGCGGTTACGTGCATGCCGCGCGCCTCAATCACCTCGGCGCCCGACGGTACGTCCAGATCCGCGCCGACGGCTTCAATGCGGCCGCGCCGGACCAGCAAGTCGGCATTCTGGAGCACGCCTTGCTCCGTATTGGTCCAGAGTGTGGCGCCGCGCAACAGCAAGACAGTGGCCTGGGCCGGCAGCCCAGCGCGCGCGAACTCACCGGCCGGATAGCCGCGCGGCGCGGGAATCGGCTCGACTTTTTCGTCGCTGTCCTTGTCCTGGTCCTGGCTCACCGGCTCGACCGCAGCGCGCTGCCCGACAAAGCGCTGCCGGCGGCCGTCAACCTGATCTCGGAAGCCTTCCAGCGCGTCGCCATCCACGGCAAAGGACAAGGCCACCTGATTGTCACCCGCGTCGAACAGGCTACCTGGCGCCAGCACGATCCAGCGCTCGGCCTCGCGCCGGCCCTTGAATTCTGCATCTCCGACGGCCAGGTCCAGGCTGTCCGCCTTGCGCTTCACCGTCCACTCCGCCGGGCCGCTGCCGTTCCAGCTCAAGCTCCAGCTGCCGGCCGGGTCTGCTGCGAGCAGCGGTATATGCTCGACGCGCTGCCCTTCGACCCATGTCTCGAACAACTCGGCATCGGCGTCGCGAAACAGGCCAGCATCGGCCACCACGATATTGGCCAGACGGCCGGCCTCCAGGGAACCCAGCAGATCCTGAGCACCGATCAGGCGGGCCGGCTCCCGGGTCAGGGCGGCCAGAGCCTGATCCTCGCTGAGTCCAGCGACCACAGAGGCACGCAGCGCCTTCCAGAACTGCTTGCCCGGTTCCTTGAGGCCGGCGCTGGTCAACGCAATCGGCACGCCCTGAGCCAGTACGCGCGCCGGATTGGCTGCCGCCTGCTCCCAATGCTGCAATTCAGCCAAGCCGGTTTCCAGCGCGACGTCGGGCTTCTCGACTTCCGGCGCATCGGGAAAATTCAGCGGCAGCAGCAGCGGCTTGCCAGCTGATTTGACCTGCGACAGCACGCGGTACTCGAAGCCGCTGCCGACATAGACCAGATCCAGATTGAATTCGCGGCCGATGGCATCGGCGCGCGCCAGATCCAGCTCGTCACCAAGCTGGAAGAACGCGCGCTGCCGACGCTCGATCAGAGGCATCAGTGCGTCGAGTGCCAGGTTTGCATCGATGCGGGCACCCGCGGCGCGCTGCTGACCCTGCCACGCAGCATCGATCAGGGTCTGGCGGATCAGCGCGATGGCGCCCATCAACGAGCCCGGATACTCGCTGCCAAAGGTGAAATCGAAGCCCAGGTGCTGGGCCACGTCCGCTCGCAGCAGCGCTGCCCTGACGGCGCTGTCCTCACGCAGCAGCAGCAGTGCGCTCTGCCCTGCGAAGATGCCAGCCTCGGGCGCCGCCAGTGCCGCGGTAAAACCCATCGCCCGCAATGCCTTGGCCTCGTCTGAATTGATCTGCAGTCGCTGTGCGACGGCAAGCTCGGGCCGAACACGTCGGTTCCAGTGTCGCGCGCCAGGTTCTTCGAGCTGCTGCTGGTGTGGCGGTGCCGGTGCAGGTCCCGCGCTGCCACCGAGTGGCTTGATGCCGCCGGCGCGCATGTCGGCCGGCACGCCCACGCTGGCGGCCAGTTCGACAAAGCCGGGGAACAGGGTCTTGCCGGCCATGTCGCGGCGCGCTGCCCCGGCCGGCACGTGATCACCGGGCTCTACCGAGACGATGCGACCCTCGCGCATCACCAGGGTGCCGCGCTCGAACACCCGTCCCGGCGCCTGCACGATGCGCGCATTGGTCAGTGCAATATAGGTGCTGGGTGACTCGCCCAAGCCTTCGCTGGGCACCGTGCCGGTCTGCGCCAGCGTCGACCCCACCGCAAACGTGCCGAACAGCGCGCCCGCAAGCAATGCACGATGCCACAGGAGCCTCGATGGCAGGACGCAGGAGGGTGAGGCCATGGCGCGGATCCGAAGCGAGGGATTCGGCACCCTATGCTCTGCCCCCCGTATCGGCATAGGCCAGAAGTAATGTTCGCGGCGAGAAGCTCCATTAGGAGCCTGCGAGGCAGAAGACAACCGGGCTGCAAACGCGCCTGCGCGGCCCGAATTTCCGCCGATTCTTGGCCTGTAGAACCACTACAGGACGGCGAATCGTCAGAAATTCGTTCTCGCGCAGTCACGCTTTCGCCTCGATTGCTTCTGCCGCGCAGGCTCCTAGCCGTGACCGTCTCGCCATTTCGCCACTTCAGGGAAGGGGCTCGAATCCGTCGCCGAACAGTGCATCGGGAAGCGGCAGCTGCTGTTCGTAGGCACCCAGATCGAAGAATCCACCCAAATCGGGAACATCCGCCAAGTCCACCCCGCGCGGCATTTCGGCGAAGTCGGTTTCATCCGGAATGAAGGAATTGCCATTGCATGCATCAAGCGCGTCACTGCCCGGACCAAGCCGGAAGTTGCCCGCAGCGGCGTTGAGGAAGTCCGGGTCTCCGACTCGCACGTCGCCCGCAGGATCGAAGTTGCTGTGCGAAAGAACACAACGGGTTTGCACTGTGGCCGGCCCGTCGAGTACCAGCGCCGTGCTACCGGCGCTGTGGACTACGCTGGTTTCCAGCCGCGCAGTGGCGAACGAGACGGTGATCATCGCGGCGCTGCTGGTGTCGCTGCCCATGGTGCTGCCGACCAGCACCAGCTCGGCGCTGCCTTCCGCAACCAGGGTGGAACCTGGCGAAGCATGCCCGGTGATCAGGTTACTGCGCAGGAAAGCCTGCGCCTGGAACCCGCCAACCACACCCGCTGCACCATTGGCAGCCTGGTTTCCATGCAAGCGAGCACGGGCCATCGACAGGCTGCCGCCATTGACATGAAATCCACCACCGCTGCCACCATTGCCATTCGCACCGGCTCGGTTCGCGGCAAACTCCACGCAGGGATCGACAACACCGCACTGGATTTCATCGTTCTGGTTGTTCAGGTAGGCCGACGCCGAACTGCCCACGTACAGGCCACCGCCGCGGCCGGTTTCAGTGTTGCCGGCGATATTGCGGCGCAATTGCATGTCACTACCGGAAAAGAATGTGCCCGCGCCCGTGACATACACCCCGCCGCCATCGCGGCCAGCAATGTTGTCGGCGATCTGGGGCGATGCGTGCTGCGCAAGGTAGCGCGCCGAACCGAGGCTGGCACCTGCGTCGGCGTAGGCACCCCCGCCATCTTGCAAAGCGTGATTGGCGACTATGCCCAAAGCCTGGCCCGCGTCCTCACCACCGGCCTGTGACTGGAGCTGGCAACTGCCATGCGCGAAGGCGCCGCCGCCGCGTGTTGCGGTATTCAGCGCCACGCGCACGCCGGGCGTGATGGGCACGAAGGCATGATTATCGCAATAGATCCCGCCGCCGTCTGAGGCCTGATTGCCTTCAATCCGGCTCGGCGAACCAGATGCGCCACCGATCTGAAGCGCCGCGGTTGCGCCGGCCGCGTCGCCGGCGATGTAAATGCCGCCACCGCGCATCGCCTGCCCGCCACGTAGCGTCACCGATTGGCCATACATCTGCAGCCAGCCACGCGCACGCAGTACACCGCCGTCGCCAGGCCCTACATCGCTGCCTACCAGATCGAGATTCACCAACTGCACGGTGCGCTGCTCGCCGCCGCGATTGTCGACGTCCAGGGCGGGCAAGCCACCGTTTCCAGAGCCATCAATCAGGGTGGGCGTTTGGCCCGGGAGCGGTGCCTCGCAGTCGGCGAACCCACCGCGCAGGTTTAGCGCATGACCGATGACACTCAGTGCCTGCGCCGTGTAAGCCTGATTGGTGGCAATCCATATTTCGTCGACTGCCACGCCGTTGGCAGCGGCCGCTTCGATGGCTGCCTGGATACTGGAATGCGTGCAAGCAGGATCAGAGCCGACCCGGAAAGTGTCGGCGGAAAGTGCGGAACTGAAACACATGGCAATCGCCAGAACGGCAAATCGCAGGGCGCGCAGCATTGACATTCCCCACCTCGATTCAGCCTGCGGCGCCCCTGTCATCGCCCAGACGACGCCATGCTAACGCATCGAAGTCACGACCTCGACGAGCCTGGGCATTGCCAAGCCGAAGGGCCTGCCTGCCGCTCGGCCCGCTGTCCGTCAATGCGCCATCAGCCGCGCGTCGACTCCAGCGGCGCCTGCCCGTGACGCCGCACGATCAACATGGCCAGTTCCAGCGACTGCTCATAGTTCAGGCGCGGATCGACCGTGCTGCGGTAATCGCGTTCAAGATCGGTGTCAGTGAGTTCGCGCGCGCCGCCGGTGCATTCGGTGACGTTCTCGCCGGTCAGCTCCAGATGCACGCCGCCAAGGCGCGTGCCGACCTGCTCGTGGATATCAAAGGCGACTTCCAGCTCGCTGCGGATCTTGGCGAAGGGCCGGGTCTTGTAGCCATTGCTGGTCGATTCGGTGTTGCCGTGCATTGGATCCGCGATCCACAGCACGCGACGACCTTCGCGCTTCACCGCCTCAAGCAATGGCGGCAGCTTGGTGGCGACATTGGCCGCGCCCATGCGGTGGATCAGGCTGAGGCGGCCAGGTTCGTCATCCGGATTGAGCGTATCGATCAGGCGCAGCAGCGCATCGGGTGGCACCGATGGGCCGATCTTCACCGCGATCGGATTACGCACGCCGCGCAGGTACTCGACGTGGGCGCCATCGACATCGGCGGTGCGCATGCCGATCCAGGGGAAATGCGTGCTGAGGTTGAACCAGCCCCACTGGCGCGGCACCTCGCGGGTCAGGGCTTCTTCGTAGTGCAGCAGCAGGGCTTCGTGCGAGGTGTAGAAATCCACCCGGTTGAGGTTGTGCACCGACTCGCCGGACAGCGTTTCCATGAAGCGCACAGCGTCGCCGATGCCGTTGACGATGCGCTGGTACTCGGCTGCAAGCGGCGAATGCCCGACCCAGCCCAGGTCCCAGTATTCGGGATGGTGCAGGTCGGCGAAGCCGCCGTCGATCAGCGAGCGCACGAAGTTCATGGTCATCGCCGAGCGCGCGTGGCCCTTGATCATGCGGCGCGGATCCGGGGTACGCGACTCGGCATCGAATGCCGGCATGTTGATGAAGTCGCCGCGGTAGCTCGGCAGGCTGACCCCGCCGCGCTCTTCCATATCGGTGGAACGTGGTTTGGCGTACTGGCCGGCGAACCGGCCGACGCGAACCACCGGCAGGCGCATGCCGTGCACCAGCACCAGACTCATCTGCAGCAGCACCTTGAGTCGGTTGGAAATGATCCCCGACTCACAGTCGGTGAAGCTCTCGGCGCAGTCACCGCCCTGCAGCAGGAAGCGCTTGCCTTCCTGCGCCTCGGCCAACTGGCGCTTCAGCGCCATGATTTCCCACGACGTGACCAGCGGCGGCAATTGCCGAAGTTCAGCCAGGGCCGACTTGAGCGCCTCGGCATCCGGATAAGTCGGCATCTGCAGCGCGGTGCGCTGGCGCCAGGACTCCGGCGACCAGTCTTTCGGCAACTTCACGGGCTGGAGGTTTCGTTCGGACGTGGGCATGGCGTATTCCCTGACTTTGCTGCGGTGCATCACCGCATCATGCCACAGCCAAACCGAGGTGCAAGCGAGCTCATCGCGAAGCGTCACAGACGAAGGGGACAAGTCTGTCAGGTACGTCGAGTCCGGTTTCGATCCGCACTGGGTACTGCCAGATCAATCACTTGCGCAATCGACTCGCGCGCCGCCGTCCGTGACCAGCGGACCCGGTCTGGTGATCAGAGGTTCTTCAGCGGCGTTTGAAGCCTGCCCACAGCGCGGCAATGCCCAGCCCCACGAACCAGACCAGCACCCAGGCCGGCATGGAGAGCCCCAGGAAGGTCCAGTCGACCTTGGCGCATTCGCCCGACCCACTGAACACCTTGGTCAGCACGTCGCGCAGCGGAAAGGCCTCCAGCATGTAGTCAAGACCAGGGCCACAGGCCGGGACTTCGTCCGGCGGCAGGTTCTGCAGATGCACATGCCAAGCGGAAACCGAGGCGCCGCCCGCCGCTGCCAGTGCTGCCAGCATGCCGTAGACCTTTCGCCCCGTGCGGCCCGGGCCATGCAGGGCGCCAAGCAGGAACACCAGGCCCAAGGCCATGAAGCCAATGCGCTGAAAGATGCACAGCGGACATGGGTCGAGAAAATTCACATGCTGCTCGTACAGCGCGTACAGCAGCAGTGCGCCACACAGCGCGGCACCCAGCAAGTACTGCAGGCGGAAGGACCAGGCGAACGGATTGGGCGTCATGGGCAAAGGACCGTTGGGTTTTCAGCGAGCGTGAAGCCGGCTTCGACCAGCAAATCGCGCTACGGTTCCCGAGCGCGGCGGCCTGCCGTCACGCCCGGCGGATTGCGCCTACTGCGTGACGGTTTCGCTGGCTGACGGCGCCGGCTTGCCCTTGGACACCTTGTAACCACGCGCATTCATCCAGGCCTCGAAATCGGCGGCCGTCATGCGCTTGCCGCCCTGCTCCATGTCGAAACGATGCGGGGTATTGTCGAATTCGGTCTTGGGAATGTAGCCATCGGCACTGACTGCCACGGTGCTTGCAGTTGGCGGCGCCAGCACCGCAGCCAGACAGCCTTCCAGGCGCTGACGCTGCAGCACCCGGTCAAGCGCAAGGTGTTCGTCGTGCGCAATCGGCAGCAGCGCGGCGGGACGCATCACGAAGCCCATGGCAGGCGGCGCGAACAAAGCGTCGCGCACCGGCAAGGCTTCCGCCGACAGTTCTGAAGCGCAGTCCGGAGTGTTCGCCAGCGCGCCAAGCGGCAGGGCCAACAATAGGGGCGTGGCGATGCACAGCAGCAAGGATTTCATCGTCGCGTTCCAAGAGGATCGCGGCAGTGTAGGCACAGCGAGTGCCGCCCAGCAAGCAGGGCACCGGCGTTTTGTGCTGCGCTTCACTCGTCCGGCGGGCGGCGCAGCAGGACGATATTGGCTTGCGCCAGTTCAAGCTGCATGCCTAGCCGCTGCGCTATCCAGGCAAAGCACGGCGGCCCGAAGAACACCACATGGGTTGGATCGCGCGGGTAGTGCCAGCACGAAAATGCCTCTGCCGTGTCGGGCACGAAGCCGGTCATCACGCCGAGCAGGCCGCCCGGCCGCAGCAGGGAAAACAGCCGCTTGAATTCCGCGAGTGGCTGGAAGAAGTGCTCGACCGTTTCACTGCAGACAAGGAAATCGTAGCTGCGCTGCAGCGCGGATTCCTGCTTCTGGAAGAAGGGGTCATAGAGCGCCGTGCGATGTCCGGCCTCGCCCAGCATCGTCGCCAGTGCCGGGCCCGGGCCGCAGCCGTAGTCCAGCCCTTCGCTGGCCGGTGCCAGTCGAGCCAGCATCGGCTCGGCCAGCTGCGAAAGGAATGCCCGATAGCTGGCGTCCCGCGGATCATTCTGGTGAAGGGCGTAGTGCGCAGCTTCCTCCGAAGGTCGCAGTCGCTGTCGCGGATCGAGGAAAACCAGATCGCACTCCAGGCACCGAAAATAGTGCCTGTCCTGGATCGCCACATAGCCGGGCGCGGCCGATTCGCAGACCGGGCAGTTGACCTCAGTGCAGGCGTTGTCGGTCCGCTTCATTCGCCCAGCATGGTAGCGGAAGCCATTTGCCGGCTGGATCGTGAGCCTTGCGGAGCCAATCTTGACGTGATCGATTTGGCCGCCCGTTTCCGCGTTCAGCAACAAGCCAATGCATTGCGCCTCGGTGGTTCCCTGGTGCGAACGACATCATTGTCTGAGTAATTGCCCGTCCAGCTGGCCAGGCCACGCTGGCATCGTGCACAGTTGCATTGGCGGTGTACTGCGCGCCGTCGAGGGCAACAAGACACCCAAGGTCGGCAGCTTCGTTTGCAGCCTGGGTGCGATACAGCGACTGTCTGGCTTCTTGCGCGCCCCGTGATCGGCACCCGTGGCGCAGGTGCTTCCACCGGATTCCACTGATGGCCGAAATCACCGCAGGCAAGCGCAAGAACCTGGACAGCCGGAACTTTGCCAGCGGCGCGTCACGCAATCTGGTAGTGCTGTGTGACGGCACGGGCAACGAGCTCGGCCGCAACCTGTCGAACGTTCTCAAGCTGTATCGCATAGCGCGCAAGAACCCGCAGCAGATCTGCTACTACCACCCGGGCGTCGGGACCATCAGCCGGATCAGCCCATGGGCGCGATTCGCGCAGAAGGCGCGCGCCGTGTTCGGCCTCATGACCGGGTATGGGCTGGACGACAACGTGCTGGGCGCATATCGGTTCCTGGTGGAAAACTGGCGACCCGGGGACCGCATCTACCTGTTTGGGTTCAGTCGCGGCGCCTGGACGGTGCGCGTGCTCGCCGGTTTCATCCATCTGATCGGTCTGCTCAAGCCGGAGCAGCTGAATCTGTGTGACAGCGCGCTAGGCACCTACAAGCGCGCCGCTGCGCATGACGATCTGCCGCTGGCCTGGCACTTCAGCCGCGTTATCGGAGTGCGTCGCCCCGGCATCCACTTCATGGGAGCCTGGGACACTGTCGCCAGCATGATCGTGCCGCGACCCGACCGCTTCTGGTTGCCCAGCCTGGAGACCCTGCCCTACACCCGCAGGAATCCGTCGGTTGCAGTCTTTCGCCATGCACTGGCGATCGACGAACGTCGCCGCATGTTCCGGGTCGCGCACTGGCAGGAACCTCAGGATCACATGCCGCTGCCATTTCGACCCGCCAGCAGCAGGGCTCAGGACATCAAGCAGGTTTGGTTCGCCGGCGTACATTCCGACGTCGGTGGCGGCTATCCGGAAACCGCCAGCGCCTTGTCAAAGATCCCCCTGATCTGGATGGTTCAGGAGGCCGAAGCCCAGGGCCTGCTGATCAACAAGCACATGTTCCGGCACCTCGCGCACGGTACAGCGCGCAAAGGCAGCCAGCACGACTACGTCGCACCCGATCTCTGCGGCGTCCTGCACCGGTCGCTGAGCGGCTTCTGGTGGCTGCTTGAGCTCCTCCCCAAGCGCTCGAAGTACCGCGAGTGGCCCCGATGGACGCTGCCTGGCAGCTACCTTCCGCTCGGCGAGCCACGCAATACCTCGGTGGCCGGCACCATTCACGACAGTGTCTACCAGCGGCACGTCGCAGGCATCGGCTATGCCCCGCCCAACCTGCCCTTGCCTCCGCAGTGACAGCCGGCACTGCATGAATGGCGCCCGTCCTCGGCGAGAGTTGAGCGGCATCGGCTCCACAATGCCGCGAAGCGGTTCGATTCATCTCACCTTGCGCTTTCCTTCTTCGCTCGGCGCTGCGCATCCGCTACCATCGATGTCGGGGATCGCGAACTCCGGGGAGTTGCGAGATGCGTTGCAGCATGATCGCTGGACTGTTCTGGCTGGCGGCAGTAGTCGATGCAGCACCGGTCGAGTACACGCCGTCGCTGACCAGTTTCCGCCGCATCGGTACCGAGCAGGGACTCTCCCAGGCCAGTGCCTGGTCGATGGTGCAGGACCGGCGCGGCTTCATCTGGATCGCTACGCGGGATGGCCTGAACCGCTTCGACGGACACGAGTTCCGCATCTATCGGCACCGCGTGGACCAGGCCGACTCCTTGCCGGGCGACCAGCTTCAATCGCTCGCGATCGATCACGATGGCGTGCTCTGGGTGGGCGGCAACGGCGGTCTGAGCCGATATCACGAGGATCGTGATCGATTTGAGTCGGTGCCCATCGAGGGTGAAATTGGGGCCCAGCAGGGCGTACGCGGCCTGCATGTCGATCGTGACGGCACCCTTTGGATCGCGAGCTATGCCGGACTCAGCCGCTACGACGCTGCCCGCGGCACGCGCGTGGCGTGGCAGTTTTCGTCTGGCAATGCGCCGCCGGACGAGCGCTTCGAGACGGTGCACAGCGATGCACAGGGACACATCTGGCTAGGCAGTCTTTCCGGACTCTCACGTCTGGACCCGGCAAGCGGACGCGTCGATTGGCCGTTTGACGTGTTCCCGCAAGCTGAGCCGCTCAAGTCCTTCCGTATCGATGCCCTGCTGCTGGACCGGGATGGCGCGATGTGGATCGGTGCAGTGACGGCCGGGCTGTTTCGTTTCGACAGCGAGAAGAACGAACTGCGTGTCTTCCGCCACCGCGCCGACGATCCGGACTCACTCGACAGCGACCTGATCCGTTCACTGCTGCAGGACCGTGACGGGCGCCTGTGGATTGGTACGCGCGAAGGCCTGAACTTGCTGCCGGATGCGAGCTCGCCAAATCCGCGCTTCCTGCGCTTTGCCCACTACCGCAATGATCCGCGTTCGCTCGGAGCAGGCCGGGTGATGAGCCTGCTGGAGACATCCGACGGCAGCCTGCTGGCTGGCACGTATACCGGTGGCATCAGCGTGCTCAATCCGCGCGGCAACCGTTTCACCAGTTTTACCCCGGACAGTGCTGCCACCGCCGACTTGCGCGATCCAGTTATCTATTCGCTGCTCCAGGCTGGACCCGATGCAGTCTGGCTGGGCGGCCGCAACGGTCTCTACCGTTTCGAACCCGACAGCGGGCGCTTGCAGGACTTTCCCTCCACGGCCCGCCTCGGGGTAAGCGCCATGACCCTGGATGGCTCGGATCTGTGGATCGGCGTGCTCACCGGTGCTGCGGTGGTTGACATAAATGGCGGAGAAACACGTGTGCCGGCACTGCCGCAACCGCTTGCCGACCTGCATATCACCCGCATCTGGCTGAGTGACGACCGCCTGATCGCCGGCACATACGATCGTGGAGTATTCGTGCTGCAACGCAGCGACATGAGCCAGCTCGCCCACTATCCCATTGCTTCCTGGGTCAGCCACTTCGCCGAGTTCGATTCGCAGACCCTGCTGGTCTGCTCGAGCGATGGCCTGCACTGGCTCAGTCGTGATGGCCTGCAGGAACTTCACGCGCATCGCGCATCGAGCGAGCCAGGCTCTGCCCTGCCGACCGGTGGAATCACTCATTTCCTGCGCGCCAGCAATGGTCGCTTCTGGCTGGCCACGGCCAGCGGTGGACTGCTGCGCATGCACCTGGATGACCCGCTCAATCCAGCCTCGGCACGTTTCGAGTCGTTCCCGCAATTTCGTGAACTGGGACTGGATCTGGTGCAGGCAATCGCCGAAGACCGCGCTGGCAAGCTCTGGCTCGCCACTTCGCAGGGCATCGCGCGATTCGATCCCGACAAGGGCGAGATTTCCCAGTTCGGCGCCGCCGACGGTGCGTTCGACAGCGACTACCAGTCGGCCGCCACGGCGACACTCGACGACGGTCGCATCGTGTTCGCCGCGACGCGTGGATTCACGGTGTTCGATCCTGCCCGCATCGATGCCACGCCGCCACCGCCGCCACCGCTGTTGACCGAGTTGCGACTGTGGAATCGGCGCATCGAATCACGCGCGCTGGATCCGGCATCTCCGCTTGCCGCGCCGCTGCACGTAGCCGAAAGCCTGGTCATCCCGGCGGTGGATGCGCGCATGCTGAGCCTGCGCTTTGCCTCGCTGGAACTGCTTGCGCCGGAACGACTGCATTACGCCTATCGTCTCGACGGATTCGATCCGGACTGGATCGAGACCACCGCCAGTGAACGCAGCGCGACATACACCAATCTCGCACCCGGCCGTTACCACTTCCGGGTCAAGGCGGGCGAGCCGGATGCGCTTGCCGACGCCGCAACCACCACACTGATGTTCGACATCCTGCCGCCCTGGTGGAAGACGCTCTTGGCGCAGACACTGTTCCTGCTGGCAGCACTGACGGTGCTGTACGCGGGGTATGCGTGGCGTATCCACAGCATCCAGTCAAATCGTCGGCTGCTGCAGCGGCAAGTCAACGAACGCACCACGGAACTGTCGCAGGCAAAGCTGCGCGCCGAGCAAACCCTGATCGACTTGCGCAATGCGCAGTTCGACCTGATCCAGGCGGAGAAGATGGCGTCGCTGGGCAGCCTGGTGGTGGGCGTTGCGCACGAGCTGAACACGCCACTGGGAGTGGCCGTCACCGCATCGAGCATGCTGGCCGACCGCACCATCAGGATCCAGAAGAGCTTCGACGCCGGCGAACTCAAGCGAGGCGAACTCACTGCCTATCTCGGCACTGCACGCGAGGCTACCCAAATGGTTGACCGGAACCTGGAACGGGCGACCCAGCTGATCGCGAGCTTCAAGCAGATTTCGGTCGACAACAATTCGGATCAACGACGCCGCTTCGTGTTGGGCGACTACCTGCGCAGCCTGATGCACAGCCTGGAGCAAAGCTGGGATCGGAAGCTGATCGTGTTCGAACTGGAAGCGGAAGACGACCTGTGGATGGACAGTTACCCCGGCACCCTGGCCCAGATCGTCAGCAACCTGATGCAGAACGCCTTGATGCATGCCTTTGCCGACGATGAGCAGGGCATCCTGCGCGTGTCGGCGCGCGCCATCGAGAACGACCGCATCGAGATCAGCGTGAGTGACAACGGCCGCGGCATTCCTGCCGACGTGCTGCCCCATGTGTTCGAGCCGTTCTACACCACCCGCCGCGGCCGCGGCGGCACCGGGCTCGGCCTGCATATCGTCTACAACCTGGTCAATGTGCGGCTGGGCGGCCAGATCGAGGTGCACAGTGTGCCGACCGGAACACGGGTGGTCGTGCGGTTTCCCAGGGTAGCCAGATAGCCGCGGAGGAACGCGCCCCTGTGCTTCGACAGGGCTGCAGCGCTGCCGGACGTGTCACGGCGCTAAAGTTTGCCAGCGCGAGCTTCAAGCCGGGTGATCAGAATGCGATGCCGCGTGCGTCTTCATTCCGCGGCGCCGGTTTCGCCTCCCGTTCCAGGCGCGCAGAGCGGCAAGGTCATGACAACCTGCACGCCCTCGCCTGGCGCGGTATCCAGTTCGATCCTGCCGCCCAGCAATTGGGTGCAGAGGTTGTACACCAGGTGCAGCCCCAGACCCGAGCCGCCACTACCCCGACGAGTCGTAAAGAAAGGATCGAAGGCATGCTCAGCTACGTCTGCCGTCATGCCGCAGCCGTCGTCACGGTAGCGCAACATCAGATGCGCACCTTGCAGGCGCGCTTCGATGCGCATCCGACCATTGCTGCGTTCAGCGAAGCCATGCAGCAACGAATTGCCGACCAGGTTCGTCAGGATCTGGAACAGGGCGCCGGGGTAGGTCTCGAGTTCGATGCCGGCGTCACAATCGACTTCCAGTTGATGACCGGTGCGCCGGTAGCTGGGCGACAGCGCGGTGGCAACCTCCTGCAGGAACTCGCGCAGGTTGAGGTGTCGACGCTGTTCACTGGATTGGTCGACTGCGACCTGTTTGAAGCTGCCGATCAGACGGCTGGCGCGCTCCAGGCTGCCCAGGATGAGGGTGGTGCCTTCCTTGACCGCTGCGCGCCATTGGTCAAGGTCGCTGCGGGTCAAGGTGCCCGCGACAAAAGTCGACTCGCCCTTTCGCGTCAGCTGTTCGAGGTGCGAAGCGGCGGTCACGGCGATGCCTACCGGCGTGTTGATCTCGTGCGCGACGCCAGCCACCAGTTGACCAAGTGAGGCCATTTTCTCGGCCGCCACCAGTTGAAACTGGGTGCGTCTGAGCTGGCTCAATGCCTGTTCGGCGCTTTCCTTGGCGCGCCGCAGTTCCTCGGTGCGCTTCTCGACCAGGCTTTCCAGCTGACTGGCGCGCTGGCGGATGTAGCGCATACGCCAGCGCATACCACCAGCCACGACGAGCGCAGCGAGCAACAGCAGGGCCGCGGCAAACCAGGGGGTCTGCCACCACGCTGGAACGATCCGCAGGGCCACATCGAGTTCTTGCGGACTCCACTGTCCGCTGCGATTGCTGCCGCGCACCTGCAAGTGGTAGTCACCTGGCCAGAGATTGCGATAATTCGCGCTACGTCGAGATGCATCGGTTTCTATCCAGTCGCGATCGACACCCTGTAGCCGGTAGGCATAGCGCAAGCGCTGCGGATCGCTGTAGTCCAACGCCGCAAATTCGACACTGAAGCTGTCTTCGCCCGGCAACAACTGCAGCGTGGGCATCAACCGCGCCGTGGGCTGCGCGCTGCCGTTGATGCTCAGGCCGGAGACCACCAGAGGCGGGGCGTAGGTCCAGGGCCGAAACAGTTCTGGCTGCACCACCAACAGCCCCCGACTGCCGCCAAACAGCAGGCGGCCATCCTGCAGCTTGGCGTAGCTTCTGAACCAGCCCGTGCCAAATACGACGCCGTCACTGCGGCCCAGTTCCTGCAGCCAACCCTGCTCCTCATCGAGCACCAGACGGTGCGTCCACAGTCGCCCCTGGGAGTCCTGCAGCAGGTTGGCACCGAAATCGCCAGACTGCGCCCCGAAATCCGGGCGAACCGGTTGGAAATCGAGTTGCGAGGCATCGGTGATCTGCGCCCGGAACAGTCCCTCTGTCGTGTCAACCCAGAGGCGATTCTCGCGATCAATCAGCAGCCCCACGACACTCCTCTGCATCACGTCGCTTACTGACCCGATCTGCACCCTGACCGCGTCGTCAGCGCCCGAGGCAGCCATGAAGAGACCGCTGGAGGCACCGATCCATAGCCGGCCCGCGGCGTCCACGACCATAGCGTTGAATTCGCCGAGCAGGGCTTGATCATCTGGCAATGAGATGCGCTCGATGGCCTCGCCTTGAGGGCGCGCGCGGTAGAGTCCCTCATTGGTGCCGATCCAGAGCTGTGCACGCTGATCGAAGGCCAGGCGGCGCACACTCATCGGTGCGCCTTCGGGGTCGTGGAACGGGCGCTCGAAGTGCCTGTTGATCGGGTCGAAGCGGTGCAGACCCTCGCGACTGCCTAGCCATACCGCGGCGTCAGGCGCCTCGATCATCGTGGTGATCCAGCCCACGGCGAGCGATTCGGGACGTTCGGGTTGCGCCGCGAAGCCGTCGACAAGCTGCAACGCGGTGTCCAGTACTGCCACTCCGTTGCCGCGCGTACCGAGCCAGATCTCACCGTTGCTGCGCTGCAGAATGCTGGCAATGTCGGGGCTTTCGAACACGCCTGCGTGGCCTGGCTGGCCGCGCAACACCTGGATCGATCGATTCACTGGATCATGGCGCTGCACGCCGCCGCCGAAGCTGCCAACCCACAGCAGACCGCTGCGGCTGGGCAGCAGGGCACGAATCTCGTTGGTTGCCAGGCCGGTTGCGCGGCCAGGGTCATGGCGAAGCCGACGCACTATGGCGCCCGACTCGGGCGTGCGAACTTCGATTCCGGTAGCCCGCCCGAGCCAGACCTCGCCGTTGTCGATCTGGGTGATTGCCGAAATGGTGTCAAACATGCCCGGTGCAATGCTCGTGTCGCCGGCGAGCAGAGTTACCTGCTGATTCGTCGGATCAAGCAGCACCAAACGCCCGCTCTGGGTGCCGATCCAGATGCGGCCATCCGAGGACTGCATCAAGCTGTAGACCGATTCACCGTGCAGGACCTGGCCGGCTTCGGACAGCACCGGCTCGGGACTGTCGCTGTGCGGGTCGAGCCGCGCCAGTCCGGCGCGGCTTCCGATCCAGAGGACGCCACTGGTGTCGAAGTGCAGCGCATGAACAAAATCCTGCGGCGCGGGCAGTTGTCCCTCCCGGGCCGTGCGAATTCCGCGCAGGCTTCCATCCGCAGCATCAAGTCGAGCCAGGCCACCGCCGCGTGTGCCAAGCCAGATGCCGCCGTCGGGTGCGCGCCCAATCGCCATGATGCCACCGGGCGGCAATCCCGCAGGATCGTCGCTCGTGTGCCGGTAGCTGACAAATCGCTCGCTGGCCGGATCGAACAGCGACAGGCCGTCAGCATCGGTGCCAATCCACAGCTTCCCGTCTGTGGTCGCGAGCAGCGATCGAATCAGGTTTCCAGCGAGCGAGTTTTCAGCATCACGTCGATGCGTGTAGCGCCGAAAGTCGTAACCATCGAAGCGAACCAGGCCGCGCGGCGTACCAATCCACAGGAAGCCCTGGGCGTCTTCCGCCAGCGCTGTCACCACACCATCCGGTACCGACTGCAGATCACCGATGCTCTCGAAGTGGGCGTACTGGTCCTCTGGTGCCGACCAGGCCAGAGGCGTCAGCAGCGCGAGCAACAAAGCCCAGGCACGTTGCGAGCAAGGCATCGGCCTGACGTCAGAGCCAGTTGGATATCGCGTCGGCGGAGAGCGGCTGGGCAAACAGGAAGCCCTGCGCCTCGTCGCAGCCGAGTTCGATCAGACGGTCGCGCTGCGCTTCGGTTTCGACGCCCTCGGCGATCACGCGATGCCCCAGCAGATGAGCCATGTTGATCATCATGGCCACCAGCACGGCATCTTCCGAGCGTTGGGTCAGCCCGGTGATGAAGCTGCGATCGATCTTGATACGGTCCATTGGCAGTCGCTGCAACTGGCTGAGCGAGGAATAGCCGGTGCCGAAATCATCGATCGCGACGCGGACGCCCGTCTTGCGCACGTCCTCAAGGACACGCACCAGACGTGCGTTGTCGTCCATCATCAGGCTTTCCGTCACCTCCAGCTCCAGCCGGCTGGGATCGATCGAGGTGCGCTGCATCACATCGCGCAACATCATGAAAAAATCGGGATCCTTGAGCTGGCGCATGGAAACGTTGACCGACATGTTCAAGCACGATCCATTGACCTTCTCCCACACCTGCTGCTGACGACAGGCTTCCAGCAGCACCCATTCACCGAGCGCAACGATCTGGCCGGAGTCTTCTGCCGCCGGAATGAAGCGATCTGGCAGGAGCAGTTCGTCCGCCGTACGCTGCCAGCGCGCCAGCGCTTCAACGCCATACATCTTTGCGCTGCGCAGGTCGATCTGCGGTTGGTACAGCAACCGCATGTCGCTGCGCTCCAGTGCGTAGCGCAATTCACGAACGGTCTGCAGGCGATGTTGCAGATCTCGCTCGAGGCGGTCGTCGAATATCTGGTAGGAGGCGCGATTGACGCGCTTGGCCTGTTTCAGCGCGATGCCGGCATTCTGGAACAGCGCGGCGGCGGTATCGCCATGCTGTGGAAAGCGCGCGACACCCAGTGACATGCTGAGCGGGATCTCGTGGTCGTCAACTTCGATATTGCGTTCCAGACGCCGGGCCAGATCGCGCAGCCGTGATTGCAACACGTCCAGGTCCGTCTCGCTCAGCAGCAGGGTGAAGCTGTCGGCCGATGTCCGCGCAATGAAGGTGTCGACACCAAACTCTTCAGCCAGAAGCGCGGCACTGGCCTGCAGGGTTCGATCACCGACATCGTGACCGAGTCCGTCGTTGACCGCCTGAAAATTGTCGATGTCCGCAACCACCACGGCAAATGGAGCCTGTTTGCGGATGCGTCGTGCCAGTTCGCGCTCCAGGGAGACGCGGTTCCACAAGCCGGTAAGCCGGTCGTGGAAAGCCATGACCTCGAGTTCCTCGAACAGGTGCGAGTTATCCAGCCCGATCGCCACATTGATGGAAAACAGCTCGAGCAGGCTGCGGTCAAGATCCTTCATCCGGTCGCCGGTGGCGACGTAGACCAGCATCTCTTCAGCGCGCGGCGAGCGAATGCACAGCACGGCGTAGTTGTCGCCGAACTCGCTGCTGCCCTTCACGGCGGCGCTCTGCACCCGCTTCAACAGGACTTCATCGCCGAGCCGTTCCAGTGACTCGCCCTGCAGCGCGGCGCGCGGCCCGGAGGCCGCAAGAATCAGCAAATCACGGCTGCCGGCGCGCCGCCGCACGCAGATCACGCCGCCGGGGTCCACCTGCAGCATGGCGCAGACCTGGGTCAGTACGCCTTCGGCAAAATTGCGCACCGCCTTGACCGCCATCAGGCTGGAGGCGGCATCGAGGATCATGCGCAGGCCTTCCCGGTTGGCCTCGATGGTGCGGATCTGCTGGTAGGATCGCAGGGCCGTCGTCAAGGTCGTCAACAGACGCTGGCTGGTCAGTTCGGACTTGCTGCGGTAGTCGTTGATATCGTATTTCTGGATGACTTCGATCTCGGGCGCATGGCCAGGCTGCCCGGTACGCAACACGATGCGCACGGCATCGTCCGCAAAGCGTTCGCGAATCTCGCCCACCAGGGCCAGCCCGGCGTCGTCGCTCTCCATCACCACATCCAGCAGGATGCAGGCGTAGCGGGTTTCGGCCAGCAGTTCGCGAGCCTCGGCCGCCGAATAGGCGCTGTCAAAAATCAGGCTGCGTCCAAGAATGCGGGCATCGCGCAGCGCAAAGCGGGTGACCTGATGAATCTGATCATCGTCATCGACAATCAGCAGTCGCCACGGCTCGAGTGTGCCGCCAGCATCAGCGGCGGTGGCAGCCGGTTCATCGAACCTCATCAGTTCGTCATCGACGTGGTGCATGTCCTCCCCCGGTCAATGGCACCCATTCACTACACAAGCAAGTCGAATCTCCGTCCGACAGGAATCCCGTGCCGCCCATTCCCTTGACCAGACGTGCTGCGGCAGTCCGAGACAGGCAATTCCTGTGGCCTGCGTCCATCTCATGACGAGTTGCGCATCGACTGCGATGCGCATCGACGTCCCGATTGCGGTCCGATGCATTTGGTCACCCACGGGGCCAGCATAGCCCGAATTGGCATGCAGGGGCTTCTATCAATGCCGCATTGGCCACTGGAGCGACTGCTGAATCGTTGCTTGCGCGGAAACTTGCACTCGGCACATCCGCGCTTGACGCTGGAGCCCGCGCCGCCTAGCCTTTATCGCCATATCGCGATGAAAGGATATTTGTGGATCTGGAAGCCTGGTCGGACTGCCTGCGGGTGCTGGCCGACGCCACCCGCGTGCGCCTGCTTACCCTGCTGGAGCAGGAAGAGCTGACCGTGGCCGAGCTGTCGGCCATTACCCGGCTGGCGCAGCCGCGTGTCTCCACGCATCTGGCGCGCTTGAAGGAAGCCGGGCTGGTACGCGACCGCCGTTCCGGCGTGTCGGCCTATTACCGATTCAACGAGGCTGAGCTTGACCCGGCACAACGTGCATTGTGGAGCGCGCTGCGCGCGGGCGCCGACGATCCGCTGTTGCGCCAGGATGCCGAGCAGCTTCCGGCGGTGCTGGCGCTGCGCGCCGCTGACCGCAACTGGGCCGATTCAGTCGCCGGCGACATGGAGCGCCACTACTCACCGGGCCGCACCTGGGAAGCACTGGCGCGCGCCGCGCTGCAGCTGATGGAATCGGGCGACGTGCTGGATATCGCCTCGGGCGACGGCGTGCTGGCCGAACTGCTCAGCGACCGCGCCACCAGTGTCACCTGCGTCGATTCCAGTTCGCGCGTGGTTGCCGCCGCCAGCCTGCGGCTGAAACCGCATCCCAACGTGAAGGTGCTGGAGGGCGACATGCATGCCCTGCCCCTGCCTGATGCCAGCTTTGATCTGGCCCTGCTGATGCACGCCCTGACCTATGCCGAAAAGCCCGCGCTGGCCCTTGCCGAGGCCGCGCGCGTGCTGCGACCCGGAGGCCGCGTGCTGGCCACCACCCTGGCGCGCCACGAACACCGCAACGCGGTTGAACCTTTCGGCCACGTCAATCTCGGCTTCACCCCGAAAGAACTGCGGCGCCTGGCGGAGAAGGCCGGCCTGAGCGTGCTGAGCTGCGGCGCCATCACGCGCGAAAAGCGTCCACCACATTTCGAAGTGGTGGCGCTGCTGGCACAGAAATCCTGATGTACGGACGACCATGAAAACACTTCCCTGGCTTCACCCCGAGCGCGTCGCGGCGCTCGAATCCGCGGCCTGCGACCGCATCCTGATCCTCGACGGCGGCATGGGTACGATGATCCAGGCCCACCGCCTGGAAGAGGCCGACTACCGCGGTGAACGCTTCGCTGAAGGCTACGACCGTCTGGTCGCGCCACCTGGCCACGCACACGGGCCGGGCTGCGGCTGCAGCCACGACCTCAAGGGCAACAACGACCTGCTCACGCTCACTCGCCCGGACATCATTCGTGGCGTGCACGAGGCCTATCTGGATGCCGGCGCCGATCTGATCGAGACCAATACCTTCAACAGTACGGCGGTGTCGCAGGCTGATTACGCCTTGCCACATCTGGTTGCCGAACTGAACCGCGAAGCCGCCCGCCTGGCACGTGCTTCCTGCGATGCATTCACTGCCAAGACACCGCACAAGCCGCGCTTTGCCGTCGGCGTGATCGGCCCGACCAGTCGCACCGCCTCGATCAGCCCCGACGTCAACAATCCCGGCTTCCGCGCCACGAGTTTTGCCGAACTGCTGGAGAACTACAGCGCTGCGGCGCGCGCCCTGATCGAGGGCGGCGCCGACATCCTGATGGTCGAAACCGTGTTCGACACGCTCAATGCCAAGGCCGCGGTGTTCGCGATCGAGCAGGTCTTCGAGGCTCTCGGCGCGCGCCTGCCGGTGATGATCTCCGGCACCATCACCGACAAGTCCGGGCGCACACTATCCGGCCAGACCGCCGAGGCGTTCTGGTATTCGCTTCGCCATGCGCAGCCGTTCTCGATCGGCCTGAACTGCGCGCTGGGTGCCAAGGACCTGCGTGCCCACATCGACATCCTGTCCGGCGTGGCCGACTGCCGCATCAGTTGTCATCCAAATGCCGGTCTGCCGAATGCCTTCGGCGAGTACGACGAAAGCCCGGAGATGATGGCCGCGACGCTGCGTGAGTTCGCCGAGGCCGACCTGCTCAACATTGTGGGCGGATGCTGTGGCACCACGCCGGCGCATATCCAGGCGATAGCCGAAACCGTGGCGAGCGTGGCACCGCGCGCCCTGCCGCAGATTGGGATGGCCGCATGAGCACCCTGCCCCGCCATACCCGCCTGGCCGGCCTTGAGCCGCTGGTCATCACGCCGGAGACCAATTTCGTCAACGTTGGCGAGCGCACCAACGTCACCGGCTCGGCGAAATTCCGCAAGCTGATCGTCGATGACCGTTTCGAAGAAGCGGTCGATGTAGCCCGGCAGCAGGTCGAGGCCGGGGCCCAGATACTTGATGTCAATCTCGACGACGGCATGATCGATGCCGAAGCGGCGATGGTGCGTTTTCTCAACCTGATCGCGGCCGAACCCGACATCGCGCGCATCCCGGTGATGGTCGATTCCTCCAAGTGGAGCGTGATCGAGGCCGGGCTGCGTTGCCTGCAGGGCAAGGGCGTGATCAATTCCATCTCGATGAAGGAGGGCGAAGCGGCCTTCATCGAACACGCGCGCAAGGCGCTGCACTACGGCGCCGCGGTGGTGGTGATGGCCTTCGACGAGCAGGGCCAGGCCGACACCTGCGCGCGCAAGGTGGAGATCTGCACGCGCGCCTACCGCCTGCTGGTGGATGAGGTCGGCTTCCCGCCCGAGGACATCATCTTCGACCCGAACATCTTCGCCATCGCCACCGGCATCGACGAGCACAACAACTACGCACAGGACTTCATCGAGGCCACCCGAATCATCCGCGCCACCCTGCCGCACTGCCATGTCTCGGGTGGCGTCAGCAATGTGTCCTTCTCGTTCCGCGGCAACAATCCGGTGCGCGAGGCGATCCACAGCGTGTTCCTGTTCCATGCCATCAAGGCCGGCATGGACATGGGCATCGTCAACGCCGGCGGCATGGTGCTGTACGACGACATCGATCCGGAGCTGCGCGAGCGGGTCGAGGACGTGGTGCTGAATCGGCGCCCCGACGGCACCGAGCGCCTGCTGGAAATTGCCGAACGCTTTCGTGGCGGCAAGACCCAGGCCAGCGAGGACGTGCGCAAGCTGGCCTGGCGCGAACTACCGGTGATCAAGCGTCTCGAATATGCGCTGGTGCATGGCATCGACGAATTCGTGGTGGGCGATACCGAGGAAGCGCGACAGGCCGCCGACAAGCCGCTGGAAGTGATCGAAGGCCCGTTGATGTCGGGCATGAACGTGGTCGGCGACCTGTTCGGCGCCGGCAAGCTGTTTTTGCCACAGGTGGTCAAATCGGCGCGCGTGATGAAGAAGGCAGTGGCTCACCTGATTCCCTACATCGAGGCGGAAAAGCTTCGCTCGGGCGATGCCGGCAAGAACAACGGCCGCATCCTGATGGCGACGGTCAAGGGCGACGTGCACGACATCGGCAAGAACATCGTCGGCGTGGTGCTGGCCTGCAACAACTTCGAGGTGATCGACCTGGGCGTGATGGTGCCGGCGCAGACCATCCTCGATCGCGCGCGCGAAGAGAAGGTCGACCTGATCGGCCTGTCCGGGCTGATCACGCCCTCGCTGGAGGAGATGACCCATCTGTCGCGCGAGATGCAGCGCCAGGGCTTCACCACGCCGCTGATGATCGGCGGCGCCACCACCTCGCGCGCCCACACCGCGCTGAAAATTGCACCGCATTACCATTCGCCGACGGTCTGGGTGAAGGACGCCTCGCGCGCCGTCGGCGTGGCGCAGTCGCTGATCAGCGCGGAACTGCGCGGCGCTTTCGTGGCAGCGAATGAAACCGACTACGCCGCGATCCGCGAACGCCACAAGGACCGCGGCAGCGCCAAGCGCCTGGTGCCACTGGACAAGGCCCGCGCGCAGGCCTTCCGGCCCGACTGGTCAAACTACGAGCCGCCCGCGCCGAAGCAGCCTGGCATCACGGTGTTCGACGATTACCCGCTCGCCGACCTGGTCGAGCTGATCGACTGGACGCCCTTCTTCCAGACCTGGGAACTGTCGGGTCGCTACCCCGCCATCCTTGAGGACGCCGTGGTTGGCGCGCAGGCGCGTGAACTGTTCAATGATGCCAAGGCGATGCTCGCGCAGATCGTGGATGAGGGCTGGTTGAAGGCGAAGGCGGTAGTGGGCATCTGGCCGGCGAATTCCAGCGGCGATGATGTTGTTTTGCTCCCCTCTCCCCACGGGAGAGGGGTTGGGGGTGAGGGGCCGGCCTCGCCCCAGCTCCCCGGCGATTGCCCCTCACCCCAACCCCTCTCCCGTGGGGAGAGGGGCTCAGAGCCCAGCTCCGGCTCTGGCTCCGGTTCTGGCGAACCCCGAATCCCGAATCCCGAATCACAGACTCTCCACTTCCTCCGCCAACAAGTCGACAAGCCGGTCGAGCGCCCCGACTTCTGCCTGGCTGATTTCATCGCGCCGCAGGAATCGGGCAAGCGCGACTGGATAGGAGGCTTTGCGGTCACCGCCGGCATCGACATCGAGCCGCATCTGGAACGCTTCGAAGCCGAGCACGATGACTACCGCAGCATCCTGCTAAAGTCGCTGGCCGACCGACTCGCCGAAGCACTGGCCGAACGCATGCACCAACGGGTGCGGCGCGAAATCTGGGGCTATGCCTCAGACGAGACACTCGACAACGACGCGCTGATCGCCGAGAAGTATCGGGGCATCCGCCCGGCGCCCGGCTACCCGGCTTGCCCGGAACACAGCGAGAAGGCCAGCCTGTTCCGCCTGCTCGATGCCGAGCACAACGCCGGAGTAAAGCTGACCGACAACTTCGCGATGTATCCGGCCTCGTCGGTGTCGGGCTACTACATCGCGCATCCGGAGAGCCAATATTTCGTGCTGGGCCGAGTGACGAAAGAGCAGGTCGAAGACTACGCACGGCGCAAGGGCTGGACCCTGGGCGAGGCCGAGCGTTGGCTGGCACCGAATCTCGATTACGATCCGGAGTAGAAGCCGCGCGGCAGCAGTCGCGCTGTTGGAGGGCGCATCTCGATGCGCCGCTGCGAACCGGTTGACCTTGGCGACGGCGGATCAAGATCTGATGGGATGGACTCCTCCTCCCAGGGACGGCATCGCGATGTGCCAGAGTTGGTGGGCCGAGGAGGCACCACCAAAACAAGCCGAGAGGAGGAGTCCTGTCATGAATCGTAACCCGACCCTGACCGA
>JBBSJP010000051.1:0-32856 GCA_038257155.1 Lysobacterales bacterium | reverse complement strand
TACTGTTGCCCGAAATGGACGAAGCGTTTCGAGAATAGCACCGGATCAGGTCGCCGATTCGTCCCCGCGCAACAGAATTTTTTGTGGCAAAGCGCATGGGGCGGATCTCGATCCGCCGCAACCTATGCATAGGACGCGGCAGCGTCGGATCCACGCCGGTGCAGTCAGCCGCCTGCGCCAATGCATCGGCGGCGTTTGATCCGACCTACGAAACCGGGCCCAGCGTAGGTCGGCTCAAGCCGCGCAGCGGTGGAGCCTACGTCGCGAGACTGCTGGATATGGCGGGCGGGTTTTGATCCGCCGCAACCTATGCATAGAGCGCGGCAGCGTCGGATCCACGCCGGTGCAGTCAGCCGCCTGCGCCACGGCCTCGGCGGCGTTTGATCAGACCTACGAAACCGGGCCCAGCGTAGGTCGGCTCAAGCCGCGCAGCGGTGGAGCCGACGTCGCTACCTTGCTATCGGCAGCGGCGGATCACGATCCGCCCTACAGGTGAGCTGCGGAGGGCGCTATTCGATAACCACCCGATCCGTCCCGCCGCGCCCGAACGTCTCAGGGTGGTACATCTCTTCGGCGTGCGGCGGCGGTACCACGAAGTGGCCCGGAGTGGTGGCGCGCGCGACATAGCTGTAAGTGTGCACGCCCTCCCACAGCAGCGAGGCAAACGCCTCGACGCGCTCGTCGCGCAGGTTCTGGTGCTCGTACCAGGGTCGATGCCACCACCAGTAGGGTTCGACCTTGCCGGGGTCGGCGGGGACGTGTTCGCTCACCGCCAAGGCAGGATTGATCGCTTCCATGCCGGCCGGCAGTGGATCGACCAGGGCCACGTGCAGCCGCCGGCCGGTGGCGACCATGGTGAGGTTTACCCGCACCTTGGCGCCGGCACGGATGTGCCAGCTGCCGTCGGCATCGCGCCGCACGTCGGCGGGATCGTCCACCGCCTCGTAGCGGCGTTCCACAGCAAAGCCGTGGTCTGCCGCCGACAGCTTCAGGTCGCGCGGGGCGTAGTCGAGGCCGATGCGGTAGTACATGCGTCCGGCGCCATCCTTTTGCAGCAGAAGATCGCGCGGACCTTCGACGCGCAACAGCTCCGCCATCGGCACGCGCGCCGCGAAGCGCTCGGTGCTGCGACCCTTGAACGCGTGTTCGCCGACCAGGCCGCGATCCAGCCAGACGCGCGCCACGAAGTCCGGCGTTACACCTTCGCGGGCGTGGAAGTAGCCATCCAGTGCGAGCAGGATGAAGGCGTTTTCCTGGGTGTTGCCCCAGCGACCCTGCACCCGATGCCCCAGCACGCCACGCACCAGCTTCTCGATCAGGTCATGCTGCGGGCGGACCTGCAGCAGGGCTTCCAGCACCACGCCGTCGCCGCGCCGATCCGAGTGCAGCAGCACGTGCCCGCCCTGTTCGCTCATGCTGCTGACAAAGTGCGCGGCAGCCGCCGTCTCCGAAATACGGTTGCCGAGATGGCGCAGCAGGGTTTCGACGCCGACTTCGTCCTTGCCGGCCTGCAGGGTGGGCAGCAGCCAGCCGATCGTCTCGATCGTCAGTTGCGCGGGCGAGGATACTTCCGCCAGCAGTGCCTGGGCCTTCTTGATGTCGGCATCGCCGAGTTGACGGCGCACTTCCATGGCGTAGGCGCGCAGCACGCGGCCGCTGTCGGCGTTGTACCAGTGCGGCAGGTGGCTTTCGATATTGCGCAGGTAGGCCAGCGAGCGCTGCCGCACCGCGTCGGGCATGGCAAAGCCCTTGGCATCGGCGCGCGCAAAGGCGTGCGCAACATGGATGCCGAGGTAGGGCCAGGCCTGGTCGTTGCGGCCCCAGAAGCTCCAGCCGCCGTTGGCATGCTGCAGGGTGGCGAGGTGTTCCAGGTCGCTGCGCACGCTGGCCTCCAGCAACTCCGGCTTGGGCAATCCCGGTGCGTCGAAGGCAGTCAGCACGTCGCGCAGCGCGGCAATCGCCAGCACCCGGCTGGCGCGCTGTTCGTTGCACTGGAAGGGGTAGTCGACCAGGTAGATCAGCGCGTCGGTGAGCGACTGCAGTTCCGTGGACGAAGCCGTCACGCTCAATCCGCCGAACTGTGGCCAGGCCGTTTGCGGTGCCAGTACCGGCTGCAGCGCGAGGCTGGTTTCGGCCAGCGAACCATAGGTGGCAAACGCCTCACGCGTGGCCGGCGTCCAGATCGGGAACTCGAAGGACTGCGCGTCGCTGTCGGCGCCGGCGCTGGCCACGACCTGGAAGTGGGCGCGGCCGGCTTGCAGGGTCGAAGTGGGAATACGCAGCTCGACGCGCTGCTGCGCCGGCACGGTGAGGCGGCGGCCCGTCGTATTGAGGGTAGTGGCCTTGCCGGGTTCAGCCGGGGCGTCCTGCAGTGAGTCGATGAAATCCGCATTCAGCGCGCGCAGTGCCACGTCGACCTGCATCGGCGCGTCGGTCTGGTTCTGCAGCACGATCGGCAGTTCGAAGCGGTCGCCGAAATTGGCGAAACGCGGCGGGCTGGGGCGCAGCATCAAAGGCTGGCGTGCGGTGATGCTGGATTCGCCGGAGCCGAACTGGCGCGCGCCGGCGACGGCCACTGCCATCACCCGGTAACGGGTGAGGGAATCGGGCAGGTCAAGCGGCACCTCGGCGCGGCCCTTGGCATCGGTGCGAACCTCGGGCGCGAACAGCGCGAGAGCTGAGAAGTCCGAGCGCAGTGCGATGGTGGAAGTCTCATCCGTGCTGCCATCGAACACCACCGGTGGGGCCATGGCATAGGAGTCGGCTGGCGCCGGCGCCATCGGTGGGGGCGGCGGGGCCATTTCCATACGCATGACGCGCGAGCCAGTTACCTCAACGCTATCGAGTCGCGAATCACCCGACTGCGTTGACCCACTCGCCAGACTGCGTTGATCGGCCAACACAACCTGCGGATGCCCGAAGGTACTGGAGACGCGGCTGGGCCGCGCGGCATAGAACACCTCGAGCGGATCGGGCATCCGATAACCAGACAGTGCCAGCACCGATTCGTCCGCCACCACCAGGGCCAGTTCGGCATCCTTCACCGGTTGACCATCGGCATCAGTGACCTGCACCTCGATCACCGTGCTGGCGCCGGGTTCGAGCACGGCAGCGCGCGGCTTGGCCGTGACATTCAGACTTCGAGCCACCGGCGGCACGCGGAAGTCCAGGCCGCCGCTGGCTGCAGCTGGCCTGGGCGGTGCCGAATCCACGGGCTTGCCCGCATCGTCGCTGCGCGGGGCCTTGCCCACCACCGCGACGTCCAGGCGCACGCCTGGCACCATGCCGTCGTCCACCGTGAAGCTCAGGGTGGCGCCGCCGTCCTGCAGGGCAAAGCGGCGCTGCTCCAGCACGCCGCCACGCGAGAGCGTCATCAGCCCCTCGCCAGAGGCAAACGGCGCCTGCACCAGCACCTGCACGGTTTCGCCGGGCAGCGGCGCTTCGCGATCCGGCACCAGCACCAGGGTTTCGAGTTCAACGTCACGCGCCGGGCGACCTTCGCCACCGGGCACCCAGAAGCGCAGTTCGGAGACATTGGGACGACCCTGCGCGTCGCGCACCGTCGCCTCGATGCGGTACTGCCCGCCCAGGTTTGGACGGAAACTGCATTCCACCGGCTCGCCACCGCGCTGATTGCGCCGACAGGATTCCGGCTCGCTGTCGATTTCCTGCCATTGGCCCTTCACCTGGCCCCAGACCAGGCGCGTCATGACCAGGTCCAGATCCGATTCGGATATTGCCGTGCCGTCGATGTCCACAGCCAGCGCACGCACGTCGACCGGGCGCCCGCGCGGCACCACGCTGCGCGCCATCTGCAGGCCCACGTAATGCGCCGACGGATGCACCAACAGACTGGTCTGTGCAGACCAGGCCTGGCGATTGACGTCGGTCACCGTGGCCTGCGCCTGCAGCTGGGTCGGGCGCGGCGGATCGACTTCCAGGAAGCGTGCCTGCAGATGGTGCTGGCCAAGCGGATCGGTGCGTCCCGACAGTGACTGCGTGTTGCCCGGTGAAGAAACCTGCAACGGCCGCCACCACGGCGTCCAGCTGCCGAAGGACCAGTCACTGCGATCGGGTGGCACATAGCGCGTCGGCGAGGCGCTGACCTGCCACTCGACCGGCGCCGAGCCGAGGCCGCCGCCGGCGTAGTAGCTGGCGGCCACACTGAGGTTGGCGCTGTCACCGATCACAAAGGGTCCGGGCTCGGCGCTCGCTGTCACTTCATACTCGGGGCGGCGGAATTCCTGGATCTGGAAGTGGTGCCAGGTTTCCGTCTGCTCGACTCCCGATACACCGTTGGCCTGCAGGCTGAGCTGGGCCTGGCCCAGGTTTGGTGTAGCCGGCAAGTCGATTGCAACATCGAAGCCACCGAGCGCCGACATCGGCGTGCTGCCGCTGGCCAGTTCGACGCCCTGGCTGTCGGTCAGTTTCCAGGCTATCGCGGCCGGCGCTGGCTTGAGCAATTGCAGATCGCCGCGCGGCGCGCGATCGAGAAGGCGCAGCCAGCCCTTGATGCGCACCTGCTCGCCAGGGCGGTACATGCCACGGTCGTCGAACACCAACCAGTTGAGTGCATTCGACTGCGGGCTGGCCAGCCACGCCGGCGACCAATGCCAGTTGGCATGGCGCGGCAGCAGGGCAAGGTCCTTGCCGCGCCGCGCCAGCAGCAGGCGGTGATCGCCCGACACCGGCAGGTCGAGTTGCGCCAGGCCATCCTCACCCGAGCGACTGGTCGCGGCGTGATCGTGCAGACCAACATCCACATCGTTCAGTGCCGAGCCATCGCGCAGGTCGCTGCTCCATACCGTCACGCGCGACTCGTCGTTCACTGCCACCAGCCCGATGCGTGTCGACTGCACCCAAACCAATACCTCTTGCCAGCGCAGTTCCTCGCTCAGCGGCGAGGGCCGCACGCGCAGCAGCAGCTGACCAAGCCCGTCATCGAGATACTTGTCGAGCGCGATGCGGGTTTCGATCAGCGAATCGTCGCGGCTTTCGACCTGCAGTACGCGCTTCGCCACGCGCTTGCCCGGCATGGCCACGTTGCGCTGGTTGTCGTAGCGCGAGGTGCGCGCCCACTCCTGCATTTCCGCCCAGTGCTCGGGGCCGACGCGGTGGATATCCACCTCCAGACCTGGCACGTTGCGGCTGAACACGCTGAGCGCCGGTGGCGCCATCGGGTCCAGGGTGATCATTTCCTTGCCGGGCCCGAACAGCCGTGGGCTGGCGTTGCCGGTGCTGAACTTCAGCACGGTCGGCTTGCCGAGCGTTTGACCAAAGCGATCACGCAACGTGGCCGGCAGGCTGAGCTGATACGCGGTACGTCCGACGAAGGCGCCGTGCAGGCTCAGGCCGTTGCCGTTTGCCTGTACCTGCAGCCCTTCCACCGCGGGCGTGACATTGACCGACTGCGGGTCAAAAGCCTCAGGGTCGAGCGGGTTGTTGAACTCGACGTACCAGCTGCCCTCCGGGTCGCAATCTTCGCGCTGCGCTTGACCGCCGCGCCAGCCGCAGTGCCAGGACTTCACCACCAGCGGCGCATAGGTGCTGAAACTCCAGTTGCTCGGCTCGCGGCTGCGCCGCGGCCCTTCCTGCGAAGGCAGTCCGGCGGCCACTTCCACGTTGAAACTGGTCGCACGCGGCAGCGGTTGCGCCGGACGAAGCGCGACCCAACGGCCTTCGATCAGGCCTTCGCTGGCGCGCCGCAGCCAGTGATCCTCGGGCAGACTGAGCGGGTCGAGCGGGCGCAGCTCCAGATCCTGCGCATCGCCACTGCGCAGCCGGGTGTGGGCCAGCACGTCCTTGCCATCCACCTTCTGGTCGAAAGCCAGCAGGATGGCTGGCTCAAGATCGTGCGGCCCGCCGGTCGGCTCCATGCGCACCAGGCTGGGCGGCGGCGTGGCGAAACGCAGCACGTAGTCTTCCGCCAGGCGCGAGCCGAGCGCCGAGACCGTGCCGGCCGGCACCGTCGCGGTGTATTCCGTCGCCATCGGAAAACGACCATCGGGCTGGAACATCAAAGTGCGCGTTCCCAGCCAGCGCCACTGTCCCGGCGGTTGCGGATCCAGTCGCACCGGGACCGTAGCCGATGCCTGCTCCTGATCGGTGACCGCCAGCATCGGCTGGCTGAAACTGATCGAAAAATGCGGCGCCAGTGCAACCTCGCCGTCCGGTGCGTGGCGCAGCACGCGCAGTTCGCCTTCGGTCTCGGCCTCGGGCAGGGCGGGCGCATCACCGTCGGTGCTGGGCGGCCACGGTGCTTCGACCGTTACGCCAGCGCGCGGTGGTGGCGTCGAGGCCTCGCGCAGGGCGAATTCCTGTTGTTCGTCACCATCGGGTTCCAGCAGCGCAACGCGCTGCAGCAGGGCCTGGGTGCGCGCCGCACTCAGTGGCTGCGTCGCCGCCTGCGGCAGGCTCTCCGGCGCGGACTCCACGCCGCTGCCATCGCGCAACTCGAAGCGCAGGCCGGATTCCATATCAACGGGCGCCGGACCCATGCGAGCCATCGGTACCGAGGCGTCGCCAGGCTGTGGGACCAGCGACCCAAGGGTCACCAGCAAGGTCATCAGTATGGCGATCACGGATTTGCACATCGGAAGCCTCGATCCAGTGTGAGTGGGCGTGCAGCCTGAACGTGGCGCTGCAACGAGCGGGGTTAGATCCGGCAACCAGAGCTTCGCACAAGCGTCGCCCCGGCTGCTTGCCGGCGATCAGTTGCCGTGACTCCGAACAGTGATTGATCGCGCGAGCCCGGCTACCATGCCGTTCCCTCAATAGCGGAATCGCCCATGTCCCTCTCGATGCACGCCGCGTCAGTTCCCGTGTTCCAGCAGATGCTCACCGCACTCGGTGGCATCCTGACCAAGGCTGAAACCTTCGCCGCCGAGCGCAAGATAGAGCCTGCCGCACTGCTGCAAGCGCGCTTGTTCCCCGACATGTTCCCATTGGCGCGCCAGGTGCAGATTGCCTGCGACTTCGCCGCCAGCGTTTCGGCGCGGCTCGCGGGGGCCGAGGTTCCTACCTACGACAGTAGCGACTCGACGTTCGCCGATCTGCAGCAGCGGATCGATGCGACGCTGGCCTTCCTCGGCGGGCTCGACGCCGCCCGCTTCGATGGCAGCGAGGAACGCGAGCTCGTGCTGCGCCCCGGCACGCCGAAGGAACGCCGCATCGGCGGCCAGGCCTATCTGCTCGCATACGGCCTGCCGCAGTTCTTCTTCCATGTCACCACGGCATACGACCTGCTGCGCCACAACGGCGTGGAGATCGGCAAGAAGGACTACATGGGCGCGTACTGAGGCGCCTCGACGCTGCCAAAACCAGGTTGGCGAATGCGGAGGGACTCTGCCGATGGTTGGGGTGAGGGACGGGGTAGTAAAGGCGGGCCCTGGCTCGCTCACTGCCCGCCGCAAGACCTGGTAGTGGCGTGGTGAGCCGTCGTGATGACGGCGTATTGCTCGTCGCGCTGGAAGGCAGGCACCCGGTCCATCGGGATCAGTCTGTTTTTTGCTGCACTCCAAGGACAATGGTGCTTCGTGGAGTACGCAGGTTTGGACGCAGGAGTATGTCGGTTGTCCGCGAGCTGGGGGGGCATAAACGGTCGCTTTCGGCCAGGAAGGGACGTTCGATCCCGCAGCTGCATGAGCGCTCCAAAGCGGTCATTCCGATGTTGCTATCGGTCTCTTCGTGTCCAGCTCCGAAAAACGGAATGGCTGAGCATCGTTCCTTGTCCTAGTGAGAGGCGCCAATGCACGGCATAGACCGCTGCCGACACGCACATAGCGACGGTGCCGCTGAGCAGCAGCGCGCTGCGCCCGACCCTGACCTGCTAGTCGCGGTACCCCGCTTCCATCGCAGGATCGCGGAAGCGCAAGCCGCCACGCTGTAAGCCGATATCGGGCGGATTCGCGCTCATCGGCCGTCGTACCAGTATCGCTTCACGAACGCATCGGCCGCGCGACGATCGCGCAGCAGGTTCCACCCTTGCCGCGGTAGCTGGGTGAAATAGTGCCAGTCGCCATAGCGATCGAACTTGCGCGTCGAGGTGATCGACTTCACCCTGCGCAGTCGGACCAGATGCTGGCCGCGTCCTCGCCCCAGCCGATACAGCCGCCAAAGAAAGTCGACGTCCTCGGCGAACGGGCGTCGTTCGTCGTAGCCGCCAAGCGCAACGAAATCCGCGCGCCGGCAGAACACCAGACCGGTGTCGAAACCGCTCAGCCACACGATCGGCAGCACCATCGCGTAGCTCAGCGCGATGCCGGCCGACCAGCGCTCCATGGTGACGCCGCTGGCACCACCGACCACACGCGAATTGCGCAGCGCCGCCGCCAGCGCCACGAAACAGTCAGGATGCAAACGGCTGTCGGCATCGATGAAGGCCAGCCAGTCGCCGCTTGCCGCCGCTGCACCGCCATTGCGCGCAGCGGCGATCAGGCGGCGCTCGACCGGCACCACCTCGCAGCCGGCGGCCGTCGCGATCGCCGCTGTCGCATCGCTCGAACCGTTGTCGGCGACGATGACCTGGACCGCATCGGCGGAATCGGGATGCCACCGCTGGCGCGCGATCCGCACGCTGTCGAGCAAGGCCGGCAGGCGCGCTGCCTCGTTCCAGGCAGGTATGACCAGGGACAGCATCGCGATCGACCTCTGGCAATCGGCAACCGATGCCTAGCGTAGCCCAGTTCGGCGCTGCGGGACGGGAGTATAGGAATTTCCTGTACCCGACCCGCCGGTCCCGCGCTGATCGACCAGCAAAACGTCGTGGCGCTGACGGATGTAGGCCACCAGCACGTCGTCGGCCGATTTCGGAAAGGCGTCTGCGGTGAACGTGGACACCCACGTTTTATGGATGCAACCATGCACGCCACATCGATCTGTGCCGCTGACGACACTCGCATTTGGCCGTGGGCGCTGCCTCGCGGCTCCACTGCTTCGAATCGAGAATGTGCCACGCCGTAGGCTACCGCGCCTCTGCTCGTTGTCAGCCAGCGCCAAGCCCAGTCATGCAAATGGGTGCGTGATCGCCGTGATCTAAAAACTCGATCTGGGTGTGGCTAACCCAGCGGCGCGAAGCGACGTCCTACGCCAGCCGCTCCACCCGCCTGACCGTCAGCCAGCGCTGTCCCATCTCACGCGACCGATCGAGCAGGGCCTGCACGCTTCCGACTGCTCGACAGAAGCGCGACTCGATGCCGCGTACCTGTTCCAACCAAGCTTCCTGGGCGACTCGCGATGGCAGTGGCGAAGGTGCTGCGCAGGTGCTCACGTCGATGCCAAACACGCGCTTTAGGTGTTGCGCCCAGCTCATCGAACGTCGGCGTTCGTCGGGTAGGCGGTGGTCGTCGCTCGTTTTGATGTCAGCCGGGGCCGCATCGATGGCAGCCTCTCTGCCGTGCCACAAGGCGTCACCTGCGAATGACCGCTTTCTCTTTTTTTGGCGATGTATTTAAATGACCGTTGAGGGTCGAAAGCCGCCGTCAACGCGCTGGGCGGTCAGGCTTCCTCGAGAACGTACCGAGCAACTCATGCGTCAAACCGAGTGGGAATTCTGACTTCAGCGTTCAACATTGGCATCCTTATTCTCCGCCCCTCCGTTCTGCTTTCGCCCCCTACCCGCGCGCAGCGCGCCATGTGGTCAACTCGCCGGCTACCCGCGCGATGACCGCCGCCCAGTCCTCTCCCACCTGCCGTCGGATCAGGCGTGCGCTGCGATACCACGGGGTCGATTCGCCGTCGAGGCCCCAGCGCCAGTCAGCGTCGGGCGCCAGCAGGATCCATAGCGGTCGGTCCATGGCCCCCGCCAGATGCGCGGTTGCGGTATCGACGGAGATCACCAGGTCAAGCTGGTCGACGAAGGCGGCGCTGCGCGAGTAGTCGTTGAGTTCCGGTTCGAGATTGGCGACGCCGTCGGCACGCAGTGGTTCGAGCATGCTGCCGTCGATCGGAAACTGCAGGCTGTAGGCATCGATGCCTTCGACCTGGAACAGCGCGCGCATGAGCTCCAGTGGAACCGAACGGTGGCGGTCGTCGCCGTGCTTCAGACTGCCTTGCCAGACAAAGCCGACCTTGTGTGCGCCTTCGAGGCGCCGCACGTTCAGGTGCGCTGGCGGGATTACGTAGCGATGCGTTTGCGCGGCCACGGCGTCGCCGAGGCCGAGTCGCTCCGGCAGGCTCATCAAGGGCACGTACAGGTCGAAGCGGTCGCGCGGAATGTTGCCGGATACTCTACTTTCGTCGACACCCTCGATCTGACCGGCCAGTTCAGCGAGCTTTTCCGGACCGACGTAGATCAGCTCGCGGCAGCGCGCCCGCGCCGCCTTCAGGAAGCGCCAGAACTGGATGTGATCGCCGTTGCCCTGTTCGCTGTTGACCAATAGTCGCTTGTTTGAAATGTCCTCGCCCCGCCATTGCGGGTGCGGGCTGCGGAACGGCGTGAAGCTGGGCGTCTGCTGGCGCCAGTCGTAGCCGGGCCAGCCCTCGCGGTAGCGGCCCAGCTTGAGCAAAACCAGGGCGCGATTGAAATGCGCCAGCGCGAACTGGCGGTCCACCGCGATGGCGCGGTCGAAGGTTTCCAAGGCGGCTTCATGTTCGTGCAAACCCGACTGGCAAAGCGCCAAGCCGTTCCATGCCTCGGCGTTGTCCGGCTGCAGTTCGACCACCTGCCGCAGCATGTCGCGGCCTTCCTCCCAGCGCTTGGCGTCGACCAAGGCGAGGCCCAGTTGATGGCGAGCCTGACGATGTTCCGGACGCGCCGCAAGAATTGCGCGGAAGGCGACGATCGCCTCGTCCAGCTTGCCGCCAGCGTGGAGGCGCGAGGCACCGGCGAGCTGATCCTGGATCGGATCCGGCGGCGCGACACGCTTGAGCGCCTCCTCCGGCATTTCGTAGGAGTTGGCCAGCAGCGGCGATCCCGCCTTTACCAACGCAGGCATGCGGTGCGGCAGCAGTTTGAGGTCGAAGATCTCGCGCACATCGCCGACGAAATGCAGGAAGCCGACAATCCGGCCTTCCTCGATGTCGACCAGGTACACCCCGCATTGCCGTTCGCTGACGCGCTGCGTCAGCGGCAGTCCGGCGAACACGGCGGTTTCGCGCACCTGCGAAAGGCCGATCACCGCGAAGCGACCGAAGAAGTCCAGGCCGCGGGTGAAGCCGGGCAGCTCGCAGACGGTGCTGATCGAACCGTCCGCCTCGACCCGTTTCAGGCAGCCTTCGCCGGACGCCAGGAACCATAACTGGTCGCGGTACCAGCGCGGCGAGTGCGGCATGCAAAGACCATCGACCAGGATCGTGTTGTCGGTGATGTCCATGATCCGGCCGCCGCGCGTCTTGTTGTGGCGCCAGCCGCCGGGTTCGTCGCTGCCACCCAGCATGCTGACGTAGCGCGGCACGCCATCGCGCAAGCCAAGCCCGTTGAGATGGCAGCGGTCGAGCAGGTCGTACTGCGTGATGAACGGCGGCGTCCACTCGGGCACCACGCTGAAGTCCGGCGACAAGGTGCACAGGCACGACATGCGCGTGTTGATCAGCCATAGCCGCGCGTCGCGATCGTAGGCCATTTCGTGGATATCGATGTCGCCGGTGACGTGGGTAGCCCGATGCAGGTAGGCCGCGTCGTATGGCAGGTCGCCGATCTTGCGTCCGACGGCTGGCAGGTTGCGGAAGAATTCGATGCACGGGCCGTCGCCCACGGTCAGTCGGCAGCCGCCATCGATGGCGATGCCCATCGGCCGCTGCATGCTGATGAAGTGGGTGTTGGCACCGTGCTCATGTGACCGCACCAGCACGAGCTGCCCGGCCTGGTAGGTGGAGACGACCATCGACACGCCGGCCCGGCGCAGGAATTCGGCAAAGCTCTGGGTATGCTGACTGGCGAACGATTCCATGGGGCCGTCTGTGTTCCAGCGAGTGGCGAGTCTATCGGTTAAGCGGACAGAACCAAGCGGACAACGCTCCAGGTTGCGATGCTGTAACACGCACCAAGGTCCAGATTCCCGGCCATGTCCGCATCGGTTTCGTGCCTGGCGATTCCAGCATCCGGTGATCGTTCTCGTCGTTCTTGCCCACCTTCGCTGAATGCGCTCCGGGTAATGCAACACCACGAGGCGATGCCACGGGTTCGGGATCAGGTCTTGGATCGACGTCTCCGACGCGGCTTCCGTACACCGCTTTGGCTGAAACGACCGTCAAAACGCTGATAAGGCAGGTCTCACTGGCAACCGCACCAGGTCACGCGGGCGCCAAACCGGGTATCCATTCCGGCTACGTCGTTCAACGCAGTTGCGCCGTTCTCCGCCACCATCCCTATTCAAGGTTTCGGGGCATCGACTACCACACCCTTCCGAATCGTCATCCGAATCCGCGTTGTGTTGTGGATGTCTTCGAGAGCTTGGCACACAGGGCGGTGCGGTGCTCCGTTGGCGATGGGCATGCTTGCCGCGCGCCGGCTGTCAGTTGTAGCGCACCTTGCGGCGGCGCAGACTAGTCCTTCCGGCGGGGTCTCCGCCCCGCCCTTTGGGGAGGGGCACGCGATGAAACAGGTACTCGCAGTTGTTTTGGGAAGCATGGTTCTCGTTGGTGGCGCGCAGGCGGCCTGCAGCAATGCCGACAAGGCAGCGCTGGAGAAGCTCGATCGCGACTGGGGCAAGGCAGCCCTGGCCGGCGACCGCGCCGCGCTGGAGGCGATCTACGCCGAGCACTACGTCGACCTGCAGCCGGGCAACGTCTCCGGTCGAAAGTTCGCGATAGACAGTTCGGTTGAGGACGCCGCCAAGGCGAGCGCTGCCGGCGCGGCCACCAGCAATACAGAGCACGACTTCTATTTGATCAATTGCACCGACAATTCGGCCCTGATCACGCATCGCAATGTGACCACCGAAGGTGCGGGCGACGAGTCAAAAACGAGCTACACGCGCAGCGTGCACCAGCTCGAGAAGAAGGGTGGCAAGTGGCAGGTGGTGAGCAATGCCACGCACGCACTCGACGACGCTGCCATCGTCGGCTATCTCGATCTTGAATGGAACATCGCCGAGGTCGCAGGCGATCGCGCCTGGTTCGAGCGCATCCTCAGTCCCGACTACATCGGGGTGAGCTCGCGCGATGGCGCATTGGAGGACAAGGACGAGTTTCTGGCGCAGCTCGGCAAGATCAAGGTTACTGCGGCCGAGACTTCTGACATGAACGTGCGAATCGAGGGCAAACATGCGACCGTCAGCGGCGTTTACCGCACCCGAGGCACCGATGAGAAAGGCAAGGCCTTCGAGCGCCGCACTCGCTACATCGACATCTTTGCCAAGCGCGAGGGGCGCTGGCAGATCACCTCGTCACAGGGAACCCAGATCACTGACTGAGGTGCAAGCGCCTCCCGGCAGGGCGCCGCGTTCCGCGCGGCGCCCTGCTTCTGACCGGCCGCGAAGCGGAAAGTGCATCCAGACGGTCGCTTCGAGGCCTCGGGCTTGGCAATCGCAACACCCTGGAATGGAGTGCGGGGCATCTTCAGGCGTTGGTGCGACAAATGCGCGCTAGTTTGGCCAGCCCACTGCCAGATCGAAACTGACATCGCAGAGCATGTCGGTCTCGTTCATGGGAGCCTCGCGTGCCTCGCTCAACACTTTTCCGGTGACGCGTGTGTCGCTGCGCGTAGCAAACTCAACCCGTCCATTACCGCCATCGATGCCGGTAAGCCAGCCATCGTCGGACATGTACATGATGTTGACGATGGTGGTCATGTCCAACTCGCCGCCAACGTGCGCGATCTCCATCCAGCCCTTGGCGGTGGCCTCGCGCTGCGCCTCGATCATGTCACCGCGCGGGCTGGCAAAACTTTCTTCGGGCAAGTCGGCGCGGCATTCGGCGCATTGTGCCAGCGCCGCGCGGTCGAGCGATCGGGCGGTGAGATAGATCGCCGTGGTCAGCGTGCCATCCGAGCTGCGGGCATCGGCGAAGGCGACGCCATCGTTGAACTCGAGGCGAGTGCCATCGCGCTCGCAGAAGCCGCGGACGCTGTCCGCGTGCGCAACGGGAATCAGGAAGCACAGGATGAACAGGATGGAATTGCGCATGGCGGTAGAACTCCTGACGGAATGAGCGCGGTGGAGGGCTGCACGGAAATGGCAGGCTTGTACCGATAGCACGCAAAATGAGGCAGGGTGGGGCCATCATCCGGCGTGTTGCCCGGGTCGGGCATCGACTCGCAGCACGGACCAGGTTCGCAGTGATCGTAGGGCGGCATCCGATGTCGCGGGAAGATTCGATTGCCGCAAGGGGCGGCTCCCCGCATCTCATCCCGGGCGCCGCCCTGGATGCGCTGCGATGGCGGCTGCTATGGTCGCGATTCGGCTTGATGAGCCGCGCTGTGGGTCACTTGCTACCTTGCTGCTCCAACGATGCGCCGCCGGGCGCCGGCGGGTCATGCGCGTGACGTCCGCTCCGCTGCATTTCCTCCACGCAGCGCAGCAACTGACGGCCGGTAAGCGGCAAGCCACGCTTCCACAGCGACTCGCTGATTCGCACCATGCCGCGACTGCGATCGATCTCGCCAAGCCACAGGGTGGGAACGCACAGCGGCGGAAACGGTTCGGCACCGCAGATGCAGATGTCCTGCGCCTGCAGGCCGATCGGTTCGCCGGCGGTGATGTGCTGCACGGTCAGTCCGGGCCAGTGCGCACGAAGCCGTCGATCGATGTAGTTCGCCAGTTCCGGTTCCAGGCCCCAGATAGCGATGCGTTGCGGCGCAATGACAGGTCCGTTGCTGGATGTGGCCAGACGCAGCATGTCAGCCTGCCTTGCGTGCCGCGACGTGGCTGGGCGGTAATCCGTAGCGGGTGCGGAATGCGCGGGTGAAGCTGGACAGGCTGTCGAAACCCACCGCATATGCGATCTCGGACACGTTGCCAGCGCGTTCCTCCAGCAATTCGTGCGCGCGCTTGAGACGGGTGTCGCGCAAGTAGTCGCTGGGACTCACGCCGAGCAACTCCTTGCACTTGCGGTACAGCTGCGAGCGATCGGCATGCATCTGCTCGGCCAGTTGCTCGACGCTCAGGTCCGGATCATCCAGGCGCGCTGCGATCACCTCGTCGAGGCGGCGACGCCAGCGCTGTTCGCCGCTCTCGGCCGCCGGCGGCGCGGGCGGTGCAAGACGCTCGCGCGCCAGGCGCTGGCGCAGGCGTTGCGCGCGCGCCAGCAGGGCGTCGATGCGCGCCAGCAATTCGCTCGCATCGAAAGGCTTGGCCAGGTAGTCGTCGGCGCCCGCCTGCAGCCCCGCAACGGCATGCTCGCTGCCGACCTTGGCGGTGAGCAGCAACACGGCGATGGCCGCGGTGTCGGCGTCGGCGCGCAGCCGTCGAGACAGTTCGGTGCCGTCGAAGCCGGGCATCATCACATCGCACACGATCAGGTCGGGCAGGCGGTCGCGGGCCAGGTTCCAGGCGCTGGGGCCATCCGCAGCCTCGATCACGTCGAAGCGATCCTGCAGCAGTCCACGCACGCGCGCACGCAGGTCGTCGTGGTCATCCACCACCAGCAGCAGAGGGCGTTCGCGCTGCTGGCCGGGGCTGGCCGTGGCCTCGACCGCCGCTGGCGCATCGTCCTCCGTCAATGTCGGCGCGATGACCACTTGCGCCGCTTGCTGGCTCTCTGCCAGCGCCGGCAGCCTCAGCAGGAAGGTGCTGCCGACACCCAGCTCGCTCTGCACCTCAACCTGGCCTTGATGCGCTTCGACGATCTCGCGCACCAGGGCCAGGCCGATGCCGTAGCCGCTGGCGCTGTCGGCGCCTTCGGCCTGGAAAAATCGATCGAAGACATGTGGCAGTGCCGCTGCCGAGATGCCACGGCCCTGGTCGCTCAGTGCCAACTCGATCGATTCGCCGCTGCGCCGCAGGCCCAATTCGATCGTGCCGCCGCGTGCCATGTATTTGGCGGCATTCGCGATCAGGTTGCTCAGGCAACGCTCGATCTGCGGCGGGTCGATGGCTGCCAGGAAGGATTCTCCCTCGGCCACGTCGAGCGCACTGCTGTGACCATGCCGAGCGAGCAGGGGCGCCGCATCCGTCAACACCCGCTGGGCGAGCAAGCCCAGGTCGGTGGGAACGCGGGTCAGGCGCATCTGGCCGTGCTCGAAACGGTTCACATCGAGCAACTCGACGATCAGGTCCAGCACCCGGCGCGCATTGCGGTTGGCCATCTCGAGCTGTTCGCGTGCACGCAGGCTGAGACGCTCGCGCGTGTCGCGCAGCAGGTCGTCGATCGGCCCGAGCACCAGGGTCAACGGGGTGCGGAACTCATGCCCGACATTGATGAAGAAACGGGTCTTGAGGCGGTCAACTTCGCTCAGGCGCTCGGCCTGCTCGGCCAGTTGTGCATTGCGCTGGCGCAGCTCTTCGGTACGTTGCGACACTTCCGCTTCGAGTTCGCGCTGGCGTGCCTGCATGCTGAGTTGGCGCCTGGACGCGCCGAGCCGCGCGGACCACCACAGCGCCAAGGCCGCCGCCAGCATGTATAGCCCGTACGCCCAGGTTGTTCGCCACCAGGGCGCCGCGATGCCCAGTTCCAGCACCGGGATCACGCTGACGCGCCCGAATGCGTCGCGCGCCTCCAGTTCGAAGCGCAATGCGCCGTCCGGCAGGTTGGTGAAATCGCGGCGCGATTCGCCGCTCCAGCGCGTCCAGTCCTGATCGATTCCAGAAAGTCGGCTGCGGTAGCGGTTTTCACCGGCACGAAAGGTCGAAGGCAGGGCCAGGTTCACACGCAGGCTGCGCACGCTTGCTGGCAGGCTCGGCAGGGCATCGAAGCGCAGGGATTGCTTCGCCCCCAGGTCCTCGACCCCGACCAGCAAGGGCAAGACCGTCGGTGGCAGGTCGCGTCGCTGCGCCAGATCGATGCGCACCAGGCCGTCTGCGCGCATGACCCACACTACGCTTTCTTCGCGCAGAAACCCGAATACCGTGGGACCGTCGCTAACCGCCAGCAGCGAGTTGCGATCCCATGTGTAGGCTGATCCCTGCTTCAGTGCGACATCGGTCAGGTTATCGCCGCGCACCCACAGGTTGCCCTCGTGATCCTCGAGCAGGCTGAAGATGCGGCGGTCGAGCACCTCGGCAGGCACGCCGATCGGTGGCTCGAGGCGTGATGTGGCGCGGTTGAACACACGCAAACCCAGGTTGGTCGCAAACCAGGCGCTGTTGTCGCGCCGCGGATACAGCCGGATCGTTCCGCTCGGCACGCCGTCATCGGCTCCCAGGTGCTGCGGCGGGTGTGCTTCGGAGACACTGACCCGCCACAGGCCACCGGCGCGGTCAGCCAGCCACAACTGCTCCGCATCCTGTTCGACCAGCGTGTGCACGGGCCAGTCCAGTCCCGTCAGGGTCGTGACCTCCAACTCGCCGGCACGGTTCCGGTCGATTCGCGCCACGCTGTTCATCAGCAGCACCCAGACCCGACCGGGGACAAAGCGCGACGAAATCAGATTGACCACGCTGGGTGCCTGCAGCACGACATGGTCACGCAGTTCTCCGGCAGCATCCTGGGTCACCACATGTACGCCTGAGCCTGGAAGCAGCAGGGCGTCCTCGTCGAGTACGGCAATTGAACGCACATTGCGCATGTGCGGCAAGACGCGCTCGAAGCGGCCGCCGCCCGCACCCTCGCCGGCGACCAGGCGGTACACGCCCCGGCCCGAGGCCGCATACAGTTCGCCGCGCCAACGTGCAGCCGCTCCCGCCGCCGGCAAGCCGCGATCCTGGTCGTAAACACTGACGCCGCGCTCCAGATCGATGCGGGTCAGGGTGCGCTCCTGTGCCAGCCACAGCCCTCCAAGTCGATCCCGCGCCATTCCCAGAGTGGGGTTTGCCGGGACGCCGTCGTCGCGATCGAAGCGATCCAGAATTCGGCCCTCGGCATCGAGGATCAGGGGTCCGTGCTCGCCCGCGCCGAGGGCAAAACGTCCATCGTCGAAGCGAAGCAGGCAAAAGACATGACTGCGCGCCAGCATCGGCCACAGGGCTTCGGCCCAGGGCAGGAACTCGCCCGCGCGGTAGCGGTACAGGCGGCCATTGGCCATCGCCACCTTCCACTCGTCGCCGTCGGGCACGATGGCGCGGATGTACTGGCCCTCGACCAGGGTCGCACGGTTGGCCACCGGCTCCAGGCGAAGTGGCGCAAGGCCTGCGACCCGCAGCAGTCCACCGCCGGTTTCCTGCACCCAGTAATCGTCGCCGACCAGCCCGCCAAAGGCGTTGCTGCCCTGCGTGGCATGCACTTCGATTTCGCCGCCTCCCAGTGGCAGGAAGAACAGGCGGTTGCTGCACACAAACCAGATCCCACGACGCGTGGCGTCGTAGTGCACCCGGATCGAGGCTCCAAAGTTGCGGTCCGCCTCCGGCACGCGCTGGCGCAGGCTGTGCCAGGCCAATCCGCCGCTGCCATCATCCGCAAAGAAGCCGATGTCGCCGTTGTAGCCGGTGTACAGGCGACCGTCCGGTGCCAGCGCCAGCTGGCGCATGCCGCCCAGCATGTCGGGGTGGTCGAACATGCGCCAGCGCGCGCCGTCGTACAGCAGCACGCCGCCGATGTTGGCCGCCGCAATGCGCCCATCCGGTAGCTCGATCAGCGACTCGTTGATATGTCCGCCGCCAATTTCCTGCGCGTTGAACACCTCAACCAGCGGCCGACCGCGCTCGCCGGCCGTCAGCGCGCCCGCCAAGAGCAGCGCGACCAGACCCGCCAGGTACCGAACTGCTTCACCCACGTTCCACCCCGCAATGGCTTGATCGAGCCGGGAATCCGGAGCGTGAAGATTCCATTCCGGCGTAAGCGATTCTGTCATTCGGCGCGTCGCCGCGCTTGACCGCAGGTTGCAGCCGCTTGTCCTGCGGATGTGCCGTGACACCTCGTCAACCGCCGATCATCCGAATGGGAGACGCTGCGCTCGCCAAACGTGCGCCCGACGAATCAATCAGCCCCGCTGCAAAGGCCTGCATCGTCGCGTCAAACCCTCGCATCGTCCGGTCAAACCCTGGCAAGGCCATCGCTCTAGCCTGTGTCGAACGCCGGAATTCCGCCGAGGAGATCGAAATGACCCTGTCCCTGCCGCGCCGCACCTTTGATTCGCCGAACCGCTTCCCCGCTCTGGCTCGGGTGCTCCTGGCCTGCGCTGCACTGCTCGGCGCCAACCTGGTGTGGGCGGCTACCTTCGTGGTCAACAATCGCTTCGACGCCGGCACCGGTGGCTGTACCTCCGGGGAGTGCACCTTGCGCGAGGCGATCATCGCCGCCAATGCCACCGCTACGGCAGACACCATCAATTTCAGCTTCCGCGCCCAGTTCGGCCCGACCCAGATACTGATCCAGCCAACTTCGGCCCTTCCCACCATCACCCAGCCGCTCACCATCAACGGCTACTCGGTGGAAGGCGCCTCGGTGAACACCGACCCCGATGCCAGCAATGCCGTGCTGCGCATCCGGATCGATGGCCTGAATGCCGGTGTTTCGGCGAGCGGAATCAGCGTCTGCGCCAATGATGTCACGATCAGGGGGCTGTCGATCACGCGCTTTGCACAGCTGGGTATCGACTTTGGCGGCCAGGTGGGCGGCGCCCTCTGCGCGAGCCCTTCCACCGGCGGAGCGGTGCTCGGCAACTTCATCGGACTTGCCAGCGATGGCGTTTCCGCCGCTGGCAATGCCCTTAATGGGGTATCCCTGCGCCTCGCGCAGGTCACCATCGGGTCGACCGCTGTGGCCGATCGCAACCTCATTGCGGACAGTGGGCAGGGCGGCATCACCCTGGCAAACCAGGCAACCAGTGGTTCCTTGGTGTTGGGAAACCTGATCGGCACGGACCGCAGTGGTGCGCAAGACCGCGGCAATGCAATCGGTGTGTTGATTGCTTCCAACGCGGAGAATGTAACGGTCGGAACCGCGGCGGCACCCAACCGCATTGCCTTCAACGGAGTCGGCGTGGTGGTGAGCAACGGCAGCGAATTGGGCAATCGCCTGTTCGCCAATCACTACAGTGCCAATGATGGGCTCGGGATCGATCTTCACGATGCTTCTGGCTTTACCGGCGTGTCGCCGAACGATGTCCTCGACAGCGACGCCGGCGGCAACGGCCAGCAGAACTACCTGGCCGATGGGTTTTCCGCATTGCGCACCGAATCGGGCATACGCATCCAGGGCAGCCTTGATCGCCCCGCTGCCGGTTTGCTCACCTTTACGATTGCCGCCTATGCATCGGCGGCCTGCGATGCCAGCGGACATGGCGAGGGAGTCACATTCCTCGGCAGCGCCACCCAGGCCACCTTCGCCGGCGTAGCGCCGGTGGACGTCACCATTCCACTGGCGATACAGCCAGCGCCGGGGTCATTCATCACCACCACGGTTACGGCGCCCGACGGCAGCACGTCGGAGTTCTCTGCATGCTCCGAGCTCGATCCGCCGCCCCTGGTGGTCAACAGCTCCGATGATGTTTCCGATGGCGACTGCGACGTCACGCATTGCAGCCTGCGCGAAGCGATCGTTGCCGCCAATGCCAATTCCGCGCCCAGCCTGATCCACTTCAACATCACTGAACCGGACAGCGGCGAGCTGCTGATCCAGCCGACCTTGGCCCTGCCCTCAATCACCGCGCCGGTGATCATCGATGGCTATTCGCAGTCGGGCACACAGCCCAATGCCGACCCAACGGTGAGCGATGCCGTGCTGCGGGTGCGGCTGGATGGAGTAAACGCCGGAGTCAACGCGAGGGGACTGAGCATCTGCGCCAATGATGTGACCGTGCGCGGTCTTTCCATCACCGGGTTTGAAGACCAGGGATTGGACTTCGGTACGACCCCGGGCGGCACGCCCTGTCCTGCTCCGATTGTCGGAGGGGCGGTACTTGGCAATTTCATCGGTTTGGCCACCGATGGCGTCTCCGCCGCGGGCAACCTGACCGGCGCTGGCGTGCGGGTCAGGAGTGCGCAGGTCGCGATCGGATCGTCCGCCGTTGCTGACCGCAACCTCATCGCAGCGAACACCGGCAATGGCGGCATTCTCTTTGCCAATTCAACAACCAGCGGTTCGTCCGTGCTCGGCAATCTCATTGGCACCGATCGCAGCGGCCTGCAGGATCGAGGCAACAGCCCTCACGGAATCTCACTGACCGGAAGTGCCGACGCAGTGATCATCGGCAGTGCGTCCGCTCCAAACCTGATCCGCTTCAATGCCAAGGGCATCGTGCTTACCAGCGGTAGCGGCAATGTGTGGCTCGCCAATCACCTTTCCGACAACGATCAGCTCGGCATCGATCTCGTCGACAATGGCGTCACGCCCAACGATAACGACGATGTCGATGTCGGACCCAACGGCAGGCAGAACTTCCCGGTCATCTCGCGCGCCGAACGCAGCGGTGCGGGAATCGTGATCGGCGGCCTGCTCGATGTGCCATCAGGCGTGCATCCCGTCACCATCGGCGTCTACGCCAACGCCAGCTGCGACCCGTCCGGCCACGGCGAAGGCGAGCGCTTCCTCGGCAGTGCCAGCTTCGACCTTAACCAGCAGGTCAGCGAAAGCTTCACCTTTGAACTGGTCACCAGCGACCCGCTTGAACCGGGCGTGCAGATCAGCACCACCGCCACCAGCGCGGAGGGCACATCGGAGTTCTCGGCCTGCGTGGCCGCGACCGATGCACCACCGGGCATCGCGGTCACGTCAGCCAGCGACCTTGGCGATGGCGTGTGTGATGCGAATGCCTGCACCCTGCGCGAAGCCATCGCCCTGGCCAACAGCCAACCCGGCGCCGATCAGATCCGCTTCGAGATTCCCGGCGATGGCCCGCACGTCATCGCGCTGGACTCGCTGCTGCCCGCGATTACCGAAGCCGTGGTCATCGATGGCTACACCCAGGCCGGGGCCGCGCCGAATGCGGACGAACTGCGCTCCGACGCCGTGCTGATGATCGAGCTTCGCCCCGCACTCGTCGCGGCCTTCGGGATATCAACTTGCGCCAGCGACGTCACGCTGCGCGGCCTGTCGATCACGGGCTTCGGTACGGCAGGAATCGCCGCCGGCTTCGACCCCGATCAGGCCTGCGCGTCGATCGGCACCAATGTGCGACTGCTCGGCAATCACGTCGGTCTGCGCGCGGACGGCAGTGCCGACGGCAACGCAGTGGGCATCACGGTCGGCAATACGGTGGTTGCCTTAGGCGGCGGCAACCTGGCCGATCGCAATGTCATATCCGCCAACACCTCATTCGGCGTGCATATCGAGGGCTCGGGCTCGAACGGCAGCACGGTTCAGAACAACCTGATCGGAACCGGCGCCAACGCCGGCAGCGACTTTGGCAACGCGGGCGACGGCGTGCAGTTGGTCGACGTCTCCAATGTCACCATCGGCGGCGCGGATGGCCTTGCCAACCGGATTGCCTTCAATGGCCAGGGCGCAAGCGTGCGCCAGGGCGGCAGTGGCAATCGGCTGCATGCCAACGAGTTTGTCAGCAATGACCTGACTGGCATCGACCTTTCGCTGGGAAGTTCCTTTGATGGGGTCAATGTCAACGATGTCGACGACGCCGACTCCGGGCCGAATGACCTGCAGAACTCGCCGGTTCTGACCGGCGCCAGCGCCGACACGAACAGCATCACCATCGCCGGTACGCTGGATGTGCCGGCCGGCATCGACGCGCCGCAGGACTACACCATCGCCCTGTATGAGAGCGCGACCTGCGACCCCAGTGGCCGCGGCGAAGGCGAGATCATCCTGGGCGCGCCGGCGGTGAGCTTCACCAGCACGGCGGAGAATTTCCTGATCACGCTCGACATTCCGCCGGGCGAGGGTGTGATCACGGCAACCGCCACCACACCCGACGGCAGCACCTCGGAATTCTCCAACTGCCTCGAGGCACCGCAGTCAGCAGCGATTTTCTCCGACGGTTTCGAGTAACGAGCCCCGCGGCCATCGCGGAGTCCACTTCGCGGCCGGCGTGGCGCCCCAACCAGGAGAAATTCCATGTGGTTCCAAACCCTGCAAATCGCCGCGTTTGCATGGCCGGCCTGCGCTATCGCGGCGCGCTTGCCTGTCAGGGTCCGCTGCAACAGGGCGGCGTGCCTGCGAACGATTTCTACGGCTTCGGGTTCTGACATTTCGACGAAGCGGCCGGGTTCGCGGCTTGACTGAGCCGCGCGGCAGGAATTTACTGGAGCCCACGCAAGCAGCGCGTCCTGCGAGACCATCATGCGCGACCGGTTCGATGACATCCTGGCAACGGTTGGCAGAACGCCGATAATCCGCTTGAACAAGCTTGCGCCGGCACGAGTGAATGTGTTCGCCAAGCTCGAGTCCTTCAATCCCATGGGCTCGGTCAAGGATCGTCTGGCCCTGGGCATCATCGAGGATGCCGAGCAACGCGGATTGCTACAGGCAGGCCAGACGGTGATCGAGGCCACCAGTGGCAACACCGGCATTGGCCTGGCCATGGTCTGCGCTGTGAAAGGCTACCCGCTGGTGGTGGTGATGGCGGAGAACTTCAGCGTCGAGCGACGCAAGCTGATGCGCTTTCTCGGCGCCAAGGTGGTACTGACGCCGGCCGCGTTGCGTGGTACCGGCATGCTGGCCAAGGTCACCGAACTGGCGCAGGCGCATGGCTGGTTCCTGTGCCGGCAGTTCGACAATGAGGCGAACGCCGAGGTGCACTCACGTACCACGGCGCAGGAGGTGCTCGCCGCCTTTGAAGGCGAGCGTCTCGACTGGTTTGTCACCGGTGCCGGTACCGGCGGCACGCTCAAGGGCGTTGGCCGCGTGCTGCGCGCGCAGCGTCCGGACACAAGAATCGCGGTCTGCGAACCGGACAATTCGCCGGTGCTGGCGAGTGGCATAGCACAGCGCCGCGATGCCGAAGGTTGCATAACCGAGAGCCATCCGAGCGCGCGGCCACATGTCATGCAAGGCTGGTCACCCGACTTCATTCCCCGACTTACCCAGGACGCGATCACGCTGAACCTGGTCGACCGTATCGTGCCGATCAATGGCGGCGACGCAATGCGCCTGGCGCGCGAACTGGCGCAACGCGAAGGCATTTTCACCGGCATCTCGGGTGGCGCCACCCTGGCCGGGGCCCTGCAGTTGTGCGACGCGGCACCGGACGGTGCCAACATGCTGGTGATGCTGCCCGACACCGGCGAGCGCTATCTCAGTACGCCCTTGTTCGATGGCATCGACAGCGACATGTCGGAGGATGAGTGGGCGATTTCGCGATCTACGCCGGGCGCGCGCTTCGATGCACCGCCAGCTGGGCCGCCGGCGCCCGCTGCCTCGCCGCCAGCGGCTGCTCCGGACGCCAGGGATATCCCGGTAGAAGTTCAGGATTTCGTCGCCCGCGTGATCGCCGATGCCGATCAGCCGCTGGTGATGTTCGCGTTGGAGTGGTGCGAGTTCTGCTGGTCGCTGCGCAAGCTGTTCTCCCGCTGTGGAATCCCGTATCGATCGATCGATCTGGACTCGACCGCTTACCAGCGCGATGACCGCGGCGGACAGATTCGCGCATTGCTGCGCGCCCGTACCGGCAGCGCCACAATCCCGCAAGTATTCTTCGCAGGCCAGTACATCGGCGGCTGCAGCGACACGATGCAGGCGTTCAAGACTGGAGAACTGCAGGGCTTGCTGCGTCAGCATCGCGTGCGCTTCGACGAATCAGCGCAGCTCGACCCCGACAGCCTTCTGCCAGGATGGTTGCAGCGACGCTGAATCGGCGTTCGACGCCTGGTGACGCCCTCTGATTTGCCGACGGGCGCGTCGATCACCGGTTCAGGTGCTGGTTCATGCTTTTTTCGAAGTTGAGGATTACGCGTGAACTGTACTTCACGCGGGTCAGGCGCCTCGCGTGATCTTGTGGAGGATTTGTGGGCTGCTCAGGCGTGCTTGGGGAACTCCTGCTCCGTTGCAGGCTCCTGCCCAGCCTGCGGCGGCGTGCTACGGCGTTGCTGATCGCGCTGCTTGCCCATCGTGCTGTCGATCATGCGGCCCAGCTTTTCGGCGGCGCCGTCCACAGCTTCGCCCAAGCTTGCGGCCTGATGGTCAACTGCCATGGGCTGGCGGCCCTCAAGCCGCGCTTCCATCAGGCATCGCTTTTCGTGCGGGCCATCTTTCTGACCGCCGTTTTCGTCGCTCAGGTGCACCTCCACCCGGGTGATGTGTTCGCTCACATGGACCAGCGCGCTCTCGATACTGGCGGTAACCCATTGGGAAAGGGCGTCGTGGCCATCGATGTGGCGATCGGTATTGACCTGGATTTGCATGGGGTTCTCCTGTTGCGTGCGGGTGGGTGGGTTGGTGCGTTGAACTCAACTCAGGGCAGATCAACAGCGCAGGCTGGCCACTGCCAATGGCGGATCTCGGGCATGTCCTGGCCGTGCTGCTCGATGTAATGGCGGTGCTCGATCAGCTTCTTCGCAAGCCGCTGCTGCAATGCAAGCCCACGGGCACCGGTCTGCGGTAGGCGATCGATCGTGTCCATCACCAGATGGAAGCGATCGAGGTCATTGCGCACGGTCATGTCGAAGGGTGTGGTAGTGGTGCCCTCCTCCTTGAAGCCGCGCACGTGCAGGTTGTGGTGATTGCGACGCCGATAGCTCAGCCGATGGATCAATAGCGGATAGCCGTGGTAGGCGAAGATGATCGGTCGGTCGGTGGTGAACATCGCATCGAATGCGTCATTGCATAGGCCCTGCGGGTGCTCACTCGTCTGCTGCAGACGCATCAGGTCGACGATATTGACGACGCGGATCTTCAGCTCGGGCAGGTGTTCGCGCAGGATGGATACCGCGGCGAGAGTCTCCAGTGTCGGCACATCGCCGCAGCAGGCCATCACCACGTCCGGGCTTTCGTCGCCGTCGTTGCTGGCCCAGCGCCAGATGCCAACTCCGGCCTGGCAGTGCGCGATCGCGGCATCGCGTTCCAGCCATTGCGGAGAGGATTGCTTGCCGGCGATGACCACGTTGACCCGGTTGCGACTGCGCAGACACTCATCGGTCACGGCCAGCAGGGTGTTGGCATCGGGCGGCAGGTAGATTCGGAAGATCGAGGCCTTCTTGTTGGCGACGACGTCGATGAAGCCGGGATCCTGGTGGCTGAAGCCATTGTGATCCTGACGCCATACATGCGAGGACAGCAGGTAGTTCAGTGAGGCGATCGGCGGGCGCCAGTCGAGGTGTTCCACCACGTCCAGCCATTTGGCGTGCTGGTTGAACATCGAATCGATGATATGGATGAAGGCTTCGTAGCAGGAAAAGAAGCCATGTCGGCCGGTCAGCAGGTAGCCCTCCAGCCAGCCCTCGCATTGATGCTCACTGAGCATCTCCATCACCCGGCCGTCGGCTGCGACATGTTCGTCGCTGGGCAGGATCTCCGCTGTCGAACAGCGATCAGTGACCTCGAACACGGCATCCCAGCGGTTGGAACTGGTTTCGTCCGGGCTGAACACGCGGAAGTTGCTCGGGTTGCGCTTTATCACGTCGCGAATCAGTTGCCCCTGCACGCGAGTGGCCTCGGCGTTCACGCTGCCGGGGGAAGGCAATGCGATGGCGTAGTCGCGGAAGTCGGGAAGCAGCAGATCCTGCAACAGCAGGCCGCCATTGGCATGTGGATTGCTGCCCATGCGGTGAGGGCCGGCCGGAGCAAGAGCCGCGATTTCCGGCATCAGCCGGCCGCCTGCATCGAACAGCTCCTGCGGGCGGTAACTCTGCAGCCAGGTTTCTAGGATCTGCAGGTTGCCAGGCCCGCGCACGTCGCCCATAGGCACCTGGTGCGAGCGGAAGCTGCCTTCGGTGGGCTTGCCATTGATCGATTCCGGGCCGGTCCAGCCCTTGGGCGAGCGCAGCACGATCATCGGCCAGCGCTGCCGTCGGCTGAAGCCCTGGCTGCGCGCCTCGGCCTGGATCCGGTGGATTTCGGCAATCGCCTGATCCATCACCTCGGCCATCTGCTGATGCATGGCCTGCGGTTCGTCACCTTCGACGAAATACGGCGTGTAGCCATAGCCGATGAACAGCGCTTCCAGTTCCTCGTGCGGAATGCGCGCCAGCACCGTGGGGCCAGCAATCTTGTAGCCGTTCAAGTGCAAGATCGGCAGCACCGCGCCGTCGTGCACCGGATTGAGAAACTTGTTCGAGTGCCAGCTGGTGGCGAGCGGGCCAGTCTCGGCCTCACCATCGCCGATCACGCAGGCGACGATCAATTCCGGGTTGTCGAACGCGGCGCCAAAGGCGTGTGACAAGGCATAGCCCAGTTCACCGCCTTCGTGGATTGATCCGGGAATCTCGGCAGCCACATGGCTCGGAATTCCACCGGGGAAGGAGAACTGCTTGAACAGCCGCTGCAGGCCGGCCTCGTCCTGCGAGACCTGCGGGTAGTGCTCGCTGTAGCTGCCTTCGAGGTATGTGTTGGCGACCAGGGCGGGCCCACCGTGCCCCGGCCCGGTCACGTAGATCACATCCAGATTCTGCGCGCGGATCAAACGGTTCAGGTGCGCATAAATGAAGTTGAGACCCGGCGCCGTGCCCCAGTGGCCCAACAGGCGCGGCTTGACGTGATCCAGCGTCAGCGGCTGGCGCAACAGCGGATTGTCAAACAGGTAGATCTGCCCGACAGACAGGTAATTTGCTGCGCGCCACCAGGCGTGGATACGTTCGAGCTCGGCAGGGGACAGTGTGGGCATCGTCTGTGCTTCTCCTTGCAGGATCAGATCGTGGCTTCCGCTCGAGCGGCTCTTGCGTTGGCTCAAGCATGGCCAAGCAGGCGGGAAGGCAGCGGCACCTGGGCAACCGCAGCCATGCCTGAGATGACCCGCAGTGCATGCAGCCTGGGCGCCCGCGAAGCGGCCGTCTGTACGCAATGGCGCATTGCCTGGGCATGGCGGCTGCTGCTTTGGCAGGCTGCCGGCGTGCCCGACGGTAGCTGCTGCATCTGAGAGCCGCTCATCGCCGGACAGGGCGTTGTCATGCTCAGTGACAGGCGTTGGCGCGCGCCATGTGCAGAATCACGTGGAGCCCCTGTTGCGAAACAAATTTTCTTCAGACGGCAGCCCCGAACAGCGCGCCGGCGCCGGCGGTGGCCGCCATGGCGATCGCACCCCAGAAACTGACCCGCCAGGCACCCGCCAGCGCACTGGCCCCGCCTACCCTGGCTGCGGTGGCGCCCAATGCGGCCAGAAAGCCGAGCGACAGGCCCGACACCCACCATACGAGTCCTGTGCCGGAGCTCAGCGCAGCCACACCCAGGGGCATGGCCGCGCCCACTGCAAAGCTGGCAGCCGATGCCCAGGCAGCTTGGAAAGGCTTCGCGCTGGAGATGTCTGAAAGACCCAGTTCGTCACGCGCGTGGGCACCCAGCGCATCGTGTTGGGTCAGTTGCTCCGCGACCTGCAGCGCGAGGGCCGGCGACAGTCCGCGGCCGACATAGATCGAGGTCAGCTCGCGCAGCTCGGCGACAGGCTCATCAGCCAGTTCGGCCCGCTCACGCGCCAGGTCGGCTTTTTCGGTATCGGCCTGGGAATGCACCGATACATACTCGCCCGCCGCCATCGACATGGCGCCAGCTACCAGGCCCGCCAAGCCGGCAACCATCACGGCCTCGTGCCCGGAGCCTGCAGCGGCAACGCCGATCACCAGGCTGGCTGTCGAGACGATGCCGTCATTGGCGCCCAGTACCGCCGCCCTTAGCCAGCCGGCATGCTGGCTGCGGTGGCCTTCGAAGTGGCGTAATCGGGACATGCGGCGTCCTTGCAGTGGCGGGAATATCAGGTGTGACGCTACCGCTGCGAGGTATTTTGCGACTTCCTTGCGAGCGTGGCTTGGCGCCAGATTGCAGCAAGGCCGGGAATCACTGCAGTGAGGCTGCGTGATCGCAGGGTGATGCCATGCGGCGCAACGTGCGACACCGTACCACCAGAGGTCCGCATCCTGCACAGCCGGGCTAGACTCTAGCGCTTCCGCCACGGGCTGCGTTTGCCAAGCAAACCATGAAAACATTCTTGCTCACCTTCCTTGCCGTGCTGCTGGCCGCCTCCCTTGCGTTGTTCGTGTACGACCGCTTCGTGCTGGTGCCACGCATGCAGCAGGCCGGCCAGGAGGCGCGAGTCAACCTGGACGAGGCGCGTGCCGAAGCCCGGCAGATAGTCGAAGAACTTGATGCCAGCCTGGAAAACACGGTTGCCGAGACCACCGAGGCACTGGACGAACAGCACGTCCGCGAGGAACTGCGCCGCGCTGAGCTGGCGGCGCAGGCCAGACTCCAGACTGAGGTTGCGCTCGCGGCAGAGGCGCTGATGCGCGCCAACATGATCAAGATGGCGGTCGCCGAGCACTACATGAGCATGGGTGACTGGCCGTCCGGCCTGGCCGATCTGGGTCTCGGCGTTCCGACCGATCACGCTGGCGGATCGGTGGCTTCGATTGCGATCGAGCCCGATGGCGCAATTGCGATCGCGCTGACGGACGAAGTGGCACCGGGAGCGATGCTTCGCCTTGTGCCGCAGGCGCGCCGATCGGGTCAGATCGAGTGGACCTGCCGCGCCCGCGGCTACCCTGCGGCCAGCAGGATCCCTGCTTGCCGGGACTGAAGGTGTTTCGGCCTTGGTTGCGTGGCGCCGGCTCGATCGGGACGGCTGACTGTCGTTCCAGAGTCATCGACGGACACTGAACGACGTACCCGCGGATGAACCCAATGCGGCATAGCGAACGGTAGCTACAGGGCCCCGGCTGTCACCTTGCGCTGGCATCGAGTCGCGATGCAGTGAAATGCAGGGCAACGGGAGATCGCCGTGAAGAACTTCAATTTGCACAAACCCGACTTCAACTCGGGCTATGCCGAGAAGCAGCCGATTCCGCTCGCCAGCAGGCTGCGTGAAGCGAGAGACCTCGCCGCGTCGCGCAAGCTGGAGAATTCGATCTTCCGCCGGCACGCAGCTGGTCACAAGCGCAGCTTGCAGGCGGGCCAGTTGGACACGTCGAACAAGAGCGACGACCGCTGAATCCTGCCGCGCCGCAACAAGGCTGGCGAGCACCTGGCCTGAGCCGCAGGACTGCGCGACCAGCAACGCTGGCAGGTTGCGCCCTAACCAACCCGAACGGCCCAACGGAGCACCCCCGTGTTCCCGACGCCGTGTCTTGCTTCAACCCAACCAGGAGAACCTCTCATGAAAATCCCTTATCGTTCGTTTCTGCTGAGCTCGGCAATTGCCATGACTCTTGCAAGCGGCGCGGCACTGGCCGCAGATTCGTCGGAAGTTGCCAATGCCCGCCAGGAAGCGCGCATCTCCACCACGTACGCCTTGAGTCCGTACCTTCGCAGCAATGACATCCAGGTCAGCGTCAACGGCGACACCGCCACGCTGACCGGCAGCGTACCGGAAGACGTCAACCGTGATCTGGCAGAACAGATCGCGCTGCGTGCGGATGGAGTGACCAAGGTCGACAACCAGATTACCGTCCAGGCTGACTACAAGGCGCCCACGCGCAGCAGCGAGCGCAGCTACGGCGAATTGATCGAGGACGCCGGCATCACCACGGCAGTCAAGTCGAAACTGATCTGGAGCCGCACTGCAGACGGCGTGGCTGCCTCGGTTGACACCGAGAATGGCCGTGTCGTCCTGACCGGCACTGCATCCAGCACCGAGGCCAAGACCGAAGCAGGAAATCTGGCGCGGCACACGCGCGGCGTGGTGGCGGTGGACAATCAGCTGGTGGTACAGCCCGACACGGTGACGATCAGCAATCCGGCCACGACCGGCCTGCCGACGCCGGCTGATGACGGCATCCTGGACCAGGCTGAAGAGGCCGTCTCTGACAGCTGGATCACGATGAAAGTCAAGTCGACCCTGATGTACTCCAGCAACGTGTCCAGCAATGACGTATCGGTCAGCACTGTCGATGGTGTGGTCACCCTATCCGGCCAGATGGACAGCGGCGCAGAACGCGCTCTGGCCGTTGGTCTGGCGCAGAATGTGCGGGGTGTGAAGAGCGTGCAATCGAGCGGACTGACCCTGATCGCCGCACGCTGAGCTACCTCTGGGATGTCACTCGAACTGGGCTGACAAACCTGTCGTAAGCCTGACGAAAGGGTCCAGGATGGATCCGTTTTGACCTTTCCTGGCTTCATCCAGGCCGTGTCGTCCAGTGATGGACGGCACGGCTTTTTGCATGTGCAGGGTGCCGACTGTTCAGGGGGCTTCGAAACTATCCCCGAACAGCGGCACACCGATCACGTCCACGCTGATTTGAGCGCTGTCATTGCCCGGCTCGGGATCGCTGGCGGGCGCCTGGATCGCAATGTTTGCGATGTTGGTCAGTTGTGCGGGTGCCTGGATAGTGACCGTGCCGGTGGCCGTGTAGGTAGCCGTGCTGCCCGGTTGAAGTGAAACCAGATCGAGCAGGTCTCCGCTGCCGGCGGCGCTACAGCTTGCGCCCCCTGAAGCGGCGCAGGTCCAGGTGAGGCCGGTGACACCGGCCGGGAACGAATCCTGCACCGTGGCCGTTGCACTGCTCGGGCCCAGGTTCGAGACGACGATGGTCCACGTTATCGTCTGGCCGGAGAAGACTGCGCTGACGCCCGATGACATTGCAATCGACAGATCAGCGTCATCGTCCAGGTTGAGCACCCCCACATCGGCTACCGTGAGGGCCGCATAGTAAGGGTCGGCGCTGCTCACGGTGGTGGTCACGGCGTACGACTGGTCAGCATCGCCGATGCTGTCGTCCACGCCGGTGACCGTGATGGTTGCGGGTATGTTCCAGGTGCTGGCGTCGAACACGACCTGCGCTGGCGCTACCGAGCCCTCGCCGAGATCGGTGCTGGAAAAATCCAGCGTTACCGGTGCTTGCGGAGGCGTGGCAAGCACCACCGTGAAGGCATCGCTGCTGCCGGTCTCCGACGTGATCAGGCCCGAGGTCGGGGTCAGGATGATGGCCGGCGAAACGGCCAGGCAGGCGTTGGTGCAGCCATCGCCGTTGATCAGATTGCCATCGTCGCACTGCTCGCCGAGGCCCCAGTGCAGCAAGCCATCGCCGCAGAGTTCGATGGTACACGCTGCGCTGCACCCATCATTGGACTCGCTGTTGCCGTCTTCGCATTCTTCGCCTGTCTCCTGTACCGAATTGCCGCACACCCTGCCAGCGGCGACTTCGCTGTCGACGTGGAAACCAAGTGCAAGCTCCGAAGTGCCCACGCCGGTGCGGGTTGCCGCAGCGGTGAGATGCAGGGAAGGGGCAGGAACACCCAGATTGACGGTGGTAATCCACACGCCGAATTCGTCAGCTGCGCCCTGACCTCGACCGGTCAGGCTCTCACCATAGCCTGAAGGATCATTATCACTCTCAGCCAGCTGGATGGCGCACGAAGCACAGGCTGTGCCGAGCAGCCCGTAGCTGCCGCCTCCGAGCGGAGTGATCTGCCGAATTACCGGGAAATTGAGCAGGCCATTTGGGCCGATATCGGCATCGCCAAAATCGTTCAAGGTGACCCCGCTGGGCGGGTCGCCGGGCGCTACCAGGTTGATACCAATGCCGCCGTTGCCACTGATCTGGGCGTAGAAGCCCCCAAGGCCGTGAAACACATTGCCGTTGCCGCTTTCGATGCGCAACCCGTCGCCAGCATTGCCGACGATGCGCACCACGTAGCCAATGCTGGTGTCCGAGGCACCGTCGATCAGGATGCCATCGCCGGCGTTGGGCAAGACCAGGCTGCCGATATTGGCGACCAGAATGCCATTGCTGCTGGTGCCGGCATCGAGCAGGGCGATGCCCGGCCCCGCATTGGCCTGCACCCAGACCGTGGCATTGCAAGTGTTGCCGATCTGGTTGCTGTCGGCTCCGCCTTCGATCAGCACCCCGC
>JBBSJP010000050.1:0-33067 GCA_038257155.1 Lysobacterales bacterium | reverse complement strand
TCCGCACTTTCGCGTAAATCGTCATGGTGTGCACCTCGTCTCCTGCTGGGTCGGAACCCCCGCAGGTTAGGTTGAACACCCTGGTCAATTTTCAGCGCGCAGAACCCTCAATTTCTGGTCAGTTTTCAACGCGCGGCAACAGGCCAGGAGCGTCACCGCAAACTTCGAGGTCTTAACTGAGCGTGTCTTCGGGAGCGGCTTTGAAGACCTGGTCCCCGGCGTCCGGTAGGCCTTGCCCCTGATACCGACTTGATCGCCGGGTATCGCCGACCCTGCGCCGTCGTTTCGACGTCAACAGGTTCCTGAAGACGAGTGAAGACGAGGACACGTATGGACGCCCCCGGTCAACTCCCGGATTCCGGCTTTGAATGCGATCGGTACTCGGACACGTATACGGCGTCGTAGTGGCGCACTGGAAGGCGCCGCGCCTGGATGAGATCCGGACCTGGTAGCCCAACACCCACGCGCGCTCGTAGCGCTTGTCCTGGAGCGGGCTGTTACCAGGTTCGGTTGACCGATGTAACCAGCGGAGACCAGGACACCCATCATTTGAACCGATGCCACGTAGACACGCTCGGCGCCTGGATGTAGGAATAGTCCTGATCTGCTGTAGGACATTGGAGGATTGTGGGTGTCCTGGTCGTTGCTTGTAGCCCGGGTACTGTAGCGTTACGCTACACACATGATCCGCTCTTTCCGGCACAAGGGCGTGGAAGCATTCTTCCGCTCTGGCAGTACCACAGGTATTCAGCCTGGGCACGCCAAGCGCCTGCGTGTGCAGCTCGCCATGTTGGACGCTGCCAAAGGCCCAAACGACATGGGCGCACCTGGCTGGCTCCTGCACCCTCTCAAGGGGCGCTTGAAAGGACATTGGGCGATTACGGTCAACGCGAACTGGCGATTGACCTTCGTGTTCGAGCAGGGTGACGCCGTGCTCGTGGACTATCAGGACTATCACTGAGGCAAGTCATGAACGCGATGCACAATCCTCCTCACCCTGGCGAAGTGTTGCGTGACTGGCTTAACGGCGTGACCGTCACCGAGGCTGCCAGCAAGCTGGGTGTGACGCGACCCGCATTGTCGCGTGTGCTGAACGGTTCGGCGGCGATCAGTCCCGAGATGGATCTACGCCTCTCCAAGGCGCTCGGTACAACGCCCGGTACCTGGTACAGCATGCAGGCCTCGTATGACATGTGGCGGGCGGGAAAGGCGTTTCGCGCCAAGGTTCGACCAATTCATACGGCAGCATAGATCCGCAGGCGAAAGGCGAGGTCGGGAATTCGCAGAGCGGGGCCGCAAAATTGGGTCAGGTTCACTGCTCTTGCGTATGTGAACCTGACCCCGTTTTCGCTTGGCCCCGCAAGGCGCTACGGGTCAGCCGTCGCCTTCGCCTGCTGCATCTTCAGGAACGACTCGAAGCCATTCTTGAACACCGCCGGATCGATCACGAAGCCCAGCAGTTGCAGGTCCCACACCGGCACCGGATCGGGCGCGATGCCCGAGGACGACACGCCGGGGTCGTCGATGATCTCCACCTCGGCGCGCAGGGCTGTACCCAGATCCTGTTGGAATGCGTCGAGCAGCGCGAGCAAGTCGGCGTCCGCGCCGATCGGCGGATCGTTGCCGAGATCGATCGACGTGTCTTGCAGCGAAGCGCGCGCCATTGCCAGCAGATCCATCTGCGGCAGGTCGGCGATGTACACGCTGCTACCGGCCTGCTGGCCCATCTCGCGCAGTATCGCCGGCAACAGCTCCGGGTGATCCTGCATGAACTGCGCGGATTCCAGGAAGCGCACGCTGCCGTCGCCCAACGCCATAGTGATGCCAGCGCTGTGACGCACCGAATGCCACGTCCATTCGGCACTTCTGCGACGCGTTTCCACTGTTTCGGGAACGGTCAACTGCGCCGGCGCACCGACGAGCACCGGATCGTTGGGTCCAGCCGGGCGATGGAAGTTGTAGTGGAGGATCGGGTCGTTGACGCTGACACCCAAGGTCCAGAACCTCACCGGTCCGAAGGGCGAGATCGGGTCGGCGCCGATCGCGAATCGCTCGGGCTCGGGGTAGGTCTGAATGTCGAACCGGTAGCCCTCCACCTCGCCGTCCTCGAAGTCCGGGGGCAAGAGCCCCTCGGCGACCAGTTCCGAAAAGTCGGCCACGATGCCGTGCGCGTCGTGGTAGTTGTGCACAGCGATACCTATCTGCTTCAGGTTGTTGCTGCAACTCGTGCGTGCCGCCGCTTCGCGGACCTTTTGCACGGCCGGCAACAGCAGTCCGATCAAGACCGCAATGATGGCGATCACCACCAGCAACTCGATCAGGGTGAAACCGCGCGCACGCGACGACCCATCACCAAGGCCAACGGCCCGACGAAAACGCTGCATCTTCATGTGGTACTCCTCTCAGTCGCTTGGTTCGCTCTTGGACTGGAGTACGCAACTGCAGGCAGGAAACGACACGCTGCACGAACCCCGCCAAGGAACCCGCGACATCGTTAGGGGAGACCAGGTCGGGCGAGAGCAGCGCGGGAGCTTGGGCCAGGCACGAGTCTGCAGGAGACCAGGGCGCCCATCATTTGAACCGAGGCCATGTAGACACGCTCGGCGCCTGGATGTAGGAAAAAGCCTGATCTGCTATAGGACGTTGGAGGATTGTGGGTGTCCTGGTCGTCGGTCCTGGTCGTCGTCCTGGTCGTCGGTCGGGCATCCATCATCGTGAGCGGCTAATGGCAGATCATGCTGATGCCCTGTTCAGCCCAGCGCGGTGCCGCCTACACCGGCAGTCGGCCAGACCGACAGACCGCCGTGCTGCCAACGCGCCTGGACCGCACCCTGTATGCTCGCCTGCCGCCCAGCAAGGTAGCAGCTCCGTGCCAATCCGCAGCGCCATGCTCGCTCTGGCAGCGACCAGCATGCTTTTTTTCTCATTGTTTCCGGGCGAAGCCGCGGCGAGCGATCAGGGGCGCTTCGTGGTCAGCGCACCGCGCGTGGAATCTGACGAGATGCGCATCGAGGCACGCGAAATGCAGCAGACCGGCCTGCTGCAGGAGCTCGCTGCGGCGCTCAACACCATCTTCGTGCTGCCGCGCGACATAAGCCTGCGCTATGCCCAATGCGACGAGGCCAATGCGTTCTACGATGCGGATTCCTTCGAGATCCTGATGTGTCTTGAGTTGATGCAGGGCATGGCGGAAGTTCTTGAGGGCCAGTTCGAGGACGAGGAAACCACCCGCAACGCCCTGGCTGGCGCCTATCTGGCCACGGCCCTGCATGAAGTCGGCCACGCGCTGGTACACGTGCTGGAAATTCCGGTCACCGGCCGCGAAGAGGATGCCGTGGACCAACTGGCTGCCTGGATGCTGATCAAGGCCGACGACGTCGATTCGGTGCTGGGCGCCGCTGCGGTCCATTACACCGACGAAGATCTGGCCGAGGCCGACCTGTCCGGCGAACACGCACTCGACGGGCAGCGTTACTTCAACCTGGTCTGCTGGGCTTATGGAAGCGACCCGGAAAACAGCGAAGCGCTGATCGAACAGTGGGAGCTGCCGGTGGAACGCGCTGCCAAATGTGCCGATGAGTACAGCCTGCTGGACCGCAGCTGGACGCGTCTGCTGGCAGGGCATCTTCGCGATGACGGTGTCCCGCTCGGCAACGGCCTGGCGGCGCCCTTGCCGGCCAGTCTGGCCCTGCAGAAGCCACCAGATTCCCGGCTGGTTTCCGCACCACCGATCACAGCGTCGGGCGAACGCCGTCAGGTCGCCGAAAGCGCGCGTCAGCATGTTGTGGTGCGTCTATCGGACGAGACATTCCAGAGTGAGCGGGAAGAATCCGAGGCGCGCGTTCCGCGCGGCAAGCGAACGCCCGATAAGCCGCGCAAGCGGTATTGAGTGCCTGGGAAGCCTGCACCTGGCACATTCGGGACACTTCGGCCGGACGCGCCCACGGGACCGACACGATTGTCCTTTGGTACTTCCCTTGTCCGTTGAGCGCTGTACCTACTGCTTTTCGTTCCGGGTAGTTGAGACGGGGGCGGGAGGATAGGTCGCCATCCTGCTGTCTATTGCCATTTTGATGGCTAGGCTGGATCGGCGCATGCTGTCCGCTGACGTGTAGTCTGGGAGAGACCATAAGAGCGAACCGCAACTTTCCGTGCGCAGCGCGCGGGCGCGCGACCTGGCACATCGGTTGGCGCGGCGTGAGCGGCGCACCATCGCCGAGATCGTGGAGCGCGCTCTGGAAGCTTACGAATCTGCCCAGACCGGGCGCGAGCCGGCCGCTCGCTTCTACGCGCGTTTGACCGCCGACTTCGCCACCGATCTTGACCTGGAGGCTGTGCTGAAGGCCGAGCGCCGCGCACACACGGGGCCGGAATTGTGATCTTCCTCGACACCAACGTGGTGTCGGAGACCTTCCGCCTTCAGCCCGATGCCCGGGTGATGGATTGGCTCATCCGCTACGACGCCGAGCTGGCACTGTCGACGGTGGTTATTGCAGAGCTTGCCTTTGGCATCGAGAAGATCCATCCCCAGTCGACTGGGACCAGGTCTGGACGCCTGGCGCCAGCGGTTCTCCGGCAGGATCTTCGCGTTTACCGAAGAGGCCGCTTTGGCCTATGGCAACCTGATGGGCCAGGCCGTGCGAAATGGTCGGCCTCTCGCGGCGCGGGGCGGCATGATCGCCGCCATCGCGCTGGCGAATTCCGGTCCGCTGGCAACACGCAACCAGTCGGACTTCGAGTCGACCGGCGTGAAACTGATCAATCCCTGGAAAGCTTAGGGCGGCAGGAAAAAGGGGACGGAGGAAGCGGGATGGAGGAATTAATTCCGCTCCAATTCCCTCCGTCCCGGTATTCGTGCCCCTGGAGCAAAGTATGTTGGCACTTTGATTATTTGCCGCTTGTCCGGCGCACTGCGGAGGTCTAGCCTGCAAGGGTTGAATCCCGATCCGCAACCGCACTCAAGACGCCAGGCTCGTAAATGAAACCTTTCGCATCCGCTCTTGTGCTATCGCTGTTGCTCTGCGCCTGCGGCCCGTTTCGCGCGCAGGTGGTGCCGATGCCCACCATCGACCTTGCCGCGGAGCGCGCCGGTCGCTGCCTGGTGGTGCTGCTTCCGGGACGATTTTCCAGCCCTGAGGAGTTTCGGCGAGCAGGTTTTGCCGAGGCGGTCTCGTCCCGCGGGCTTCGCATTGACCTCGTTGCGGTCGATGCCCACCTCGGTTACTACCGCGGTCGTACCGTGGTCGAACGACTCCGCACCGACATCATCGGGCCGGCGCGTGCCGCCGGCTACGAGCAGGTCTGGATCGCGGGCACGTCCCTCGGTGGTCTGGGCGCGCTGATCTATATGAAGGACTACCCCGAAGATCTCTCCGGGGTTCTTTCGATCGCTCCGTTTCTCGGAGAAGACGAGCTGATCCATGAGATCGAACAAGCCGGCGGGGCTGCTGAATGGACTGCGCCGGCTCCAAGCGATGACGAGGAAGTCGGGGCCACGCTGTGGCGCTGGCTGTCGGCAGGGCGACCCGGATCTGAGTCGGTACCGCTGCATCTGGGCTGGGGCAATCTGGATGACTTTGATCGATCCAACCGACTGCTGGCGAAGATGCTGCCGCCTGAGCGCACCTACACGGTCGACGGTGGTCACGATTTTGAGGCGTGGAACCTGGTCTGGGCCGAGTTTCTCGACCGCGAGCGACTCTGCGAGGACACGCCATGAAACGCGCGATTGCCGTTGCCGCCTGCGCGGTGCTGCTGCTCTCCGGCTGCATGACCTGGAGCCCGGGCTGGAAGAACACGACCATCCAGTCGCCCGCCGTGATTGAGGGCGCAACGCCGCCATCCAGGGCCGAGGCGGACGCGCGATTTGCGCAGGCCCGCGATTCGAAGGCGATCCGCGAGGCAATCGCAGGCTACGCTGCGGCGCTCGAACAGAACCCGCAGGACGCCGAGTTGCTCGACAAGCTCGCCGACGCCCACATCCTGTACGGCGCCGCTTGGGCGCGTGACTCCGGCGAGAAAGCCGAGTGGTATCGCGCCGGCATCCGCTACGCCGAACGCTCGATGGCGACCAACGAGCGCTTCCGCCAGAGGGTGGCGGAAGGTGCCAAGATCGGTGAGGCTGCGACCGAGCTGGGCCCGCAACAGGTGCGCACGATGCTGCTCTGGGTCACCGGCGTCTCGTACTATTTCAAGGAATGCCTGGGCGTGCGGCAACTGCTGCACTTCCGCTGGATGCTGCGTACCCGCGAACTGATGGAGCACATGCTAGCCCTTGATCCGGACTTCGGCGGGGGCGCTGTCCTGTTCTCGCTCGGGATCTATCATCTCGCGCTGCCACCTGGTGCCGGCCGGGATCTCGACCGCTCGCGGGAATTTCTCGACCGTGCGGTCGCCGTGTCGCCGACGTCGCTGCTCACGCGTTGGGGCCGCGCGAAGTACTTCCACGTAATGACCAAGGATCGCGAAGCTTTTCGCCGCGACCTTGAGTGGGTGATTGCGCAATCGCCAGATGCGCCCGACAACACGCTGGCGTGGAATCTCTACTTTCAGCGTGACGCACGAGAGACGCTCGCGCAGATCGACCGCCTGTTCTAATAAAAGGGACGGAGGGAGTTAGGGCGCGACCCAGTGCGGTTGAACGCGTTCGCGGCAGACTACCTGGCGGTTGAGCGTTCTAGCGATCATGGCCTGGAAGTGCAGATCGCGCCTCCGGATCGTGCCCAAGTGCGAGTAACGCCGGGTGCATCGTCAATCAAGGCTCGCCTCGCCGACCCAGCTGAAAATGCACGCTCGACCATGCGCAATCCCTCGGCTCCCCGACCATTAGAGAGGGAGACTAGAGAGGGAGACTAGGACACCCATCATTTGAACCGAGGCCACGTAGACACGCTCGGCGCCTGGATCTAGGAAGAAGCCTGATCTGCTGCAAGACGTTGGAGGATTGTGGGACCTGGTCGTCGCCCTTTGCGCCAAAAGGGCGCGCGAAAAAGGGGACGAAGGGAACTAGGCGCGTCACTGCTCGGACGGCCGCGTTCGCGGCGAGCTACCGGGCGGTTGAGCCTTCGAGCAATCAAGGCCTGGAAGCGCGGGTCGCCGAGAAGGCGCCGCTGACTCGTGTGCCGTCGGATCGAGGTCAGTTCTTCGGCGGACCGTGGTTCCATGAACCAGCGGATTGAAATGGTGCATGACGAGCACCGCTTCCGTCGTCTTCTTCCTATCCACGGTGCTCTGACAGGCCGAGTTTGCCTGGCTGAAGACAGAGTCTGGCCGAACCTCCTGACACGCAGCGATCCTGGTCTCGATCCGTGATCGATTTGGATCCCACTTTGCGAGTAATCGACTAAGGGCAGGCAACGCCTCGCTGATGAGGAATCGCTGTCGGTTGCGGGAAACGCAGATGCGTGCGGGGGCACGGAATCGGGCTGATCGGGGGAGCGCAATGCCACATGGGATCTGGCCACCTAAGAATTCGGCGAGAAACAAGGGCTTCGCTACTTCCTACTCGAGTCGGCGCTGAATTGAAATGCAGAGACGTTGCATGCAGGCATGGCGTTCATGGGGACGCTACGCTTACCGGAGTTCCCGAGGCGGCCGTCACAGCTCCCGAGTTCAGCACTTAGGCGACGACATTCGCGAAAAGGGGCGATACAAAATCGGGGCAGGGTTGCATCAACCCTACCTGTCGTTGGACCACTCACCGATGAGGTACCCATGGGCATGTCTTTGAGTTTACTTGGTCGCCTTGGCATCAATGGATTTATTCTCTTGATGTTGGTGGCTTGCGCGAATGGAAACATGATGGAGCAGGGTGCGTGCGAAGCACTAACGGTTATGTCGCAGTCACCAGTGCCTAGCCTAATCGAGAAGCAATACAGCGAAGATGACCCGAAAGCTGAAAGATGGCTTAAAGAGCGCCCATGCGTACAGTCCTACGCCAGCGGGTTTCCGGGCGGGGCTGAAGAAATAACCTCGGCCAATCCCGAAGAAGTCAGGAAGGACCTACAGTACACCTTGAGCCTGTTCGACATACCCCATTCGCAGCTGAAACGTGAGCTAAGCACGACCTTGGAAGCAGAAAATCCTAGCGACTTCGACGTGCACTGGCAACGCAAACTGCACATTGTCGAGGGGTGGGACCGCCAGCTTGTCGAGTTGTTTGGCAGTTCCTTGTATTTGAAGCGCCTGTCCGAGGAGGGCGAGTTCTCTGCTTTCGACGAAGAGATCTCCCGACTGAAGTCAAAGTTTGATCTCAAAGCTCGACCCCTTGCTGAGTGGAACGACTTAGAAGCAAATACGTATTTCTCGCGTCAAGCATTGGTCAACATCATTCGCGTATACGAACTAAGAGTCTCGACTGACCGTGCAGCCATCGAATCACTGGACGCTGAAGAATTGTATCGCAGGGCAAATGAACTCGCAGCCCAATATTCTGCAGATCGCGTTGCAATTGCCCATCTTAGTCCCATCATCAATGGACCAGAGGACGCGCTCGTCGAATTGTGTAAAAACGGTCAGGGTTCGGAATAGAGGTTCATATGGACTGTCGAGAAGGTTGCGCCATGAACAGCCTGTCGAAATGCGCTTCTCTCACGCTCGGTCTCATTCTGACCCTGGCATTCCAACTTCCCCAAGCTCGGGCAAGCAGTGTGTGCCCAGAGCTGTTCGAGTCCCAGGGAAAATCTAAGTGTCTTGGGATATGTCCTGGTGAAACGCCCCATTTGCTTTTTCAAGATTCGCATTCTTGGCTGCGAGAATTCAACAACAGGTCGGTTGTTGCCAAGATTTACTTGTTGGTAGTCGATCCCCAATCGTCAGGCGAAAGGTACAAACTCTACGATGGAGCGTCGGCGGCGATTTTCGAAGGAACAAACCTCGTCGCGGTCCAGGACGCAATCGCGAAATCTCTTGATCCTTCACGGAAGCCATGGATTTCCATCCAAGGCAGAAATTCTCAGAGGGTTGCTGCCACGCGCGCATCAATTCTTGCCACATGGAAGGGGGAAGGAACGAAACCGCGAGTCTTTGAATTGGTCGGTCACCAAACCGAACGGTCACCGAGCGTCGAAACGATTCCACACTATCTGCTGGCGGAAGCCCGAGTCAGGTCGGTCTCCGATACACGCGCCATTTCGTCTGGCGAAAGGAATGGATGGCATGGATTCGTGGTGCGGTTCAATGGATTCGTCCTTCGGGTATATGCAAGAACTGCCGAACTTGCCAGACAGTTAAGGCTCTATTTCGTCGGAGCGAACACGTCAAGCAATGCTTCGGCCATCGATTTTGTGACCCAAGCAATTATAGAACTCAGGAAGCAAAACCCAGAGCTAAGCGAAGCCGATGTTCGTGTCGAGTTTCAAAATCAAGTCGGCACTTCATTTGTGGCTGATGCCAGGGTGTCAATCGATGCTAGCCCCGGTTAATACCGCGATTGTTGACCGTTTGGTGAAGCCTGCGGCCACATCGATTCTCGCTGGCCTCCCCGAAAACGAAACTGACTTTGAGAAGACCAAGTCGGGCATGGGCCTGTATGCAAGCAGCTTCGCCGGGGGGTGGGCTCAATATGAATTTACGTTTCTGAGACCGTTGAGGGCGCTCTTGAACCTAGCTACCCGTATCGGCATCCACGTCGAGTCGAAGGCCAGTCTCGTTGAGTTCGAGACCGCCTTCTCCCGCCCCGCTACTGATCAGGAAACCGTCCGTCTGGTTTTGATCCTGTCTCACTGGCACGGGCAATGCATTGAATTTCGAGGGGTTCTAGTTCCGATAGATCAACTTGTTGGTGCGATTCCAGAGGAGTTTGAAGGGGTGCTAGATCTCTGCGTATGCCATCCAATTGCACTGGTTGAAGCACTGCTCAAGGCTAAACCAAACTGCCTGGTTAGGCAGAGCGAGGTAAAACTGAAACCAAATGTTTGGTTTGAGTACTACAAGATATTTTTTCAATTGGGGTGCCGCGGTGACCGAAGTTATGCTGGGTTATTACAAGAAGTTAACGATGCATTGAGGAGTAATTGAATGACTATCAAAGTGTCAAAAGGATTACAAAGTGCACTCGGTAGTGGATTGCGTGCGGTCGATCAAGCCGCTGCGCCTGACTTGGGCAAGGCTTCCGGTGGATCGACGGAGAGCGGGAAGCAGGAAATGCTGCGGATACTTCGGAAACAGCAGAATGTAAATGCAAGTTTCTTGTGGGTCGCGCTTGTTCTTCTCGTTATTCTTTTCGGGGTGGGAGGCGGTCTCATCTATTTGTATCGAGAGCAACCCGGTGTTCTGACGGTGATTCTGGGAGGCAATCTCTTTACACTGCTAGCCGTGATTGATTGGCTCAGGCGACTTTGGCGCGACAAGAGTGTGTTGGACGCGTTGCTCTTCACGGTTTCTGGAATGGCTCCAGAAGATGCAATAAAAGTCATCTCCACCTTTTATTTCAGAATGAGAAGCGGTCAGGGCAATTGAGAGGATGTAGCGCGACAAGCCCAATTCCTCTGCACGCATGCTGTAACAGTACATTAAAGACGGCGCACTTTTGTGGCTGACCTTGAACAACCCGGGAAAAGGGGACGAAAATCGGACGGACGAAAAGGCGACGGAGGAAATTGATCCAAGGAGCGCAGGGGACGGCCCAGCGGAACGGTCGCCCCGCGCTGTCCTGCTGAGTGTGCCCCGCACAATTTGAAAGCCGCAATCAGTCGGCAGCGATGTGCAAAGCCAAGCGACCAGGCCTAAAAAAATGCTCCGAAATTCGGAGCGAAAAGGGGGATGCAGAAAAGGGGGCGGACGGTATTAATTCCGTTTTTTTTCCCTCCGTTCCCCTTATCCGCACGTGATTATTCCCTCGGTCCCCTGATTCGCAGGTTGCGCCGACTAAGATCTTGCGGGACGCAAGCAGCCGGTTGGTGACACTGGGTAGTTGGCCGCAGGGTGTTGTCGATTTCGCTGACGGTGGTGGTCAAGTACTTGGGGCGAAGGTGTCGCGGGGACGGCCAGGGCCGCTTGCGCCCGGCGAGGGCGGAAGCGGCCAAGCGCGGACTACTCCACGATCAGCGGGCGCGTTGCCAGCACGGCGCGGTTGTCGCCGTTCCAGTAGCGCAGCTGGTAGCTGCCGGCGACCTTCGGTGCGCGCAGGGTGGTCTTTCCGTCGTCGCCGACACGGCGGGTCACCAGCACCTGGCCCTGGCCGTTGCGGGCGGCGGGATCGAAGATCTCGATGTTGTCAATCGATGCGCCGGGGCCGACCCATTCGACGGTGAGTTGCGCTTGTGCGGCAACACGATCGGGCGCCGACAGGCTGACTTCGATCGGCGTGACTTGCACGGTGCGCGTGGCCAGCACCTTGCGGTTGTCGCCGTTCCAGTAGCGCAGCTCGTACTCACCGGGATTGGCCGGTGCCACGACGGTGGCCTGGCGTTGATCGAAGCCCTTGTCGCTCAGCAGGCGCTGGCGGTCCAGGATCAGGCCTTCGCCGTTGCGCGCGCGCGGATCGAACATCTCCAGATCGTCGAGCTTGCCCGCCGGACCCGTCCAGCCCACTGTGATGCGGGAGGCGGCCGGCACCGAGGCCGGTGCGTCCAGCGCGACCTCCGCGTCGACCACGCGCAGGACCCGGGTCGCCAGCACCTTGCGGTTGTCGCCATTCCAGTAGCGCAATTCGTACTCGCCCGGCTGGGCCGGCGCGACGACGGTGGCCTGGCGCTGGTCGAAGCCCTTGTCGCTGTTCAGGCGCTGGCGGTCCAGGACTGAACCGTCGCCGCTGCGTGCGCGCGGATCAAACAGTTCCAGGTCGTCCAGGGTGGCGCCTGGGCCGGTCCAGCGAACCGTGACGCGCGAGGCGATGGAGACCTCATCCGGTGCCTCCAGCGACACCTCGGCCTCGGTCACCCTCAGCTCGCGCGTGGCGATCACCTTGCGTTGTTCGCCGTGGTAGTAGCGCAGCTGGTAGTCGCCGGGAACGGCGGGCGCGACCAGGCTGGCCTGGCGCTGCGGATAATCCTTGTCGGTGTTCAGCCGCTGGCGGTCGATGATCAAACCGTCGCCGCCGCCAGCAGCCGGATCGAACAGCTGCACGTCATCGAGCTTGCCGTCCGGGCCGGTCCAGGCGACCAGGAATCGCGAGGACATCGGCACGCTGTCGGGCCCATCCAGCGTGGCGTCTGGAAGCGGCGGCGCCGGCGGCGCTTCGACCACGGTTTCGCTCAGCGCGGCGGCCAGCGAAGCGGCGTCGCCGGCGGCGAAATAGCGGCCGCCAGTGGCCTCGGCCAGGCAGGCCACCTGTTTGCCTTCCTCGGCGCTCAGGCCAAAACCAACCACGTGCGCGGTGAAGTCCACGCCCGATTCTTCCAGCGCCTTGCCGACCGCGCAGGGATCGGCCTTGCAGGTTTCCAGGCCGTCGGTGATCAGCACCACGGTGGCGCGGCGTTCGGTGTGGCGCATTTCGCGAGCGGCCTGCGCCACCGCGTCCGACAGCGGCGTCATGCCGAGGAACTTCATGTCCGCGGCAGCCTTGCCGATCGCGGGGGCAGTGCCGGTGCCGGCGGGCACCACCAGTTCGATGTCCTTGCAGTCGCCCTTGCTGCGATGGCCGTAGGCCAGCAGCCCGAGCTCGGTGCCAGCCGGCGTGTCGGCCAGAACGGCGGACAGGGTTTCGCGGGCGATCTCGAGCTTGGGCTTGCCTTCGATCTGGCCCCACATCGAGCCCGAGCCGTCGAGCACGATCATCACCTGGCCATCGTTGGGGCTTGCCGCGAAAGCGGGTGTCAGGGCGAGTGCCAGCAGGCCGGCGATGCTTCGGTGGGTTCTGTCCATCGTGTTTTTTCTCCCAGTGAAGGTGTCTCGGGTGAACGAAAGAAATGCCGCAATGGGGTCGCGCGCGCTCGGGCCGCAATTCCAGCCACGTGGCCTAAGGCACACGCCCACTGGAAGTGGCTACCACCCAGCCAGCCGGTGACATCGAGCACTTCACCAGCGAAGAACAGGCCGGGCAAGCGCTGCGATTCCATCGTAGACGAGGATACGCCGCGGGCGTCGACACCGCCCGCAAAAGGGGACCGGAAAAGGGGACGGAAGGAACTAATCCAAGGAGCGCAGGGGACAGTCCAGCGGAACGGTCGCCCCGTGCAGTCTTGCTGAGTGTGGCCCCGCACCATTTGAAGATCGCAATCAGTCGGCAGCGACGCGTTAGGCCAAGCGGCCAAGCCTAAAAAAAAGGCCCCGAAATTCGGGGCCTTCTGATCCAAGGTCGGGTTACCTCATTCGAACGCGTTGGCAAATATCAAATCGCCACCTGTGCCCAAGGTATAGACCTTGATCGACGTAGCGCCCGCGATAGCCATGCGGCCGTCGTGCGTGAGCGTTTTCTCGCCAGTGGCTGGCAGGCTTGCAGAGATCTCGCGGTCCGAGAGACGGACCAGGTGCGTTTGGGTCGCGTCCGATACGATCACGTGTGACCGTGTGGCGATGATATTGCCCTGGAGACTGGAGGTGAACTCACGTGTCCAGACGGTCTGTCCCGTGAGTTCGTTCACCGCTGTCAAGATATTCGAGTCGGAAAAGAAGACCAACCCATTTGCCGACGCGGGGTTGAGCGCTGAGCAGCCCGGTCGGGTCCACCATACGCTGAGGCTGGCCACCTCAAAATTGACCATGTGGCCGGCTTGGCAGGCGATGACGTTGCCATAGCCGCCGAGCAGCGGTGCCATGCGCACCGACCAGCCGTTCCAGGAATACAGCGGATCCTGGATGCTGCCCACTTCGAGGCCGGTCGCTCGATCAAGAACCTTCAGCATGCCGTAGACGTACGCGTAGACACGCGTTTCCTCGACGGCTGGTGTCCAGCGATCAAACTGTGGCAAGTCGCTGAACCACTGCTGGGCGCCGCTGATGCGATCGAAGGAGTACGCGCCACCGTAGTAACCGCCGTTGATGTAAACGTGGTCACCAAACACCGTCGGGGCGAGATAGGACTCCCATTGGGCCTCATGCGGCGACTCGAAGATCAGGTCACCCGAAGTGCTGCTGTAGGCGCGCAGCCATGTATCCGACCCATGATTGCCGGTCTGCACATAGACCCGACTGTCGAAGAATGCTGGCGGATTGACGGAAAAGGCGCTGTCGAACGTGTGGCGCCACGCTTCCGCGCCGCTGATTACGTCGACCGCGGCCAAGGATTTCCCACTGGTGTAGAACAGGTGTCCGTCGCCGAATACCACAGGGCTCGTCGCGGCTGTGGTTTCCACGTTCAGTGCGAGCGCAGGCATTCCGTCGTGGAGCGTCAACGCCTGATAGCCGTTGTGGCGGGCATTGCCCTGGTGCGTCGACCAGACCTGCGGTGCCGGTCGGCTCGATACCGAGTCGTCGGAAGTTCCTCCCCACAGCTCTTCCAGCACGGAGAATCCATCGCCGTCCTGATCGAGATCGGAGTCGGGCAGCAGCATGTTGAAGCCGGATGCGAACTCCCAGCCGTCGGGCAGTCGGTCGCCGTCGGTGTCGGCGCTGAGCGGGTTCGTGCCAAGCGTGACTTCATCCCCGTCCATCAGCTGGTCAAGGTCGGTGTCGGGCCGACGCGGATGCGTTCCAGCGATGAACTCGCCACCGTTCGACAGTCCGTCGGCATCGACATCGGCGTCGGCGTTGCTGATGGTCAGCCCGAGGTCGTACAGGTGCTCGTACGCATCGGGAAGGCCGTCGCCATCCGAATCAATGGAATTCGGGTTGGACAGCAACGTGACGACTTCGAGGTAGTCGTCCAGGGTGTCGCCGTCGCTGTCGGCCGATAATGGATTGGTGCCATGCGTCAGCACTTCGGGGCCATCGAGCAAACCGTCGTTGTCGCTGTCCGGATCCAGTGGATCGGTGTCGTGCGTCAGTACTTCCGCACCATCCAGCAGTCCATCTGCATCGCTGTCGGCGACGGCCGGCTGGGTGCCAAGCTGGAACTCATCAAAGTTGCTCAGGCCGTCCGAATCGGCGTCTTCAAGCCGGTCATCGACCAGCAGGTTCAAGCCGTTGGTGAACTCGTAGTAGTCGCCCATGGTGTCGCCGTCGGTATCCCCCGACAGCGGATTGCTTCCCAGGTCGAGGATCTCGACGCCATCGCTGAGCCCGTCGCCGTCGGAATCCTGCTGCTGCGGGTCGGTTCCCGCTGTGAATTCGACATCGTCCTCCGCGCCATCGCCATCGGAATCGCGCAGGTTCGGGTTGGACCTGAAGGCGTACTCCTGAGCGTTGGTCAGCGTGTCGCCATCGGAATCGAGTTCGGCATCCGACGCCAGGTCCGGATCAAGCCCGTAGGCCTGTTCCCACCACAGTGGCAGTGTGTCTTCGTCCGCGTCTGGTACGACTCCGGGCACGAAAGCGATGTCACTGGTGTAGCTCGGCTCGGGTTTCCACACGGCGAAACCGCGGTCGGGCCGCAGGAAGCCGGTGGCGCCCCAGCCGCCTACTGCTATCAGGCCATCCTCGCGAAGCGCGATGTGGCTCGCGAAGCGTGGGTACAAGCTATACCGCGCGATCTCCACACCGGTTGCGCTTACATGCACCAATTCGCTGGATGCCAACAGCCACACGCTGCCATCGACATCGATCGCCAGGTCGCTCGGAAAATACTGCAACGCGGTGGACTGGCTGATGGCGGCGGGCGTGCTCGTTGCGCGGCGCGTCAGACGATTGTCGTTCAGCACGTAGAGGTCCGAACCCCGATTCGCTGCCGCGGCCCACTGGCCCTCACAGGGCACGGGGGGCGAACTGTTGAATACATTGCCGCTACCCAGGAAAACCAGGGAGTAGCCACCGCAAAAATTTGCCTGCCCGCCCAGAAGTTGCGTCGGGAGCGGAACCATCGCGTTCGTGAAAGGAACATTGGAGGCCAGCAGAGAGTGGATCGACGTGATCGGGTCGTACTGGTAGACGGCGTCAGCGTCCAGGTCTGCGTGATAGAGCGTTCCGTCCGGTTGGATGGCCAGGGGGCCACCGAACGAAGCAGGTTGACTGAGGCCGGGCGCTGCCGGGAAATAGGTCTCCGTCAACGCCTGGTCCGAGGAGCTCAGCAGCGCGCCCGGCACTTGGAGCAGGGGCGACGAAACCGGCAACGCATCGCCGAAACGAACGTCATCGATGAAGACCGCGTCCGCTCCCGTGGCGACACTGCCGTCCTTGCTGTAGCTCCACTCGATGGCATGCGGGCCGGCTGCAATCTCGCGCCGTACCTCTACCCAGGTCGGACGGGAGCCCGATGCGCTGAATACCTCGACCCCGTCGACCCGAAGGCGAAAGTGATCACAGCAACTTTCCGACACCATCCTGAATTGGAAGGAGAGGGTTCCCGAGGAGAACTCATCGGTCCAAGCGATAGCGGCGGTCGCGCTATCGGGAATCGGAGCGCTGCGCAAACTGTAACTGCCGGTAGCGGCAACCTCGCTGGTTATCGTCCAGCCAGCGTCCGAGCCCGCCACTTGCCCCCAGTCGGCAGGAATCTGCTGGTCTTCGAAGGTATGGACGATCTGCGCCTGTACCGCGTCGGCACCTGCGACCAGGAGCAGCGCTAAAGCAATCAATTTCACGGGTATTTTTCTCCAAGGCGTGATGCATCGCGGTCTCTGTGGGGGCAGGCGACCGGCGACAGGCTGCATTTCTGTAGGTTGCTTCGATTGCCAAGCGCCGGTGCGAACACGGGGCTGGGCGCGCGATGTTGCTCAAACGGGGCCCACTGGATGGCCTGGGCACCGAATTGGTAAGTCTAACAGCATGAGCAGTTGCAGGGAGTTAAGGAGCCTCTGAACAAAATTGATTTGCAATTGAACTGGGCGAGGACGCCCTGAACGCCCTCAGCTTCCTTCTAGCCTGGCCGCTGGTGGTGGCGATACGGGTGTTAGCCGCGCTCAGGGCGAAGCAGGAGGCGTACTGACCGGCATGCGCGCGGAAAACTGTCGGGCGCGGGTGCCAGTTCCGTGAATCCACTCAGACTGATCCTCAATGGAATCCCTCGATCTCGGGCGGTACCGTCAGCCGGGTGTACGATCTGGCGACCAGTCCAGCTCGACTCGACGTCGTCGGCGACTTTGCCGCCACCAGCGGCCGGACGCGCGTCGGTGCCGCGAGCTTCTCGACCAAGGACGGATTCATTTTTTCGGACAGATTCGAGTGAGGTCGGACGGAGCCCACCATGCCACGCGTACTGATTCCGCTTCCCGACCGAGACTTCGACACCACTGAGGCTGCGATTCCGTGGCGCTATCTGATCGACGCGGGGCACGAGGTGGTGTTCGCAACTGAGCATGCCTATGTGGCCGCCTGCGATCCGCGCGTGCTCGAGGGCGTGATCTTCGGCCAGCTCGGTGCCGAGGCGGATGCTCGCGCGGCGTACCGCGACATGATTGCGACCAACGCGTTTCAGCATCCGATCCGCTGGGCCGATATCGTGCCGCAGGATTACGCCGGCTTTCTGCTACCGGGTGGCCACGCAGCGGGCATGCGGCAGTACCTTGGCAGCGCCGATTTGCAGACGATGATGGGACGCTGCTTCGCGCTCGGCCGTCCGTTCGCGGCGGTTTGCCATGGCGTGCTGGTACTTGCGCGGGGCTCGCGCAGAATCCGGGCACTCGTTGCTGCACGGCTATCGCAGCACGTGCCTGCCGGCCTACATGGAACGCCTGGCGTTCTGGCTGACCGCCTGGAAGCTTGGCCGCTATTACCGAACCTATCCCGACTACGTGGAGTCCGAAGTGCGTGCCGCGCTTGAGCATGCCGGTGATTTCCAGCGCGGCCCGATCACCCTGTTTGCCAAGAGCACGGCCGCTAGCGACCGCGGGGGCTTTGTCGTCGAAGATCGGCATTACCTGTCGGCGCGCTGGCCGGGTGACGTGCACCTGCTTGCGCGCCGGTTGCTGGGGCGCTTGCAGCAGGGCTGAAGAAGAATGCCTCGAAGAATCGGCAAGGGGCGTTGGCAGGTATCAGGGACGCTACACGAGTCCTGATTGCCCACATGCCTCAGCCATGCTTGCGAGCGGGGCTCCCGCCCCCTTCCCGTTCGCCCTGAGGAGCCGGGACCAAGCGCAGCGAAGGCGCAGCGGCGTAGCCGCCGAACGAGGTTGAAGGTCTGTCCTGAGGCAGCGCGTAGCGAGGATCGAAGGGCCGAGGCCTGGCCCTTCGAGACGACGCTTCGTGCCTCCTCAGGACAGGCTCTCGAAGGGTCCCGCGAAGGTGGTTCGAGACGGGCCGCCTCGACCCTTCGATTCGCACTGCGTGCGGATCAGGATCTCGATCGCCCCTCCTCACCACGAACGGGTTAGCGTCTTGGCGGGGCAGTGTTCGTGTTTTCGACGCGTGATCGATCTGGTCCCCATTTTGCGAGTTAAGGGCAAGGGGAAAGCTGCCAGTGGTGTCACGGGGCGTCCCAATGCATTGGAATTTCTGGCAGGTCCAAGGGGCGAGCGATGAGGGACATACCGGTCCGATTTGTGGCATCTGTTTCACTGAGCACGCTTCTGGTTGGCTGCTCGCTGGCCGATCCCTACATTCGTCCCTCTGCCGCCAATGCCACTCAGGTGACTGCGTGCCGAGTTGATTGCACAATCGATCAGGCCCAGCAGTACTCGCGTGTACAACGTGAAGCCTACCGCGATCGACTTTCGGCCTACGCCAAGTTGCGCTACAACACCGGCGCGACCAACATCGTGCTGGGCGCACTGGCTTTGGGAATCACGCAAGGCAGAGCGCATCGGGACAATCTGATTGGCCTTGGCCTGATCGGTGGTACCAACTATGGCCTGGCAACCTGGTATGGCAACAAACCCCTCGAAGCGCTCTACGCCAACGCTTACCAGGCCTTGGTGTGCGCCGAGAACGCGGTGGAGCCACTGCGCATCGCCAAGCCCTTGCAAGCCACACTCCGGACAGGGGTAAGTAATTTCAACGCACATTACGCCCCCGCACTTCAGGCGTTGATTGAGTTGGACGTGGTCGTCGCGGAAGTTGCAGCGGTTGCTCGGGCGCAGGCCAAGGCGCAAGGCAAGACAGTTTCCCAAGCGACTGCGTTGCAGATCAATCAGCGCAATGCAGCACTGCAAACGCGCGCGGATCTTGAGCTTGCTTCAGCCAAGTCGCGATTCGCCGCGTTGCGAGCCAGTTATGCAAAAGCAATACAGTTGCAACAGGCTTCCGGTACTGCCGGCAATCGGCTGGCACGGACAGTGGATCGGGTCGTGGCAACAGTAGACAAGGAACTGCAGTCCGCGTTGCCCGATCCGAACGCGTCGCAGTCGATCATCGCCAATCTGGGGTTGCTGGCTGCAAAGGTGGTTCCGGGACTCGAGCTGAGAGGCTTCGAAGAAGCTGCGCCAGCGGTGAAGACCGGCAGGCAGTCCGGATCGGTCGATTCACGGGCATTGGGCGTGCAGGTCCTCGATCTCGAAGCGGCCCTTGATCGGGCTGTGGCGAACCTTAATCGAGCTTTCGCCATGCTTGAGGGAATCGAACTGCAACTTCAGGCGGTCGTGCAAAGCGTGCCCGTCAGCGATATCGCCGCTGCCTTGAAGGCGTGCAACGTCGATGCCAGCGAACCCATGTCCGTTTCTCCGGCGTCGCTCAGCTTGAGCGCCAGCGCAACAATGGCTCGATTCGTCGTCTCGGGGGGCAAGTCGCCTTATGTCGGCGTTGTCATTGGTGAACAAGTCAAAGACCTGATTGTTGTGAACCCGGTGTCGGGTGACCGCGGTTTCGGTCTGACGCGCACCCAGAACACGCCTGCTGGTAGTGCTCGCCTTTTAGTCTCCGACGCAGCCGGCAATCAGGTTGAAGTACCGGTTAGCATTAGCGCAGTGCAACCCGCTACCCAGGATCAGCCAGCGCAGATCCCCGCAACCCAAGTCCCGGTGCAACCGGACGCGAATGATACGCGTGTGGCAACGGCCAAAGCCCTGCTTGATGTATTGCAATCGCTGGAGGACAAGCGCCTGTCCGACGACCCTGAGGCAGTCGGCTATCACTTCAAGTTCGAGTCGGTGGCTCATGACGCCGCGGCCAAGAAGATGCAGATCAAGCTACGGCCTACCCCGAGTGACGCCGTTGAGAAGGCCAGTATCGAGAAAGCCATTCGCGACAAGACCATTCGTGGTGGCGAATCCATAGACCAGGCGCTATCCAGGCTAAGTTTGACCTTGGACCTTACCTGACACCTATGGTGACCCCTACCGTGGAGAGCCTCGAATCACGGCCGAGCCTGTCGGTGATCGAGCACCGCAGGACCACCGATTGTTCCGTCGCTGCGGCCAAGGGTGCTTTCCGCGAGCTCGATCTCGAAACGCAGCTCGCAGTGGTGCAAGAGCTGATCGAAACGCGCGGCGAGGAGTTGCGTCTTGCCTATCCCGCAGTGTGCGGTTTGGGGATCGGGTTCCGCCATCGCAGCGACGAACAAGGCAAGGTTCGGATACATCGCAACCTTGCCGTCTGCCTGCGGATGATTGTAAGACGCAAGTGGCCAGCGCTGTCGCGAAAGACATCGTCACTGAAGGGAAGAATTCCAGAGTTTGTCTTCGCGAGCATTGGTCCGCCTCATGCTCCGACGCGTGTGGCGATCGCAACCGATGTTGAGCAACGTGCGGCCAAGTCGGCTCGCAGGCCGCAGGCCAACATTGCTGTTGGCCGAACCAGCAACTCAACGCGCTACGAAACAGGTTCCGTAGCCTGCATCATTCAGGAGTCCACGCCCAGCGGCACGAAGAGCTACAGCGCGATTTCCTGCATGCATGTGCTTTCCAACGGCATCAGCAACTACCAGTCCAGCGAAGTTCCCGTCGACTTGCTTGATGACTACAGCAGACTTGGCTTGTCGATCGATCGCCGTGGAAGCCTGGATGATCCCAACCGGCCCGACTTCGATGCTCAGTGGTTGCGCATTACCAATGTCACCGCCGCTGTTGAACTACTGAATCAGGGCTTCAGCTTCGCAAGTGGCGGTATTGCCCGGCCGCGAGATCTGAGGGCGGATCTATTCATCTTGACAGCAAGCGGAAGTGTTCCTGTCAGTTTCAGCAGCTATTGGCCGGCAGGGCAGTTGATAACCAACGCCATCAACGTGCATAGCGACCTGTTGACCCTCAGTTTCAGCGCCGGCGTTTGGACGTCTGGAGGCGACAGTGGTTCGCCTCTGGTGGCCGATCTGGATCACGGTCGAGTGCTGGTCGGAATGCATATTGCTCTGGAACTCAGGAACGGACAGCCCGTCAGCCTCTGCATTCCGGCTTGGGATCTGTTGAGCCAGTCATTGTATCGGCCCGCTCCGCGCAATGTGAGGTGGTCGATTTTGTAACGAAAGCCAGTCCGGTCACATCGAGATGAGCGCTGCTACACCAACCATGGCACGGGAGCTTGCACATGACTTCATTGGCAGAAATTCGCGATGGCACTTCGCAGGGGCTCGACCAGAACCAGGTCCGGACCAAGCCGGGACTGGTCAGGGAACTTCAACAGCGGCTAGCCGATCTGGGACTGCTCGATCCGCCAGTCGATGGCGATTTCGGGCCGGTAAGCCAGTGGGCCTGGCGCGAGTTCTGCCGTCTGGTGGGCGCAGGGGATTCTGATCGACTTACAGCGGATCTGGCACGCGCGCTGCTTTCTCAGCGTCGGGATGATCTTCTGCCGCTGGACGTGGCAGGCAGCTCTCTCGCTGCGCGAATTGTGCGAAGCATGCAGCAGCTCGGCTATTGGTTCTGCGCGCATCCCGATTGCGCCAACATTGTTTACCTGGAGGGCCGAAACCAAGATGGCGCGGTCAACGCGAACAAGGTTGACGAATACAACGACCTGCGTTGCGTGATTGCGGTTCGAGAACGCGTGCCAATAATGATCGGCGCATGGCGTGCAACGACGCAACCGGGCTGGCATGCGATTCTCAACCCCGTGCCCGGCATTCGTGATCCGGTCAAGGCCGCGGCTCACATCGCGCTGGGCCAGTACAAGGCGTGGGGAGTCGGCTTGCACAAAGGTGCGTACGAAGCCCTGGTCCAACGCCGGAAGCTTCGCGTGCACCGGGACCAGGACCGCAATGGTTTGCGCGACGGGGACCCCGTGTTCGAGCGCGCCGACTACGGCATCAACCAGCACCACGGCAACAACTCGAGCAAGGTCGGGAAGTACAGCGCAGGCTGCCTGGTAGCCAGCTCGATTGCCGAGCACCAGGAGTTCATGTCGCTGGTGAAGCAGGACGCCCGGTTTCGGGAGAGCAACCACTACGCATTCATGACGGCGATCATCTCGCAGGATCAGCTGCAGGATTGATCGGCTGAGTGTTGGTGGCGTACTGAGGCGGACAGCGAGTTTGCTGGCCGCCTCATGTTGGCGCGTGCCCGCGCGTCTGGTTGATTCTGGACCTCAATCGCCCTCAAAGCTGTCGGCAAACGGCAGATCGCCGCTGTCTTCATCAACCAGCACGGCGCAGGCCGAGAACTCCGAGGTATCCCCGGCCGGGCTGGTGGCGGTGGCGGTGATGGCGTCGCCGATCTCCAGTCCAGCCAGGGGCAGGTAGGTCGCGAAGGCTGCGGTGCAGTTGCCGTTGGTGCAGGCCAGGCAGAAGTCGCCTGAGCAGTACGGTTCATTGCTGATGATCACTTCGACCTGGCCCAGCATTCGCAAGCCTTCGCCGTGGCCATTGGCTTCGCAGGACGGTCCGCTGAACAACTCGATGCGATAGGGCACGGTGGTGTTCACCGTGCTGCGCAGCGTTCCGCGTATCAGCACGGGTCGATCAACCGGTATGAATCCTGTGCGTTTGCGAACGGCCTCGGTCACCACCGGGAAGTTCTGCCCGCGATTCGCGGCGCAGCCCAGATCGGGATCGCAGAAAGTTGGATCGGGGTCATTGGCGGTCACGCCGTTGTCGCCCAGGTCGATTCCCAGGGCGTCGTTGCGATTGATGCGGTTGGCGGTGATCTCGTTGCGCGCGCGTGCAGTGGGCATCACGCGCACGCCATCGTCGCCGTTGCGTCCAATGATGTTGGCGGGTCCGATGCGGTTGTCGTGTGCCTCGTTCTGCAGCATTACACCCATGCGGCCGTTGCCGGCAACCAGGGAGAAGGCACCCAAACCACCGCCGATGTCGTTGCCGTCGATGATGTTGCCCTCTGCGTTCTCGCTGGACAGCAGGATGCCGTCAATGGTGTTGCCGCCGATGCGGTTGCCTGCGATGCGGTTGAAGCCGCCGTTGATACGAATGCCGGTGCCGTTCGGCAGAGCGTTGGCGCCGTTCTTGTCGAGACCAATCAAGTTGTTGATGACTTCATTGTCGTCGCCGCCACCGCCGAGAAATGTGGTGATCAGCACACCGACATCGCTGGAGGCACCGATCAGGTTGCGTGAGCTGGCACTCCAGCCACCCACCGTGGTGCGGCCGCCCCCGATCAGGCCGATGGCCTGCTGATTGCCAGAGAGAGGGAGAAAGCTGTCGCCAACGTTGCCGCCGAACTGATTGCCATAGATGGCGTGGTCTTCGCCAAAGGCCAGCGCGATGGCAAGGTCGAAGCCCTCGAAGGCCAGGCCGCGCACGGTGATGCGACCACCGCTGGCCAGTTCTCCCATGGCTTCTATGCCGATCCCGACGCTGCCAGCGCCGTTGAGGATGATGCAGGGCGCGCCGGTCCAGCCGAACTCACTGGTGTTGAGGACATTTCCCGGCTGCGACCAGCCATCGATGCTGACCGATTCCCGGATCTGCAGCGGTGCGGCAAGGCTGATCCGCCGCGGACAACCCCCGGTAATGTTGAAGCGGATGTAGTTCATGCCGGCCTCGGTGTTTGCCAGCTCCACCGCCTGGGCAAGCGAGCCGCTGCCTGAGGCATTGGTGTTGGTGACGGTGTACACCCCGGTGCCGTCGACAGGCGATTCCAGTGCGCCGCGGTCGACCTGCGACCCGATCACCCGTTCGCCGCCGGAAAGGTCGGTTGTCGGCAGTCCGTCCGGCACGTTGGAGCTACCCGAATTGATCATTGGCGAGCCGGCATTCGGCACGTGCTGTGCGTTGAGATCGGGATTGGCACTCGATGTGCTTCCCGAGCCAGGGAGCAGGAACGCGCCGCTGCTGAAACTGATGTCGTCGTAGCGGTTGTTGCGCGAGTAGATCACTGCCTCACTGAAGATGTCGGCGCCGGCGGGGCGATGGAAGATGCTGTTGTACAGGTTGGCTACCGGTGCGCCTTCGCCGCAGCAGGTGAGAAAGGTCGTGCGCGCGTTGACGATGGAGGAATTCACCATGGTCAAAGAAGCCGCGTTGTCGAAGTCGAGCAGATACACCCACAGGCCTGTGTCCGCCGAGTGCTGCGAGTCGGGATCGCCGATGCCGTTGCTTACCAGCACGTTCTCCAGAACGACGTCCTGACAGGGCGCAGTGATACTCACGCTGCCCGAATCGACCCTGACGCGTCGCATCGAGAAGTTGATGATCAGCACCGAACACTCATCCACAAGGCTGCCGTTGGAGACCTCACCGCTGATATGGACGAACGCGGACTGGAATTTCAGTCCCAACAGGGCCACCGCGCCCGTCTCGGTGAGCGCCTGGAAGCTGTGCGTTCCACCGCCATCGATGGTTGTTGCACCCTGAGCCAGCGAATAGGACGAACAGTCGCTGTTGTATCCACCTCGCACAGTGAGCTTGCCCGCCGGAATCACATACTCCAGCGCCGGCTGATAGCGCAGGTCGGAAGTCAAGTTGTAGGTTCCGCTACGCACCTGGATCAGGCTGTCAGCGCCGTCGCCTTCAGCCTGATCGAGGGCGTCCTGGAGTTGGCTGACGCTTCCGACGCAGTAGTTGGCAGCCTGAAGGGGAGCGCCAAAGGCGAGCAGCAGCACGCCGGCCAGAATGGACAGAATGGATTTCAGTGGTGTCATCGTTGTCGCTCCGTGTCGTCATTTCCCCCGCTTGCTGACATTCACGGGAAAGAGCGCGACATGGGACCAGTGCTCCGGTTTGGCGTGACCTTCGGCGGGTCCTGAGGTCCGAAGTACGCGCTACAGTGCGGGTTGACTCAGCGTGGGGAGACGCAGATGGCGATCGCATTCACCCTCAATGGCCAGGCCACGGAGTTTGCCGGCGACCCGGAGATGCCGCTGCTTTGGTACCTGCGCGACCACGCTCGCCTGCTGGGAACCAAATATGGCTGCGGCATTGCGCAGTGCGGTGCCTGCACCGTGCACGTCGATGGTGCTGCCATGCGTAGCTGTGTGGTGCCGGTGTCTGCGATGGCAGGCAAGTCCATCACCACCATCGAAGGCATTGCGGGCGAGAAGCTGCATGCGGTGCAACGCGCCTGGATCGAAGAGGACGTCGCGCAATGCGGTTACTGCCAGGCCGGGCAGATCATGGCGGCAGTGGATCTGCTGCGTCGCACGCCCGAGCCCAGCGATACCGACATCGCCGCGATCGACAACCTCTGCCGTTGCGGCACCTATCCGCGCATCCGGCGCGCGATTCGACGGGCATCAGCCTTGCTGCGCGAGGAGGCCGGATCATGAGCGGTGTTTCGCGGCGAGGATTTCTGCAGGCCAGCATGGGCGCCAGTGGTGCGCTGCTGCTCGGTCACTACATGCCTTCATTGGCGGCACAGGATGGCGCATCGGCCACAGCCGAGGTCGGCGCACAGCTCAATGCCTTCATCCGGATCGAGCGTGACGGGCTGATCACGCTGGGCGCGCGCAATCCGGAAATAGGGCAGGGCGTACGGACTTCGCTGCCGATGATCCTGGCAGAAGAACTGGACGTGGCCTGGGATGCCGTGCGGGTCGAGCAGCTTGGCTACGGTTACGAAGAAACCGAGGAAGGCCCGCGCAATCGATTCGGTCCTCAGGGTGCCGGCGGCAGCACCAGCATTCCCGGTGCCTGGGGTGACCTGCGTCAGGCCGGTGCCTCGGCGCGGTGGCTGCTGGTGCAGGCGGCCGCAGAGCGTTGGGAAACCGATGCCGCGCAGCTCAGCACGCGAGGCGGTCGTGTATTTCATCCCGATGGACGCAGCCTGGCCTATGGCGAAGTCGCCAGCCGTGCATCACAGCTGAGCCTGCCGGAAGAGCCAGTCGCGCTGAAGGATCCCTCGCAGTACCGCATCATTGGACGCCCGACCCGCACCGTGGACGCTGAAGACATCGCGCGCGGCCTGGCACGCTATGGCATCGACCAGTACGCCGATGGCGTGCCGGTGGCGATGATCGAACGCTGTCCTTACCTTGATGGAACCCTGGTCAGCTTCGATGCGGAAGCGGCACTGGCCATTCCCGGTGTGCGCAAGATAGTGGCAATCGCTGGCCCGAAGCCGGACGAGCCCTTCTCGGCTAACCTCGCAGCCGGTGTGGCGGTGATTGCGGACGACACCTGGGCGGCAATCAAGGCACGGCGCGTGCTGAAGATCGAGTGGAAGCAGGGGCCATGGGCCAATGAATCGCGCGCGCAGCTGCGTGAGCAGGCGGCCGCCAAACGCACGCAGCCCGCTGAAGAAGTCGCGCGCAGCGATGGTGATGTCAAAGCGGCCGAGTCGGCCGCAACACAACGCATCGAAGCCGAATACGAAGTGCCCTTCCTGGCGCATGCCACGCTGGAACCCCAGAACGCCTTGATCAAGCTATGGCCGGATCGCGCCGAGCTGGTGGCGCCCTTGCAGAGCCCGGGTGGCGCATCGGCGATCATCCATGCGCTGACCGGCATTCCGCGCAGTGCGATAGCCATCCATATGACCCGCGTCGGCGGTGGATTTGGTCGTCGCCTGGAAAACGACTTCGTCGGCGAAGCGGTTCGTGTTGCGCAGGCTGCCGGCATGTCCGCGGTCAAGCTGGTGTGGACGCGCGAGGATGACATGCGCAATGACTTCTATCGTCCGTTCGGCATCCACTTGCTGAGTGCATCTCTGGATGGCGACAAGGCGCTCAGTGGCTGGCGCCATCACACCCTGGCCACATCGCGAACCTGGCGAACCGAGCGCATGGCGACGGCACCCAAGCACACCGGCACGGTCGACAAGGATGGCGTGCCTGCGGCGATGGTGGCGAACTATTCCAGCGAATTCAGTGGGCTGGATTCAGGTATGCCGCGTGGCTGGTGGCGCGCGCCGGTGCATACCTTCGTGGCCTTTCCGATCCAGAGTTTCATCGACGAAGTTGCGGCGGCGGCGGGCGTTGACCCGCTGGCGTTTCGTCGCGGCTTGCTGGGCGAAGCGCGGAAGATTCCGTACGAGGGGCACGGTGGACCGGAGTTCGATACTGGTCGGCTGCGCGTCGTGCTGGATCGCGCCGCGGAGGCCATCGGCTGGACGCAGAAGCCGCCCGAGGACAGCGGTCGCGGCTACGGACGCGGTATAGCCTGTCACTACACGTTTGGCGGTTATGTCGCGCACGCGGTCGAAGTTCGAGTCAGTGCCGAGGGCGAGTTGTCGATCCTGCGCTGCGTCTGCGCTGCCGATGTCGGCCGCGTGATCAATCCGCTCGGACTCGAAGCACAGCTGATGGGAGGCACCATCGACGGCATCAGCACCGCGCTGGGGCTGGAGATCACGGTCGAGGGCGGCCGTGTGCAGCAGTCCAACTTCCACGACTATCCCTTGCTGCGCATGGCTCAGGCGCCGGATGTGGAAGTGATCAGCATCGACTCGGAGATCGCGCCCGCGGGTGCCGGTGAGATGGGCATCCCTAGCATCGCACCTGCCCTGACCAATGCGATCTTCGCCGCCACCGGTGTGCGTATACGGCGTTTGCCCATTGCCAACCAGTTGCGCGAGGCGAGCCCGTTGATCCCGGTCGCGCACAGTTAAGAGCGGTCAGTTAAGAGCGGTCAGTTAAGAGCGGTCAGTTAAGAGCGGTCAGTTAAGAGCGGTCAGTTAAGAGCGGTCAGTTAGGAGCGGTCAGTTAAGAGCGGTCAGTTGAGAGCGGTCAGTTAGGAGCGGTCAGTTAGGATCGGTCAGTTAAGAGCGGTCAGTTTGGAGCGGTCAGTTGGGAGCGGTCAGTTAAGAGCGGTCAGTTAAGAGCGGTCAGTTGGGAGCGGTCAGTTGAGAGCGGTCAGTGGAGCGCGGTCAGGGAAGATCGGTGAGTGAAGAGTGGATGGGGGCAGTCCGTCGGTGCGGTAGTGGGACCGATTGGCGAATGGGTCGTTGACGGTGTTGCGCTCTTGGGAGGGACGCGCTCCTGCGCGGCTGCTCTGGATCGTCGCCCACCCTCGGTCTGCGGCTTGCGTTGAACCAGATGAGGCACCTTGCCGCCGCCCAATTCCCATGTGAGATCGCGGCGGGATGAGCCCGCGCATTGCCCCCGCGGCCTGAATCACCGAGTATTCAGGCGTCCCGCGGCTGTCCGGCCAGACTGCTGCGCGGGTTTCCAGTCGCCTGGCCGCGAGTGCAATTCATGATTCATTGGTGTCGCTTCATTCGGTGGTGTGCGCTCGCGTCCTGCCTGTTGATCCTGTCGGCCTCACCGCGTCTGACGATGGCGGCCACCGGGGAGTATCACGTATCCGCCACGCCCGACTGGGTGGTGGATGTGCCTATGGACGCCGAGTATGTCGTGCCAACGGCGCAGATCAGCAATGGCGTGCACTACCTGTTGAGCGACAGCCAGACGCGCATCGATGACGAGGGCGCCGTCCACTTCCGGCGCGTGGCGATGAAGGCGCTGAACGACTCGGGTGTCGATTCGGTCGCCAACCTGCAGTTCGGATTCAACCCGGCGTTCGAAACCCTGACCCTGCACTCGCTGCGCGTGCATCGCGACGGCGAGGTGCAGTCACGCCTCGAACAGTCCGAAGTGCAGATGCTGCAGCGTGAGCGGGATCTGGAGGCGCGCACGTATGACGGCAGCAAGACCGCCAACGTGTTCCTGAGTGATGTGCGCGTGGGTGACATCGTCGAGTACGCCTACAGCGTGAGTGGTTCCAACCCGGCATTTGCGGGCCGTGAGTTCGGCAGCTTTCCGCTGCAGTGGTCGGTTCCGCTGCAGCGTCTGCACGCTCGTCTGCTGTTGCCCAAGGGCCGGGAGTTCGATGTGCGGACACGCAACGCAGCACCGGAGGCCGAGGTGACTACCGTGGGCGCGCTGCGCGAATACCGCTGGCAGCAGACCGATCTTCCACCCTTGCCTGTGGACGATGATGCACCCGCCTGGTACGACCCCTGGCCTCGTGCCCACTGGAGCGAGTTTGCCGACTGGTCCGCCGTGGCGAACTGGTCGGTGCCGATGTATGAGGTGTCGCCCGGCATGCTGCTGGCGCTGCAGTCCGAGATCGCCGCATTGCGAAACGAGGGGCCCGACGACGCGAGTCGATTGCTCGCAGCCCTGCGCATGGTGCAGGGCGAGATCCGCTATCTGGGTATCCAGATCGGCGCGGGTTCCTATATTCCAAGCCCGCCACAGCTGGTACTGGAACGGCGCTTCGGCGATTGCAAGGACAAGACCCTGCTGTTGCTGACCTTGCTGCGTGGCGTGGGAATCGAGGCTCGTGCGGCTCTGGTGAACAGCAGTCTGAAGCGTGGACTCGATCAGCTGCAGCCGCATCCGGGTGTCTTCAATCATGTGATTGTGCAGGCAAGCATTGATGGCGCCAGCTATTGGCTGGATCCGACGCTGGCGACCCAGTCAGGCACCCTGGCCAATCTGCACCAGCCCGACTATGGCCAGGCATTGGTGATCGAATCGGAGACGCGCGAGCTGGTGACAATGGCGACGGAGCGCGCAGCACCGATCAGGAACATCGCGGCGCAGTTCGACAGCAGCGCGGGCTTCGAAGCGCCGGTGACTTACACGATCACCACGACTTACCGGGGCAGCGACGCAGATGACATGCGCAGCCAGGTTCGCTCGGCCAGCACCGATGACTTGCAGCATGGCTATCTGAACTTCTACGCAGGGCATTTCCCGGGCATCGAGTCAGCCGGACCCATCGATATCGTGGATGACCCGCTGGCCAACACCCTGACAGTCAGCGAGCGCTATTCGATTCCCGATTTCTGGCCCTACTCGGAGGAGGAAGCCAGGCGCGAGGCCTACATCAGCGCGCCGGACATCCAGGGCTTTCTCGATGCCCCGTCCAACCAGGTCCGCCGTTCACCACTGGCTGTAAGCCATCCGGTTGAGATCATGCAGACCACCGAGGTGCTTCTGCCGCAGAGTTGGCCGTCGGCCTCCGAAGACATCGAGATTGAAGACGCGCATTTCCATTTCTCGCGCAGCACACGCGGCGAAGGCAGCAAACTGAAGTTCACGGACCGTTTCCGGTCGCTGGCAGGGCACGTTGAGCCGGAGGCAGTCTCCGGATTTGCTGCAAAGTTGTCCGAGGCGCGCGACAACCTGGGCTATTCGCTCTTCATGAATGACACGGGCAGCGAATTGCCGTGGTCGAAGCGCATTCATTGGAAAGTGGCGCTCTTTGCCCTGGTGGTGTGCGGCCTTTCGGTCTGGCTGGCCCTGTTGATCTATCGCTACGACCCGCCCGCCAGTCCGCTGCCGCCCAATCCCCGACTCGCAGGGCTCGGAGGTTGGCTGGTGCTGCCGGGTATCGGTGCAGTACTGACTCCGATTGCCTTACTGGTGTTGATACTTGCGAGCGCTTCGGCCTACTCGGTTCCGACCTGGACCAGCTTGACCGATCCCGACGGGGCCGGTTACCACCCGATGTGGGAATGGGTGCTCTTGCTGGAACTGGGCGGCAATCTGGCACTGCTGGTTGCGTCGGTGCCGGTGCTGCTGCTGTTTTTCCAGCGCCGCACCAGTCTGCCGCATGCATACATCGGAGTGTTGGTTGGATCTCTGCTGATTCAGGTCTTTCAGATCTGGACCGCGTTTGTTCTGCCTGACATGGAGGTGAAGGACCGCACCGAAGCCATCACGGCTGCGGTCCGCGTACTGATCTCGCTATTGATATGGGGCAGCTATTTTCGGGTGTCCGAGCGGGTGCGCTCGACGTTTACGCATCGGCTGCGCGGTGGTGGGTTGGAGCAGTCAGTTGGGATCGGTCAGGTTGGAGCGGTTAGGTTGGAGCGGTCAGTTGAGAGCGGTTAGTCAAGAGCGGTCAGTTGAGAGCGGTCAGTTGAGAGCAGTTAGTGAAGAGCGGTTAGTTGGGAGCGCTTAGTCAAGAGCGGTCAGTCAAGAGCGGTTGGTGAAGGGGTTGTTGGCGGTTCGTGGGCTCTTGGGAGGGCCGCGCTCCTGCGCGGCTGCTTTGGCTTCTGCCTGGGTGCGGGCTGCCCGCGGCGCTGTTGTTCTGCACAGCTGCGTGCTGAAGGCTTGGCCCGCGCTGATCGAATCCGGCCTCGAAGTCCGAGTAGAAGAGTACGGGGATGCGACACCAGCCCCATTCGGCTATCGGCACAAGGGGAGAACGATGCGCAACGCACGAAATCATCTGAACCAGGCGCCGTTCGCCCGGCTGGCACTTCTCGCCTCGACGCTGTTGCTTGCGGCGGGTGGTTTGCAGGCGTCCGGGGGCTCCACTACGCCGGCCTGTGCCTACGACAGTTTCGGTCGCACAGCGGATGGATCGACATTCTGGGCTTCCACCGGCCAAAGCTCGGTGCAGGGGCTGCTGGTGGGCCAGATGAACTGCCTGCTCGACCAGTTTGCGATGAACAATTTTCTGTATCTGGTTGGCGGTGATTCCGCCGGCAAACTGAGATTCATGGGCTATGCGCCGTGGTACTCGCTGTTCACCGCATCAGGCACTCCCTCCTGGCCAGGCAGCTATCAGCCGCTCAGCCCGACCCAGCTCAACCGCTTCGACAACCAGACTCAAGCCGGTGACGGATTCCTTCTCAAAGACGTCAACGGACTGACCACCAGCTACGACATCCGCGTAAATCAGACCTTCTTCGATTATGTGGCGACGAACTCGCTCTATACACGTAGCGGGTTCAATAGCGCGCTGAAGGCCTTCAACACCAACAGCGCAACCGGTGGTGTCTGGTTTCCGCCCACCCGCGCCGACGATACCAGCGAAGGCGCAGTCGAACTCAAGACCGCCTGGCGCAATTTCGGCCCGCTGCCGGCGCCGGCAATTGATGTCGGCGCGAACGCACCGACCAGTCCATGCCCGGATTCATTGATGCACTGCGAGCAGGATTCAAGCGGCAACTTCTGGGGCCTGGTGGGATTTCACCTGGTGCAGAAGACGGTCGACCAGCCCGGCTTCGTGTGGGCGACGTTCGAGCACGTAGGCAACGTGCCCGACTGCTCGGCAGGCGGCGCCGCGCCCATCAACCAGAATCCGGTTTCGCCGGCAACCGGAGCGGAAATCAACCTCAATGCCAATCTGCCGGGCGGCATCGGCGCGCAAACCGGCTGGAACTATTTCAATCATCAAACGTACCAGGCTGCCGGCGGCGACGGGCGCAGCTGCAGCTACCCGACCAGTCAGCAAACTGATACGCAGTGCCTGGGTGTGCCGCAGGACGCGAGCAAGAACTGGATAGCAGTGAACATCTGCCGCACCCTGGTTCTGCCTGAGGCGAACGCCGCGACCTGCGCCGGTTCCAGTGTGGACGGCACCAACCTCACCGCAACGGCCTGCCTCAATGACAGTGTTCGCAGCAATTTCGCAAGTACCGGATTGGATGCGAAGTGGATGAACTACCAACTGGTGGCGATGGAGTGGCTGACCGATGGCGCCACCGGATTCGGCACCTTCGCCGCTGCCTGTCTGACGTACGACGAGACCGGTGCAGCCGACACCGCCTGCCCCAACTACAAGCCGGCCTCACATGAACTGGGCGAAGGCGGTGGCGTACCGAACTTCGGTCGGGTCGGCTCAGGCAGCGCGGATCAGGTGAGCCCGGCCAACACCACGATGGAAACCTGGATGCAGTACGGGCTGAAAGTAACCTCGGACGTGGGACAGAACGACTGTTTCCAATGTCACCAGCCATCGACGCAGAAGTTCGGCCAGGGCGATTTTTCGCATCTGTTTGGAAGGATCCAGCAGGACTAGGGAAGGTCTGAACAAGTCCATCCTGGACTTGTCATCCCACGTCGAGTCCGGCACATGTCCGGACTCGACTTCGCGAAATCAATCGCTTGCGCGATCGATTCGCGGGCCGGCCAACCATGGCCGGCGGAACCTCTGACT
>JBBSJP010000049.1:0-33604 GCA_038257155.1 Lysobacterales bacterium | reverse complement strand
GTGCATGGCGGGTCCTCATGGTCTAGATAACCCGAGGAAAAAACCCGTCGTGCACGCGCTGTTTTCAACAAGAGTACACGGCAACCCGTTGTTTGGGATAGAGAATATCCGGGGAGACTTCAGGCCAAGGCCCACCCTACAGCGGATCTTGGCGGTGGGCCAAGGCCTGCGAAACGTAGGGTGGGCCTTGGCCCACCGCGTTCGGGGCGCGCCGCCCAAAAAAGGCAGGGTTGGCCCTATGCAGCCAGCCCATAGCTGCGCAGCAGCGCGTCGGGATCCGGTTCGCGGCCGCGAAACGCGACGAAGCTCTCCAATGCCGGGCGCGAGCCGCCGACCGCAAGGATCTCGCGGCGGAAGCGCTGACCCGTTTCGTTGTCGAACAGCCCGGCTCGCTCGAAGGCATCGAAGGCGTCGGCGCTCAGCACTTCGGCCCACAGGTAGCTGTAGTAACCCGCCGCGTAGCCGCCGGCGAAGATGTGCGTGAAGCTGTGCGGGAAGCGCTGCCATTCGGGTGGTTGCAGTACCGCGACTTCGCGCCGCACTTCCTGCAGCAGTTCCAGGGTGCGCGGGCCGCGCGCCGGGTCGAACCCCAGGTGCAGACGGAAATCGAACAGCGCGAACTCCAGCTGCCGCACCAGGAACAGCCCGGCATGGAAGTGGCGCGCGGCCAGCATCTTGGCGTGCAGTTCCGCGGGCAGGGTCTCACCACTCTGGTAGTGACGCGCGAACAGGTCGAGGGTCTCGCGCTGCCAGCCGAAGTTTTCCATGAACTGGCTGGGCAGCTCGACCGCATCCCACTCCACCCCACTGATGCCGCTGATGCTGGGCCAGTCCACCTCGGTCAACATGTGGTGGAGGCCGTGGCCAAACTCGTGGAACAGGGTCAGCACGTCATCGTGGGTGAGCAGGGCCGGGCGCTCGGCGGTGGGCGGCGCGAAGTTGCAGGTCAGGAAGGCGACCGGATGGTGCTGGCGGTCGCCGTCGTGCAGGCGCGCGCGGCATACGTCCATCCAGGCACCGCCGCGCTTGCCTTCGCGGGCGTAGTGATCGACGTAGAAGCCGGCACGCACCGCGCCGGTATGATCGAGTACATCGTAGTAGCGCACCTCGGGGTGCCAGACATCGACACCGCCGCGTGGCCGGAAATCCACGCCGAAAACACGGCTGGCGATGTTGAAAAGCCCATCGAGCACGGCCGGCAGCGGGAAATAGGGCTTGAGATCTTCTTCGCTGAAATCGAACTGCTCGACGCGCAGCTTCTCGCTGGCGTAGCCGATGTCCCAGGGCTGCAGTTGCTCGATACCGAGCCGCGCCAGGGCGAAGCCGCGCAGTTCGGACAGTTCGCGTTCGGCCACCGGCCGCGCCTTGCGCGCCAGCTCCTGCAGGAAGTTCAGCACGCGTTCCGGCACGCCGGCCATCTTGTCGGCCAGCGAGACATGCGCGGCGCTGGGATAGCCCAGCAGCTGCGCCGATTCGTGGCGCAGGGCGAGAATCTCGCCGATGCGCAGGGTGTTGTCGTGCTGGCCGGCGTGCGGGCCCTGGTCGGAGGCACGGGTCTGGTACGCCGTATAGACGTCCTCGCGCAGCGCGCGATCGTCGGCATAGGTGAGGATGGCCTGCACCACCGGGCCCTTCAGGGTGGCCAGCCAGCCTTCCTGGCCCTTTTCGCTCGCCGCACCGGCCAGCATGGCGCGCGCCGATTCGGGCAGGCCGGCCAATTCGGACTCCTTGAGCGCGCGGGTCCAGGCATCGGTCGCGTCCAGCACCGCTTCCTCGAACTCGGTGGTAATTCGCGAGAGTTCGTTCTGGATGGTCTTGAAGCGCTCGCGCGCCTCGCCCTCAAGCGCAACGCCGGACAGGCGGAAACCACGCAGGCTGTCCTCCACCAGGCTGCGACGTGGGCGGTCGAGCTGCGAAAAATCCCTGGAATCGGCAATTGCCTGAACGGCCTCGAACAGGGCACGGTTCTGGCCCAGCTCGGTGCTGTGTTCGGTGAGCTTTTCCAGCGCGGCGCTGTAGGCCTCGCGCAGGGCGGGCGAATCCTTCACCCCGTGCAGATGGGAGACTGGCGCGAAGGCGCGCCCCAATCGCTCTTCCAGAAGTTCCAGCGGCACCATCAGTCGGTCGAAATCGCGCGCCAGTGAATCTTCGGTCAGGCGGTCCACGGCGGCGCGAAACTCGCCCAGCAGCTGATCGATGGCGGGATTGACGTGCTCCGGCGTAATCGCGGAGAAGGCGGGCAGCTCGGTGTCTGCTAGCAGCGGGTTGGCAGTGGTATTCATTCGTTCAACGTGACGCCGCAGATGGTGTAAATCAAGTCGAGCGGCGATTCCGGTCAGACGCCCAGCAATCCGCCGCGCGTCGCCTCGCCACCGATAGTGCCGATCTCGCCGCGGATTGGCAGGCTGATGCGCAGTTCGGAACCGCCCTCAGGTGCGTCCACCAGGCTGATGCCGTAGTCCGGGCCATACAGTGCCTGGATGCGTTCGGCGAGGTTGGCGATCGAGGCGCCGCGGGTAGCCAGGCCCTCGGAAGCGCAGGGCCCGCCGTCCAGCACGCGGATCGACAGGCGATCACCTTCGGCCCGCACCACCACCTGGCCGCTGACCAGCGAGCAGCTCGGGTCGGTGCCATTGCGGATCGCGCTCTCCACCAGTGGCTGCAGCAGCAGACGCGGAACTTTCAGGCGGCGCAGGTTTGCTGGCACATCGATGCGCATGAACAGTCGTTCGGCGAAGCGCTGGCGCATCAGCTCCAGGTAAAGCTCCAGCATCTTCAGCTCTTCTGCCAGCGTGGTCTCGTTGTCGCCGCGCCGCTCGAAGGCGTGTCTGAGCAGGGCGGAGAGCCTGATGATCATTTCATCGGCGGCGCGAGGCTCGCTGTAGACCAGTTCCGAAATGCTGCGCAGGGTGCTGAGCAGAAACTGTGGCTCCAGCTGGCTGCGCAACGCTTCGAGCTGGGCCTCGGAGAGTCGCGAACGCAATTTTTCGGCTTCGAACTGACGATCACGCGCGGCACGGTAGCGGTCGACGATGCCGGTGATCCCGATGGTCAGGGTGTAGGCGATGAGCTGCACCGGCAGGGTCTTGAAGAAGCGCGTCACCAGGGTGCCCGATTCAGGCGCATCCAAGCCGAACAGCGGGAAAAACAAGCCGCGCGATCCCATCATCAGCAGGGTATGGGCGATGCCGATGGCCACGATTGCCAAGGCGTGCGCGGGCAGATTCCTCAGCGCCTTGCCACCCGCAAACGGAAACTGCCGCGCCATCCAGACCATTACCGGCACCATCAGCATGGCGGCGTAGGAGCTGGTCAGCTCCTTCAGCAGAATCGGTACAAACCGGTTGGAGCCACCGTCAGAGACATCATCGACCAGCTGCTGGCTTGCCAGTAGCAGGCCCAGGGCGGTACCGAGCGACAGCAGCCACAGCGCTGCGCGCCAGAAGCGGCGGGCGGTGAGCGGTCGTGAAACGCGCGTCAGGGGCGTATCGCCCATCGTTGACAAACGTGGCAAAAGGGCAGCAATGGTGGCCTGCCTGCGGCTGCCTGTCGAGGCATTCAGCGCCGTGGTGGCCTGACCCGACTCACTCAGGCTGCCGGGGTATTCGCCTCGGGCGGCTTTCCTTTGCGCGTGAGGCGGAACGCGTTATGCCGCGGGTTGAGACTCGCAGCCAATGAATTTGCGGGGTGACACCTGCCGCAACGAAACCGCACTGGCTTGCAATCAGCCTGCGCAATCCACCGCGCTGCAGCGCCTGCTGCGCGCGGAGGGCAGGGTGACCAGCCAGCGCATATTGGCAGCAGCGCGTCGCAGTTCGGCAGCGCCCTCCTGCATCTCATTGCGGGCCTGCTCGATCTCGCCGGAGAACTGCGGCGCTATCTGTGTCGCCGCCTCAGCCAGGGCGATGACGTTCTGGTCTGCGGCCTCGGTGGCGGTCGGCAGGGGTTCGCCCATTGCCCACATGCCGATCACGCTGAGCAAGGGTACTGAAAGACGAAAAGCGAGTTTGGCGAGCAGCGGGTTCATGGCGATTTCCGGTGAGTGGCTTGCGAAACATAAAATGCGAGAATCGTGCCAACATCTGATGCGTGGTTTTTCAATGACTTGAGCTGGTGATTCGGTGTCCGAGCTGTCCGATTTCAGGGTGTCTCTGTCCGCATTTCCAACGCTTGCGTACCGTGGTTAGACGCCATGGCGGGGACAGATGTGACTGGCGAGGGGCCGGGCATTCCAGTCTCTAGATGCACGTCGAAGGCAGCTGGTTGCAGGATCGGGCGCAGATTCGCTGGGTGCTGCGAGCGTTTTGGCTGGCCGCAGCGCGTCTTTATCGCCACAATTCGGCACTCGCCCGCAATTCACCCCGCACGTACAGGATCAGGAACATGGCCGAACTGAAAGAAGCGACCGTGCCGGACATCGGCGACTACGACGCTGTGCCGGTCATCGAGCTGCTGGTGCAGGTTGGCGATACGGTGGGCAAGGATCAGGGCCTGGTCACCCTGGAGTCCGACAAGGCCACGATGGAGGTTCCCGCGCCCTTCGCTGGCGTGGTGCGCGAGCTGAAGGTAAAGCTGGGCGATTCGGTCAAGCAGGGTGTCGTGGTGGCGATGATCGAACCCAGCGACGCGGCGCCAGCCGGCAAGGCGGAAAAGCCCGCGAGTGCCGAGGCGGCAAAGCCTGCAAGCGCGGAATCGTCAAAGCCCGCCGCTGCCGAGAAGGCTCCGGCTGCGGCTGAATCGCCAAAGCCTGCGGTGGCGCCGGGCAGCGCTCCGGCGCCCGACAGCGCGCCGCGCACACCGCCGGTCACTTTCGACGCCGATGCAGTGGCGCCTGACAAGGTGCCGTATGCCAGCCCGGCAGTGCGCCTGTTCGCGCGCGAACTGGGCGTGGACCTGGCGCGGGTCAGCGGCAGCGCGCGCGGCGGGCGGATCAGCAAGGAAGACGTACAGGGGTTCGTGAAGACCGCTCTGTCAGGTGGCGGTGCCCGCCCTGCCGCGGCAGGCGGCGGCGGACTGAATCTGATTCCCTGGCCGAAGGTCGACTTCGCCAAGTTCGGCGCGATCGAAACCCAGCCGTTGTCGCGCATCAAGAAATTGTCCGGAGCGAACCTGGCGCGCAACTGGGCGATGATTCCGCATGTCACCCAGTTCGACTCGGCCGACATCACCGAGATGGAAGCGTTTCGCAAGAAACTCGGCGAAGAGAACAAGGACACCAAGCTGACTCCACTGGTGTTCCTGATCAAGGCAGCAGTCGCTGCGCTCAAACAGTTCCCGGCCTTCAATGCCTCGCTCGACGAGAGCGGCGAGAACCTGGTGCTGAAGCAATATTTTCACATCGGCATCGCGGTCGATACGCCCGATGGCCTGGTGGTGCCGGTGATCCGCGACTGCGACCGCAAGGGTCTGCTGCAGCTCGCCGTTGAGCTCGGCGAGATCAGCAAGAAGGCGCGCGACAAGAAGCTCGGCCCGGCCGAGATGAGTGGCGGCTGCTTCTCGATCAGCTCCTTGGGTGGCATCGGCGGCAATGCCTTCACACCGATCATCAATGCGCCCGAAGTCGCCATCCTGGGCGTGTCGAAGAGCGAAATGCGGCCGGTCTGGAACGGCAAGGAATTCGCCCCGCGCCTGATGTTGCCGCTGTCGCTGTCCTACGATCACCGCGTGATCGACGGTGCCGCCGCGGCGCGTTTCACGGCTTTCTACGCGCAAGCGCTGGGCGACCTGCGACGTCTCCTCCTGTAGCCTGCACGGCTGCGGCGCCCAGCGCCGCATCCCTTTTCAAGCCATTGAGTCGATGTCCACAGCAAGCCCCCGGCGTAATGCCACCCTGCAGCTGCGCACTGCGCTTCCTGCCGATGCCGCCGCCATCGTTGCTCTATCCGAGCGCGTCTACGGTGCCGACTTCAGCTACATCATCGAGATGGTGCGTGGTCAGCTGGCGCAGTTTCCCGATGGTGTGTTCGTCGCCGAACACGAGGGCGAGGTCGTCGGCTACTGCGCCACCTTCCGCGCCACCGAAGAGCTGGCCTTGCAGCCACACACCTGGCGTTCAATCACTGGCGGTGGCTATGCCTCGCGTCACGATCCGGCCGGCGACTGGCTGTACGGCATGGAAGCTTGCGTCGATCCACGCCATCGTGGACTTCGCATCGGTCGGCGCCTGTACGACGCGCGCAAGAAGCTCTGCGTTCAACTCGGGTTGAGGGGCATCGTGTTCGGCGGGCGCCTGCCGGGGCTGGCACGGCGCATCAAGCGTTATGGCTCAGCGCAGGCCTATGTCGATGCGGTGGTCGCCGATCGGCAGCGCGATGCCACCCTGGGCTTCCAGCTCAGCAATGATTTCCAGGTCATCGGCGTGCTGGAGGGTTACCTGCCTTCGGATCGCGATTCGCTGGGCTACGCCGCGCATCTGGTATGGCGCAATCCCAATCAGGCCGAACACCCGGCGGTCGCGGCAGAGCAGCGCGGCGGACGCCTGCCCGACGTGGTGCGCGTGGCGACCGTGCAGTACCAGCAGCGCCGCATCAAGGACTTCGACGAGTTCGCCACCCAGGTCGAATACTTCGTCGACGTGGCGGCAGGCTACAGCGCCGATTTCGTGGTGTTCCCCGAACTGTTCACCCTGCAGCTGCTCAGCGTCGAGAACAAGCCGCTGTCGCCGCCCGATTCGATTCGCTCGCTGAGCGGCTACACCGAGCGCTTCTGCGAGATGCTCACGCGCCTGGCGATCAGCTACAACATCAACATCATCGGCGGCACGCATCCCACCCGCATGCCGGATGGCGACATCCACAACAACTGCTACGTGGCGCTGCGCGACGGCTCGCTGCATGTGCGAGAGAAGCTTCATCCCACACCGAACGAACGCCAGTGGTGGAAGATCAGTGGCGGCGAAGGCGCCGAAACGATCATGACCGACTGCGGTCCGATCGGCATCATGATCTGCTACGACAGCGAGTTCCCCGAGCTCGGCCGGCACCTGGTCGACCAGGGCGCGCTGCTGATGTTCGTGCCGTTCTGCACCGACGTGCGACAAGGCTATCTGCGGGTGCGCTATTCCTGCGCCGCACGCGCGATCGAGAACCAGTGTTACGTGATCCTGTCGGGCAATGTCGGCAACCTGCCAGGCGTCAACAACTTCGACATCCAGTACGCGCAGAGCTGCATCCTGACGCCCTGTGATTTCCCGTTCGCGCCCGAGGGCGTGGCCGCCGACACCTCACCAAATGTCGAGGCGGTGGCGTTCGCCGATCTGCGCCTCGACATCCTGCTCAAGGCGCGTGCCTCGGGCACCGTGCAGAACCTGAAGGACCGCCGCCACGACCTGTATCAGGTCAGCTGGCGGCGCGGCTAGCCCGGTAGGCGGGCCCCGTCGTCGGGCTGTCGCCGGATTGAGTGCCGGCGACAGCCCTGCAACCCGCACTCAATTCAGAGCGCTTCGCAATCGGAATCGGCAGTGACGCCCAGTCGCGACAGGGCGATCTCGCCGCTGCCGAAACCACCCGCACTGGCGGTGTAGCGCAGGTTCGCCAGGCCACAGCCGACGAAGTCGATCTGCACCTCGCCCCAGGGCTGCTCGCTCACGTCCGACGGCACGAACTGGTTGCCGAACAAGGCGCCCTGGGTGACCGACAACGGAATCGTCAGGCTGCCATCAGCTTGCGGCGCGGCCACGCCGTACAGCCACATCTGCTCACGCTCGAGGTCGTAGGTATACCAGCTCAGCATCGCCCGGCCGTCGCTGGTGAAGTTCAGGTGAAAGCCTTCGCCGCTGCGCTCGGGGTCGTAGTAGGCACCAGCCTGGCCGACCGAAGGCGCCAGCCGCCCGGCGAACAGGGCGCGCGCCTTGGCCAGCGCCTTGAGGCCCACCGCGGCGCCGAGCTCGCGCCCGCGCAGATCGCCGTCCTGGATGTGGATGCCGCCGTACAGCCGTGACACACCGGCCTCGTCGGCAGCATCCTTGAACGTATTCCAGCGCAGGGTCACGGTTTCGGCTGGTGCCTGGTCGAAGTTCAGGCTACCGGGCTGGGCATTGAACTCGCCGAGCAAATCGTTCTCACCGTCGCCGTCAAGATCCTTGTCGATGCGAGTCACGCCATCGAAGAACTGTTCGCTGCCAGTCAGGCCAGTCAGGACCTCCGCCGCGGCGGCGCTGAACGCGCTGTGCCCGGAAGTGAACTCGGGAAAGGGCGGCGTGACAAAGGTGAGCTCCTGGTAAGGGCGCCAGCTTTCACCCGGAATCAGCTGCGTGCCCAGGCCCGGACCCGCCCAGGCCTCGATCATCTCGCCATGGTGCATGTGGCGGATTCCCGACTGCGGGCGGGCATTGTCGTAGGTTCGCTTGGTGTACCAGCTGGCGATGCCGGCGTCGAACAGGGCCGAGTTCAGCGCCATGAACAGGCGTGCATCGGCGCCGATGTCATTGCCCTCGCGTTGTGAGATGCCTTGCGCCAGCTGATTCCAGTGTCCCGGCGGCGTTTCCGAACGCGGGCCATCGGCCCAGAACTCGGCGATGACCTTGTCGCGGTCATCCAGCAGGGCGCTGATCATCCGGACCTCTTCGTACTGATCGAGCCAGGCCTGGTGGTTGGTGGTGGTGTGGCCGAGGGCATCGGTGTAGCTCTCCTCCGAGCCGTACTGCGGCGGTGGCGGCGGCAACAGGTCGCGCGGATTGCCCAGCGCGAAAGGACGCACCTGGCCCCAGTGCGGCGTCAGGAACTGCTGGTCGCGGTAAGACGCCGGATCCTGCGGGTCGACCCTCGGCAGGCCTTCATCATCCAGCGCGCTGCCGGTTGGCACGCGCAGCGGCTGCCAATGGTCGGCATTGAAGGCGGCCCCGCCCGGCGCGTTCGGCGCCGCGTCGTCGGCACTGTTCACCGCTGCATACAGGGTCGGGAACATGTAGTTGCCGTGATCGGCGAAGTTGTTGGCTTCGTTGCTGCCGTCGCCGGCGCGCGCCGCCAGCAGGTTGGCTGCCACGGTATTGCCGAGGCCGGCCGGCGTGCTGGCGTCGGTGCTTTCACTCAACTCGACTCCCAGGCTGCTCATGCGCGCGGCGAAATCGGTCTGATGTTGCGGATAGAAGTGCAGCAGGATGCGGTAGGCGGCGTGGCTGATCGCGATCGATCGATTGTTGTCGTTGTGCTCGCCGGACGGACGGCGCAGCAGGCGGTTGGCCGGCGTGTAGGGCAGCGCCTGCACCCCGTATGCGGCCCAGGCGTCGTACTTCGCGGCAGACAGCAGAAACAGGGTGCGCGACACCACGGTCGGGCGCGGCGCGTTCGCGCGAACGGCGGACAGGGCTTCCTCGTTCCAGTCGACAATGAGACTGGAAGCGAAGGACGGAGCTGCTACGGCCGCAGCAAGGCAGGCCAGTGCCAGGGCGCAACGCCCAGTGGATCGTGAGTGCATGGATTTCCCCGTTTGAGAACTTGCAGTGCAACGCTTGGCAGCGACTTCAGGTCGCCGATTTAGCCCAGAGCTCGCGCAGGTCCCCTGGGGAGCGGGCCGTGGCATGCTAGCGAAGCAGGGTGCTTTCGTCACCTTTCCTTCACGTACGCGAAGCCCGGACCGATTCGGTTATTCTCGCCAGCCTCACAGGCGGCAAGAGCGAATCCCCATGGCGCGCGTTGAAATCACGGTTCCGGATATTGGCGATTTCGGCAGCGTGCCGGTGATCGAACTGTTGGTGCAGCCGGGCGATACGGTGGCCAAGGACCAAGGCCTGGTCACGCTGGAATCGGACAAGGCGACGATGGAAGTGCCTTCCAGCGCTGCCGGCGTGGTGAAAGAGCTGCGCGTGAAGCTGGGCGATGAGGTGGGCGAGGGCGCGGTGATTGCGGTTCTCGAAACTGCAGGCGAAGCCACCGATTCACTTCCCTCTCCCGCTGCGTCGCCCCCCTCCCCCACTGGGGGAGGGGCTGGGGGAGAGGGTGCGACTTCGCCTCAAGCTCCTGGCAAGAGCGCACCCTCTCCCCAACCCGCGCCCCGGCCCTCGCAGGAGCGAGGGCGCTCGGAGCCAGGCGAGCCAGTGGCTCGCGAGCCTGGCTCCTCGCCCCAAGGGGGGAGGGGCTCAACTGCGCAAGGCTCGACCGCTTCAGCAGCAACCGGCCGCAAAGCCGACATCGAATGCCGCCTGTTGGTGCTCGGCGCCGGCCCCGGCGGTTACACCGCGGCGTTCCGCGCCGCCGATCTGGGCCTCGACACCGTGCTGGTCGAACGCTATCCGAACCTGGGCGGCGTCTGCCTCAATGTCGGCTGCATTCCCAGCAAGGCGCTGTTGCATGCCGCCGCGGTGATCGACGAAGCCGAGCATGCCAGCGACTACGGGGTGAGTTTCGGCAAGCCGAAGATCGAGCTCGACGCGCTGCGTGCCTACAAGGAAAAAGTCGTCGGCCAGTTGACCAAGGGCCTGGCCGGCATGGCCAAGCAGCGCAAGGTGCGCAGTGTGCAGGGCGTGGGACGTTTCCTTTCACCGCACGAGGTCGAAGTGCAGGGCGAGGACGGCACCAAGCTGATCCGCTTCGAGCAGTGCATCATTGCCGCCGGCAGCCAGCCGGTGAAGCTGCCGGGTTTCCCCTGGGACGATGCGCGCATCATGGATTCCACCGATGCGCTGGAGCTGGCCGATATCCCGAAATCGCTGCTGGTGGTGGGCGGCGGCATCATCGGCCTGGAAATGGCGACCGTGTATCGCGCCCTGGGCAGCGAGGTGACCGTGGTCGAGCTGATGGATCAGTTGATGCCAGGCAGCGACAAGGACCTGGTCAAGCCGCTGGCTGATCGCCTGAAGAAGCAGGGCGTGGCCGTGCACCTGAAGGTGAAGTCGGCCGGCGTCGAAGCGCAGAAGAAGGGCATCAAGGTCAGCTTCGAGGGCGACAAGGCACCCGAGGCGCGCCTGTTCGATCGCGTGCTGGTGGCTGTGGGTCGTTCACCCAATGGCGCCAAGCTGGATGCCGACAAGGCCGGCGTGACCGTCGGCGAACGCGGCTTCATTCCGGTTGACCGGCAGATGCGCACCAACCAGCCGCACATCTTTGCGATCGGCGATCTGGTCGGCAATCCGATGCTGGCGCACAAGGCCACGCACGAGGGCAAGCTGGCGGCCGAAGTGGCGGCCGGTGAGAAGAAGGAATGGGTGGCACGGGTGATTCCGTCGGTGGCCTACACCGATCCGGAAATCGCCTGGGTGGGCGTCACCGAAACCGAGGCCAAGTCCAAGGGCCTGCACATCGGCGTGGGCAAGTTCCCCTGGGCCGCCTCAGGCCGCGCCATCGGCATCGGCCGCACCGAGGGCTTCACCAAGCTGATCTTCGACGAAGCCAGCCACCGCGTGATCGGTGCCGGCATCGTCGGCCCGCACGCCGGCGACCTGATCGCCGAACTGGGCCTGGCGATCGAAATGGGCTGCGAAGCCGCCGACATCGGCGCCACCATCCACCCACATCCGACCCTGAGCGAATCCGTCGGCATGGCGGCCGAGGTGTATGAAGGGACGATTACCGACCTGTACATTCCGAAGAAGAGGTAGAAGACGGGGAACGGGGAACGAAGAGCGGGTGCTGCCACTCTTGTAGGGTGGGCCTTGGCCCACCGCGGCGCCATGCCAAATCACCTCGCCGCTCGAAAGTCTCAGCCGCCAAGCCCACGAATCAGGTCCGCCGCCCGCTCGGCAATCATGATCGTCGGCGCATTCGTGTTGCCGCCTGGCAAACAGGGCATTACCGAGGCGTCGACCACGCGCAGGCCTTCGACGCCGCGCACACGCAGCTGCGGGTCGACTACGGCGAGATCATCGCTGCCCATGCGGCAGGTGCCGATCGGGTGGTAGATGGTTTCGGCCTTGCGGCGAATGAACGACTCGATCTGCGCGTCGCTTTGTGCGGCAGTCCCGGGATAGATCTCGTCGCCACGATACGGCGCGAAGGCCGGCTGGGAGAAGATCTCGCGCGCCAGGCGGAAGCACTCCTTCAGCATCGCCATGTCAAACCCTTCGGCATCACTCAGGTAATTGGCCTCGATGCGAATCCTGTCGCCGGCATTGGCCGAGGCCAGACGCAGACGGCCACGGCTGCGTGGGCGCAGGGCACAGGCGTGCAGGGTGTAGCCATCGCCCTCAAGCCGATTGCGACCATGGTCGTCGAGCATTGCCGGCACGAAATGGAACTGCACGTCGGCGCGTGCATCCGACGCCAGCCGCGAACGCAGGAAACCGCCGGTCTCAGCCACATTCGAAGTGCCAGGCCCGCGACCCAGCAGGTAGTACTCCAGCGCCACCTTGAGGTCGCTCATGCGGTCGAAGGTGATTCGCTGGGTGCAGCGCTGCACGGTGCAGATGTCCAGATGATCCTGCAGGTTGGCTCCGACGCCGGGCAGGTCCTGCTGCAGCTCGATGCCGAGCGTGCGCAACTCTTCTGCCGGCCCGATGCCGGACAGCATCAGCAGCTGTGGCGAATTGAGCGCGCCGCCGCAGAGGATGATTTCCTTCGATGCCGCCTCGCAGAACGCGCCGCGTCCGGCCACGCTGTAGACCAAACTGCTGGCGCGGCCATTCTCGAACACGATGCGCGAGGCCTGCGCCTTGGTGATCACGCGCAGGTTGGGGCGGCTGCGCACCGGCTTTAGATAGGCTGCGGCCGAGGAGCAGCGTGCGCCCTTGCGCTGGGTAACCTGGTAGAAACCAAAGCCGGCCTGTTCGGCACCATTGAAGTCAGGATTTGCTGCGTGTCCGGCCTGCCCGGCGGCTTCGAGAAACACCTGCGACAACGGATTGCGATAGCCCAGATCTGACACCCCCAGCGGGCCGCCGACACCGTGCAGCGCATCCGCTCCGCGACTATTGTCCTCGGCGCGACGGAAGTAGGGCAGACACGACTGCCAGTCCCAGCCTTGCGCGCCCATCGCCGCCCACTCGTCGTAATCGCGCGCATCGCCGCGGATGTAGCACATCGCATTGATCGAACTGGAGCCACCCAGCACCCGGCCGCGTGGCCACCACAGCTTGCGCCCGTCGAGCTGGGCTTCGGGCTCGGTGTTGTAGTCCCAGTTGACGCCCTTCTTGCCGACCAGCTTGGCAATGCCGGCCGGCATGTGGATGAAAGGATGCCAGTCGCGGGGACCGGCTTCGAGCAGCAGTACGCGGGTATCGGGGTTTTCGCTCAGGCGATTGGCCAGCACACAGCCGGCCGAGCCGGCCCCAACGATGATGTAGTCGTACACGAGTGATCGTCGATTCGGGTTATCGGTCGAGGATGGGTGCGCGACGCTAGAGCAATTGCTCAAAAGGCGAGCTGCTTTTCACAAAGCCCGACGCCGGTCACAGCCGCGCCAGGCGCTGTCGACCTGCATTGCCAGGCTGGGAGAACTTCGGGCGCAGCTGCGGCCGACGACCTGCAGATGTGGCAAGGCCCGTGGCCTCGGTTACGGATGCGAGATGGCAACGAGTTTGGGCTAGACTTGGGATGATGACTGCTCAGGGGACAGGGCTGATGGCTGCGATTGAAACCCGCGAAGGTGCTCGTGACGAGTCATTGGTGTCGCCTGGCCTCAAGCCCAAGGGCAATCTGCTGCCACGGCAAATGGCCCCGGCCGAGTTGGCATTGTTCGCCACGGTAGGCCAACGTCGTGAACTGGCCGACGGAGACATCATCTTTCGCCGCGGTGAGCTGGGCCGCAGCATGTTCGTGATCGAGTCGGGCCAGGTGCGACTGGAGTTCGGTGATGGCATGCCGGACAAGTTGATTGGTCCGGACGAGTATTTCGGCGAACTGGCATTGTTCATTGGCAATCATGGTCGCGTCGCCAACGCTTTCGCAGTGGGCGAGGTTGGTTTGCGGGTAATTGAAAGCGGCGCGTTTGAGCGACTCCTGCAGTTTGAGCCGGGGCTGCTGGCGCGCTTCATGCTGCGCTCGTTTTCCTATCTGGTGGCGAGCGAGCAGCAGCTGATCCAGAGCCTCAAGCGACGCAACGAAGACCTGATGGTCACCCTGGACTCGCTGCAGAAAACCCGCACCGAGCTGGGCGCAACGCGACAGCTTGTGCTGAGCGACGAGTTGACCGGTCTGGCCAATCGCCGTGGCCTGTATCGGCGACTGGAAACTCTCCGATCCCAGAGCGAGCAAGGCCCACGCCTGGGCCTGCTGTTGATCGACATCGACCGGTTCAAGCCGATCAACGACCGCCATGGACATCTCAGCGGCGACCAGGTTCTGCAAAGTGTCGCGGAAGAGCTTCGCGGCGCGGCCGGTGCCAACGATCTGCCCTGCCGCCTGGGCGGCGACGAATTCGCCCTGCTGGCGCAAGTGGCTGACGCCGGCGACCTGGCAAATCGCGCAATTCGCCTGATCAGCGCCGTTCGCGGTCTGCGCTTTCCGCAGCTGGGCGACGAGTTGCGCGTCAGTGTCAGTGTGGGTGGCTGCCTGGCGTCGGCTCAGGCCGAATGGTCGACCTGGTACAGCCAGGCCGACACCGCGCTGTACCAGACCAAGGCGCAGGGCGGCGACGGCTGGCGACTGGTGTGAGCCCCCGTTCGCGTGCCGTGCAACGCTGATCCCGGACCCAATGGCCCGGAAAGCAGAACCCAGCGGCAAATGACTTAATGGATATCACCACACCACTGTCCGCTGTCAGGAACGAGGCCGAACCACGCACGGCGCAGATGCGGGCGGTGCTGTGTGCCGACCTGGACATTGGTTTGGACGCCTCCAGACGGAACGGTGGATCGTCCGATGAGTCGTCGCTGCACGCAAATCAGCGTATCGCACGCGATCTGCTGCAGCGATACAACGGCCAGGAGTTCGAGAAGTCCGGAGGTTTTCTTGCGCTGTTTGGCCGAGCGCTGGATGCCGTTGCCTTCGCCCTCGATTTGCAGCGGCAACTGAGCGCGACGTCACGCGGATCGTCCGGGCCGCCGCCGGCGCGCATCGGCATCCATCTGGGCGAGGTGGTGATACGGCGAAATCCGGCCAGCGAGCTTGCCAAGGGAGCCGGGCTGATCGAGCTGGAAGGCTTGGCCAAGCCGGTCGCCGCGCGGCTGATGGCACTGGCCCAACCCGGCCAGATCCTGCTCTCCGGAGCGGCCTTCAATCTGGCGCAGCGTTCGTCGATCGAGCTCGTTGGTCGGGAATCGCTACCGCGCTGGATTACCCATGGTCGGTACCGCTTCCGCGGTGTGCCGCAACCCCAGCTGGTCCACGAAGTGGGCGAGCCGGGCATCGCGGCGCTAAGGGCGCCGGCGTCCAACGACGACGCCCTGCGCGACACCCCACTGTGGCGACGCCCGATGGCGGTGGCGATCGAAGCGATCGCCGCCGTGGCGGTACTGGGAATTGCCCTGGCCGTGCTGCTGCGCCCAGCACCGGTGATTGCGTTCGTCGAGCGCGACTGGGTGGTGCTGGGTGACCTGCAGAATCACACCGCCGATACGCGCCTTTCTGGTGCGCTCGATGCTGGATTGCGGGTCGGGCTCGAGCAGTCGCGCTTCGTGAATGTGCTACCCGGCGCCCAGGTGAAAGACGCCCTGCGCAGGATGCAGCGCAGCGATGCCACGGTTGACCGCGAGGTCGGCATGGAGGTGGCCGAGCGCGAGGGCGCGCGGGCCCTGATCCTGCCCAGCCTGACCGATGTCGGGGGTCGCCTGCGCTTGAGTCTGGAACTGGTCGATCCACGCAGCGGAGCCACGGTGCTTGCCCAGTATGCCGTGGCTGCCGGTCCGGAAAGCCTGTTGCCGGAAGTGGACCGGGCGCTGGCCGCCCTGCGCGTTTCGCTGGGCGAGGCGCTGAAGGATATTGAACACAGCTCCAGTCCCTTGGAGCAGATCACCACTGGCAATCTGGAAGCCTTGCGCGAGTTCGGCAGCTCAGTACAGGCGATAGGCGAGCGCCGGCTGGACGTCGCGCAGGCGCATCTGGAGCGTGCTTTGCAGCTGGATCCGGATTTCGCCATGGCGCATGCGCACATGGGTCTGCTGCGCATCACGGTGGCGCGCGACACAGCGGCGGGCCAGGCCTCGTTGCAACGCGCCGCTGATCTGAGCGCGCGCTTGAGCCGGCGCGAGCGCCTCCTGATCAATGCCGCGCAGTATCACTACGCCGAGAAAGCCGAGGCACTGGAGCGCACCACGGCCTTGGCGGCGGAATATCCGGATCATGCTGCCGCACGCCACAACCTGGGCCTGATACTGGCGTTCTGGCGACTGCAGCCGCAGCAGGCCCTGGCGCATTTCGAGCATGTGATGGCGTCGGGCCACCCGCGTCGTGGCGAATCCTTCCTGACGGCTGCGTTGTCGCAGGTCATGCTCGGCCGTCTGGACCAGGCGCAGGCAACCATTGCCCAGGCGCGCATGTTGGGCGGTGCCGTGCCGATGCGCCAGGAGGGGCTGATCGACCTTGCCGCCGGTGATCACGCCGCCGTGCAGCAGGTGCTTGCGCGCGCCAATGAGGCTGCCGTGCAGCGCCTGCAGGTCGAGTTCGTCCTGCTGCATGCGGCCCTGCTGCTGCAGCAGGGCGAGGTCAATGCCGCGCTGGAGCGCGTGCAACAGCGCGTTGCCGAGTTTGGTGATACATCCTGGTCGGCCCCCGCCGTGCTGCTCAGGCTCAATGCCCTCGCCTTGCAGGGCAATCTGGGCGAGCTGAGCGAGTCAGCGCTGCGCGAAGTGCTGGAACGCGAAGGCGCGCGCCTTGCAGCGCCCGGGGAACTGGCCGACCGCAGCCCGGAGCTGCACCTCGCGATGCTCGCCGTGGTGGCGCAGCGCAGCGGATTTGATGGCGTCGCGCAGGATGCCCTTGAGCGGCTGCGACCGACTCTGGCGGGGCGCAACCAATACGCGATACCGGCGATGGCCGCCAGCGTCGAGTGTCTTTTTCAGGAGCCGCAGCAACGCCTGTCCTGCCTCGATGCCATCGACACACCGCACTACGTCGTTACCCTTGCCGCGGCCTGGCAGTCAGCGGCAGCGCTGGGTGATGCAGAACAGAGCAAGGTACGGCGAGATCGTCTGCTTGCCGCGCGCCTGCAGGCCTACGCAGAGGCACCGTTTCTCGAGTGGCTGCTGCTCAATCTGATGGCATTGCAGGACGTGACCGAATAACACGGTCGCGTGTCGCACAGCGCGCCACCCATCACAGCGGGGAAGCCCAGGAAGGCAAGCGGCCACCTCCGGCAAGCTTGCATCGTCTGTTCTTGCGAGCAGCCATGCACCACAATGCTGCAGCAGCGCCCAGGAACGTCAGCAGAACACGCCCATGGATAGCCAGCAGCCGGTCAGCGCCAGCGTGAACAAGGCTCCGGGAACGCCGGAAATGCGTGCCGTGCTGTGTGCCGACCTGGTCGACTCCACCGCCCTGGTAGAGCGCATGGGCGACATACCGGGCGCCGATCTGATGCGGCGCCACGACCGGATCGCGCGCGATCTGCTGCAGCGTCATGGCGGCCAGGAAATCGACAAGACCGATGGCTTCCTGTTGCTGTTCGGACGCGCGCTGGATGCGGTGGCGTTCGCGCTGGCCTATCAACGCGCCCTGGCCGAGCTTTCGCGCGATGTTGGCCAGACAGTCCAGGCGCGTGTCGGCATCCATCTGGGCGAAGTGATTCTCTGGCAGAACATGGCCAGCGATGTGGCCCAGGGCGCCAAGCCGACCGAAGTCGAGGGACTGGCCAAACCCGTCGCGGCGCGCCTGATGGGTCTGGCCCGCCCCGCACAGATTCTTCTGTCTGGTGCAGCGTTCAATCTGGCGCAACGTGCCAGTGGTGAACTGCCAGGTTTCGGTTCGGCCGTGCGCTGGCTTACCCACGGCCGCTACCAGTTCAAGGGCATGCCCCAGCCGCAGCTGGTGCATGAGGTCGGAGAGCCCGATATTGCGCCACTCCGGGCGCCCGCGTCCGGGCCCAAGGCGCGCCGCGATGCACCGCTCTGGCGCCGCCCGATGGCGCTGCTGATCGAGGCGGTCGCGGCCGCGGCGGTGCTTGCCATTGCGTTGGTGGTGTTGCTGCGCCCGACGCCCGTGATCGCCTTTGCCGAGCGCGACTGGGTGGTGCTCGGCGACCTGCAGAACCGCACCAGCGAGCCGAACTTCAGCGGCGCGCTCGACGCCGCCCTGCGCATTGGTCTTGAACAATCGCGTTTCGTCAATGTGGTTCCGAACTTGCAGGTGCAGGACGCATTGCGGCGCATGGAAAAGCCGGGTGAGGCGGTGGATCGCGACGTGGGCGTGGAGCTGGCCTTGCGCGAAGGGGCGCGGGCCTTGTTGCTGCCAACGGTATCCGAGGTGGGGCGTGGCCTGCGCTTCAATCTGGAAGTGGTTGATCCCAATTCGGGTGCCACGGTGCGCGTCGAGTCTGCCGATGCTGCGCAGGCTTCGGATCTGCTGCCAGCGATGGATCAGACCCTCGCATCACTTCGTACGAGCCTGGGTGAATCGATCAAGGATATAAACCAGAACTCCGCACCGCTGGTGCAGATCACCACCGGCAATCTGGAGGCGCTCCGGGCCTTCAGTCAGGTGGAACTGGCGACAGCGGCGGGCAAGGTCGACGAGGGCATCGCCCTGCTGCAGATGGCGATTGAACTGGACCCGGGGTTTGCGATGGCGCATGCCATGCTGGGCTCGGCCTTGATCTCGTATCGACGCCAGTTCACCGAGGGCGTTCAGGAACTGGATCGTGCGGTGCAACTCGCGGAACGATTGAGCATGAAGGAGAGGGCGACCATCGAGGCGGTTCGCGCTCACTACCTCAACGCCCCCGACACCGTGGAAAAGTGGGGCGTGCTGGCAAGGCTGTATCCGGACTTCGTAGGTGCCCGTCACAACCTCGGACTGCAGCTGGCGTTCTGGCGCAACGAACCGGGTCAGGCAATCGAGCATTTCGAGTTTGCCGCTCAATCCTCGCATCCGCGTCGCGCGGAATCGGTGGTCGCCCTGGCGCAGGCTCACTTGCTTCTGGGTCAAACCAGCGAGGCCGAACAGCAGGTAGAGCGAGGCCGGGCCCTGCTGGGGGGGCGAAGTATCCCGCTGGCGCAGGATTGCCTCGTGGATCTGGCGCTTGGCCGACACGATGTCGTGCTGCAACGACTCGATGAGCTGCTGGCCCAGGCGCCGGCGCGTGTTGTGCCGGAACATCTGCTGCTGCGCGCAGCGGTGCATATCGAGCGGGGCGATCTGCAGAAAGCGACAGAGGTACTGGAGGAAGCGGCGGGTGTAGCCGAAGGGCGTAGTGCCAGTGTGATTGAACTGGCGCGCCTGTCGCTGGATTCGCAGCGCGGCACGCTCAGCCACGAAGCCGCCCAGCGATTCATTGATTCGCAGATGGAAAAGCTGCTGGAAAGCGCGGTCACGGGTGACCGAAGCGCCGAACTGACTTTGCCGACCATGGCGCTGGTCGCACAGCGCGCGGGCATGTTCGAGCTTGCCGAGAAGGTCCTGGCCGCGGTCGAGGGGCCAGCCCAACAGAATAGCCAGCGGGCTGTGGTATCGCTGATCGAGACCGGCCGTTGCCTGCAACGGATGGCGAGCGAGCGCCTTGCCTGCCTGGACGATATCGCCGCGCCTGACTATTACTCCACCTTGGTCGCCGCGGTGGAAGCGGCGCGTGCCACAGGTGACCAGGAGGAAGTCAGCCGGCGTTACGCACACCTGGCGGACGCAAAGTATCGAGTCTTTGCGGAGAGCCCCTTCATGGAGCTGTTGATCCCGAACCAGCTGGATGCGGCGCGCCTTCGCGCTGCATCCAGCCCGTGACGTCGGTCAGCGCAGGAAAAACACCTGGTAACCCAGCTTGTCGCTGAGCTGCTGCTGATACGCCTCGCGGTTCAACTTCATGTCCTCCATCGAGGGTAGTTTCCGCACTGCCGGAATCTTGTCTTCGTCCACATCGATACCGTGTTCGGCAAGCGCGGCCTTGGGGTCGCCCAGCATTTTCTCGCGGAAGGCCGGGTCGGAGCCGAGACGGTCAATTACCTGGCCAATGCTTTCCTTGGACGGTGTTCCCTTGATCATGATGTTCCCCCTGTTCTGAGTTGATGACCGCAACAGCCTGCGGTCGCCGTATCGTGACCGCTCAAGGGGCGTCTGTCATCTCGCTGGTGCGAGGCGCCTGGCTGGTATCGAAGCTTGCGCGAGACGTGGCCTGACATTAGGCACTCCAACGTGGTGCCCGCCCCAAACATCCCGCCACGTTGGGCTTCGCTGCGCTCAGCGCCAACCTGCAAGAGCTGGTGTGCTCGGCGCGTCTGAGCGTCTCCGCGTCCACGGTCTTGAGTAAACTGCGGGCCGCTTTCATCACCACGTCCAGCACCCATGAGCCACGTCCGCCGCTGCTTTGCGTTGTTTCTGGAACGCACCGAAGCGATTGGTTTCGACGCCACGTCGTTGTTGAGTGGCAGCGATGGATTGAACGCGGATCTTGGCTGGCAGGCGTTGGCACCGCATTTGCCCCAGCCCGTCGAACTGAGTCAGGTCGAGGTGGATGCGCTGGCGCAGTTCGGGCCCACGCTGTGGATCGGGCGCGAGCGCGCGCTGGCGCTGATCGGTCAGGACATGCTGCAGCGCCTGATCGAGCTCGACCTGCTGCTCGAGTCGCAGCAGTCAACTGCGGCGGCGCGGGCCGACGCCCGACTGCGCGAGGATGCCTGGCATCCACTGGCCGCGGCGATGCATCGCGCGACGCGCTGGTCCAGCACCGACAGTGTCGCGGCGCGCCGCCGTGTGCAGTTCGACGCCATCGAACAGTTGGTCGAGCGGCTCGGCCCGCCACCACCTGAGTGCCCGGAACGCGCCGATCGCATCGCGCGCCATGTGCTGCCCGGCGCCGCGCCTTCCTCGCTGGACGAGTTGCTGCAGCGGCGCACCACCTGCCGCAATTTCGCGCCGGATCAGGCCATCAGCCCGGCGCAGCTGGGCGAACTGCTGGATCGGGTGTTCGGCGTGCGTGGCCGCGAGACGCTGGCGCCTGGCGCCGTCGCACTGAAGAAGAACAGCCCCTCGGGCGGCTCGCTTCATCCAATCGAGGCCTATGTGGTGCTGCGTCGCGTCGACGGATTACCGCCGGGCCTCTATCACTATGCCTGTGGCATCGGCGCGCTCGACCTGCTGCGCGAGATGAGCGCGCAGGAAGTCGGCGAGTTCCTGCTCAATGCGGTCGCCGGGCAGGATTTTTTCGCCGACGCGCCGGCCCACGTGGTGATGACCGCGCGCTTTCCGCGCCCGCAGTGGAAGTATCGCAGTCACGCCAAGATGTATCGCGTGATCCAGATCGAGGTGGGCCATCTGGCGCAGAACCTGTACCTGTCGGCTACGCATCAAGGCCTGGGGGCCTACATCACCGCTGCCATCAACGAAGTCGAGATCGAGCAGGCCTTCGGATTGGACGGCATGCGCGAAGGGCCGCTGGCGATCTGCGGATTTGGTTATCGCGCGGGCCAGCGCAACACGGTCGAATTCGATCCGGCCGGCAAGGTCTGGCCGGGCGGCACGAGTGGAGAATCCGGGTAGGCTGCGGGCCGCAGCAGGCCGGTGACGTTTCCGGGCGATCAGCCCTTCGGATCACCCATCCGTCCCAGGCCGTCGTCGCCAATGCTGAGCCAGGGAACGTGGGCATCCCAGAACACGTGCACTTGCGGCTCACGATCCACACCCGACTCGCACAGCGCGCGGGCGATGTGCAGTTCGCCTGGCCAGCGCTGCGAGCGGAAGAACATCGGGCTGCCGCAGCGGCCGCAGAATCCGCGCTGCGCGCCTGTGCTGGACGCATGCCAGCGCAGCTGCGCGTCGCCATCCTGCAGTTCAACCACCTCTTCCACGAAGCCGATCCAGGTAACCAGCGCTGCGCCATGCGCACGGCGGCACATCGTGCAGTGGCAATGCGCTACCCACAGACTGGGCGTGGGCGCGGCAAAGCGCACCGACCCGCAGAAACAGCCACCCCTGACGCTGCCCATGCTGCCTCCACTGCTGCCTTCACCTGCTGATTGTCGCGCGATTGTCGACGCCGTGCTCAGCCCCGTCCGTTGCCGCCCACGCGTCGCAGCCAGCCCGCCAAGCGCCGCATCCACGAGCGCTGACGCGGTGGCATCAGGGCTTCACCAAACAGCGCTTCGCTGACGCCATCGAATTTCAATCCAACCGTGGCGACGCGTTCGTCATCCAGATCCCGCACCACCAGGGTTGCCTGACCCAAGCGCAGGCGGTCGCCGATCTGCGGCTCTCCGTCGAAGCGCTCGGCGAACAGTTCCGCCGCTGTGCGCTGGACATGCTTCGGCGGAACCACCAGATCATAGAATTCGGCCAGAGCGCCCAGCGGAATATCGCCGGCCAGGCGGAATTCGCCGAACACCGCACGCTCCACTTCCAGCGCGGTCTGTGGTTCGGCGAACAGCCAGTCGAGGCGGTAGACACTGCCAGGCGGGGCAAGAAAATAGGCATAGTCCTGCGCGTGCAGTCCGCCGGCCTGCTCCACGCTCAGCACGCCACCGTCGCGCACCACGAGGGTAGGGCGAGCCCAGCCGGGCAGGCGTCCGCCGCGCAGTACTGCGCTGTCTGACTCGACCCGGTATCCCACCATTTCGAATTCCAGCTGGCCGGGCAGATCCAGCTCGATGCGTCGGCTGGGCGGGTCGCGCCGCGGCAGCGCCACATGCAGCCAGGCCGCCGCCAGTCGCAGCGACCAGCCCTGCACCAGCAGCGAGGCCAGCACCACGACAAAGGCCACATTGAAGTACAGGCCGGCGTTGGGCAGTTGCGCGAGCAGCGGAATGGAGGCCAGAAAAATGCCGACGGCGCCACGCAGGCCGACCCAGCCAATGAAGGCGAGCTCGCGGCGGCGGTATCCGAAAGGCAGCAGGCACAGCATCACGGCCAAGGGCCGCACCACGAACATCAGCGCCGCCGCCACACCGAGCGCGGGCCACAGCACCACCAGCAGATCCGACGGCGTCACCAGCAGGCCCAGCACCAGGAACATCACCATCTGCGCCAGCCAGGTGCTGGCATCCTGCACCGAGACGATGCTGGCGTAGGCGCGCACCGGCCGATTGCCGACCACGAGGCCGGCCAGGTAGACCGACAGAAAGCCACTGCCGCCCATGGCGTTGGAAAAGGCGAACACGGCAACCGCACCGGCCATTGCCAGTACCGGGTGCAATCCAGCGGGCAGCGCCAGGCGATTCAGCGCCTGGGCGAGTGCCAGCCCACCAAGCAGGCCGAGCAGGGCTCCCAGCCCGGCCTGCTGGCCAAGGCGGGTGAGAAAATCCATCGTATCGACCGCGCCTTCACTGGCGATCCAGCCGGTCAACAACATGGTCAGGAAGACTGCCACCGGGTCATTGCTGCCCGACTCGACTTCCAGTGTGGCGCCGACCCGGCGCTGCAGATGCAGGCCGCCGGCGCGCAGCAGGAAGAACACCGCGGCAGCATCCGTGCTGGCCACGATCGAGCCCAGCAGCAGACTCTGCACCCAGCCCAGACCCAGCAGCAGGTGCGAAACAGCAGCCGTGCCGGCAGCCGTCATCAGCACGCCGACGGTGGCCAGCATGCTGGCCGGCGCCATCGCGCCGCGCACGTTGGCAATGCGGGTGCGCAGCCCACCGTCGAACAGGATGATCGCCAGCGCCAGCGAACCGAGCAGGTAGGCAAAGCGCACATCGTTGAAGTGAATGCCGCCAGGACCTTCTTCGCCCAGCAGCATCCCGAGGAACAGGAAGACCAGCAGCAAGGGTGCGCCAAAGCGCCGTGCCAGCAGCGACGAAGCGATGCCCATCAGCACCAGCAAGGAGCCGGCCAGCAGGCGCAGGTCGATGTCGATCAAGCTTTCCAGGGTGCGGTTCCTGCGCGAGTTGATTCCATCCTAACCTGCGCAGGTGTCAGCGAGGCGCCGTTCGGCGCGGTGACGGATGACGCTTCTCGTAGGGTGCGCCTTGGCGCACCGTTGCGCAGTGACGGAATGCGCGTCATACCCGGGCCCGCCGTTGTGCTTCGATTTGCTCGGGCCGCTCACGGTTGCTTGCGGTGCGCCAAGGCGCACCCTACGAGGTGACGGATGATTGCGGTGCGCCAAGGCGCCTAGCGAGAAACGGTTGATCGAGTCCTGCTACTCGATATCGATGCGCTGCAGCACGCCGTGCTGCATGGACATGACCGACAGGCGCCCATTCGGCAGGCGGTAGAACCAGCGCTCGCGGCGTGTCGGAATCCAGTTCTCGTCCGGCGGTTGGCCAAGGCGCAGGGCCTCATCGAGATCCTCGCGCTGCACTGGCTCGCCGCACAGGCGCAGCAGTTCACCGCTGCTCAGACCGCGGCGCAATTCACCACCGCGGCAGACTGGCAGCGGCTGGCTGCGGCCGCGCAAGCGCAGGCTGTCGATACGCACCACGCCGCCCTCGCGCAGGCGAACGCGTTGCAGGAAGCGATTGCTGCCGAAGTCAAAAAACCAGTCCTCGTAGACGACCTGTCGCACCAGGGCGCTGTCCGGTCCGATGCCCTGGCTGATCACCTCGGCCCAGCGTTCTATGTGGAACGGTTCACCGCAGGTCTCGATCAGCTGGAAATCCCGGTCGTCCACGGCCACCAGGCGCCCGTCGCAGCGCAGCGTAGCGGAAGGGTCGGGCGCCATGAACAGCAGTGCGAGCATGCTGGTGAGCATCGGATTTGCGTGTCCTGGGTGGTCAGCTCTGCACGCGACTGAGCTTGAGTGCGCCTTCAAGGACCACAAACAGGCGCTTGAGTTCGGCCGCCATCAGCGCATAGCGGGCGTCGAGCTCGGCCAGCATCGAATCACGCTCCGTGTTCTCCAGACGATCGACGGCGCCGTCGAGAAAGCGCAGTTTGCGGATTACCAGGTCCTCGCCCAGCACAAAGCCCAAATGGTCGTCGAGGTTGAGCGCCAGGCGCGTCACCTGCTTGCCCGATTCCAGGTGCTTGGCGATCTCCTCGCCAGCCAGTTCCTGGCGCTGGCACTTCACCACCGCACCCTTGTCCATCGCATCCTTGAGTTCGCATTCGTCGCCCAGCGACAGGCCCTCGGGAAGGGTCTCGCCAGCGATCCAGCTGGTCAGCACATTGCGCGGCGCCACCTCGGCATTCAGCGGCAGGGCCGGAAACGAACCCATCGCCTGGCGCATCTCGGTGAGCAGGCCTTCGGCGTTCTTGCGCGAGGAGGTGTCGATCGCGATGAAACCATGCTGCAGGTCGATGTGCGCATCGGTGCGCACCGGCCGGGCAAAGGCGCGCGGCAGCAGTTCGTGCAGGGTGTCGTCCTTGAGACGTTTGCGCGCGCGGCCGCCGGGCTTGCGGCCTTCGCGTTCCTCCATCTCTTCGATCTTGCGCGCCACCACTTCATTGACCACGGCCGCCGGCAGGATCTTGTCCTCGCCACCCAGACGCAGCCAGATGCCGTCGCCGATGCGATGGGTGAGTGCCTCGTGCTCGCGGCCGAAGGGCGACACGAAACCGCGCGTGCCCATTTCCAGCGGGCCGACCGGGCGCAGTCGATGCTCGCCGAGCTGTTCGTCGAGCGCGCCGAGGTCGAGTGACGTGGGGAAGCGGAACAGGGTGAGGTTTTTGAAGAACATGGATTTGGGGGGCGCTATTTTTTGGGGAAGGGAACGGGGAACGGAATGAAAAGACAGGGAACAGGGAACGGAATGAAAAGACAGGGAACGGGGAACGGAATGAAAAGACAGGGAACAGGGAACGGGGAACGGGGAACGGGAGAGAGAAGAGCGGGAGAGCGGAAAAGCGGATAGCGGAGAGCGGGAGAGCGGAGAGCGGGAGAGCGGAAAAGCGGATAGCGGAGAGCGGAAGGGCGGAGAGCGGAAGGGCGGAGAGCGAGAAGCGGAAGCGGGCGACGGGCGCCGCTTGGGTATTGGGTTTACTGGACGTGGTGGAGCGATCTAGCTTGGCAGGTGGGCGTTTTGGCGAGTTGCGCTGCCGCTTTCGCCGGTTCCTGCTGCCTCGCCAGCCGACGGTGACGGCGCGCGCGGCTGGACCTCCTGCAGGGTCCTGGCCAGCGCTGCGAAGTCGAACAGGGCGGGGTCGGCCAGTTCGGAGGGTCGCACATTCGCGAGGGCGCGGGCTATCTGCGCGATGCGTCCGGGGGTTTCGCGCTCCCAGTCGGCCAGCATTCGGCCGATTTCCTTGCGTTGCAGGTTTTCCTGCGAGCCGCACAGATTGCAGGGAATGATCGGGAAGCCGCGCAGTTCGGCATACGCGGCCAGATCGGCTTCGCTGCAGTGGATCAGCGGACGGATCAGCAGGTGCTGGCCATCATCACTCAGGCGCTTGGGCGGCATGCTGCCCAGCCGGGCGTGATGAAACAGGTTCATGAAAAACGTGATCACCAGATCGTCGCGATGGTGCCCCAGGGCGATCTTGCTGAAGCCCTGCTCGGCGGCGTAGCGGTACAGTGCGCCGCGCCGCAGCCGCGAACAGAGCGAGCACAGCGTGCTGCCTTCGGGCAGCAGGCGCTTGACCACGGAGTAGGTGTCCTGCTCCAGGATGCGGTAGGGCACGCCCAGGTCTTCGAGATATTTGGGCAGCACGTCAGCCGGAAAGCCGGGCTGCTTCTGGTCCAGATTCACGGCCACCAGATCGAAGCGCAGCGGCGCCTTGCGTTGCAGCTGCAACAGCAGGTCCAGCATGGCGTAGCTGTCCTTGCCGCCGGACAGGCAGACCATCACCTTGTCGCCGTCTTCGATCAGGCCGAACTCGGCAATGGCGCGCCCGACCTGATGGCGTAGCAGCGCGCCCAGACGCATGGCATCGCGGGCGATGGTAAGGGTGGTGGACGGCATGCTGGGGAGTTACCGGATTCGGCCGCGCATTTTAACGCCGCGTCGTCCCGCGCATAGCGGTAAGCTTGGCGTCGATATCGGGAACGGATGCGGTGGATGGAGCGAATCGACCCCTCGAAGATCGTGCACCAGCTGATCGAGCTGCGCAGCGAACACCGTGATCTGGACGCGGTGATTGCCCGTTTGTCGCACGATTCAGGCGCTGACGAGCTTGCCCTCAAGCGACTCAAGAAACGCAAGCTGGTGCTGAAGGACAGCATCGCGCGCCTGGAGAGTCGATTGATTCCCGATCTGGATGCCTGAGCCGAGCCTGCCGCCGCACCTTCTCCGCTACCTACACGTCGCCGCACAATGAACCAAATCAAGCCGATTCAACCTTTCTGGCAGCGCCTGCGCGAGATATCTGCCTATCCGTTCAGTGGCGCTGGCCTGCCAACCATCGCGGTGCTGGTAATCGCCATCCTCGTGCTGGGCTGGCTACCTGGCCTTGGCTGGCTGATGACCCTGATCTGCTGGCTTGCCGCATACAAGTTTGCCTTCGAGATTCTGCAGCACACCGCGCATGGCAACCTCAGCCCGCCGGAAAGCGTGCTGCGCGTTGATGGAAGCGAGGTGCTGTACTTCATCGGCCTGCAGATCATTCTGTGGACGGTTCCGTCGGTGGTGTTGATGGTCGTTCCGCCGCTGGGCATAGCGCTGTTCGTGCTCATGCTGCTGATCCAGCCGGTGGCGATCATGGTGCTGGCGATGAGCGGCAGCCTGGGCAATGCGCTGGAGCCGGGCCGCTGGTTCACCGTCATCGGCCGCATCGGCTGGCCTTATCTGGCACTGGTCGGACTGCTGTTCGTGATCCAGATCAGCGCCATCAATGCAGGGCAGCTGCTGGCCCGTTTCCTGCCGCTGCTGCTGGCTGATCCACTGGTCAACGCCTTCGCGTTCTGGGGCCTGTTCGCCACCTTCCATCTGATGGGCTACCTGATCTACCAGTACCACGAAGAACTGCACTTCGAGCCCGAAGCGCACCGCGACCAGGCCGGCGGGCGCCCGCGCGACCGTGACCAGGACTTGCTCGACCAGGCCAGCGCCCGTCTGCAGGAAGGTGAACCCGAAGCCGCGCTGGGCCTGCTTCGGGAAGAGATGCGCGAGCGCTCGGTGTCGCTGGAAGTGCACGAGCTGTTTCGTCGGCTGTTGCGGCAGGCCAATGACAACGCGGGCCTGATCGCGCATGGACGCACCTTTTTGCATCTGCTGTTGCTGGAGAAGCAGGAGCGCCGCGCCTTGGGACTGGCGCGCGAGTGCCTGGACGTGGATCCGGACTTCACCACGCCGGAAGTGGAGGACGGCGCAAAGCTGGCGCGCCGTGCTGCAGTGACAGGCCAGAGTCAACTCGCCATCGATCTGCTCGACGCAGCGATCCGCAAGGAGCCGCGTCACCCGGACATGCCCGAATGGAGCTTGACGGCGGCCGACTTGCTGCTCCGCCAGCCAGATCGGGAAGACCAAGCGCGTCGCGTGCTGGAGGCCGCGCGTGAGCGCGCCGACGACAAGGTTCTGCAGCGCATTGATGGCCTGCTGGCTACCCTGCCGGCCTGAGCGGAACCGTCCCCGCGACGCCGCCCCTGTAGGAGCCGACCCTGTCGGCGACCGCAGGGCGCAGTCCCGCCGTCGCATCAAGTCAATGCCAAGCACCCGGTCGCGCGCAGGCCGCGATGGTTGATACGTGCACCATGCCACAGCCGCTCCGCATCAGGTGTATCGTGCACCCGGGCAAGGGGCTCGCATGCGCTGGGGGAGAAGCGAATGGCCGGTACCACTCCGGGAAGCGCCGTGACACGACGGCAGGTCTTGCGCATGATCGGCTTCTCGGCCGGCAGCGCCGCGATGTACCAGGCCATGAGCAGCCTGGGCGTTGCCGCCGAATCGAATTTCGGTGGTGTGCCGAAACTTGGCGCGGCTCCCACGGGCGCGTCGGTGCTGGTGTTGGGCGCAGGCATCGCCGGCATGGTGGCGGCATTCGAACTGCGCAAGGCCGGATACCGCGTGCAGGTGCTGGAATACAACCCACGCGCCGGTGGTCGGGTATTCACCCTGCGCGGCGGCGACAGCTACACCGAGCTGGGTGGCGAAACCCAGACCTGCGGCTTTGATCCCGGCCTGTACATCAACCCCGGCCCCTGGCGCCTGCCGCATCATCACCACGGCATCCTCGGCTATTGCCGACAGCTGGGCGTGGCGCTGGAGAACTTCGCTCAGGTCAATTACAACGCCTACCTACATGGTCAAGGCGCCTTCGATGGCAAGCCGCAGCGCTACCGCGCGGTGCGCGCCGACTTCCACGGCAACATCGCCGAACTGCTGGCCAAGGCCGCCGCCGGCGGCAAGCTGGATACCCCGATCAGCAAGGAAGACCAGGAACGCCTGCTGGGCTCACTGCAATGGTGGGGTGCCCTGGACCGCAACTACACCTACTCCGCCAGCGGTTTCAGCAGCGAGCGCCGCGGCTTCGACAAGGATGCCGGAGGCGGGCTCGGCGGCAGGCCGGTGCCGTCGCAACCGGTCGGCCTGCACGACGTGCTGGAGGCCGGCCTGTGGGGCAGGCTGCCGATTGGCGACCTCTACGAAATGCAGGGCACCATGCTGCAGCCGGTCGGCGGCATGGACAACATCGCCCAGGCCTTCGCGCGCGAACTGGACGGCCTGATCCGCTTCAACGCGCGCGTGGTGGACATCCATCAGGACGATGCCGGTGTGCGCGCCACCTTCGAAGACACCGGCCAGCCTGGCAGCCGTCACACGGTCAGCGCCGACTGGTGTGTCTGCACCATTCCGCTCTCGATCCTGGGACAGATTCCGATGAACGTGGGCAGCGCCATGAGCGCCGCCATCAACAGCCTGCCCTATGCCGCATCGATCAAGATCGGCCTGCAGTTCAAGCGCCGCTTCTGGGAAGAGGACGAACACATCTACGGCGGCATCAGCTACACCGACCTGCCGATCGGCAACATCAGCTATCCCAGCCACGGCTACAACCGACCGGGCAAGGGCGTGCTGCTGGGCGCCTATGCCTGGGGTCTGGACGCCACGCGCTTTACCGCAATGTCGCCGGCAGAGCGGGTGCAGGCGGCGGTGCTGCAGGGCAGCCAGATCCACCCGCAGTACCCGGCCGAGTTCGACAACGGCGTGTCGGTTGCCTGGCATCGCGTGCCCTGGGCAATGGGCTGCTTCGCGCAATGGAACGATGCCCTGCGCGATCAGCACTACGATGCGCTGTGCGGATTCGACGGCCGCATCGTGCTGGCCGGCGAACATGCCTCGTACCTGCCGGCCTGGCAGGAAGGCGCGGTCACCTCGGCGCTCGACGCGATCGAACGACTGCATCAGCGCGCTCTGGCACAGGGAGCCGCAACATGAGTATCCGCTTGTCGCTACGAATTGCCTGCGCAGTGCCGATGCTGATCTTGTTGCCGGTCTGTATCGCCATGGCGCAGGACACGTCCCCGGATGCGGCCGCATCCAATGCCGAAGCGGAAGCTCAAGGCATGCTCGGCACCACCAGTGGCGAGCAGGTGTACGCGCAGATATGCCAGGGTTGCCACATGCCGCAAGGCCTGGGCGCGCAGGGCGCGGGCAACTATCCCGCATTTGCCGCCAACCCGGCGATGGCCTCCGCCAATTACGTGGCGATCACCATTCTCAACGGTCGTCGCAACATGCCCGCCTTTGCTCACAACCCTGATGCCGGCGGCTTTTTCGAGCCGGTCTGGCTCAGCGACGAACAGATCGCCAACGTCGTGAACCACATCCGCAGCAACTTTGGAAACAACTACCCGGACCCGATAACACCCGCCGAAGTACGCGCCCTGCGCCCTCAGCCGGAAGCCCCGGCATCGAACTGAAGCCCGCACATTCCTGGATTAGACGTGAGCCAGTTAGGACCCGCCAAACCTCGAATGCTCAGCCGAGAATGTAGAGCCCCTCGCCCGCGCGCGGGGCTCGGAGCCGCGCTTGCAAGCCACCGGCTCGTGCGGATTAGGGGCGCCTTCGCACAAGCGATGGCCGGGGTGCGGGCTGGGGAGAGGGGCTCTACTGCCGAGCCAGGACAGCCTCCAGTAAGCGTTTCAGGAAATCGACACCCAACAATTTTCACCAGCAACCCAAGGAGCCACCCATGCGCAAACCCATCGCCCTCCTGCTTCCCCTGCTGCTGCTTGCCCCCGCCCTTGCAGCGCAGGACGTGGTTCGCAACAAGCTCCCCAACAGCAACTTCCCCATCGCCGCCTCGGTTGAGGTCCCCGCCGGCAAGACCACGGTATATCTGAGCGGCAAGGTGCCGTCAGTCATCAACGCCGACGCCCCGCGCGGCAGCCTGGAGGCCTACGGCGACACCAAGGCCCAAACCGTCAGCGTACTGAACGCCATCAAGGCCGACCTCGAAGGCCTCGGCCTGGGCATGGGCGATGTCGTGAAAATGCAGGTCTTTCTCGTGGGTGACCCTGGCAAGGAGGGCAAGATGGATTTCGCTGGCTTCATGGAAGGCTACAGCCAGTTCTTCGGCACCGAAGCGCAACCCAATCTGCCTGCGCGCTCCACCATGCAGGTTGCCGGCCTGGTGAGCCCCGCATTTCTGGTGGAAATCGAAGTGACCGCCGTAAGGCCCTGAAGTGATCATCAGGGCTCGCGATGGCGCCACGCTCAGGCGCTGTCGGGCCCCGACCATGGCGCCATGCTGACGCTGCTCGGGCTTCGTGAACGCGCCAGCCTCACCAGGCCCGAGCTCCGGGAGGGCGCCGCTCCCGCGGCGCTGCTTTTCCCGAACTCGACCGCCCCCTCAGCGAGTAGCGATCCAATAATTCATCCAAGTCGACGACTCCAGCGCTGCCTGACTCACGGCGGCTGGCGCCGCATGAGGACTCCATGATCGTCAAACACCTGACACCAATCCTGAATGTGTCGGACATTCAACAATCCTTCTTGTGGTTCGAGAAACTGGGATGGAAAAAGGGATGGGACTGGGGCTCACCTCCGACGTTCGGCGGGGTCTGCTCGGGGCATTGCGAGATCTTCCTGTGCCAGAACGGGCAGGGCGGCCGTGGGCATAACGACTATCCGGCCACATTCGGCCCGTCCTCCAGCGAGGGCGCGGAAAAGGCCGTCTGGATGTCACTGTGGGTCGATGACGTTGACGCATTGCATCGGCATTGCCTTGAGCACGCGATCGAGGTCACCTGGCCGCCAACTGACATGCCCTGGAACGTCCGAGAGATGCACGTGCGTCACCCGGACGGTCACGTTTTTCGGATAAGCCGCGCGATTGAAGGAAACCGCGGCACAATCAGCGCTGACTGACTCATTCCAGCAAAGCCCGTTCTGCGGCACGGCTCAATTCAGGCGTCTGATCCCAGGCGTGCGCGCCGAACCCATCTGGTCGTCTGCACTTCCAATCTCTCCGGAGGATTCGTGTCCGCACCTGCTCGCGCCGGCATCTTCATCTACGCCAAAGACCCCGACCGGGTTTCCTCCTTTTACCAGGGCGTTCTCGGTTTGACGCCCGTGCATCGCACCGATCAGATGGCCGTGCTCAGTTCAAGCGACCTGCAGCTCATCGTGCATGCCCTGCCACCGGCGGTTGCCTCTCTGGTCACCATTTCGAGCCCGCCGCAACTTCGCGACACCGCCGCGGTCAAGTTCTTCTGCACCGTCAAAAGCATTCCAGCCGCAGAGGCGCTTGCGATTCAGCTGGAAGGCAAGGTCTTTCCTGAGCAGTGGAGCGGCCCTGGATTCGTGGTGCGAAATGCCAGCGACCCAGAGGGCAATATCTTCCAAATTCGGCAAAGTACGAAGTAGTGAGTCCTTGCCTCAATTTCGCGCGCTGCAGCTGGCAAGCACGGTCTTTGCCGGCATCGGCCCAGGATCGGGCCGCACACGTTTCCTGTAGGCAGTCCGCATGCGGGCAATCGATGAATCACCTGAGCAACAGGCGCAGAGCCGCGCCATCATGCGTACCGCAGAAGAGCCACCCCAATCGCTTGCCCAGCCAAGCTCATGGTGAGAGCATCCCCCTACCATCGTGTCCCCGAGAAAGACCGCAAGACTAGGCCGCAGGACTAGGCCATAAGATCGGAGTAAAGCGTTTATTATTCTAGAATCGCTCTTCCAGACTAGACCGTCGCGAGCCGAAATAGGCCGTAATGCTACATTCCACGATGAAGCCGAATAGGCGTTAGCCTTCGGAGGTCTCCTCATGCGAGTTCGTAGCTGCTTAATCGCTATCACTGTACTCGGGTGGAGCCTTGCCTTCGCGGGAGAGCCCGCCGGTGAGAGTTGCGGCGTTATGGTTGATGGGGAGTTAGTTCAAGACTCGTCTTTGCATATCGCGAGCCTGTCGGATTCGGATACTCTGGCGCCCATCGATAGCGCGGCCGTCTCGTTGGAAGCTATTATCTGCTTCCGAGACACACTTGTTCCTTCAAGGAACGACTTCAAGGTACTGCTCGCTGGGGTCCCGTTTGCCATTCGGAAAAATGACGCGGTCTTGTGGATTGAAGCGGAGCATGGTCAACTTCGCCTCAACTATGAAGAGGGCGTTCTATCCAAGGATGAAGTTCGAGCTGCGCAACAGTGGCTTGATCAAGCCCAACCGAGGTTCAGCCAACACACCCACGACGGCTCACGTGCCGAAGGCTAACTATGTGCTCAACCGGACCTGAGTCTGCCTACGCTTTAGTGGACACCCTGAACTAACCTTTCAGGAGTCCTCACAATGGCCAAACCAGGCCCTCGCACCACCCCTCGCTATACCCGTGAGTTCAAGGCCACGGCGGT
>JBBSJP010000048.1:0-37647 GCA_038257155.1 Lysobacterales bacterium | reverse complement strand
TCCTTGTCCCCCTGCCAGATACACATGGGCCCGCGCAAGCGGGCCTTTGTGTGTCTGGCAGGGGGAAGGGTAAGTCGAGGCTGGGCGTGCGGGAGCAAGGCTAGTTACCGCGTCGAGATGCACCGGGGTCCAGTTCAGATGGACTCCCTGACAAGCACGCCGGTGCGACGCCGCAGGCAGGATGCCGGAGGCGAACATCGGCGCGTCGCGACGATGGCCCCGCAGGGGCGGCGGGCAGGATAGCCCGCCGTAGTCCTTGTCCCCCTGCCAGATACAGGGGCCCGCGCAAGCGGGCCTTTGTGTGTCTGGCAGGGGGAAGGGTAAGTCGAAGTTGGGCGCGCCAGCGGCAGGCTCATCAACTCGGCACACTGAGGGCGCGCCCGGCTACGCCGTCCGTCCATGGACGGCGCCCTACGGGTGATCGGCTGCGCCGATCATGATCTCCGGCATCCTGCCTCCGATATCGACGCCGCAGGCAGGATGCCGGAGGCGAACATCGGCGCGTAGCGACGATGGCCCCGCAGGGGCGGCGGGCAGGATGGCCCGCCGTAGTCCTTGTCCCCCTGCCAGATACATGGGCCCGTGGAAGCGGGCCTTTGTGTGTCTGGCAGGGGGAAAGGCAAGTCGAGGCTGGGCAGTTGGCACCGCATCTCACCAACTCTCATTTCTCGTAGGACCGCTCGAGTGAACTAAGCTTCGCCTGATAGAGCCGTTGGTCCCGGTCGTGCGGCGCGTTGTCATACGCCTGCCGCAAAAGGCTTGCCGCCTGCGTCGTCTGGCACAAGGCGTCGTACGCCACCGCCATCCGCCAATACGTTTCGTGCAGATAGGGCGCCAGCTCCGCCGCCTGCGCATAGTAGGAAAGCGCCAACCTCGGCTTGCCCGCAACGATTGCCTCGGTGCCAAGCTCGATGTAGCGGTAGGGGTCATGATCTGGCAGCTGCGAGATCCTCGCTTCGACCGCCTGCGCTTCCTGCCATCTGGCCTGGTCCCGCAACAGCGAGCGCAGATTGGTGAGCAGATTCAGGTTGTCGCCATGGCGCGCGAGCGCCTGTCGATAGATTGACTCCGCTGCGTCCACGGCGCCCGCTCGTCGATGCAGCACCGCCAGCGAGTTCAATGCCCCAGGGCTGTCGGCGTCATGCTCAAGAGCGCTCAGCAGCAGCCAGTAACTGCGCCGATGGTCGCCACGTACCAGCGCTTCGCCCGCCAGATTGACGTAGAACATCGATCGCAACTCAGACGCATCCACATGGCCACCTCTACGCTGGCCGCGTCCGGGAAAATAGTCGACCACGATGTGCGGGCGTTGCGTGCCCACAACGCCTGCCATTGCTGTGAAGGTCGGGTCGTACAGCCGTGTCCGCACGTGGTCGGCCACCGTGATGAGTGCTTCCCGCCGTTCAAAGACGGGCGTGCTTCGCACCCGCTGGTAATCCACTTCCACGCCCGCCAGTCGCGCAAGCGCGGTGGTGACCAGGGCCAGCGAAAGGCAGTTGCCTTGTCCGCCCTGCAGCGCTTCGGCGGCGGTCAGGGTGTCGCCGTGATAGCGAAAGTCATTGAGGCGGCGCTCCAGATACGCGTAGACCCGCTCGTGCGGTTTGTGCCAGGCGTTGGCCGGGTCTGAAAAATAGTCCAGGAAGTGCTGTTGCTGGTCGGAACTCAACGCGAACAGCTGATCGGCGTCCGGCCGCTCAACGGGCTCGCCGAACAACTCGGCACGAAGCGCCAGTGGCCCAGTCTCGTCGGGCAAATTCGGCTGCGTCCGTGTCGGACCCCCAGCGCAGGCGGAAAGCAGCAGCGCAAGACTCATCGATAAGACCGCTACGCGCATCGGCACAACTCCCGGTTCGATGACCGAGTATGTGCCGGCCGTGACCCGCCGGGGAAGCGTGGCGGTGCGTGATCGGTACCTGTCGGGAAATCAGGGCGGCCTGGTGCTGATGACCTTCCCGGGGCCTGATGCAACCACGACAGGCACCATCCGACGAGCCGACAGGGTGCGAATCGAATCCAGTGGCTGCCAGCCACCGTGCCGCTGGCAGAATTGCGCGCGCTCAGCGTTCAGAGTGAGACGCGCGCAGCAAACCTGATGTCGGCGCTGCCTTGCTGCCCGCCAGCGCCGATGCTTCCGTGGCCAGGCTGGCGATGAACTCAGCAGCCGGCTGCGGGTGACGAATATGGAATCCCTGTGCCAGGTCGCAGCCGAGCTCGGCCACCTGCTGCATGGTTCGCTCGTCTTCCACGCCTTCCGCCACCACCAGGATGCCGAGGTGGTGGGCGAGGTCGATCATCGAGCGAACCAGCTGCAGTGAGCGCGACTCGGTTTGCATGCCGCGCACGAAACTCTGGTCGATCTTCAGCTCGGTCGCGGGAAACTGGCGAAGGTAGGCAAACGACGAATAACCGGTGCCGAAATCGTCGATCGCAATGCCCAGCCCCTCGCCGTGCAGCCGTTGCAGGATGCGGCCGCTTCGATGCGGATCTTCCATGATCGCTCCCTCGGTCACCTCCAGCACGATGGCTGAGGGAGGCACGTCCCAAAGCCGCAGCGCCGACATCACCTGTTCGACCACATCGTCCTCGGCGAAAACCTTGGGCGACATGTTCACCGCGATCTGCAGCGCCGGGTCTTGCAGGCGCGCCTCGGCACAGAGGCGCAAGCTGGCGTGCAGACTCCAGCGGGTGAAGTCGCCGATCAGTCCACTGTGTTCGGCCAGGGGCACGAAAAGCGATGGATTCACCCAACCGCGTGCCGTGCTGTTCCAGCGGGCCAGCGATTCGGCTGCCACCACCTTGCCGCTGCGCAGATCCAGCAGCGGCTGCAGCCAGACTTCCATCTCGCGCAGGGCGATGGCATCGCGCAGTTCTGTCACGGGAATCTCGCTGTGCATGCGACCAGCGGCATAGCGGAGCAGGCTCTGGCCGCTGCGTTGTGCCTGGGCAGAAGCCATGTCGGCGCGGCGCAGCAGGGCGGCAGGTGCGATGATCTCGGTGTCACAGAAGCACAGGCCGATGGCCAATTCACTGGACACGCTCAGTCCATCCACCCGGAACTCGTCTCTCAGCGCCCTTACCAGCCGGTTGGCAGCCAGCACCGCATGGTTTTCGCTGGATAGTCCAGGCAGAAGCAGCGCGAAACTGTCGTCTGCCAGCTGCGCAACCTGGTCTCTGGGACGCAACACCGATTCGATCAGTTGGGCTGCGGCCGATTCGGCTTTTCCCGCCGCTTCATAGCCAAAGTCGATGCGAAAGTCGCGCTGTTGCAGCAGGCGAATCACCAGGATGGCACTCAACTGTCCGTGCAGTGCCTCGTATTGCGCGCGATTGATCTGTGCCAGCAGTTCCAGCCGGTTCAGCATGGTGCGGTCGCCGCGCCGACCGCAGCATTACTGGCTCGCCTCACAGATAAAGCTCCGTCGGGTCAAGACCGTAGGCGCCCGGCTCCAGGGTATGCACGATGCGCAGGCTGTCGCCTGTCTCGGGCCCGTCGGTCAGGCTCGCCAGGTCCAGTTCACGGAAATCCTCCACCAGGAGTTTGTCCGGTGCAGTGAGCACCATCACGCGCGGACACAGATGCCGACTGCGGTTTTGCGCCATGACGATGGCCACTTCGCCACTGCTGAGCTCGACCAGCGAACCGGTGGGATAGACGCCGATGCACTGGATGAACTGCTCCACCAGTTCGGCCTGGAACATGCAGTCACGGGTTCGATACAGCTGCTGCAAGGCGTCGTGATGCGCGATGCCGGCGCGGTACGGCCGATCGCTGGTCATGGCATCAAAGGCATCGACGATGCCGGCGATCCGTCCGTAGATGGGAATGGCGGATTCCTTCTCGGCTTTCGGGTAGCCCGATCCATCATGCCGTTCGTGGTGTGACGCCACCATGGCGCGAACTTCAAAGCTGCGTTCACCACTTTGTTCGAGTATCGCGAGGCTGTACTCGACATGGCGCTGCATCAGGGCAAGTTTCTCTGCGTCCAGCGGGCCGGGATGCAGCAGCACGTCAATCGGCAGCTGGGCCTTGCCGACATCGAGCAGCAGACCGCCCGTGGCAAGCTTCAGCAGCTTGTCCTGCGGAAATCCAAGGTGCCGGCCGAATGCCACCGCCAGCGAGGTGCAGTTCAGCGCATGGCTGTATTCATAGGTGCCGCGGTGGCGCAGCGCGTTCAGCCAGAACACCGCGTCGGCCGAGCGCAGCAGGCTCTCGATTACCGGCAGCACCGCCTCGCGAATCGCGCTGATAGCGAGACTACGGCCAGCGCGCAGATCGTCCAGTACCTGAACGATGAAGCCGTGAAGATGCTCCTGCGCCAGTCTGGCGCGCGGCAGCTCTTCCACCATGCTGACCGAATCGGCGTAGTCGACCTTGCCGTACCAGGGGCCGAAGACCTGACGTGGTGAACTGACTGTCGGGGTTTGGTCGAGAAGATCCAGCGGCTCGGCGGTGAGGCTGAGGCTCTTCAGCTCGTCGACGGTGACCTTGCGACACAGATCGCGCAGCGTATCGAGCTGCTCCTGACTCTGCAGCGTGAATCCCTGTAACGGAAAGGGCGTGCCTTCCCAGGGGCGGTCCAGACGGCAAACGAACATTCCGATTCGTAGCTCTTCCGTCGGCACGATGCGTTCTTCGATCAGCGAGGCCACCCGTTCTCTCCCCAGGCGCGGAGTCTAAGAATAGCCCATTAATCGTTCCGTCCCGCGACATCCGCGCCCGCATCGGGGACAATAGCCGCCCCGCGCAAGCGGTTCCCGCCATTTCCAGCAAAGCCCCGATCCCATGCCGACGCCCAGCCGCCGCGAACTCGCCAATGCCGTTCGATTCCTTGCCGCCGATGCCGTGGAAGCCGCCAAGTCGGGCCATCCCGGCATGCCGATGGGCATGGCCGATATCGCCGAAGTTCTGTGGAACGACTTCCTGAGCCACAACCCGGCTGATCCGCGCTGGCCGGATCGCGATCGCTTCGTGCTGTCGAATGGCCATGGATCGATGCTGCTCTACGCCCTGCTTCACCTGACCGGCTACGACCTGCCACTGGACGAGCTGAAGCGCTTCCGCCAGCTGCATTCGAAGACGCCAGGCCATCCGGAAGCGCACGAGACGCCGGGCGTTGAGACCACCACCGGTCCGCTCGGACAGGGTCTGGCCAACGCGGTTGGCATGGCGCTGGGCGAAAAGCTGCTGGCGGCACGTTTCAACCGGCCCGAATTCGAACTGGTCAACCACTACACCTGGGTATTCCTCGGTGACGGTTGCCTGATGGAAGGCATTTCACACGAGGTCTGTTCGCTCGCGGGCACCTGGAAGCTTGGCAAGCTGATCGCTTTCTACGACGACAACAACATCTCCATCGACGGTAAGGTCGGCGGCTGGTTCACCGATGACACGCCGGCGCGTTTTGCTGCCTATGGCTGGCAGGTGATCCGCAATGTTGACGGCCACGATCCGGAAGAGATCGCCCAGTCAATACGTACCGCGCAGGCCGAAGCGGACCGGCCCACCCTGATCTGTTGCAAGACGGTGATCGGCTTTGGCGCGCCCAACAAGCAAGGCAGCGAGTCGACTCATGGTGCGCCGCTTGGCAAGGACGAACTGGCTGCGGCGCGCGCCCATCTGGGCTGGAAGCACGCGCCCTTCGAAGTGCCCGAGCCAATCTATGCAGGCTGGCGCGCGCGCAATGCCGGCACTGTCAAGCACGACACGTGGAACCGGCTGCTGACGCGTTACGCGGAGGCACATCCTGAACTGGCCGCGGAATTCGAGCGCCGCCAGCGCGGCGACCTGCCCGATGGATTCGCAGCAAATGCTGATGCCTACATCGCCAAGCTGCAGGCTGATGGCCTCACCGTGGCTTCGCGCAAGGCCTCGCAGATGGCCCTGGAAGCGTTCGGCCCGCTGCTGCCCGAACTGATTGGCGGCTCGGCTGACCTCGCGCATTCCAACCTGACTTTGTGGAAGGGTTCGAAGGACGTCAACAGCTTTGCCCCGAACGCCAATTATGTCTACTACGGCGTGCGCGAATTCGGCATGAGCGCGATCTGCAACGGCCTGGTGCTGCACGGTGGCTTCGTGCCTTACGACGCGACCTTCCTGGTGTTCTCCGACTACGCGCGCAATGCGGTACGCATGGGCGCGCTGATCCCGGCGCCGGTCATCCATGTCTACACACACGATTCCATTGGCCTGGGCGAGGACGGGCCGACTCACCAGCCGATCGAGCATCTGGCCTCGCTGCGCTACATCCCCAACAATGACCTCTGGCGTCCCTGCGACGCGGTCGAGTCGGCGGTAGCCTGGAAGTGCGCGATCGAGCGGCGCGATGGTCCGAGCTGCCTGGTGTTCTCGCGCCAGAACCTGCCGCACCAGCTGCGCAACGCGCAGCAGCTTGCCGATATCGCGCGTGGAGGCTATGTGCTGTCCGATCCCGCATCGGGCAAGTTTGAGCTGATCCTCATCGCCACCGGTTCTGAAGTCGGTCTGGCCATGGAGGCCATGCGAGTGCTGGAGCAGAAGGGCGTGGCAGTGCGCGTGGTTTCGATGCCGGCCACTACCGTGTTCGACCGCCAGCCGATGGAGTGGCGTGAAGGTGTGCTGCCAGGTTGGTGTCGGCGTCGTATCGCGATCGAAGCTGGCGTCTCTGACTTCTGGCGCAAGTACGTCGGACTCGACGGCGAAGTCGTTGGTATCGACAGCTTCGGTGCCTCGGCACCGGCCGACAAACTGTTTCCGCATTTTGGATTCAGCGTCGAACGTATTGTCGAGCTGGCCCAGTCGAAGGCTTGAACATCAGTCCGGAATCCGGAATCCGAGCCCGGAGCGTCTGGAGTCGGAAAGCCACGTCGCTGAGCGCCCCGCGGTGATGTTGTCCAGGGTTGCGCTGGTTCCCCGGCTCTCACCTGGTCTGGCACGCCAAGATATTGTGGGCGAGGCGCATGCGACCTCGCCTCGAGGCGTTGGGCGGCGCAGTAGGTTTGACACTGTGAGGCTTCCTGGCGGCAGCGTGGAAGCACCGCCGCCAGTTTCTGTGAACGTGATCAGCTCATCCAATCGAATCTACGCACCCAGCTTGATCACCAAAGCAGCACCGATCCTTGGTGCGACCCGTGAGGTGCTAGCGCGATCCGGACCCGTTTTGCACAAGCTTGCGTGGCGGGTTGACCCAGTGCACGTCAACGCCACGCGCCCGGGCTGCGCGCTCAATCATGGCCACTCTTTCTGTATCGACCCTGTGCTGGGCAGGTTGCAGGCGCTTGTCCGAGCTGGATGCGGTGCTGCCTCCGCTGGTGGCACAGGCGGCTAATGCGCTCAACAACAGGCAGGCCAAGGCAAGTTGCAGGATGCTGCGGCTCATGGCGAAACTCCTCGTAGAGTGAAGAGGGGCCGGCTGCACGGCTTGTGGGCCGGTAACTCAACATTACGCCTGTCGCAGCCCGCGAGCATAGACCGCTGGTCACTCCCGACTGGCCGACCGTCAGATGGTTTTGAATTCATTCAGGCTTCGCCAAAGCGGCGGCTGTCAACGCCGGCTGCGCGGTCCGCGAAAACGGGTGGAAAGCCCGTTACGCGGAGTTGCGCAATCCCAGCGAAACCAGCGCAGCCAGCAGACGCTGCTTGATACCGGCCGGCGCGCTGAGGTCCATACGCTGCAGGGCTTCCAGATCCGCCGATTTGGGACTGCGCAACGCCGCAATGATGGTGCGCAGCTTGGCGCCGCGGGTGGCGGTGTTGGCGCGTAGCCACTGCAGGGCGCGCACCAGACGTTGTTCACTGGGATCGAAGTCGCTGCCCAGTGGGTAATCCGGCAGCAGGCCCATCTGTCGGTAAGGTACCAGTCGGGCGCTCAGTCGCTCCGGCGTGTTGTTGCGCCAGGCGCGTGGTACGACAAAGTCTGCGGCCAGTTTTCCGGATGCCTTGGCCTGCGCTGCCAGCGTGTCGATGAAGCGTGCATCGCAGATCGAAAGCATCGCGATGATGCATTCCTCATCCGACCGATCACGCAGGTCGGCGATGCCGTACTCGCTGATCGCGATGTCGCGCAGGTGGCGGGGAATCGTGATGTGGCCGTAGTTGAACACCACGCTGGTCTGCGCACCCCTGGGCGTTTCGCGACTGGCGCGAAACATCAGGATCGAGCGGCCCTCCTCAAGCGCATGTGCCATGGCGACAAAGTTGTATTGCCCGCCTACGCCTGAGACCAGGCGGCCGTCGTCCAGTCCATCGGAGATCGCAGCACCCAGCACCGTGGTCATCATGCAGGTGTTGAAAAAGCGCGCATCGCGCCGCTGCAGACGTTCCAGCGCCTCGCGCCCGCCATACAGTTCGTTGATATGCGAGACCCGCGTCATGCCGATGGCGCGTTCGCGCTGCGCGGGTGCCTCGCGCAGCCAACGGTAGAAATCCTTGGATCCGACATAGAAGGCGGCGTGCAGATAGCGGCCCTCGTTCTCGATTCGCAGCAGGTCGTCGTCACTCGCCTCGTCATCGAAAACGCGTTGCATCAGGCCAAAGTCATCGACCACGCGCCGCTTGATGACCCCGGCTTCAACCAGATGCATGAAGCCATCGGTGATCATCTCGCTGGCGCCATACAGTCCCGTCTCGAACTCGCCGGTGCCACCCCACTGGCAGTGCAGGTCCGATGCAAACAGTTCCGGCTCCAGGCTGTCGATCAGCTGGCGGTACTCCGGGTTGCGCGTCTGGCGCAGCACCAGCGCATGCGACAAGGCATCGGACAGGGCACCGATGCCAATCTGCAGGGTGCCGCCGTCGCGCACCAGGGTGCTGGCATGCAGGCCGATGGCGAACTCGGCATCCGACACCGGATGGCGAGGCAGGGCAAACAGCTGTGGCGCGGGGCCGGGAATCTCAAGCACGGCATCGAAAAAATTGGCGTCGACCGCCGCATCGCCACCGTGGAAGGGAAGATCCGGGTGCACTTCGGCGATGATCACTGGACGCGGTTTGCCCAGTCTTCGCAGCTCATCGATCAGGTCGAAGGTGACATCGGGATTGCAGGCCAGCGATAGGCGATCTCCGCCCGGCTCGCGCGAAACCATCTGCACCAGCAGGTTCACACCGCGGCTGGCCATGGCGCGCGCGACGTGGGTGTAGTTGATGCTCGCGTAGTGACGCTGGCTGGCGGAAGAATTCAGCAGCGCGCCGGACTGCAGGTAGAACTCTTCGATGTGGATATTGGCGGGAAGGCTGTCCGTCTTCTGCGCGGCCACATAGGCCAGCGGCGGAAAATCCGCGCCGAAATGGCGTTCCAGAAAGGGCCCGAGAAAGCGTTTCTCGAGATCGCTGGAGGGTTTGGGTGGTGTCAGCGACAGTGCGGTGGACAGTCGCAGGGAGAGCTTCGAGTCGTTGGCTACGCGATGATAGATCGCATTCAGCAGGCGATGCGGCTTGCCCAGTCCCAGTGGCGCCGCTGCGATCAGATGCTGGCCACAGCGCTGCAGGACGAGGTCAACGGCGGCATCGAGGTGGTCGAGACTGGTGTGGGGAGGTCGCATCGGCTCAGAGTAGCGAGCTGCGTTGGCGGCGTCGACAGTGATGTGCATCAGACGTGTCGGGAGGTTGCGAATGCCGGGCCACGGACAATTCGCTATCAGCATCGTGGCTTGGCCCAGGCGCCCCTGGCCGAGGACAGGGGCGCGCGGGCAATGGGGTGCTTTTGCGGAGAGAGGCTGCCGGAGCCGGGCACCTCGGCCCGGCCCTCGAAGTGGCCGAGGCTCAGAAGTTGTAGCCCAGGTGCAGACCGAACACGAGTGGATCCACCGATACCTTGCCCACGTCAGCGCCGTCGACACGCACATCGGCATTGATGTCGATCCAGCGCGCATCCAGCACGATGTCCCAGCGCTCGTTCACTTCGAATGCCAGACCAGCCTGCGCTGCCAGTCCCCAGGAGTTGCCCAGCTTGACTTCGGTGCCACCCAAAGGGCCGTACTCGCGCTCACCGAACGTCCAGGTGTAGTTGACGCCGGCGCCGACAAAGGGGTTGACGCGCGATTCCGGGGCAAATCCGTACACCAGGCTGAGGGTCGGAGGCAGGTGCTTGAAGTCGAGTGCGTCGCTACCGTTCAGCGCGACGCTGTGTTCAAACGGCGTGGCGGCCAACAGTTCGATGCTGAGATTGGGGTTTAGGCGACGTCCGATGACCAGGCCGATACCGGACTTGGCGTCGATATCGGCCGACAGGGCGCCCCCCGCCAGGCTGCCGTTGTCGGATTTCGGGGCGACATGGGAAAGACCGGCGCGGATGAACCAGTCTTCCGCCTGCACGGGGGCAGCGAACGCCAGCGCCAGCAGGGCGCTGCGGGTTGCAAGGGTAGCGAGTTTCATGGAGATGCTCTCTTTGGGGAAGTGCTTTCAAGTGGACCGCTGATTGGCAGCGTCGCTTGCACAATCCCATTGTGAGCACCTTGCTCGAGGCACGTTTTGATATGGGTCAACTCCCTCCATCGAGCGACCGCATGCACGCCGATGCCGCAGCATTGAGCGACCCGATGCCCGGCTCTTGCCACCAACAGTGTTTGAACGACGCCGGGCGGCGACCGCGCCGCCCGGCGTCGCAGTGGATCAGGGAGCAGGAGCCTCGAAGCCGGTGGCGAAGATCTCGAGGACGATGACCGGATCGGCGGACGCGCTGGCGCTGTTGTTGCCGGCTTGCGGATCGGGCTCGGTGCCTTCGATCGTTGCCGAATTTTCGTACGAACCTTCCATCAGGATGAGCGCCGAGATCGTCAAGGTCTCGCTTGCGTCGACAGCCATTCCGCCGATAGTCCACTCGCCGGTCACCCCGTCATAGCTGCCGCTACTCGCCACGGAGCCTGAGAACGCGTAGCCATCGGGCAGCAGGTCGGTAGCGACCACGCCCGTCGCGGCGGACGGGCCGGCATTGAGCGCGGTGAGGGTGAACGTCACTGCCTCACCGACGCCGCCGCCAGTGGCATCGACTTGCATGCTGATCGAAAGATCGGAAGTCGGCGGCTCGATGGCGGTAACGCTGATGCTGTCGGTGTTGTTGAGCAGGAAGGAATCGTTCTCGGCGCCGCTGATCGATGCAGAGTTGAGGTGCATGCCGCTGGCAAGGACCGTGGCGGTGATCTCGAGCGTCGCGCTTGCGCCGTCGGCGAGCTCGCCGATCGTCCATGCACCGCTTGCATCGTCGTAGCTGCCGGTGCTCGCCATCGCCGCGACGAAGGTGTAGCCAGAGGGCAGCAGATCATCGACCACGACCTCGGTGGCGTCGCTGGATCCGAAGTTCCTGGCGGTCAGTGTGAAGCTCACGTCCGTGCCGATCACGGCCACGTCGGCGTTGACGGATTTCTCGATCGCAAGGTCGGCCTGCACCGAAGCAACGCACGACTGCATGCGGATATCGTCGATATACCAACCTTCTTCCGACACAAGGCTGTCTGTGCCCAGGCGCCAGCGAAGCTGCACCGAACCGCCCGCGTAGTTCGAGAGGTCAACCAGCGTATCCGCCCACGCGCGTGGCGGAACATTGCACCAGGCGCTGAGACCGGCAAGCGGATTCTGATATCCGGAGTCGACTGTTCCCAGGTACGGGTCGTTCAGCAGCAGCGAACCGGGAACCTGCGTGAACGCACCGCCGTCAACGGCGATCTCAAGGATGCCGCCATCCCAGCAGGCGCTGTCGTTTTGTTCGATCTCACGCCAGTTCTGGAATTTCAGGGTAAGCGGTTGCTGGCCGGTCGGCAGGGCGATGGTCGATGAGGTCAAGTGCTGGTCGCTGACGGTGCCGAGGTTGGCGGCGAATGCGGCATTGCCACCCGAGATCGGGCTGGGCCGTGCCGAGGAGATGCCCCAGGTCTGTGCGCCTGTGCTTCCCGCCGTGGAGAAGTCGCCCAGCCCGGCACCGAAGTCGGCCTCGAATAGCCCCAAAGCGGTGGAGTCCAGCGGGCAGTCACCTGGCGCTGCCTCGGTGGTGAAGCGCTGGACAACCGACGCTTCCGTTCCGCAGGCATTGTTCGCGGTCACCCGCCACCAGTAGCGCGTGCTGGTTGACAGCAGGGGCGAGACGGTCGCCTGGGTGGCCTGCGTCGTGGTACTGAACACGAGATCGTTGAACGCCTGATCGGTCGCAACCTCGACCAGATAGCCGGTAGCGCCGGGCGCGGCAGTCCATTCCAGGGTCGGCGCAGTCGGCACCATGGTTGCGGCGTCTGCCGGGAAGACGGGAAGCGGGGCAGACGGCAGGGTCGCCGCGATGCTCAGATCAAACCCGGCAGTGCGCGGTGTCTCGCCGACGCTCTCGCCATGGATCAGGATCGAATAGGTGCCGGACGCAACCTGGTCGGTATCGCTCAGCGTGAGGCTGCTGGTCCCCGGGGCTGGATCAACGATGGATGGATCGAACTGCGCTGTGAGTCCCACCGGCAAGTCTGAAGCCGTCAACGCCACCGCGCCTGCGAAGCTTCCGAAGGCCGCCACCGAGACCGTGCTGGTGGCGTTGTCCGGGGCACAGACCTGCGCGGAGCCAGGCTCGACAGTGAGGCCAAAACCCTCACCCATCACGCAGTTGTAACAGGCTAGGGCAAAGTCCTGCGCGGGACTTCCCGGTGCGTGGGGATTGAGCGCGTCGGCGGCGATGTTGACGGCCTCGACCGAGAGCGTGACGAAGCCGCCATGCTGGCTCGGGTTGAGGAACACGCCCTCCAGATTGTTGCGTGGATCGGCAGTGCCGCCGCTCGCGGACCAGCCGTCGGTCCCCACGACATTGCCCAGGTAGGTGTCACTGCCGGCAGTGACTGACAGGTCAAGGTCATTGACCCAGGCCGGTGTCGTGCCGCCCAGGCCGTGGCCGGGAGCGTCGGTCCAGGCCAGCATGATCTGAATGGGCTGGCCAGGTTGGGCAGCGGCAATCGGCAGGCTGAAGCTCTGCCCGGTTGCCGAAAACACTTCCGACTGGTCGATCAGCATCACCGGCACTGACGGGTTGATCACGGCATCGAGGTCGAGCCGGCCGTATCCCTGGAAGCGATCCGGGCGATGCCCCATGACCCCACTGTCGGCGTTGTTGAATCCTTCGAGGTCGGCGGCCACGGCGGTGAATGCGGCCTTGACCAGCGCCGGGCTGGGCGTGGCGCCGGCGTTCTGGTCGCGATACTTCTCGATGAACAGGGATGCGGCGCCCGTCACCACCGGTGAGGCCATCGACGTGCCGCACATCAGTGTGAACGCGTTTGCACCGCTGTTGGTGGCGCTGTCAGTGGAGCAGCCTGGCGCGACGATGTGCGGGATGCGTCGGCCGTCACACGCGTTGCCGTGCGCGGAGTTTGACGAGACATTGAAGATGCCGCTTTGCTGCGCGCCCGCACCACTTTGCAGGGTGGTGGAGCCGACCGCGAACAGGTTCTTGGCCTCGTCTGGTGAACCCACCGACGCAGGCGCGCACGCGCCGTTCCCATCACCGCCGCCATTCATGATCGACCACACCGGAATGACCGGTTGCTGGCCTGCAACCGCAGGCAGCGCATCGCGGGCGATGATGTCGATCTGCTGGGTCGGAATGTCATAGCCCTGCGGCGTGCCGGTGGGTCCCCAGGAATTGTTGGCGATGACGGCATTGCTCAGCGCCGATTCCCTGAAGATGGTCAGCATGCCGCTGGCCAGCATGCCGCCGGGGCCGGCATCGCTGAGGAATGGCTCGTAACGCTGCGAGATCACCTGGGCTCCCGGGGCAACGCCAAGCCCGCGCAGGAACCCATTGCTGAGCACGCCGCTGGATCCGCTGCCAGCGACAGCGGCCGCTACGTGAGTTCCGTGATCGCTGTGGCCCGCGCCGCACGACGTCGGGCTGCCACCGGCCGATACACACGAGGCCATCTGCGTTGACAGGTCGTTGTGCGTGGAAAAAACGCCTCCGTCGACAATGCCAGCGATCACGCCCGTACCGTCGTAGCCACTGCCGGTAAGCCAATCGAGAAACCCGGGAACAATGGTGTAGTTGGGGGCTCCGCCGTAGGCGCCAACCACCGCCTGGTTGCTCATCTCGCCGCGCAGCATCTGCTGCGCAGTACGCGGGACGATCTGCTGCACGGCGTACACCGCAGGAAATCCTGCCAGTTCGAGGAACCTGTCTCCGCCAAGTTCGAGGTGCGCAACCGAGAAATGCCGGCCCATCGGCGTGATCGACTTGATCGCCCCACCCAGTCCCTCCACAGCAGCGACAAACTCGGCCGACTTCGCGTAACGGCTCACCAGCACCATTGCCTCATGGCGTGAGGCGTCGAGGCTGCGCTGCGCCGGTGGAACCTTGTACTCGGGCAGGAAGTCACCGCGCCACCTGACACCGGCCAGAGTGGCGGCACGCGTGAGCGCCTGGTCGTCAGACCACACGACATAGCTGTAAGGATGGATGTACTGCAGCGCTTGGATTCCCTGTGCGGCAAGCGAGTCAAGCCATTCAGGCCGGATCGGACCGTCGAACTGGATCAGGCGCAAGGTGGATCCGCCATTCGAGGTCGCTGCCGATCGAGGCACCTGCACCAGCGGGTCGAATCGCTGTCCACCCAGATCGAGAGTGAATGCGGGGTCGGATTCCATGGTGGCGGCCACTGCCCAGCACGGCAGTGCCGCGAATGTCAGGACCGAGGAGAGCAGGGTCGAACGGATGGCTTTCTTCATTGGAGTAGTCGGCAAGGTGAAGGGCGGTGATGGCGGGCCGCCACGGTCCCGGCATCAAGGCCGGCGCGACGAAAATTCGGGATTGGAGAGAAAAGGACTTGCCTGCTGCACGCCATCAGCAATGCAACGCGATTCGGGATTGCTCTGCACATGGGCTTGCGCCGCGCGAGGCAATCCGCAGCATCCAGAATGCGAGCGGTTGGCAGAGACCGGGTTCAGACCAGGTTCCTCTTGATGACTGTACGCGCAAGTGCGTTGGGCACCTCTCTGCAGCAGGATTATCAGTGGCAGGCGTTTGCCGGCATCGGCACGAGGCGCCTGCTGGCGATGGACCGAGCCAGGCGCGACTTCATCAAGCCAGCACTGTCCGCGGGCTCAGCGTCGAGCTCGGCAGGCCCCAGGAATCCAGCAGGATTGGTTTGCGCCAGCGCCGGATGGTAGCACCACTAATTCGTCCATTTCGCCGACTCGCCTGTCACATGTGTCAACTCACGGACGGGCGCTGCATGGCCCTCTTGCCGGCGCTGCGACTTCGATACACGCGGAGGCGATCGCACTGACCGCACTGGCGGTGATCAGGCGCTGCAGTAGATTCCGTGCAGGGTCGCGATCAGCTTCTGCGCTGGGCCGTCTGCCAGTGAGTAGAGCACCGTTTGCGCTTCGCGTCGGGTACGTACCAGACCTTCTTCGCGCAGCTTGGCCAGGTGCTGCGACAGCGCCGATTGGCTGAGCGGCAGACGTTCGTTCATTTCGCCCACCGAATGCTCGCCATCGACCAGCATGCAGAGGATCAGCAAGCGGTGGTCGTTTGCCAAGGCTTTGAGCAGACGCGCTGCATCGCCGGCGTGCTCGCGCATCGCTTCAACGCCGGGAAGTTCGTGGTGCGGCATCTTGGGCATGGTGGGGGGCTGCTTTCAGTGTGTGGTGAGCGGCAGGCCGCTATCGGTCCACGCCAGAATGCCGCCAGCAATCGAGCTTACCTGCTTGAAGCCCATGCTCTGTAGCGCCAACGCGCCGAGCGCGGCGCGACCGCCACTACGGCAGCAGATCAGCAATGGGCGGTCACGTACCGACAGCGCCACTTCGGTAACGCACGCTACGGCCGGATGCGCCTCGACCTGGAACTCCAGCATGCCGCGCGGAATGTTGATCGATCCCTTGATATGGCCGGTCTCGAATTCGGCAGGTTCGCGCACATCGATCAGCACGACATCCGTGCCGCCGCTGATGAGTTGGGCCGCCTGGTTGGGGCTGACTTCGATGATGCTCTGACGCGCCGTGGCGACCAGGTCGGAGGCAGAAACGGACATGTGGAAGACCTCTTGACTTTGAATTAGCAGGCGCTAATATAAGTGACATCTAATGCAATAGCAAACCCGCTTTTGCAGGACGCAAGACCCGGAGGGGATCATGGCGCACATCGTGGTGTTGGGAGCAGGACTGGGAGGCATGAGCGCGGCCTACGAGCTGCGCGAGGCGCTCGGCAAGGATCACCGCATCACCGTCATCGGGCAGGGCGATCGCTTCAGCTTCACGCCCTCGAATCCCTGGGTGGCGGTGGGCTGGCGACAACCCGAACAAATCACATTGGCTGCAGGCGAGTATCTGGCAAAGAAGGCAATCGACTTCCTGCCGACTGCGGTCCAGTCGATCGATCCAGATGCGCGCCAGGTGACGACCGAAGCCGGTCAGCGCATCGCCTACGACTACCTGCTGATCTGCACTGGCCCACGACTGGCCTTTGATGAAGTGCCGGGCGCAGGTCCGGAGCATGGCCATACCCAGTCGGTCTGCACCACGCCGCATGCCAGCGCCGCCTGGGCTGCGTATGAAGCATTTCTCAAGAACCCTGGCCCGATCGTTGTCGGCGCGGTGCAGGGGGCGAGCTGTTTCGGTCCGGCCTACGAGTTCGCCATGATCCTTGACGCCGATCTGCGCAAGCGAAAGCTGCGCGACAAGGTGCCGATGACCTTCGTCAGCAGCGAGCCCTACATCGGCCACATGGGCCTTGGCGGCGTTGGTGACTCGAAAGGATTGATGGAATCGGAGATGCGCCAGCGCCACATCAAGTGGATCGTCAATGCCAAGGTTGCCGAGGTTCGAGCAGGCGAGATGACCGTGGTCGAGCACGACGAGACCGGTCAACCGAAAAAGGAGCACTTGCTGCCCTTTGGCTACTCGATGTTGCTGCCGGCCTTCACCGGTGTGGATGCGGTTCGCCAGGTCGAGGGCCTGTGCAATCCACGCGGCTTCGTCATCGCCGACAAGCATCAACGCAGCCCGAAGTACCCGGAAATATTCTCGGCTGGCGTCTGCGTGGCGATTCCGCCCGTGGAGGTCACCCCGATTCCCACTGGCGCACCCAAGACCGGCTTCATGATCGAGTCGATGGTCACCACCATCGTGCAAAACATCAAGGCCGAACTCGCGGGTCAACCAGCCAACTTCGAGGGCACCTGGAACGCGGTCTGCCTGGCCGACATGGGCGACACCGGAATGGCCTTCGTGGCCCTGCCGCAGTTCCCGCCCCGCAATGTCACCTGGACCAAGTCGGGCAAGTGGGTGCACCTGGCCAAGATCGCCTTCGAGAAGTACTTCCTGCACAAGATGCGCGCCGGCGTATCGGAGCCGATCTACGAGAAATATGTGATGCAGGCCCTTGGCATCGAACGCCTCAAGTGAAGCGGCAACTGCTCTTGCCTCACTTACTCACTCACTCACTCACTCACTCACTCACTCTTCCGGAGCCCCACAATGAACCTCGACCGCACCATCTTCGCCTTTGCCGGCGTCATGATCCTGATCAGTGTCGCCCTCGCACACTTCGTCTCACCCTGGTGGCTGCTGCTGACCGTGTTCGTTGGCCTCAACCTGCTGCAATCGGCCTTCACCGGCTTCTGTCCGGCCGCCATCGTGTTTTCAAAGTTCGGCGTCAGGTCGGGCTGCGCCTTCAAGTAAGGAGATCATCATGCTGCGTCTCACCAGCCTCGCGGCATTGCTGCTGTTGGCCGCCTGCGGCCAGGCATCGCAGCCGCCGCCTGCCGCCGCGCTGCCGGCACCGGATTTCGAAACCGTAGAAGTGACGCGCGACAGCGCGCCGCGCGAGCGGGTCTGGGACGGGGTGGTGGAGGCGGTGCACCAGGCGACGCTGTCGGCGCAGACCGGCGGTCGCGTGCTGGAGCTGCCGTATGACGTGAATGACTACGTCAAGGCCGGTGATGTCGTGGTGCGCTTTACCGATGTCGAGCAGCAGTCGGGACGGCGCCGCGCGGAGGCCGCGCTGGCTTCGGCCCAGGCCTCGTACACCGAGGCAGAAGCGGAGCACGCGCGCATCGCCGAAGTGTACGAACGTCGCCTGGTGGCCAAGTCGCAGCTCGATCAGGCAACCGCGCGCCGCGACGGCGCCCGCGCCCAGCTCGACGCGGCGCGCGCTGCGCTACGTGAGGCCGGCGAATCGGTTGATTACACCGTGGTGCGTGCGCCCTATTCGGGCATCCTTACCGAGCGTCACGTCGAAGTCGGTGAAACCGTTCGCCCCGGCCAGCCGCTGGTGTCGGGACTGTCAGTGGACCGCCTGCGGGTCAATGTCGATGTGCCGCAGAGCGAAGTCAGCGCGATCCGCGAGCAGCAGCGCGCCGCCGTACTGTTAGACGACGGGCGTCGCATCGAGGCCGAAAAGCTCACCATCTTTCCCTTTGCCGATCCGGCCACGCACAGCTTCAAGCTGCGACTGGATCTTCCCGAGGTGGCCACGGGTCTGCAGCCGGGCATGATCGCCAAGGCGGCCTTCGTGCTGGGTGATGCGCAGCGCATCCTGATTCCAGCTGCCAGCCTGGTCACGCGCAGCGAGGTCAGCGCGGTCTACGTCGTCGATTCCGAGCATCGCGTCAGCCTGCGCCAGGTGCGCCCCGGTCACCGCTTCGGTGAGCGTGTTGAAATCCTTGCTGGACTCAGCGAAGGCGAGCGCATCGCGCGCGATCCCGTCGCGGCATTGACCTGGATGACAGCGCGTCGCGCGCAAGGCCAGCCGTGACTGAGCAGCGCCCGCGCATGGGCATTTCCGGTCGCCTGGCACGCGCGTTTCAGGCCAACCCGCTCACTCCGGTACTGGCCCTGGCCGGCCTGCTGCTCGGCCTGGCCGCGGTGCTGATCACCCCGCGCGAGGAAGAGCCGCAGATCGACGTCACCATGGCGAATGTCTTCGTGCCCTTCGCCGGCGCGCCGGCAGTGGACGTGGAGAACCTGGTCACCTTCCCGCTGGAACAGGTGCTGTCCGAGATCGAAGGCGTCAAGCACGTCTATTCGGTATCGCGCCCCGGCATGGCCGCGATCACGGTCGAGTTCACCGTCGGCGTGCCGCGCCAGGAAGCCCTGGTGCGGCTCTACAACCAGGTCTATTCGAACGCCGACTGGGCGCCGCAGGGTCTGGGCGTTGGCCAGCCGCTGGTGCGGCCGATGGGCATCGACGATGTGCCGGTGATGGCGCTGACGCTTTGGACCGATGACGGCGAGCGCGGCGCGACCGAACTGGCCGAAGTCGCGCACTCGCTGGAAACCGAACTCAAGCGCGTGCGCGGCACGCGCGATGTCTACACCCTGGGCGCGCCCACCCGCGCCGTGCTGGTCGAGCTCGATACCACTCGACTGGCCGCCTACGGCATGGCGGTGGAAGACCTGGCTGGCGCGCTGACGGCCGCCAACGTCGTCACCCAGGCCGGGCAGCGCATTGGCGGCGAAGGCGCGGTGCCGCTTACTGCAGGTGCGTACCTGGCCGACGCACAGCAGGTCGCCGAACTGGTGATCGGCCTGCAGGGTGGCCGTCCGCTTTATCTGGCCGACGTGGCCGAGATCCGCCGCGGCGCCGACCTGCCGAGCAGCTACGTCTGGCACAGCGCACCGCCCGGTCGCGACGGGCCAGCCTCGGGTGTGGCCCCGGCAGTAACCATTGCGATTGCCAAGCAGCCCGGACAGAACGCTTCCGACATCACCCTTGCCATCGAACAGCGCCTGCTGGCGCTGCGCGGTTCCGTGATCCCCAGGGGCATCGAAGTCACGATCACGCGTGACTACGGCTACACCGCCACCGACAAGGCGATGACCCTGATCCAGAAGCTGTTCTTTGCGACCGGCCTGGTCGTGCTGCTGGTGCTGTTCGCGCTTGGCTGGCGCGAGGCCATCGTGGTCGGCAGCGCAGTGATCCTGACCCTGGCGTTGACCCTGTTCGCCTCCTGGGCGATGGGCTTCACCATCAATCGCGTCTCGCTGTTCGCGCTGATCTTTTCCATCGGAATTTTGGTCGACGACGCCATCGTGGTTGTGGAGAACATCCACCGCCACATGAGCCGCGGCGGCAAATCCTTGCTGGAAGCGATTCCTCCGGCGGTGGACGAAGTCGGCAGCCCGACCATCCTGGCCACCTTCACGGTGATTGCCGCCTTGCTGCCAATGGCCTTCGTCAGCGGTCTGATGGGTCCCTACATGCGGCCAATCCCGATCAATGCCTCGGTCGGCATGTTGATCTCGCTGCTGATCGCGCTCACGGTGACGCCGTGGTTGGCCTTGAAATTGTTGGGAAGGCATGGGCATGCATCCGGGCAACCAGATGTCGGCTCCGCTGCGCTTGAGCCGACCTACGGGAACGATGCGAAGCTTGGCCGTGCAAGTAGGTCGGATCAAGGCGCGCCAGCGCCGGATCCGACGCTCACTGGACTCGCGCCCCGCCTGCACGGCTTCTTCAATCGCTTGCTGCGCCCCTTTCTGCACTGCGAGCGCGGCGGCAGACGCCGCCTCGCGCTGTTCGGTGGCATGGCCCTGCTGGTGATGCTCAGCGCCGGTCTGGCGGTGGTGCAGCTGGTGGTGCTGAAGATGCTGCCCTTCGACAACAAGTCCGAATTCCAGGTGGTCGTGGATCTGCCCGAGGGCAGTCCGGTCGAGCGCACCAATGCCCTGCTGCTGGAGCTGGCGGCGAGCGTGTCCGAACTGCCCGAGGTGCTCAGCGTGCAGGGCTATGCCGGCACTTCGGCGCCGATCAATTTCAATGGACTGGTTCGGCAGTACTACCTGAGGCAGGACGCCAACATGGGCGACCTGCAGGTCAACCTGGTCGACCGGCGCGAACGCGAACGTAAGAGCCATGACATCGCGCGCGCCATCCGTCCGCCGCTGGCCGCGATTGGCGAACGCTACGGCGCTTCGGTCAAAGTGGTTGAGGTGCCGCCCGGTCCGCCGGTGATGGCGCCGCTGGTGGCGGAGATCTATGGTCCCGATCTGGCCGGCAGTCGCGCCGTCGCGCGTGAGCTGGAAACGCGCCTGCGCGCTACCGAGGGCATCGTCGATGTCGACAGCACGGTGGAAGCCGACGCACCGCGCGACCGCGTGCTGGTCGATCGCGATCGCGCCGCGCGTCTGGGCGTGAGCCAGGCGCAGATCGCCCAGACTTTGGCGATGGCGGTGTCCGGTTTCGATGCCACCTACCTGCGTGACGGTGCTTCCAAGGTGCCGGTGCCGGTGCGGCTGCGTCTGCCGTCCGGTGACCAGGGCAGCCTCGACCAGCTGCTGGCGCTGCGCGTGCGCGCGACTGACGGGCGACTGGTGCCCTTGTCGGAAGTGGTTCGTGTGGAACGCGATACCTGGGAGGCGGCGATCCATCACAAGGACCTGATGCCCGTGGTCTACGTCACTGCCGATGAGGCTGGCGATCTGGACAGCCCGCTGTATGGCATGTTCGACGTGGTCGGGCAGTTGTCCGATTCGCGCCTGCAGCAGACCTTCTTCGCCCAGCCGGCCAGCAGCGATGCCTACGCGATCAAGTGGGATGGCGAATGGCAGATCACCTTCGAGACCTTCCGCGACATGGGCCTGGCCTACGGCGTCGGCATGCTGCTGATCTACCTGCTGGTGGTGGCGCAGTTCCGCAGCTATGTGGTGCCGCTGATCATCATGGCGCCGATCCCGCTGACCGTGATCGGCGTGATGCCAGGCCATGCCCTGCTCGGCGCACAGTTCACCGCCACCAGCATGATCGGCATGATCGCCCTGGCTGGCATCATCGTGCGCAACTCGATCCTGCTGGTCGATTTCATCAACCACGCCCTGGCCGAGGGCCGGCGACTGGACGATGCGGTGATCGAAGCCTGCGCGGTGCGCGCCCAGCCGATCGCGCTGACCGCGCTGGCGGCGATGGGCGGCGCCCTGTTCATCCTCGATGATCCGATCTTCAACGGTCTGGCGATCTCGCTGATCTTCGGCATCGCGGTATCCACCGTGCTGACCCTGGTAGTGATTCCGCTGCTCTACTATGTGTTGCTCAACCGCAAGGCGACCCCGGCATGAGTGAATCCGACGAAATCCGCATCACCCTTGACCTCGAGGATGGCTACACGTTTCGCGTCAGCTTCGACGGTACCGACCTCGACGCGCTGACCACCGACGAGCCGCCGCCGCTGGGACAGGATCACGGCCCGAATCCGTCGCGCCTGTTGCTGACGTCAGTGGCGAATTGCCTTTCAGCCAGCCTGCTGTTCGCGATGCGCAAATTCAAGAACACGCCCGGGCCGATCCGCACCGTGATCACGGCGCGCGCCGAGCGCAATGCCGATGGACGCTGGCGTATTCCCAAGGCCTGGGTCGAGATCAACCTATCCAAGCACGCTGGCAGCCACGACAATCTCGAGCGCATTCTGGAAACCTTCGAGAACTACTGCGTGGTCACTCAGAGCGTGCGCGACGGAATCGAGGTAGACGTGACGGTGAAGGACGGCGATGGCCGCGTGTTGCTCGGCGACAAGAGCTTCGAGGGTGGCGCATGAGCGAGGTCATCCAGATCGTCTGTCCGCACTGCAACGCACCGAACCGCGTGCCCGAGGCGCGTCTGGAAGACGGCCCGCAGTGCGGTCGCTGCAGCAAGCCCTTGTTTACCGGCGCCTCGCTGGCGATGGATACGGCCAGCTTCGAAGCCCATCTGACCCGCTCCGAGATTCCGCTGCTGGTGGATTTCTGGGCACCCTGGTGCGGCCCTTGTCGTGCCATGGCGCCGCAGTTCGAAAACGCCGCCGCGCGCATGGAGCCAAAGATCCGTCTTGCCAAGATCGACGCCGAAGCCAATCCGCAGCTGGGTGCGCGCTTCGGCATTCGCAGCATTCCCACCCTGATCGTGTTTCGCGATGGCAAGGAGATCGCGCGGCACAGTGGCGCGATGGGAGCCGGCGAGATCTTCCGCTTTGCCTATGAATCGCTGACGGCCTAAACGTGGGGTTTTGCGTCTGGAGCATGCCGATGGATCCATGCAATCCATGCCAGCTGTACCAAGCCGCACCCAATCCAGGCCAATGCACCTGCGGTCATTCCCAGAGAGGGTGTCAGCAAGATCAGCACCAGCAGTTGTACGCCTAGCGTGCTGGCATGGATCACCGTCATCAGGGCGTAGCGGTGCTGACGCAACAGCAGCGCACTGCTGGGTCCATACAATGCATTGAGCGCTGCTGCGACCAGAAGCAGGCGCAGCGGTTCGGCTGCAGTGGCAGCGATGGAAGCATCTCCCAGCCAGAGCATCAGCAAGCGTTCCGGGATCAGTGCCAGCAGCAGGCAGGGCAGCACCAGCAGCAGCATCGAGGTCCGCAGCATCGCAGCGCCGACCGTTCGCGGCGAGTCGGTGGTAGCCATAGGCGGCAAGAAAGCTCGCTGGATGGGCAGCTGCAGATGCAACAGCGACAGCATCAAGCTGCAAATCAGGAAATAGATACCGAACTGCTCTGGCGGCAGATGCAGGGACAGGAAAACGCGATCTATATGGGCAGAGCACATGCCCAGCGCAGCGGCCACGACGAACAGCACGCCGGCTCGCCAGGGTGTTGGCGCGGCCGCACTGCCCGGCGTGTCGGGCAGCGCGGCAAGATCGTGTCGCACGCGACGCAGGTTAAGGACAAACTCGATCGCGGCGATCACCACGAATGGAATGAAAAAGGCGATTGCCGTGGCATCAGCCTGGGTCACCAGCAACACGGCCGCAGCGTGCTTGGCCAGGGCAAAACCAGCCAGGCGCGCATTGGCAAAACCCTGCCGCTGCTGCCCATGCCACAGCCCCAGTGCGGCATTGTTGGAGAACTGAAACAGGAACTGCAGCAGGGCGAGACGAAGAGCCCAGGTCTGCTCAGGTGTATCCGCAAGCCAGGAAGCCGTCGCCTGCCCGATGACGAACACGAGCAGGGCAATGCCGCCGTAGCGCCGCAGGAAATGCCTGAAGACCGCGTGCAACTGCCCGGCCTGGCTGGCGCGCGCAACGTCTCGCAGCATCAAGGGGCCAAGCGTCACATCGATTGCAAACAGCAGTCCCTGGAAAGTCAGGCAGAGCGCAACGGTGCCCCACTGGGTGGCGCCCAAGGTATGCACATAGATCGGCACCACGAAGAGGGTGATGAGTGCCGCCAGTGCGAAGTACCCGTAGCTCGAGAGAATGTTTGCAGCGAGGCGCGACATGGGCTGCAGGCGGGGCATGGAACACTCCGGCGGGCGACAGGTCAGCAGGTGCGATCGCTTTCGGGCTGCAGGCTCGATACCGTCCGTGACAAACCTTCGTGCAGCGTGTAGCGCGCCTGAAAGCCGCTGCGCTGCAGTTCAGCGGTCGCGATCGTGGTCTCGGCACAGAACTTGCGGATGCGCGCGCTGCTGATCGTCGTCGGACGTCCTGTAATGGCGGCAATGGCGTCGAACACGTAGCCGCCCGTCAGCGCGACAGGGTAGGGCAGGTGAATCGCTGGTGCTCGGCGCGCGGGCAGCATTTCGGTGATGATTCGCACCAGTGCGGCGGTGCTGAGGTCGGGTTTGTCGGCATAGTTGAACAGGTGCACGCCAGGGCCGGCATGCAACTGCATCTGCAGGAAGTCCGCAACATTCTCCACGTAGGCGATGGACTTGCAGTTGTCGCCGCGTCCGGCCATCACGAAGCGCCGGCGCCGCAGCTGTTCCACCAGGGTGTGGACATTGCCTCGATTGCCTTCCCCGAACACCACGCAGGGCCGCACCAGCACCAGCGAGCGCCCAGCTTCGCGCGCCGCCCAGCGGCGATAATGCGCCTCGGCCTCCAGCTTGCTGCGCGCGTAGCTGTTGCCGGGTTGCGGCGTGGTGGTCTCGTCCGCCATTGGCTGGCGCAATCCATACACCGCCACCGAGCTGGTGAACACGATGCGTGCGACGCCTGCCGCTTCAGCAGCCTGCACGATGTTGCGGGCTCCGCCTGCATTGACGTCGAAGTACCGTGATGTTGGCCTGACATCGTCGCCATGCTCTGCCGCCAGATCGAACACGCAGTCGCAATCGGCCAAGGCGCGCGATACGGCTGCGGCATCGCGCACATCGCCAAGCGTGGCGAACTCCGGATGCGCGACACTCGGGGCCTTGTCGAAGATGCGAACCCGATGACCGGCAACGAGCAGGCGCGCGACCAAGCGTGAGCCGATGAACCCGCTGCCCCCGATCACGGTGATCTGCATGACTGGCAACTCCCGACGCAGCAGCCTGACGCTTATCGCGAAGCGCCGATTCTGCGCATCGCAGCGGCCAATGGCAACGCCATTTCAGCAAGGCACGGACTGCCGAGAGGCGATGAGGCCGTTTCCTCAGTGCTGCGACCAGACGCTCGCCCCAGAGGCAATCTGAATGACTCTGCCCCGTGTGTCGCCATTGACAGCGCTGGGCGCCTCTGCAATCGTTTCAAGGCCGCATTCGCGTCGCCTGAGCGGATCGCAACAAGCCGAGGAAGCGACGTGACGAAGGCCAGGAAAACCGCACTGATCACCGGCATTTCCGGTCAGGACGGCGCTTACCTCGCCGAGCTGCTGCTGAGCAAGAACTACGATGTGCACGGGATTACCCGGCACGCCTCATCCTTCAACACGGACCGGATTGGTCACCTGTCGGCAGACCCGCCGGTGGACGACCCGCACTTCACCCTGCATCACGGTGACCTGGGTGATGCGTCCAATCTTTCGCGAATCGTGGAAAGCGTGCAGCCGGATGAGGTCTACAACCTTGGCGCGCAGAGCCACGTGGCGGTGTCGTTCCAGATTCCCGAATACACCATCGACTGCAATACCTTGGGCGTCGTGCGTCTGCTCGAAGCGATCCGCACTCTCGGGCTGGGCGCCAGGACCCGTTTCTACCAGGCGTCCACGTCGGAAATGTTTGGTGATACGGCAAGTGTGCCGCAGTCCGAGTCGACGCCGTTCCAGCCGCGCTCACCCTATGGCATCGCCAAGCTGGCTGCGCATTGGGCAGTGGTCAATTATCGTGCCGCCTATGGCCTGTTCGCCTGCAATGGCATCCTGTTCAACCACGAGTCGCCCAGGCGCGGCGAGACCTTCGTGTCGCGCAAGATCACGCGGGCCATGGCGCGCATCCACCTCGGGCTGCAGGAGTGCGTGCATCTGGGAAATCTGGACGCGCGGCGCGACTGGGGCCATGCGCGGGACTATGTCGAGGCGCAGTGGCTGATGCTGCAGCAGTCGCAGCCCAGCGATTACGTCATCGCGACCGGCGAGCAGCATTCGGTGCGCTACTTCGTCGAGACCGCTGCCGCCCAGCTCGGCATCGGCTTGCGCTGGCAGGGCGGCGGTTGCGATGAGATTGCATGCGTGGATTCGCTGCGGGACGGCAGCAAGGCGCGGATCGGTCAGGTCGTGGTGCGCGTTGATGCACGCCACCTGCGACCCACCGAGGTGCCAAACCTGCTGGGCGATGCGCGCAAGGCGCGCGACACGCTGGGTTGGTCGCCGCGCACCGGATTTGAAGCACTTGTGAAGGAGATGGTGGCGCACGATCTTGTGCTGGCCAGACGCGAGCTGTTGGTGCGCGACGCGGAAGGTGCGGAAGTCACTGGGACACTCGCGGAGTGCGCCGGAAGGTAGTCCACGTGCGCAGTTTTCCCAGGCTGCTGCGTGTCGGTCCTCGACACGCTTTGCGTTGCCCGGTTCGGCTGAGTTCACTCGTGGAGGCTTGCGTATACCGCGCAGACCCTGCGCGCGCAGTCGTCCCAGCCAAACGTGGCCGCCCGCGCCAGCCCCTGGTCGATAGCATGCCGGTAAGTGTCCGGTTGGATCAGCAGCATCCTGGCTATCGCGGCCAATGCGTCGCTGTCATTCGCCGCGGCCATTGGCGTAACGTCGCCGATTACCTCGGGTAGTGCGCCCGCGTTCGATGTGACGGGAGGGGTGCCGCAGGCCATTGCCTCCAGCGGCGGCCAGCCAAATCCTTCCCACAGGGATGGAAACAGCAGCAGGTCGGCGGCGCGGTAGATTCGAGCCAGCGCGGCATCACCTGGCACATGGCCGGCGGCGGTAATCCGCCCCCCGAGTTCGAGCGCTTGCACCTGATCCTGCTCGTCATCTGTGAACGCTGCGCCAACCCGGATCAGGTGAACCCGTGGGCCGAGCGATGCATCGTCCAGCAAGGCCCGCAGCACCTTCAACAAGCCTGGTACGTTCTTGTAGCGCCCCGGCGTACCGACATGCGCCAGCAGCAGGCAGTCCTCGGGCAATGCGTACTGCCGCAGCACATCGCTGCGTTCCTCGCTGGGCAAGCGCCCATCCGGCGGCAATGGGGAAAAGACCTTCGAGACGCCGAGCGGAATTGTAGTGACTCGTCCAGGGTCAAGATGGCCCAGTGCAATCAGGTTCTGCCGGGTCGCCTCCGAATCGGTGATTACCCGGGCGCAACGCGACGCATGCCGGATCCGGGCGGGAAATCCCCGACGGGCTCGCCACGCGACGGGCACATCGATCAGCCCGAGCCCTGCAAGCAGAGGAATGCAGTCGTGGAAGGTCATCACGGTGCGCGAGGGCGGCGTGCTGCGCGCCAGGTGGGCATGACTGTGGTCGAGGATATGAAACACGTCCGCGCGCGCCTGCCGCAGCCGGCGCGGGTAAGTGAGAAGGCGCGCAGTGCGTCCGCCCCAGGTGGGGCCCAAGTGCGGGGCGGTCTCGACGCGCATCGACTCGAACGACCAGGCAGCTGGCGCCACGGTTGGCAACGCGAGAGCCAGCTCGGCATGGTAGCGCTGCATGCTGAGCACGCCGTAGCCTTCCACATTGGGCAGCAGCATGATCTTCATGCAACGCCGTGGATGCCGACTGCCGCCGAGTATTGCGTCAGCAGCGCTGCGGCAACCGAGCGTGCCTCATGGTGGCGCCGCAAGTACGCCCGTCCGGCTTCCGTGAGCGCATCCCTCGCCGACGGGTTCCCAGCCAGATGCAGGATGGCCTGCACGAACTCCTCCGGCGCGTCGGCCAGCATCAGCTCGCGACCGGACTCGACGTCCAGGCCGGCGGCTGCGGTGCGCGTTGCGACGACGGGTAGTCCCCGAGCCCAGGCTTCCAGGATGCGCATACGGATTCCCGAACCGATGTGCAGAGGAAGGGCCATGATCGCCCCGCTCGGGAATGCCTCGCGGGCGTCCTCTGGAGCGGTATGCCAGATGGCATCAGGGAAGTCGATGGTTTCGCCACCGTAGACATGGATCTGCAGGTCGGGAAGCGCTTCCCGCAGCAAGGGCGCAACCCTAGCTGCAAACCAGGCGAGGCCCTGGCGGTTTGGCAACCAGCCGCCGCTTCCGCCAAGCACCAGTGCCGGTGATCCGGATACGGGCGCTGCCGCCGGCAATGCGGCCGGAAACGCGGGGCCGATCGCGCAAAGTCTGTCCTGCACTGCGTCGCCGCCGATCTCACGCAACAAGGTGGCATCGCGCTGCGTGAGTGCAACGACTCGCGCTGAATCGCGCAGCGCGTGTCGCTCCGCATGCCGCAGTCGAACGGCCTCAATGCCCAGCGGGAACAGGTGCCAATTCGAGCCCGCGACCTGGCGCCACAAGGAGGACTCCACGTTCTGCATGCGCAACAGGACTGGAACTCCCGCACTGCCAGCTGGCGTGCAGTTCGCCAGGGCTTGCAGCTGCTCGGCGTGCAGCACGTGCGGTCGCCAATCGCCAATGCATCGCGCGACCATTTGTTCGACGGCCGGCAGGCGATGTCGAGCGATGCTCAGTGCCTGTCCGTGAAGCAGTGCCGCGACGAAGGCATGCAGCCAACTGCGCCGCGAAGTTGGCACCAGGTGCGGCAGGCAGACGCTCTTCAATGATGCGATCACCGCGGCGGACGTCGCGGCATCTGCGGCGTCAGCCGGGGCAACCAGCATCAGCTCGTGACCGGCATCCTTGAGCGCCTGCAGGGTGAGCCACAAGGCCAGGCGACCGCCGTCGCGCGGTGGCCAGGGCGACTTGGTGGCGACGACCAGGATTCGCACGGTGCCTTTGCAGGTTTGGAAGCTGCCGCCGATTCTGGGGTCCGCGGACGCATTGCACCAGACGTCTGTGCCGCAGCGGCCGAGTCAATCACCAGCACACAGCACCTGCGTGATCCCGCAGAATTCACCGTATGCGCGTCCTGTTCATCAGCAATCGATTTCCACAACGCTCGCTGCGCGGAGACCAACTGCGCGCCTACCAGCAGATTCTGCTGCTCTCTCGCCGCCATTCGATCACCTTGCTTGCTTTTGCAGAGGCCTCCGAACCCTGCTGGCGGCAGGAGATGGAGGCCTGCTGCGAGCGAGTCGTCGCCGCACCTCGCAACCGCATCGGCATGGTTCTGGGCGCCCTGCGCGCGCTGGCCGGCCGACGGCCCCTGCAGGTGGCCATGCACGATGGCGTGCCGCGCAGCGCGGGACTTGAGGCGCTACTGGACGGGTCGCACTTCGATGTCGCACATCTGCAGCTTGCGCGACTGGGTGGCCTGCTGCCGCGGCTTGCAGGAGTTCCCTGCGTGCTTGATCTGGTTGATGCGCTGTCGCTCAACATGGCGCGGCGCGCGACGTTTGACCGGGGACTGCTGGGTCTGCTTGCACGCATCGAATCCCAGCGCCTCGGAGAGTTCGAGCGGGAACTGTGCACCCAGGTTGCCGCCGCCGCGGTCTGTTCGGCGTCAGACCGCGCTGCGATAGGAGAATTTGCCAACCTGCATCTGGTCGCCAACGGCGTCGATCTGGAGCATTTCTCCTTCCATGCGCCGCGTGGGCGCGCCCAGCGCATCGTCTTCGTTGGCAATCTTGGCTACTTTCCCAATATCGACGCAGTCTGCTGGTTTGCGCGCGAGGTGCTGCCCCGGCTCGCGCAATTGGCGCCGCAGGCGCGGCTCAGCCTGGTCGGCGCGCGCCCTGCGGCTGTGCTACACCGTCTGGCGGCGAATGTCGGGAACATCGATCTGATTGGGCAGGTCCCCGATGTGCATCCGTACCTGTGTCAGGCTGCGGTGGCTGTGGTACCGCTGCGCGCCGGATCCGGGCAGCAGTTGAAGCTGCTCGAAGCCATGGCCAGCGGCACGCCGGTGGTTGCCACCTCGGCCTGCGCCGAAGCAGTCGGTGCGCGCCATGGTGAGCATCTGCTGGTCGCGGACGAGGCGGATTCGATGTGTGCCGCGGTCGCGCGACTGCTATCGGATGAAGCGCTCGGACTGCGGCTCGCCGTCGCCGCGCGGCGACTGGTCGAGAACAACTTCAGCTGGGACCAGTCGGCCCTGCAGCTCGAGCGGCTATGGATCGCCGCCGCCCGGCCCGTTTCCCGATTCGCCGTGCAATGACCGACGGGCCGGATCCGCGGGTGGTGGAAGATCCAGTGGCGGTGGCTGGGCAAGGCGCCCGCCACGCAGTTCGGTTTCAAGCTCGCGCACCTGTTGCTGCAGTGCCTCGCGCATCGGCCCAGGCAGGCTGGCAATCGCCAGCGGGCTGGCCCAGGCCGTGCGAAGGAATGCCCGCTGCGCGCCCGCCTCATCGCCCAGCAGGCTGCGCGCCCGGCCCAGATTGAGAGTGAGTTCAGGGCGTTCGCCCTGCATGATGGCCGCTTCCAGCACCTCGATCGCCTCTGCACCGCGGCCCTGCAGGATCAGCGCTATACCAAGCAGATGTGCCGCGCGTGCATCGCCGGGCAGGGCGACCATGCTGGCCTGTGCCAGATCGCCGGCCTGCTGTACGGCAGCCAGGGCCTGCGGCCCTGTGTCGATGCCACGCATGGCGCGTTCGATCTGGCCGCTGGCCACGGCAAGCCGCCATTCGGCCTGCTGGCGCGCAATTTCGGGCCACGACAGGCAGGCCAGAATCAGCAGCATGGCGCAGCGCAGGGTGAACTTCATGGCGCCCGCTCTGCTTCTGCAATCAGCCGCCAGGCGCGCCCGCAGGCCAGCAGCAGAACCACGGCGGTAAACGGGATCTGCAGGGGAAACCACGCCAATCCAGCCACCGCGCCTGCTACCAGAACGCCCAGCAGCGCCAGCGGTTCGGCCCGTGGGCTGCAGGCGACGAGACGCTGCAAGCGCGCCATCAGCAGACCGAATGCGGCCAGCAGCGCAAGCAGGGTCGGCAGGCCGGCCTCCGCGGCGAGTTGCAGGAAGTCATTGTGGGCGTGGACGAAGGCGGAAGCGGTTGGCGGTGGCAGCAAGCGTGCCTGCGCGTGCATCTCGGCCGCGAGGCGGTGGTGCTGGGCTTCGGCGGCATAGCTTCCGGGGCCGAAGCCAATGAAGGGACGTGCCGCAATCATCTCGGCTGCCGCCGCCCAGGCGCCCAACCGGTACGTGGTGATGCGCTGCAAGGTCTCGATGCCTGGCCCGGCCAATGGGGTGGCGGATGCGCCACGCAGCGGCAGGAAGGCGAAGCCCAGTGACGCACACAGCATCGCGGCGGCGGCAAGTCCAAGCAGCCAGCGCGCGCCGCTTCGCGCAGCGATCATGGCGATCAGCGCGATGCCAAGCGCCACAGCGCTGGTGACCTGCTGATTGACCAGGATGACGAGGATGCCAAGCCCTGCCAGCATCAGCGCCATCGCCCGTTGCGGGCCCCGTGCGCTGCGCATCGCAACCCCAAGTGCGGCGGCACTCATCAGCGCGCAGGCCAAAGCGACGTAGCCTTCATTGCCGAGCAGGGCACCGGTGGCGAATCGACCACCGACCTGGGCGATCGGAATCGGCAGCGTGATACCGCTGGCCTGCACCAGCGACAGAACGGCGTTGCAGCAGACCCCCAGCACAGCCATGCACAGCGCGATTCGGGCAGCGCGGGTATCGAACAGCCTGGCGGCGCCGAGCGGCAGGAACAGCCCGAGCAGTGCGAGTGCCCCCAGATTGGCGCGCGACGCCTGCGGGTGTGGCGAGAGAATGGTGGCCACCAGCAGGCCGAGCGCGACCAGCAGCAGCAAGGCCAGGATGTGTCGCGCCGCCGGTGACCAGCGTCGCCATTGCGGGCGCTGCATTGGCCAGAACAGCACGATGCCTCCGACGCTGGCTGCCAACAGCGCAGCCAGTCGCTTCGGTGCATCGAATCCCGCGTGCGAAAAGGGATCAACCAACAAGGCGGTGCCCACCAACGCCGCTGCGAGACAGATCGCGAGCAGCCGGTCGGCTGTGGTTGGCGGGCGCACCGTCTCGACCGTCATGGCTGCCGCCGAGTTCTGCGGGTCAGGGGCTCGTGCCGCTCGGGCTCGCTGGCGACGCATCAGTTGCCCCGTAGATGCCAGGCCTGAAAACCGCCGCGGCTGGCGCAGCCGGATGCGCCCACGTTGCTGGCTTCGCCCGCATAGCTCACCAGGAGTTCGAGATGACCGTCCTTGTCGAGATCCGCGAGCTTGGCATCGAAGGCCGAGCAGCCAGCCATGGTGGCCGGATGCTCGAAGTTGGCATCGCGTCGAAAGCCGTTGTCATCACCTGCGAAGCTCAGTATGCCGCCGTGCTGGCGCACTGCCAGCAGATCGTCGTGCCCGTCACGGTCGATGTCGCCGAACACGATTGCCACCACCGGATCGCGCGACGCTTCGCTCCACAAGGCCAGCGCCGATTCGCCGTCGGCTCGCATCAAGATCGCCTGCAACGCGGAGCAGTAGCCAGAGCCTTCGATGGCGCGACTGCCATGTACGACATCGTCGCGACCGTCGCCATCCAGATCATGCAGGGCAACCGCCGTCACCGCAGCGTCGCGTGGCAGCGTGCGCAGTTCGCGCGGGCTCCAGGTTTCGCGATCGCCAATCTGCAGCAGCAGGCGTGCGCCGGATACCTGCGTGCCCAGCATGGCATCGAGGCGGCCGTCGCCGTTGACGTCGCCCACCGCGAGGGCATCGCCGAATCCGTGCAGCGATCGCGCGGGCGTGATGCGTTGCCAGTGGCCGTCGCGATTCAGGTATACCGCCAATGCGTCGCTCGAGGTTAGGCCGCCAGCAAAGCGCGCTGGACCTTCGTTGGAAGCAAGCAGGTCTGGCTTTCCATCGCCGTTCCAGTCGGCCGCCGCGATGCTGCGCGAACTGAAGACCGCTTGGTCCCCCGGTTCATCAGGCAAGCGCAGCCCCAGCCCCTCGCCCCATGGCGCGTAGTGACCTCCGGCCTCGTTGATCAGGACCACCACGCCGCGCAAATGGGACGACAGCGCCATGTCCATGCGCCCATCGCTGTTGAAATCGGCAGCCTTGGCGTCGCCGTAGTCGTAGGGCAGGGGCGGAAAATGCGCCGCGTCCCAGAATGTGAATCGACCTTTGCCGTCGCCAAGAAAGATCACGGGTTGTGGGCGGCCCTTGCGTGGCGGTCCGTGCAAAAGGTCGAGCACGCCGTCGCCATTCATGTCGGCGAGGTCGAACCCGTCGCGCCACTGGCCGCCCGTGGGCAGGCCGCTGTCGAAGGCGGTCGCTTCGAACTTCGCCGAGATTTCAAGCGACACCGGCGCGCAGACCGACGGCGCAGCGTCCAGCAACGACGGTGGCTCGGGAGCGCGCACCGATTGCATGCAGGCGACCAGCAGCAGCGCACCGCCCAACAGAGCGGCACGCGCGCAGCAGTCACCAGCCAAAGGCAACGGTCGCATGCGGCAAAGCGAGTCGCTGGATCAGGCCTGTTTCACAACTCCGCTTGAGCTTCGAAACCATCGCCGAAAATGAGGAAGGGTGGTGCGAACTCGACATCGTCCCAAGCGCTGATGCAACCCTCATCGGCGGGGAAATCAATTTGGCCGTCGCCGTCATTGTCGATGCCGTCGGCGCAGCCACGGGTCGTCGCATTGGCAAGTTCGTTCAGATCGGCGGCACTGGCACAGCCCGGGTCGGCACCGAAATCGGCCAGACCATCGAAATCGTTGTCCTCGGCATCGGAGCAATCCGGACCTTCGGATTCATCCTGCGCGGTGGTGCAGCCGGTGTCGAGCGGGTAGTCAATCAGGCCATTGCTGTCGTTGTCGATGCCATCGTTGCACTGGAAATCCAGTTCGAGCTGGTCGTCGAACGCGGTGCAGCCGGGGTCGGCAGGGAAGTCGATCAGGCTATCGCCGTCGTTGTCGATGTTGTCGCTGCATTGGGTGGACTCCGAGGTACTGAACGCCGCGGTGCAGCTCGGGTCCTGCGGAAAGTCGATCAGGCTGTCGCCATCGTTGTCGACACCATCATTGCAGACCGGGTTTTCGATGTTGCCGCTGAGGCTGGCACAGCCGGGGTCGGCTGGAAAGTCGATCAGCGAATCGCCGTCGTTGTCGATGCCGTCGGAGCAGGCTGGATTGGCTTCGTCGTTGTCGAAGAAGCCGCTGCAGCCGGGGTCGGCCGGAAAGTCGATCAGGTTATCGCCGTCGTTGTCTATGCCGTCATCGCACAGGCCGCGGTACTCGGTGGCATCGAGCGGGTGGTTGCAGCCGGGGTCGATCGGGAAATCGATCAGGCCATCGAAGTCGTTGTCGACGCCATCGTCGCAGGCGCCGATGAAATCCTCGCTGTTGTCGGTTGCCGTGCCGCATTCGGGGTCGCTGGGAAAGTCGACGAGCAAATCGCCGTCGTTGTCCATGCCGTCGCCGCAGGCAGGGTTTTCGGTCGGTGATTGCGGCCCCGCACAGCCTGGATCGTCGGGAAAATCGATCAGTCCATCGCTGTCGTTGTCTATGCCGTCGGAGCAGGCGAACGAACTGAAGAAAGGCGTGTATGAGGTGGTGATCGGATGCAGCGGCCAGGCGCTCGCCTGGCCTGCGCTACCGCCATAGACGGAACGAAAGACCTGTCCGACATGGGCCTGGTTCTTGCCGCCGAACAGCGCATCGCCGTCGCTGATCCTCAGGTCGTACTGCACGAAGCCGGAATCAAAAGGCACCTGTGGCTGGGCCGGACTGGTCAGGTCGTTGCGCTGCGACGCCAGCGGAACCGGCGACACCGCCAGGTTCGTCGTGGGCTGTTCCTGCTGATCGAAGGCGACGATAACCCCGCTGGGCAATCCTGCAGGCGGCGAAGCGCAGGCGAATGGAGCAATAAAGCCGGGATCGCGCCAGACCGTGGCGATGGTCTGGTCGATGATGCCGCGCGAGGCAAATCGACCCATCCAGTGCTGCGGCAGGCCCTCGCGGTTGTCTGCGCCATTGCCGCCCAGCAATCGGCCGTAGAAGGTGTAATCGTTGTCCGGACTGGGCGTGCCGTCGGTAGCCGGATGCGCCGAGCTGGCTTCGATGTGGACCAGGCTGTCGCCGTGCGCAAAGCCCTCGACCGGGTCATAGGTCGAGTGCTCACCCCACAGCACGTTGTCGTTGCGCGCCACGCCATTGCCACCCAGCACGAAGTAGCCTGGCTGGCTCGGACGCAACTGGGTACAGGCGTTGACCACGTCGATCGTTGCATAGCCGCGCGCGATCGAATCGCCATGCGTCGCGCCGCCACACTGATTGCCCAGCAAGCTGGAAGCCAGCCCGGTATGGGCGTTGCGCAGGCCCGTCACCTGCGCGCCACTGAGGTTGGCGGGCGGCAGCACGCCGGCGCAACTCGGGAACGCGCCTGCGCTGGTCTGCGGCAGGGCGCCATCGGCGAACAGCGCGTGCAAGTCGACCTCGACCACGCCGTAACCGTCGAGGCGCATATCGAAGGTGAAGCTTGGTACGCCGCGGTCGGTCCACAGCGTCACGTGCGCCAATACGGGCAAATCGGAGATATTGCCGACGGTGAAGACGGTGCGGATGCCGCTGGCGCCTGGGTCGACCTCGAAGTGCGGCAGCAACAAGGTGGCTGCTGGCACCGCGTCGATCGTATCGATCGCCGCATGTGTGGAAGACAAGCCCAGCGACAGGGCAAGGCCGAGCAACACGGTGGACTTCTTCATGTCGTTGGTCTCGGTCTTCAGGGAATAGTGGGATCGTCGCCGAACGCGGCATTGCCGAGCTGCACACCAGGCACGTAGTAGCTGGCTCCCGCGCCGGCGGGCGCCGAGCGCGGCTGCTGCCGGAAACTCATCCAGGATTGCCGTACGAAGCCGAGCGGTCCGACCGGGTCAACCAGATTCAGGTTGGCGAACATCCAGCCAAGCGGCTGGTTCAGCCCTAGCGGACCGTCGCCTGGCGTGCTGCCCTGCACGAAGGGGAACAGGTTGCCCGTCGGTGTGCCGGTGAGGCTGCCAGCGGCATCGAGCACCGACACCCGCCATTGGCCGCTGGGCAGTCCTGCCGGTTGACCGCCGCAGGCGAAAGGCGCCGTGGCAACACCCGGGTCGCGCCAGTAATCGATGTCGGTGCGGTCCTCCGATTGGCGTCCGGCCCAAGCCGTGGGTAGTGGCTCGCGGTTGTCGATGGCCCCGAAGCCGACATGTCGCGCATAAAACGTCTGTTTGTCGGCGCCGGCTGCGGTGATCGGATCCAGCGCGTCCGCTTCGATGTGCACCGCGCTTTCCGCGAACAGGCGGTTGTTGGCCGCATCGATGATGACGTAGTCGCCCATCAGGATGTTGCGGTTGCCAGCCACGCCGCCGCCGCCATTGACGAAGTATCCAGGGTCGGCCGGCGTGTCCTCGGTACATTGATTGGTCACATCGATGGTTACGTAACCGCGTGCAATGCCGTCACCAAAGTTGCGCGAGCCGCACAGCACTCCGAAGTGATCGGTCGAGGGTTGCCCGCTATGCGCCTGCACGATGCTGCGGCCGATATTGCTGCCGCTCTGGAAAATCGGCAGGACCCCGTTGCAGGTGGCGAAGTTGATGTCCTGCGAAATCGGCCCCTGCGGGCTGATCAGGTCCTGCGGGTCCTGGCCATCGGTCGCCGTGATTGGCAATACCCTTCGAAACACCAGGCCAAGATCAATCGTCTCGGCATCGAAGCCGGTCAAATAGATGTTGAACTGTTCGGTGGGAATGCCGAAGTCGGTCCAGAGCGTCACATTGACCATCGTCGCCGAGGCGCTGGCGTTCTGCAGGGTAAGAATGGTGTTTACGCCATCCGGCGAGCTGGTGTCGACCTCGAAATGCGGAAAAAGCAGGGTCGACGCGGGCACCTGGTCGATCGTGCCGATCTCTGCGGTGGCGGTCAGTGAGAACGCCGCGAACAGCAGGCCTGCGAGCAGACGGGACAACATATGCACCTCCGGTGCGAGACGCCTTCTGGAATTCCCTGGACAGGCACCCGCTGCGAATCCGGCATGACGGTTGATGCCGTGTCTGCCGGATCTGGAAGGGCCTGTCCCCACGCGCCACAGAACCTGGCAGATCCGCACGCGACTGTTTCAGTCTTGTTCGAACGCAGCCCGGCGTACTGTTGCCCGAAATGGACGAAGCGTTTCGAGAATAGCACCGGATCAGGTCGCCGATTCGTCCCCGCGCAACAGAATTTTTTGTGGCAAAGCGCATGGGGCGGATCTCGATCCGCCGCAACCTATGCATAGAGCGCGGCAGCGTCGGATCCACGCCGGTGCAGTCAGCCGCCTGCGCCAATGCCTCGGCGGCGTTTGATCCGACCTACGAAACCGGGCCCAGCGTAGGTCGGCTCAAGCCGCGCAGCGGTGGAGCCGACGTCGCGAGACTGCTGGATATGGCGGGCGGGTTTTGATCCGCTGCAACCTATGCATAGGGCGCGGCAGCGTTGGATCCACGCCGGTGCAGTCAGCCGCCTGCGCCAATGCCTCGGCGGCGTTTGATCCGACCTACGAAACCGGGCCCAGCGTAGGTCGGCTCAAGCCGCGCAGCGGTGGAGCC
>JBBSJP010000047.1:0-38610 GCA_038257155.1 Lysobacterales bacterium | reverse complement strand
GGGGCGGGTGAGGGGCTTTGATTTCAGCGTGCATGCCAAGAGCCCCTCTCCCCAACCCCTCTCCCGCAAGCGGGCGAGGGGCTCAAGAAGAGCGGCGCTGCTTACCCTCTCCCGCAAGCGGGAGAGGGTGGCCCGAAGGGGCGGGTGAGGGGCTTTGATTTCAGCGTGCATGCCAAGAGCCCCTCTCCCCAACCCCTCTCCCGCAAGCGGGCGAGGGGCTCAAGAAGAGCGGCGCTGCTTACCCTCTCCCGCAAGCGGGAGAGGGTGGCCCGAAGGGCCGGGTGAGGGGCTTTGATTTCAGCGTCGAACAGCCAACCCGCGCACCTAAACCCCGTGGTAATCCCGATACCAGTCCACGAAGTTCGCCACGCCTTCTTCCACCGATACCTGCGGGCGGTAGCCGACGTTGGCTATCAGGTCGGAAACATCGGCCTCGGTGTCGGGCACATCGCCGGCTTGCAGGGGCAGCATTTCCATGCGCGCCTTCTTGCCCAGGCAGTCTTCCAGCACCTCGATGTAGCGCAGCAGCTGTACCGGGGTTTCGTTGCCGATGTTGTAGATGCGGTGCGGCGCAACGCCGCTGGTGGCTGAGTCCGGTGCCATGCCGTTCCAGTCCGGCGATTTTCCGGGCACCTTGTCCAGGGTTCGAATCACGCCTTCGACGATGTCGTCCACGTAAGTGAAGCTGCGCTTGTGATGGCCATGATTGAAGACCTTGATCGGCTCGTCAGCCAGAATCGCGCGGGTAAACAGGAACAGCGCCATGTCCGGCCGCCCCCACGGCCCGTACACGGTAAAGAAGCGCAGGCCGGTGCAGGGAATGCCATACAGGTGGCCATAGCTGTGCGCCATCTGCTCGTTGGCCTTCTTGCTGGCGGCGTACAGGGTGAGCGGATGCTCGGTGGGCGAATGCTCTGAGAACGGCATCTTCAGGTTGGCGCCGTACACCGAACTGGTTGAGGCATAGACCAGATGCTCCACCCCATGGTTTCGGCAGCCCTCCAGCACGTGCAGGAAGCCGGTGACATTGCTGGATATGTAAACGTGCGGGTTGGTCGCCGCATAGCGCACGCCAGCCTGGGCCGCCAGGTTGATCACCCGCTGCGGCGTGTGCTTCGTGAAAACATCCTCCACGGCCGCCCGATCGGCCAGATCAGCCGTGATGTGGGTGTAGCCAGCCTGTCCCTCAAAGCGCGCCAGCCGCGCCCGCTTCAGGTTCACATCGTAGTAATCGGAAAGATTGTCCAGCCCGATCACTTCATCACCGCGCGCCAGCAGGCGCATGGCGACGTGAGAGCCGATGAAACCGGCGGTACCGGTGACCAGAACCTTCATAGGAATCCCTTCGCTTTGCGTACAACGGATTGGCAGGGCGGCCGCAGACACGGCACGCGTCCGTGATTATCCCTCACTCGCGTGGACAGCCGCGGTGCGCTCCGACACGCAGGCTCGGCCGCGCTCGGGGCGGCTGCTTTTCCGCCGCCGCATCCCTGCACCCAGGTCGGCACCCCCGTGCCGACATCGCGACACCGCATTACCCCGCAGCGGCGGCATGGGATGCCGCCCTACGCGAACGCTACGGAGGCTACGCCTGGGCTTCATGAGGGGCGCGTTTCGAGTCAGGCTCTTGGAGGGCGCATCTCGATGCGCCGCCGCGGGGCAATCTGACTATCGCCATACATCGGAACACATTCGACAACCTCCACCGTCGCAACGGCGGATCAAGATCCGCCCTCCAAAGCCCAGCAATCCCTTCGCTCTCGTAGATTGCCGCTGAGCGCAGCGAAGCCCAACATCACCGCATCCAGCCACGCCACACGTCCAACCGCCAACGCACCACACACGTAGGCGGCACCCCCGTGCCGACATTGCGACATCGCGTCACCCCGCAACGGCGGCATGGGATGCCGCCCTACTCACTCCGATCCAGTCGCTCTTGTAGGTTGGCGCTGAGCGCAGCGAAGACCAACATCGCAGGAACCAAATCCATGGCGACACCCAAGCGTCACGTACGAATCATGGCGGCGTTGAAGGCCCGGGCTCCGCCGAGCCCGCTGGATCCTGACCTTCCGATTCAGCCACCCGCCATCGCGCAAACGCCCGCCCGATGAACGCCATGCCCACCACCATCGCGCAACCGATCGCCGCACCGACAACATCATTGAAGAAGTCCACAAGACTGGCGCGACGACCCGGCACCATCAACTGAAGCAGTTCAACAAGCGCACCCACACCCACCAGTGCCGCAAACGCAAAAGCGCGGCCGCGCCAGCCCACATCGCGCGGCAATGCCAGCATCAACATCACCGCCAGCAGCGCGAACAACAAAAGGTGCGCGAGATTCAGCGGATCAGGCAGCGCTTCCAGGAAATCCAGCGGGCGACCGAACCATCGGTAGCCGTTGCGAAGATAAGCCACCGCGCCCGAAGGCAGCAGCGCGTAGGCAACTGCCGCCAAGGTACAGACCAGCGCAGCAATGGCAGGCAATCGATTCACGCACCATCGTGTAACCCATCCGAAGCTTCCAAGCCAGCGAACCCGCCTCTCCAGCCCTTGCCTTCTCCCTTTGGGGTGAGCAGGGCTTTCGAGCGGCGAGAGCCGCGAGCCTGCAAACGCCCGCGCGCATGCAGGCGCGCGGGCCGGGGTGGGTGGCGCAAAGCGCCGGATGAGGGTGCGATTGGAAGCAACACCCTCAGCACGCCGAAGAGATTGACGCCGCATGCTAGATGAGCCCGTTTCGGCCCTCAAAAACCCAGCGACCTATGCGCTCTCGTAGGTTGGCGCTGAGCGCAGCGAAGCCCAACATCGCCACGCCCGGCTCTGCCAAACCGTCAACGCTCCACCCGTAGGTCGGCTGCCGTGCCGACATCGCCACATCACCCCTCAACGATCGCTTAAAAGCCGCGAATCGGCCCCGGGTACTGCGCAACGATGCGATCAGAGGTGAGCAGCGTGATGCCTTCTACCTGCGCTTGCGCAATCAGCATCCGGTCGAACGGGTCTCGGTGGAGGGACGGCAAGGTCGCGGTTGCTACCGCATGTTCGCTGGCAATCGCCAACTCCGTGTAACCGTTGTCCAGCAGTCCGCGCCGCAGTACTGCAGGCGCCAGCGTGAAGTCGTCGCGCCCGAGCCCAGACTTGATTGCTACTTCCCACAGACTGGCAGCGCTAAAGAGCAATTCGTTCCCGGAATCCTGCATCAAGTCGCGTGCAGCGAGCGGCAGCCGTTCCGGCGCCGCTGCGGCCCATAGCAGCAAATGGGTATCCAGCAGGAATTTCACGGCCCGGTCCCAAACATGACGGCGATCTCGTCTTCGCCCATCCGGTCGAAATCTTCAGGCACGCTGAAAGCGCCCTTCATGAAGCCAAGGCGTTGCACCTCACCTGCACCTGGCGCTTCCAAGCGCATCACCTTCACCATGGGCTTGCCTGCCTTGGCGATCACAAAGGACTCGCCAGCCACGGCGCGCTCGATCAGCTGCGAAAGATGAGTCTTGGCTTCATGGATGTTGACGGTGGTCATAGCGACACCATAGTGGACTAAGTATACTTAGTCTACTGTGCTGTTCCGCCAGGACGCAATCGGCAGCGCACCATACGTAGGTCGGCTGCCGTGCCGACATCGCGAAACCCAATCACCCCGCAACGGCGGCATGGGATGCCGCCCTACGCACTCCGATCCACTCGCCCCCGCAGGTTGCCGCTGAGCGCAGCGAAGCCCAACGTCACAGGGCCCAAGCCCGACGCAAACCCAGAAAACTTCGCTGGTCTCCCGCTCTTGGGAGGGCCGCGCTCCGGGCGGCCGCTTTTGCTCTCATTCCCCAAAAGCAGCGCCTCAGGAGCAGCGCCCTCCCAGATCAAAAGCGCCGCACCGCGCTCCTCAAGGACGCATCTCGATGCGCCGCCGCGCTCACCCATCCGCTGTAGGGCAAGCGTGTCACTTGCCATGCCCGATATCGAACCGTGCGAATAAAAAAGGCGAGTCCAAAGCCCGCCCTCCAAAAGCGCCCAGCCCGCACGCGGTTGTAGCTTGGCGCTGAGCGCAGCGAAGCCCAACATCGAAGGCCCGAACCCGCCGCAAGACCCAAACACCGCGCCGAATCCCGCCCTTGGAGGGCGCATCTTGATGCGCCGCCGCGTGGTGCCCAGGCTGCCGCCAAACGCCCGCACCCCAACGACGACTCCCACCTCGCAGCGGCGGATCAAGATCCGTCCTCCAACGGAAGAAGCCCTCTTCGCGCCTTGAGAGAGCCGCACTGGGCGTGCCCCCTGGATGCGGAGCCCAAGCTCGCCACATCGTCGCAGCAGGAGCCACGCCCCCAGCCCATTGACAGGCATCTTCAGAGTGCTCGCAAGAACTCGCCTGCCGACACGCCAGCCTGCTTAAGTACGCCCGAAAGCGTGCCGACCTTGATCTCATTATGTTGCGGCACCACACAGCCGACGGAGCCGCGGCGCATGATTACGTGGCTGCCCTTCTGAGAACGACCACGAACCCAAGTTTCTGCAACGCCTCGAACAGCCTCCGCACCTGAAACGTGGGGAAGGCTAGGCGGCACGGTCCGCCACCTCGAAGGTGGTCAATAACGGCTTGCCGTAAGTAGTCACCTCGAACTCCTCCAAGTACATCTGCGTGGCCTCCTGCAGGTTGGCAAGCGCCTCCTCGATGGACTCCCCTTGGGTGGTAGTGCCGGTCTCGGGGTTCAACGCCACGAATCCGCCTTCCTGGGCAGGGATCAACACAGCAGTAAATTGCATGGCAGCGGCCTTGGGTGAACTTGGGTGATTGTAGCGCCGGATTCAGCAAGCACGCATCGAACCCAGCCCTTGTAGGGCGCATCTCGATGCGCCGGCGCGAGGTGCCTACGCCATCGCCCAGCGCCCAAACACGACCGGCAACTCCGCTGCTTCTCAGAGGCCCGCGCTCCCACGCGGCCGCTTTCATCACGCCCACAAAAAAACACCGCAAGCGGTGCCTTCAATCCAAAGCCACCCACCACCCCATCACCCCACCGCAACCAACTCCCGATAAACCTCCATCGTCTTCCCCACCACAATCTGCTCATCAAATTCTGCAATCGCTTTCTGCCGCGCAGCGCCGGCCAAGCGCACACGCAAGTCCGAATCCCCAACCAAGCGCTCAATCGCCGCAGCCAAGGCAACACCATCCCGAACCGGCACGCGCAAGCCATCCACCTGGTGCTCCACCACTTTCCTGCAACCAGGCACATCCGTGGCGACCAGCGCGCAGCCGCTGGCCGCAGCCTCAATCAAGCCCTTGGGCAATCCCTCGCGATAGCTAGGCAAGGCGACGATATCCACGCTGCGCAACAACGTCGGCATGTCATCGACATGGCCCAGCCACTGCATCAACCCATCCGAAACCCAGGCACGCACCGTAGCCTCTGGCACGGCTGCCGGATTTCCCGGATCAGGATCGCCAGCGAGCAGCAAATCCACTGGCACACCGCGATCACGCAACAACCCGGCCGCCACAGCGTACTCAGCCACTCCCTTGTCCCACATCACAACGCGCCGAATCCCACCCCTGGAGGGCGCATCTTGATGCGCCGCCGCCGGGTGCCCTGGCTATCGCCATGCACCGGAGCGCAAACGACAACGTCCACTCTCGCAACGGCGGATCAAGATCCGCCCTCCACAACCCGGCGATTTGCGGGATCTCGCAGCTTGGCGCTGCGCGCAGCGAAGCCCAGCGGCGCAACTCTTTGTAGCGCCGCTCAGCCTTGACGACTAAACGCCGCCCCGAGGGCGGCCAGCAGACATACCAGGAGGAGGAGGCGGACTGGGCAACTGCTGCACGAGATCTACGAGGCTGCCATGCCGTTTCAACTCGGGGCGCTCATAGCGGCGTGTACCGCGAATCGCCTCAGCGGCGGGATTCGGGGACTCGTCCTGGGTGCTTGGCTCAATATCGCTGCAATTCATTGGTGGTTCCAGTGATCACTTTCAATTGGACAGGGCGGTCGTCGGTCGACGAGTGCCACCGCACGAATGGATTACTCAAAAGGGAAGATATCTGTTGCCCGAGCGGAACTGCCAGCGCAGCACCCTCACGCCGGGCTTCAAGTCCAGTTCGATGCTTCCGCCCAATTTGCCGAGTGGCACCGGCCGTCCTGTTTCCTCATCAACAAGGGACGCGGCCGATAGCAAGGCCGGCTCGGCTTCCCATCGCAAAGTCGCCCTGCCCGCCTGTTGTGCACGGATTTCCATGCGCCACTCCTCCGTGCGCTTTGGTGCACGGATATCTCGAACGTAGTCGGCAGCCTGTGCGCCCAATTCGGGGCGAGGAATGACCATGACGAAGGGCCGCGCGGCCGGCGCCGAGAAGCTCTCCGCGTCGAAGTCGTCAAACCCGTCACTGGCGCGTCCATCGTGACCGATGCGCACTGTCGGAGAGGTTCCATCGGGCGCCTCCAGGCGAAATTCCAGGTCCCAGCGATACGGGTTGGCCTGCGCTTCCGCATTGCCTGGCTGCAGCGACAGGTTGTTCGGCGTTTGCGTGGTCGGGAATCGAACCTCCACGTCCAGCAGTGCCCTGATCCACATCGCCTGACCCGGTGCGATCTGTCCTTCAGCGTTCAGGCCGTTGAACACGTCGTAAACACCCGAGGACTCATTCCAGCGCCACATCATGCTGCGCACCCTGCCATCCGCAACGGCTGTTGCGAAATCGTGTTCCGCGGCATCGTAGAAGAAGCGCATCTGGTTCCAGTCCAGTACAAATCGCCGCGGATTGCCAAGCAGGTGCGCCCGGCCCAACCCACCAGTGCCGGTGACTGGCATTGCCCAGGCCTCGGTTAGGTCGGGGACCAGACCGGTCAGCGTGCCGCCTCCCGCATTAAGGCTGTAAAGCCAGTAGCCCTCGGCAATATTCAATGGAGAACCAGACGGCAGCATTTGATAAACGCCTGAAGCTGGATTCCAGGCCCAGATCCCCCAGTCGGTGCCGTAAGTCCCCAGGCCGAGGGTTCCGAATGTCGCCGCGATGGTGTTCTGGGCGCGGGCATCGCAGGGCAATGCCACCATCTGCCACTCGTCGGCGACGATGGTGACGGATTGACTGCAGTCACGCAGTCGAATCCGCCCATGTCCGAAGAGCGTGTCGTGCCCGATATCCCCAAGGTCGTTGTCGCCCGCCAGCCCGACGCGCGCCAGCCCCTTGTGCAGGGCCTCGGCTGGGTTGCTGGCAGTCTGGATCGCCTTCTCCAGGCGCATCTGTGCCAGCACGGCTGCAATACCGGCTACGTGCGGCGTCGCGGACGAAGTGCCGCTGAACCCGTTGGGCACAGTGCCGCCTGGTCCGTCTTGCGCGGTTGAAACGTAGCTGAAATTCATGCCGTCCGGCTTTTCAATAGCCGGCGGAGCCACCGGTAATCCACCGCCCGGCGCCAACACGGGCCCCTCGGAGCTGAAATCCGATTGTTGGTCGTAGCTTCCGGTTGCATCGAGGGCGCCGACGGTGAAGACAGCCGGCGAATCAGCCGGGAAGCCCAGGCTGCGGGCATTCACCACTTGTTGAAAACCGATGTTGCTGAAGATCTGCAGATTGCGATCGGTTGCGGCCGCATAACGAGCTACCGAAAGGGCGTAATTCCGTCCATTGGTACCACAATCGGCGCTGTTACCGGTTGCAGACGCAAACTGAATGAACTCTTGCGGCGTCTCCCCCGCTGCGCCCGCCTGAAACTGCGTTGACGAGGCGACCTGAGCCCAACTGCCGTTGGCCGCTTGTTGAAACAGGAACAGGTCGTAGTCGTGGTCCGGCCAATTGGCCCAGTCGTCCCACTGCGCCGTAATCTGTATCGGAAACCCGGTTGGTAGACAATAGGGACTGCGATTCAGATTGCCACCAAGCGGCCACTGGTGAGTGTCCACATACCCGCCCCCAGGATCAACACCGTCACCGTTGTACAACCCACCCCAATGATCCTCACGCTCGTTGCCCGCCGCATTCACCACGAGGCTGCCGCGGCTGCGCGCCAGCTCTGATGCTTCAGCAATGGAACCGCACGGATTTCCCCACATCGGCGGACAGGTGGTGCCATCACCAATACCATCCAGCGGCGCACCCAGCGAAGCGGAAATGACATCCGCCCGCAAGCCGCCATGGTTTGCGGCATTGCTGGCATGGTCCAGCGCGGTGTACCACTCCGACAGAAGACTCGTCTGGTAGACCCAGAAGGTTGCACCGGGCGCCATGTCATAGGCGATCTCGACCGTGCTGGTGCCGTGTGTTCCGTTGGCGATTGCGTCGAAGTTGCTGCACTCGGCAGGCCCCGGGCACGCGTGCACCGTGGTGCCAACCACAACGAACCGTCGCAACTGCACGCCACTGGGCCAGTCACCCGTGCCCTGATGCGTATCCCAGTTGTCGAATCCACCATCGATCAGCGCCAGGACGGTTCCCGTGCCGTCAGCGCCTGCTGCGTGATACGGCGTCATGCCGCTGTTGGCCACACCTTCAGTGATGACGCTGCCTGCCAGCACCGAAGCATCGCGAGGCGAAACGCCAAGCTCGCGAATCTTGCGTGCCGGCCGCACATGCATCACATCCGAACGCTTGAGCAATTCATCCAGCGAGCCGATCGGCACCCAGGCATCCATCAGGGTGGAAATGCGCTGCGCGTGAATGCGCAGTCCTAGCTCGACGCTCAGTTGGTTGCCGCGCGCCACCGATACGCCCGGCTGCAGGCGAACCTCAAGCAGCAGCTGATCACCCTGCTGATCGATCCCTGCTTCACTGGCACGCTTCTTCCAGTCTTGCCCCGAGTGATAGAGATCTGCCAACTTCTGGATCGTGCCTGCCCGGCGGGATGCCTTTTTGCCGATCACGCCAGCTGGCAGCGAGATGGGCTCAAACGGCCTCTGCACGCGAGTGATCTGGCCATTGCCAGATTCATCCGGAGAGGCAATCGCTGGCGTCGTACACAGCAGGCCGAGACCCACGAGAAAAATGGTTCGGAATATTGATTGCATGGTGAATCCCCGGAATTTCGCCAGGAAAAGATACCGCAGATAGGATGCTGCGTGAAGAACGCCGGTCTCCGGCACCTGCAAGCGCAAAGGCGGCATGCCCAGGATGATTCGCAATGCCGACCCGCCGAATCACGCAAAATTCAATTGACCCGCACGTCAAGCACCCGCCCATGCTCCACTCGCAGCACCCGATCGGCCAGCGCCAGACTTGCCGGTCGGTGGGTGATCAGGATCACCGTTCGGCTGCGCAGCAGCTCATGGCACTCGGTGATGAAGTCGCGTTCGCCGTCCGGGTCGAACATGGCGGTGGCTTCATCCAGGATCAGGATGGCCGGATCCTTCAGTAGCGCGCGCGCCAACGCGATGCGCTGCCGCTGACCACCGGAAAGACGAACACCCTCGTCGCCAATCACGGTGTCGTAGCCTTGAGGCAGGCGCGCAACGAAAGCATGCGCGTGCGCCGCGCGAGCCGCCACTTCGATCTCTTCCGCGGTCGCCCCCAAGCGACCAAATCCGATGTTCTCCGCTACCGAGGCATTGAGCATCAACGTCTGCTGGCTTACCAAGCCGATGTGTCCACGCAGATTGACCAGCCGCAACTCACGAAGGTCGATGCCGTCGATGCAGAGCCTGCCCTGCTGAGGCTCCTGAAAGCGCAGCAGAAGATGTGCCAGGGTGCTCTTGCCGGCGCCGTTTGCGCCGGTGATTGCCACCGTTTCGCCCGCAGCGATACGAAGATCAAGGCCGCTGAACACCGGTTCGAGTCCCGGATAGGCGAACGTCACTCCCTCGAATGCAATCTCGCCGCGCGGCGCTTGCAGCTCTCGTGTGCCTTCATCAATCTCGTGCGGCTCGGCCAGCACCTTCGACAAACGTTGCGTCGCGCCGCGCGCCAGTTGCAGCTGCCCATAGACTCCGGCCAATTGACTCACCGGACCCGTCAGCAACAATCCGTACAACAGCAGACTCACCAGATCGCCCGGTGCCAGAGATCCTTTCGCTACCTGTGCGCCGCCCATCCACACCAGTGCCAACACCGCCACCGCGCCGACCAGCCTCACGCTGGGTGTCAGTAGCGCTTGAAGCCGCAGCTGACGCACCTCCAGCTCGCGAACCCTATTCACCTGCATCGCGTAGCGCGCGCGCATTTGCGGCTCGCGGGTAAAGGCCTTGATCAGTGGCAAAGTTGCCAGATGCTGCTCTGCGAGCCCGTACTTGGCCGCATCTTCTTCCATCAGGCTATTGGCCAGCGGCCGCATGCCGCGCGTCAGCAGCTTCAGTATCAAGACCAGCGAAGGCACAGCAATCGCCACCGCCAGCCCGACCCACGGCTCTATCCGCACCAGCAGCACCAAGGCACCCGCGCAGGTCAGCAGCAGGGGCAGCAGCGGCACCAACACACTGGTGAGGAAATACGTGAGCCGCCACACATCGTTGACCAGCAACGCCAGCACCTCGCCGCGCTTGCGTTGCTGATGCCAAGCATTGGGCAGGGCTTGCACGTGGTCGTGCACTCGCGTCGACAGATCCGCCGTAATGCGCGCCGCCACACTGCCCAGCAGCAAGGTGTTGCCAAATCCCAGCAACGCCTGCAGCGAGATCACGCCCAGCCAGGACATCAATAGGGCTTGCGGCAACTCGCCATCGAGCAGCGACTGCGCAGCGCGGCCTGCGAACCAGGGAATGCTCAGCGCCAGCAGGCTCCCGACCGTCAGCAACACGGCCGATGCCAGCAACGCCCCAAGGTAGGGACGCAGCATCGGGCGAAAAATGGTCAATTGGTTCGACAAGACAGGATTGCGCGAAGCCATTCGGGCAGTGCTGGCACAAGCCACCTCAGCGCGACAGAATAGACGGAAAGCCGCCCCGCCTCCGAAGGCAACCCATGCCGATCACGCTCGACACCCTTGCCCGCCCCTCGCCCGACGTGCTGTTCCAGAACCTCGATGGCGAAGCCGTGCTGCTGGATCTGGCAAGCGAGAGCTATTTCGGACTGAACGCGGTTGGCACACGGGTTTGGGAGTTGCTGGGGCAGGATCCCGACGTGCAGCGCGCATTCGAACACATGCGGGTTGAGTACAACGTAGAGCACGAGCAACTGCAGTCTGACCTGCTCTGCCTGATCGAGGATCTCGCCAACGCTGGTCTGGTAAGCCTTCAGCAGAAATGACCACCTCGGTGCCCACCGCAGAAAACTCCACGCGTCCAAGTTGGTGGCGTCGATGGAGCCAACTCACCTGGCAGCAAAAGCGCTGGCTGCATTTCGCCCTCGCGGCCCTGCCGCTGATCAAGCTGTCGCTGAACCTGCGTGGCTACCGGCGCACCCGCGCCTCGGTTGAAGCATGCTGCCCGGTGGTCGGCGCGCGTATGCCGACCGGCGAGGAGCTCGCCCAAGCAGAGAATTCCGCTCAACTCGTCGCCATCGCCGGTCGTCGTGGCCTGGTGAGGGCAACCTGTCTGCCGCAGGCGCTGCTGCTGCATGCCTTGTTAAGGCGAAGCGGCTTTGCTCCGGAACTGAAGATTGGCGTAAGCCGCAAAGACGAAGCATTCGATGCGCACGCGTGGGTAGAGCTCGCTGGCGTGGCCCTTGGGCAAAACCAAGCCTCTCACGTGGCAATGCCGCTGTAATGACGGCTGCGACCCAGCACCGCGGCCCAGGCCATTGGCTGAAAGCATGATCGTGGCGTACCGCGTCGATGCGGCCCGCCAGCAAGCAATACTCCATGAGCCAGCCTTCCGTTACTGGCGGCTGCCGCAGAACGATGACATTTGGTGTGAGTTCTACCGCGAGGACCAGGGCTACCGCATCCGCTTCCCGAACCTGGCCGACTTCCTGCTAAGCGTTGACGGCCGCGACCTGCTCGCCATCCCGGTGCCCGATACCGATGCAGAGACGCTCGAACATCTCTACCTCAACCAGGTGCTACCGCTTGCCCTGAGCAAACAGGGCGAACCCGTCTTCCACGCCAGCGCGGTAGAAGTGGATGGACAAGCCATCGCTTTCATCGGCGAAAGCGGGCGTGGCAAATCCACCCTGGCCACGCATATGGTTCTGTCCGGCGCCGGGTTGCTGACCGATGACAGTCTGCTGCTGGCAGACGATTCCGTCGGCTATCGCGTGGTACCCAGCCATGCTTCGGTGCGGCTATGGAGCGACAGCCGCGAGGCCCTGGTCGGCGACCAGATGCGCGATGCGCCAGCGGTGAAGTACACCAGCAAGTCGCGCCTGCTGGCCGGCGACGCCATCCGCCACTGCACCGAATCGGCGCGACTGAAACGGGCCTATTTTCTTGGAAGCGGCGACTGCGAGCACATCAGCATCGAACCCGTCGGCGCAGCCGACGCCGCACTTGAGTGGATCAGACACTCCTTCCTCCTCGACCTGGAAGAAAAACCGCGCCTGGCCTCGCACTTCGGCCAGGTTGGCAAACTCGCCTCACTGGGCCTGAGCTTTCGACTCGACTATCCGCGCGACTACGACCGCCTGCCGGACCTGCGCCTCGCCCTGCTCGACCACCTCACGCAACCAGCCGCTGGCAGGTAGGTTGGTGCTGAGCGTAGCAAAGCCCAACGATGCGGGATCCCAAGTCATGCCAAGGAACTGGCACCTATCGAATTGAAACATCCAAGCACAACCCGAAACCCAAACACGTCGCCACGTTGGGCTTTGCTACGCTCAGCACCAACCCACAATGACGAAGTTCAACCCGACATTCGCAACGCCGCGACGACGCGACGAAGAAGCGCTCTTCCCCGGGCCAGAAGCAGCTGCCCCACTCCCAGATTCTTCCCGTACATACTTTGCAAGTACGAGTCAGGCGGAAGCAAACGCTGCCACACCCACTTGCATCGCATTCGCCAGGGCAGAGCCATCAGGCTAGCCTTCTGCATGTATAGCCAGCGATCAAGTCGATCTGCGTCGAGACTCTCTGTCTCCTGTTGCTGCGCGAGATCTGTGAGCACAAAACCGGGAATTGCAGTTCCGAACAGCCGTCGCGACTCACCCAGTCCTGAAAGCATCGTCCCGCACAAGCCAGCAGAAGCCGCCAACTCCATCACCTGCGGCCAATCCTCCTGCAATGTTTGTGCAGCCAAGAGATGGATGTCGTAGAGGCACTTCAGATTATCGTCCGCCGCCGCATACAGATTGACCACCCGGTTCATGGCCGAGTGCAGCAATGCATGCCGCGGCAAGAGACATCGAGCTTCCTCTCCCAAAGCCGGCAGCGGAATTGACTCGTCCCAAAGGCAATCGAAGGGCAACCTGTTCGCATACACGGGGGCATTGATCAGCCGCCAATGAATGTCCAGCTCCACACCGAATCGATCTCCCGCAGCGCGTCTGCGCGACAACTCGTAGCTCTCGGAGCCCTGTTCCGAGCCCTCGCTGTAACCAAGATCCTGGAGCAAAGTCACCGCCTCACCAGCCTCGTCGCGTGACGCGAACAAAACATCCAGGTCCCCGCAGTAGCGCAGATGAGGCTGCGGATACAACCAATGCGACAGCGCAGCGCCCTTGAGTACCAAGACGCGCAACCCGCGACTACTGATAGCCTCAAGAACGCGCGTTGCCTCGACGCGGTAGGCCATCGAGAGCCCGACAGCAGCGTGCAAAACTGCTGAAAGCTCCTGCTTCAGCCACTCCTGATCCACCTGCTTGCACCAGCGATCGACCAGAGGATTGATAACACCCTCCTCCCTAGCAACCTCCAGCCAGTCCTGCAGTTCGCCTGGCGTTTGCGGGGTCCAGTCATCCGCTTGGCCGCTCAGAATTTCCGCCAGCCTTTTCCGGCCCGCTGTGAACACAGGTCTGGTCATTGCCCTTGGATCTGGAACAACTGAGAAACTGAGGGCTTCATAGGTTCATACATTAGTGGCGCTGGAAAATCTCAACAACGCTCCTGATTACCCATGTCCCTCAGCCATGTTTGCGAGCGAGGCTCCCGCTTCCCCCTCTCCCGTTCGCCCTGAGGAGCCGGGACCAAGCATAGCGAAGGCGCAGCGGCGTAGCCGCCGAACGAGGTCGAAGACCGAGGCCCGGTGTCTCGAAGGGTCCCGCGAAGGTGGTTCGAGACGGCCCGCCTCGACCCTCGGTCTCGCTCGGCCCTCCTCACCACGAACGGTAAAAATTACTACAGCCCATGTCTATCAACGACTTATCTGGCCCTGCGCAAGTTAGGCTGAGGGACATGGGTAATCAGGACAACGCTTGTTCTTGAGCGACGCTCTCCCAACACCCAAAGGTAATGCCGAGTTGCGCTCTTGGAGGGCGCATCTTGATGCGCCGCTGCGGGAAGCCCAAGCTGTCGCCACAGCCCAAAGCCGCCGATAAATCACCCGAACGACTTCGCGACCTGCGCCGCAGCGCTATCCGGTGAAAACAAGCGCAACGCCAAGGCGCGACCTGCGCGGCCCATGGCTTCACAACCGGGGCCATCGTCGGCAAGACTCGTTGCGGCGAGGACGAGATCGTCGATCGAGTCACCCATCACCGATGCACCCACACGTTCTTCCATCACCAGCGCATGCAGATCGTTGCCCGGATTGACCCGCGCGAGCACTGGTAGTCCTGCGTGCAGGTAGGTGAGCAGCTTCCCCGGAATGTTGTGGGTGCCATGTGCCGGATGCAGCGCGATGATGCCCGCATGGCACCGCGTCAGCAGCACACTCAGTTCGGCGGGCGACACTTGTTCCTCGACAACGATGTTGTCCAGCCCCAGGTCTTGGACCTTACGACCAAGCCGTGCGAACTCGCTGCCACGACCGACCAACAGGAATCCAATATCCGCACGTCCGCGAATGCGGAGAGCTAGTTCGACAAAGGCATCCAGGTCCTGTGCAACGCCCATGTTTCCCGCATACACAAAGACTTTTCTACCCTCCAGCTTTCCGAGCAAAGCGGAGGACGCGCCAGACTCACTGGGCACAGGCGCAGCCAGCCAGTTGTGCAGCACTTCGATCGTCGCTCCTGGCGCATCGCGGGCGACGATGGAAACGTTGGCGGGAGTTTGCACGCCGATTACGTCAGCCTGTTTGTACTGAAACCGCTCTACCGCCTTGAGCGCCTTGTGCGCCAGGCCGCCGCGCTTCAATACCCCCGCGTCTGCAGCCCAATCGGGAAACAGATCCCGCAAGATCAGGTAGCTGCGGCACGCACTACTGCGCATCGCCCAGCGAACCACCGGCCCCAGGAAGATCGTCGGCGAGTACCAGACAACGCCTTCCCAGCGCTCGCCACCCAGAGGGCTGGATAGCAGGCCGCGTCGCAAGACCCAGGGCAAGCGGAACTCGGCATACGCGCGCCTGAGGTAGGAGACATCCTTGGTACGCGGAGCCCGCACCCGCAGCACCTGCACTCCGTCAACATCGTCCAGCTGCCAGCGCGGACCTGCACCCGAGTACGGAACAAGCACCAAAGGCCGATGCCCCTGCCGAACCAGCGCCTCGGCGAGGTCCCGCAACTGCAGCGCACCCGAGATAGTCGCAGGCCAATACGTATCAGCCACCAGCAACAAACGCATCAGAACTCCGCACTACTCATCGGGCAGCACCACTGTTCCCAGCAACGGAGACACTTCGGGCGAGTTGCCTAGGAGATTCACTATCAACGACAAACCCGGCGGCACGACCGTTCGACGCAAAACGCAGTTGACCCCAGGGCAACGGTCATTTTCTTATCCGTTCGTGGTGAGGAGCCATCGAGGCGCGCACAGCGCGATCGAGAGGGCGTCTCGAACCACATTGCAGGAATTGAGACACCTTGAGAACGCCCCCTGGAAACCTCAACATCCAACTCAATACTTCTTCCAAACCACCCGATTCACATAGTCCACATAGCTGTGGATGATGCGAACCACCTTCTCCGAGACATTCGGCATGCTGTAGTCAGCCACCTGCCGCAGCAAGCGTTCCTCGCCAACCGGCTGCGACTCCAGAATCCGTAAACCTTGCATCACCCGCTCGACGTTCATGCCCACCATCATCACGACAGCCTCCTCCATCCCTTCCGGCCGCTCATGCGCATCGCGCAGGTTCAGTGCGCGGAAATTCAGGATAGAGGCTTCCTCGTTGATCGTGCCGCTGTCCGACAGCACCGCCATCGCGTCTTTCTGCAAGCGCACGTAGTCGCTGAAGCCCAGCGGCTTTAGCAACTGCACCCGCGCGTCCAGCGTGACACCCGCGGCGTCAATGCGCTTGCGCGTTCGCGGATGTGTGGTCACTACCACCGGCATTTCATAGGTCGCCGCGACCGCGTTCAGAATCTCGACCAGGCCCGCAAAATTGCTATCGGAGTCGATGTTCTCCTCGCGATGCGCGCTCACCACAAAGTAGCGCCCGGGCTCCAAATCAAGCCGCTGCAACGCATCGGAAGCCGCAATGCGCGGAGCGTTATGCGCAAGCACCTCGCACATCGGGCTGCCTGTCTTGATCACGCGATCCGCCGGCAGCCCTTCAGCGAGCAGGTACTCGCGCGCAATGTCGCTGTAGGTAAGGTTGATGTCGGCCGTGTGATCGACGATGCGGCGGTTGATCTCCTCAGGCACACGCATATCGAAGCAGCGATTGCCCGCCTCCATGTGGAAGGTGGGGATCTTTCGACGCTTGGCCGGAATCACAGCAAGACAACTGTTGGTATCACCCAACACCAGCACCGCATCGGGCTGGATCTCGGCCAACGCTGCGTCGACAGCAATGATGACCTTGCCGATGGTCTCTGCGCCGGTGGTGCCAGCGGCTTCCAGAAAGTGGTCCGGTTTCCGGATGCCCAGATCGTCGAAGAAGATGCCGTTGAGTTCGTAGTCGTAGTTCTGGCCGGTATGCACCAGCACGTGATCGCAGTGCACATCCAGCGCCGGAATCACGCGCGACAGGCGGATGATCTCGGGGCGGGTGCCGACGATGGTGGCAACCTTCAATTTGCGCACGTTCATGCTGGGGTGCCCGTCGTAAGTTTCATTGGGATCAAAGCGATTCTGTGTACGGCCGAAGCGCAGCTACCGTACTTGCCAACCCAAGGTTCTGGTAGGTATCGAGTAACGCCTCTGCCGAACGCGGCGGGTGACGCAGCATGCCGCGCAAGGAGCGCACAGCGCTGCAGGCTGCAACGGGATCCAGATCGAACGCGTGCTCGATGAACTGGTCCGGATGCTGGGCGCTGATGCCTAGAGGTTCCAACACTGGGGCAGGAAAATCGCGCAGATTGTAGGTGACGATCGCGCCGGCGCCGCACTTGATGGCAGCAGCCAACACGTGGCGGTCGTCTGGATCTGGCAATTCCAGGCTGGCTTCGAGTCCTTCGTAGCCGCTGACCAGGCAATCTGGGACGGCTTCGTTCATCTGCGCGCGTGTCCAGTCCAGCTGCTCGCGAGTGAGGTCCGCGCGGTTTCGCAGCACCGCGTCGATCCATTCGTCGTGAATGCGATCAGTCCAGCGCGCACGGAACAGCCCGGTCAGTGACAGATGCATCAACAAATCACGCAGCGGCGCCGGGTACAGCACGCAGGCGTCGAACACTGCCACGAAGCTGGACGACACTAGCTCAGTACCCCATGCCCAGCTTCTGCGCCTGTTCCGCCAACGCTTCCAGTGCGGCCTGACTTTGACCCATGCGCGCCTTGCGGTATGCCATCAAGTCACGGAAATAAATCCGGCGATGTGTCCCCACCTTGTGATGCGGAATGTGGCCTTGCTCCACCAGTCCAACCAGATGCGGGCGTGAAACGCCCAGGAAATCCGCCGCCTGCTGGGTAGTCAACTCGGCGTGGATTGGTACCAGGCTGATGGCATTGCCCTCCGCCATGTTGGCCAGGATGTCCACAAGCATCCGCAAAGCCGCAACCGGCACCTCGATCTCTTCATCGCCATCAAAAACGCGCAGCCGCGCGGTGGCGCCAGTGCCAATGCAGGCTGCCAGCAACCTGCCGCTGGTGCGCGCCAGCTCGGCATCCTGTTGCGTCGGCAGCAGCGGCGGGAGTTCGCGAATGGCGGCGTTCATGGTGCTTTCCATCAATCACGTTGTGAGGAGTGTGTAGCGTCTCAGCTATCCGCAATAAACGCAACAAACGCAACGACTGCCGTTTCGGGGACGTTAACCCTCAAACCCTGCTCGCCACCGTATCCGGCCGCTGCCTGTCAAAAATCTCGTTCGCCCACAGCATTACCACCAGTTCGTCATCGCCGATGTTGGTGATGTCATAGGCCAGGCGCGCGCAGTGCAGTCGCCGAAATCACACGCGACGGATGAACCTGGGGAGCGTGCGGACGATGGTGGGGACACTAGATCTTCTTACGGCGCCCATATGGCCCCCAGTGCAAATCCAACCGCTCGGCCGAAATGCCAGTCGTGGTTGCGAGGTAATCAGCCACAAGCTAAATCTCACCATTGACCAGCGCAAAGCGTGGAGCGCTTCTGATGCGTTCGCGCACGGCTTCGATGTCTCGGACAAAAATCGAGTTCCCGTCCCCTCCGTCAGAAACGAGAAGCTCGCGGGCAAAAGGATCGTACTGATAGCAATCAAACCCGTGCTGGGCCATACATGAAAAAAGCCCCTCATCGCCAATCCCGTAGCGGGACCCGCTTCCATTGGTTTCCATGACAACCGCCAGAAGGCAAGGAGACGACAGCACAGCATGCGCGCCTTGCAGCACGGCCAGCTCATGTCCCTCAACATCGATCTTGATGACAGCGGCATCGCGTTCCGGCAGCAAGGCATCCAGACTGGTTACGTTGACTTTGACTGCCGCGACATCCTCCCCAGGGCCAACTACATGGTTCACGGTATCCAGATCCGCAGTAAAAGCCAGCGTACCGGGCGACGACGAAACCCCGACCTGCATGCAAGTCATTTTGTCGCCGAAGCCGTTGATCTGGGCATTTCGAACTAGTCGGCCGAAAGTCGAGGGAACAGGTTCAAGCGCCAGACTACGCGCGCCAACACCGCCGGTCGCGAGCACTGAATAGCTTCCAACATTCGCTCCCACGTCCACGAACAGATCACTAGCCCGCAACACATGCAGAACGAACGCCATCTCCATGACTTCATGTAGCCCGCAGTACCAGTTGCCCGTAGCACCTGTCATGCCGCGTTCCTGAACCAGCTTGGCACTTCCGACGAAGGGAACCGCCACCGGACCTGGAAGAAGGCGAGAGCCCACCTGCCATCGGACGACCCTGAGGATCGCGTCAATCCGGTGCTCGCGATTCAGAGGGTGCTGCCAAACGTACCGCAGCAATGCGCTTAAAGATCGCAAGCTCAAACCCTGCTCGCCACCGTATCCGGCCGCTGCCTGTCAAAGATCTCGTTCGCCCACAGCATCACCACCAGTTCGTCATCGCCGATGTTGGTGATGTCATGTGCCCAGCCGGGGATGGTTTCCACTACCAGCGGCTCTTCGCCGTGGCTCTCCACTTCAAAGGCTTCGTCAGTCAGCAGCTGACGGAATCGATAGCGTGCCCTGCCCTTGATGACCAGGAACTTCTCGGTTTTGCTGTGGTGATAGTGCCCGCCACGGGTGATGCCGGGATGGGCGGTGAAGAACGAGAACTGGCCGCAGTCCGGCGTCTTCAGCATCTCGACGAACACGCCGCGGGCGTCGCCATGCTTCGGCACGCCATAGCTGAAGAATTCGGGTGGCAAAAAGCTGACGTAAGTTGAGTAAAGCGCGCGAACAAGCCCAACGCCAACGCGCTCCGTTACCAGGCTCTTGCGCACTTCACCAAAGGCCTCGATCTGCGCCGCCAGCTCGCCAACGGTAGTTGAATACTCGGGCCCGGCTTCAACCAGGCGTGCACCCTGGCCCGGCTCATCCAGAAAACGTAGCAACTCAGCCACCACGTCATCGATGTACACCAATCGCAGCGGCGCGGCAGGGTCGTTGATCTGGATCGGCAGGCCTCGCGCGATGTTGTGGCAAAAGGTGGCAACCGCCGAGTTGTAGTTGGGCCGGCTCCACTTGCCGAAGACGTTGGCCAGGCGGTAGACAGCTACCGCCGCGCCGCTGGAAGCGGCGTAGCGCGACAGGTGTTCCTCGGCTACGCGCTTGCTTTTTCCGTAGGCATTGTCGCGCCCGGCCTGGATGGATGAAGCGAAGGCCACCGGCACAGGGCGTCCGACAGCAGAAAGCAATTCACCCAGGCGCGCCGTGAAGTCGGCATTCCCGGCAGCAAACTCGGCAGGATCCTGCGGCCGATTGACGCCAGCCAGATGCACCACAGCATCCGCCACCGATACCGCTGCCTCCAACTCAGCTGCACTGCTGCCTCGGTTGATCGCCAGTGCCTCGAAGCCTTCACGCTCGCCCAGCGCAACCCGCAGATTCTTGCCAATGAAACCGTCGGCACCGGTAACAAGGATCTTCATCTCATTCCACCGGCACGGCGGGTCGGCCAGCAACCAGATCACGGATGAAGTCGAGCTTCAGCAGCAACTCCTTCATGCCGTCGACGTCCAGGCGCTGCGTGTTGAACGAGGTGTAGTCCTCGGCCTCGCTGATGCGCTTCTCGCCCTGTTCCATGTACTTGCCATAGTTCAGATCGCGCAGATCAGGCGGTACGCGGAAGTAGTCGCCCAAGTCCGATGCCAGCGCCATTTCTTCCCGACTCAACAAGGTCTCGTGCCGCTTCTCGCCGTGCCGAGTACCAATGATGTGGATCGGGTGATCCGGTTTGCCGAGCAGACCCGTAAGGGCCAGAGCGAGCGTTTCCATGGTGGCGGCGGGCGCCTTCTGCACAAAGATGTCACCACTGGTACCGTGCTCGAAGGCATACAGCACCAGGTCAACGGCATCATCCAGCGTCATCATGAAGCGGGTCATCTCCGGATCGGTGATGGTGATGGGTGTTCCCGACTGGATCTGCTGGACAAACAAGGGAATCACCGACCCCCGCGACGCCATCACGTTTCCGTAGCGGGTTCCGCAGATCGCCGTCTTGGCGGGGTCCACATTGCGGGACTTGGCAACAAACACTTTTTCCATCATCGCCTTGGAGATGCCCATGGCGTTGATGGGATACACCGCCTTGTCGGTGCTCAGGCAGATCATGCGCTTCACGCCGCATTGGATCGCCGCCTCGGTGGCGTTCTCGGTACCCAGCACATTGGTCTTGACCGCTTCCATCGGGTGGAACTCGCAGGATGGAACCTGCTTCAGCGCAGCGGCATGAAACACGTAATCCACGCCTCGCATGGCAGTGGTCAGGCTGGCCGGATCACGCACATCACCGATGTAGAACTTGAGCTTGTCGGACGCGTAGCGCTTGCGCATGTCGTCCTGCTTTTTCTCGTCGCGGCTCAGGATCCGGATTTCGCGCAAATCTGACACCAAGAATCGGCAGAGGACGGCGTTGCCGAACGATCCAGTGCCGCCAGATATCAGCAAAGTCCCTTCGCTAAAGATGGCCATCTGTGCATTTCCTCCATTTCTCCACTTGATGGTTGATGCCGGCAAATCCCTGCTTGTCATCCGGCGGCAAGGCCCACCCTACGACGGAATCCGTGAGATCGCGCAAGGGGACTGCAGGAACATGCGTATCGTCCAAGCCCGGCAGGCACGAGCGGATGAACGCGCGTACGCACGTGCGCAATCCAGTCATGATGCGGAGTTGGTCGCGCAGCGTCGGGGTACGAATCCAGCTCGCGGTAGTGACCAATCGGGGAAACGGCAACCGCATCCACCCAATTTGCGGCAGGCAGGAACTTGCGGGACGTCATTCGGACTGACTTCGGCCAAGGCGCATTTCATACAACTTTGCCCGCACCTGCGCGATATAGCTGGCGCGGATCTGCGCCGCGATCAGGCCAGGTCGCCCCTCCACGAATCCCAGCCTGACCAGATAGTGATAGATAAACCACAACCACGGCTCTCCGGGCAAGCGGATGATCCACGCTTTCAGAAACCGGCGGCACTCCTGCGCGTTGCCGAACAGCCGCGGCGTGATCGTATTTTCACCATAACGGCCACTGGTCAGAAACTGGAAGCGCAAACGCGCCTCCCAGGTCGAGTACTTGTTGTGGCGGTCGATGTAGGCCTCGAGATCCTTGAAGTCCTCATGGACCACTGGTGTGGACAACCGTCCTATCCGACCATCGACAAGCACACGTTCGTGCACCTCCATGTCGAGCCCCTTGGCCACATCGGCGATCAGGCGCTCGAACCGTGCCTTGCCTGTGCGAAAAAGCAGCACCGCTGCAAACGAAAAACCGCCGAAGCGCAACCGGCGTCCCAGGAAGTGGAATCCCTTGGTGAGCAGAAACGCATCCGGCGCACCAGGCGCGCGGATGGCGGCGCCAATCTCCGACCACAGCTCGGCAGGCACAACTTCATCGGCATCCAGCAGCAAGGTCCATTCGGAATGAATCGGAATGGTATCCATCGCCCACTGCCGCTTCTTTGGATACCCGCCAGCGTAATCGAACTGAACTAGCTCAGCACCGGCATTCCGGCAAAGCTCATCCGATCCGTCAGTGCTTCCGGAGTCGACCACGATCACGCGCTCCACGGCCTTCAGCGCAGCCAGGCACTTGGGCAGATTGGCCGCCTCGTTCCTGATGGCGAGGATGACCGTGACGGGAAGCTTGCCATGATCGGTTTTCAACATGATTCGGGCCTCCTTGCCACCACAATCATGGACTTCGCCAGCGGCGGAATCCGACCGACCCGGCTGAAGCGCAGGTCGGTGAAGCCAGCCTCGCGAAGCAGCTCGCCGAGCGTGCGCATGGACCAGAACTTGATGTGTCCGTGATCCCATAGCGCGGTGAAGTGCGCTTCCATCTTTCCGGTCAGTGCCATCGCGAGATTCTTCCAGTAGCCGTGGTAAGGCGTGGAGATGACCGCGCGCCCGCCGGGCTCCAGCAGATCGAATACCGCCGCTGCGTACTTCCGGGGGAAGTACACATGCTCCACCACCTCGAGGCTCAGCACGAGTGGGAAGCGGCCATAGGTGGCCGCCAGATCGTCATAGGCCGAGCCGAGATGCAGCTCAAGCTCGGGATTCGCGCGCCGCGCCTGGGCAATCCCCTGCTCGGACGGGTCGACGCCCAGCACGCGCCAGCCCCGATCCGTCAGGTACTGCGCCACGCTGCCGTTGCCGCAGCCAAGCTCGAATACTCGCGACTCGACGTGCGCCGCGGGCCGCAAACGCTCCAGAATACTGCTGACGGCCGGCAGCAGGTAGGTGTGGCTGTGGTTGAGCGTGTGATCGTCGTAAGTGTAGCCGCTGATCTCGTCAGTCCGCATCGTTCGCTCCAATTCTTCCTATGTCCAATACTCGCATGCGGACCGGCACCGCAGGATTGCCGGAAGTTTCGACTCAGCAGGAGGAGATGCGCGTCGCAAGACATGCAGGGTGTGTTGTTACGGACGGAATAAGAGTAGCCAGTCCAGATTCCAGATCCCGCGTCGGAATCGATTTGCATGGCTCAACACCATTTGGCACGGCTCTACCGCCATACCTAAACTCTCCAGCCAATTCGACCTACAGCGTTCATTCGCAGATCACTCCGGCAGCACACATTTCGGCCGCGGCCCACGCCCGAGTATCCAGTCATAAACACCAGCAGTCTTGCGGGCGATGTCCGACCAGTCGAACTCGCGCGCGTAGGTGCGGGCGCGGGCGCCCATGGCGGCACGCTGTTCGTCGTTCATGCCGACGGCAAGCCGCAGTGCATTCGCAATGCCATCCGGCGTGGGTGGCACCCACCAGCCACAGTCGCGCCGCGCCAGTTCCGCCCAAGGCGTGCCGTGGGTGGCGATCACCGGTAGCCCGTAGCTCATGGCCTCGGCTACCACGATGCCGAAGTTCTCGCTGAAGCTGGGCAGCACGAATAGGTGGGCCGAGCGAAACAACCGCTCCTTGTCCTTTCCCTCGACTTCGCCGACGAACTCGACGCAGGACCCGAGTCTCAGTGCACGCACCTCACGCTCAAGCTCAGCACGATGGCCGACCTCGTCCGGCCCCGCGACCACAAGCCTCCAGCCATCAAGACCAAGTGACGACCAGGCGGCCAGCAGGCCCTTCAGGTTCTTGATGGGATGGAGCCTGCTCATGAACAGGGCTATGCGTTCCCGGCGTTCACCGTACTGTGTGTGGCTCGTCAACCCCTCCAATAACGGGATATCCACACCGTTCGGAATCACCGCGATGGGCTGGCGAAGACCCACGCGGCGAATGCTCTCGGCCTCCTGTTCGGCCGTGGCAATGAAAACCGCGACCGACTCTAGATCGCGGCGCTGGTACAGCATCATCGCAAGGCGCTTCTTCCAGGATCGATACTCGAGAGCCCAGGGTTCGAGCATGCCTCGGGGATGGGTCACTACGGGGATGTCGCGCAAAACCCCCGTGCGACATGCCCAGTGACAGGCCGGGGACCATAGGCCGTGGCAGTGCAAGACTCGCGGTGCCTCCGAGGCCAAGAGTTCGCGCAGACCCTGCCTGACCTCAAGCCCCAACGCACCCAGCACTCGCGACGACGCGGACGCAGGGATCCGCTTTACAGACTCGCTTTGCGAAGGCACCTCGGACGCACCAGCACGCGTCCCGTAAAGCAGCACGATGCGATGTCCAGCGCACTCTGCAAGAGCGTCGGCCACCCCGACAATCGACCGACTTGGGCCGCCTGCACTTGGCGACAACCCAGCAGCAATGTGCGCTATCAAAGGAGGGGGTTGAACCGGGCTTCGTGAGAATTCGTTCACGCGTCGGTACGCCCCTGTGCCGATCCGGTGCCGCATGCAGAGGCAGACAACTCTGCAAAAGCGCGCTTGGTCGGGTCTTGTTGATCTGCGACAAGTCCGTCCCACGCATCGAGAAAGCTCTGAGCCGCCCCCGAAGCGGCGAAGCGCCGCTCCACTGTCGAGCTTCCCTGGCGCCCTATCGCCTCCATTGGCGTCGTCGCCACATCGAGTAGGGCTGCCAAGCCGCACATCAGGACCGTCGATTTCCAGCCAAGCGGTCCCACACGCCGAGAAAGGGCGCACCCGCAGCCTCGATGGAATAGCGACGCTCGATGGTCGCTCGGGCCACGCGGCCCATGGTCGCATTTGCATCGGCACTCTGAAGAACGTCAGACAACGCCATGGCCATTGCTCGCGCATCGTCCAAGGCGACGAGGCGGCCATCCACTCCGTCGCTGATGATGCCGTCGGGGCCGCCGCTGCGTGTGCAGACTGCGGGCACGCCGCAGGCCATCGCCTCCAGGACGACAATACCAAGGCCCTCCTCGTCCGAAGGCAGAGCGAACACCGCTGCCTGCTGGTATAGCGATACCAGAGCCGACTGCTCTGGGCGGCACACGAACTCAACGCGGCTCTGCAGGCCAAGCTCCGCTACGCGCTGCCAGAAGGCAGGAGGAGGACCTCCGGCCCCAGCCAGCACCAGACCATGGCGAAGCTGCAGCACCTCAGGCAGCAGGGCGTAAGCCTCAAGCAAGAGGGCGATGTTCTTTCGCACATCACCAAGCCGCCCAACGCACAGGATGTGGCCATTCGACGGGTCGCGCGAAGAAGCTGGACGGAACACGGCCGCGTCCACCCCGGGCGGCGCATAACGGACGTCGATGTTGGGCAGACCACTGACTGCGGCTCGTGTGTGCTCAAGCATCCACGGGTTTTCCAACTGGATCGCATCGACCGAGCGAAGCGCACGTTCATCCAGCCGATTGGTGATTACGGTCATCGCTCGGCGCCAGCTGCCAACGACACCGCGCGCATGACCGTCGCGCATGCGACGCTCGACACGTGCCAGCGTCGCAACCTGCAATGAAACCGGCTTGCCTGCTCCCACCACAGCATTGGCCCATGCAGGCGATCCACAAACCATTTGGACGACATCGCAGTCCGAAAGCAACTGCGTGAGCGCATGGCGCGGGCGATAACGCTGGAACTCAATCTCCCCAAAGCTAGCCCCAACGTGAGCCACCTTTTGATTTTTCCAAGTGCGAGTGCCGATCTGCGGCCCCCTTAGAAGCGACAATGGCCTGAATGGCGAGGAGCTCTCGAGATCGTTCGAGGACATGCACAACGAAATTGGCCGGACCACCCAACCGCCGCTGCGCGCTGCAACCTCGCTAACGAATCTGGCAACGGCCGGAACGCCACCACCTTCATGGAGACTGGGAACCACGAGCGCGAGACAACGTGTCAAAGTGGCTTTCTCATCACAAACAGCATGTTGGGCGTCAGCACTGCCTGCTCGTTGGCAAGGAATACCCACCTCAAGAACGGAAACACCGATGCCCTTACGATCCTGACCAGTCCACGTTTCAAAGTCGACTTCAGGCTTTGCCCGCGTAGCGGAAACGCTGGCTCACCGACCCGCAACACCTGAAATCCGCAGCTTGCTGCAATCTGGCGCAATGCCGAGTTACCGAGGATCAAACGGTGCGTAATGTCGCCATGCTGAATTGCGCGAGCGAATGGACTGTCGCCTGAGGGAACCCGGCCCACCAATAGCCCGCCTGGTCGCAGACATTGCCATAGGTCGCTCATGAGCCTCTGCAGTTCGCTCAAGTCCAAGTGCTCGAAGACGTCGAACGCGACAACTCCATCAAGCGAGTTGACACCAACAGTTCGGGCAAGTTCGCAGTCACTGGCGTGAACACAGTAACCGGCCGCGCGCCCAGCAGAAACTAGCTCACTTAGCCGCTCGATACCTAGGTACTTGGCACCATGACTGGTAGCCCACTGCGCAAATTCCCCGTTTCCAAATCCGACCTCCAACAGACTGAGTCCTGCTATCGGCCAAAGCCCGGCCGATCGCAGTTCCGCTAGAAAGTAACGCGCCAGTTCTGGCCCACATTGTCCAAACTCTCTGCCAGACCAGCCCTTCCAAGCGCCATAGTCGCCATAGCCGCCATAGCCAGCGTCGCTCATCGCGTGTCAGTCTCGGAAGGATGAGTCGAATTAATTGTCAGCAGCGCTTGAAGCAAACCTTCACTACACTCCTTGTAGCTCCATTGCTGAATCTTGCGGAGACTTGCCTCACCCATCGCCTGCCGAGACACCTCGTCGTTCAGGACCCGACGAAGCGCCGCCACCAGAGAGTCAACGTCCCCAGCCTTTGACAGGGCCCCATTCACTCCCTCCTCCACCAAATCGGCAACACATCCCACTCCGTCAGCCACCACAACCGGGAGACCCGCGCACATCGCTTCGTTCACGATCAGTCCCCAGGGCTCGTCTTCCGCCGGCAGAACAAAGACATCGGACGCGGAAAACATGGCAGGCAGTCGCGACTGATTCACAAACCCTGCGAAGGCGACATTCTTCAGGTTGAGGTTATTAACCTGGGCGCGGAGCTCGGTCTCCATTTCACCGGTACCCACCATCAACAGGGAAATGTTTAGCCCTTCTTCCTGGAGCCTCCCGAATGCCGAGACGACATCGTCCGGGTGTTTGCGACGCATGAACTTTGATGCATAGAGCACTACTTGAGATGTTTCCGGAAGTCCAAAGTCACGCCTCAATCCCTCGCGTTCGTGGCGCGTTGAATTGGCTGCAGTGATAATGCGATCATTGTCTACTGTGTAAGGAACATTGAAGATTCTACGATCCGGGATGCCAAGTACCTGATAGTAATGTCTGTTCCTGGCGCCAATTGCGAGGCACCCTTGGAATCCTCGGTAGACACGGGAAAGCACTGAGTCCCGAAGCCACTGTCGCAGACGACTGCGCCTCAGTCCAAGATGCGTCTCAGATCGAACAAACGCAGGAATTCCGTGAACCCTCGCCGAAATAATTCCCAAGACGTAAGCAGCGTACCCGTAGCCATGGAACAAGACTGCGTCGTAACCGCCGTCGCGAATTTCTGCCCATACTTCCGGACAGACCAATGAAAAAAAGCCGCGCGGTGTTCGTCGTTTCACACGCTCAGCGCCTAGAAAAACCGATCGGTACCCATCAAGCAGATCAACATCCCAGGTCACTGGTTGCCTAAACCCAGGGTCCACGCCGCCCCTGAGGCTTGAGTCGCTGCAATACAAAGCGCTGACTTCGAGATCGGGGTGTTTGTTCCAATGCGCATATAAGGGCGCAAAATACTGGATCGGATGTGAATTCAGCACCGCGACTCTGTATGTTTTTCGACTCATGCTGCGACATCCAGTGTCTTCCGGAAATAATCAATTGTGGAGCGAAGACCGACGTCGAGGCCTACTCGTGGCACCCATCCCAACTTTTCACTCGCCAGAGTTATGTCTGGTTGGCGCTGCAGCGGATCATCGGCGGGCAATGGCTGAAATTCGATAGTTGAAGCGGAGCCGGTAAGCTCAATAACACGCTCGGCCAGTTGGCGGATGGTAAATTCCCCTGGATTGCCCAGGTTCACAGGTCCAGTGAAGCCGGGCTCTGTGGCCATCAGTCGGAGGAACCCTTCGATAAGGTCATCCACGAAGCAGAACGAGCGCGTCTGCCGTCCGTCGCCGTATAGGGTGATTGGGTCACCCTTGAGCGCCTGCACGATGAAGTTCGACACTACCCTTCCGTCGTTGGGATGCATGCGCGGCCCGTAGGTGTTGAAGATGCGCGCAACTTTGATATCAAGGCCATGCTGCCGGTGGTAATCGAAGAACAAGGTCTCGGCACATCGCTTGCCTTCGTCGTAGCAAGAGCGGATTCCAATCGGATTGACATTTCCCCAATAGCCTTCCGTTTGCGGATGTACGCTTGGGTCACCATACACCTCGCTGGTCGAAGCCTGAAAAATTGGACAACGCAGTCGCTTGGCCAAGCCGAGCATGTTGATGGCGCCATGCACCGAGGTCTTGGTTGTCTGCACCGGATCGTGCTGGTAGTGGACCGGGGAAGCTGGACAAGCAAGATTCCAAATTTCGTCCACCTCGACGTACAGCGGAAACGTAACATCGTGTCGCATGAACTCGAATCGTGGATGGCCATGCAAGTGTGCGATATTTTGCTTTGCGCCCGTAAACAGGTTGTCGGCGCAAACTACCTCATGTCCTTCGGCAAGCAGGCGATCGCACAGGTGAGAGCCGAGGAAACCAGCGCCCCCGGTCACGAGGATACGTTTTATTGAATTGTAGTTGCGCATACTGGAAGCTGCCTATGAAAACGGAATTCTGTGCCACACAAATTGATCAAATTTAGGCGTTTACCTAAGCCTAAGACGTCAGGAGTGGCTTTTCTGTTTGACCGCCTCTACCAACCTGCTAATTTGTACCGCCCTTCTTGCGTATCCGTAGGCAGGGACCGCGCGAGCATAGGCGCTTTCAAGCATTTCCAGGCGAAGCTCAGGCCGGGACAAGTAAAACGTTATCTTTTCATGAAGTTCTTGAGGCGAGGAGAACACGTCGATCTCCTGCCCGACGGCGAGCAACTGCCGGACTTCCGAGTTGTCTATGTGTAACATAAAACCCTTGCATGCGGGAATCTCGAAAGTCCTTGTAGAAACCAAGTCTTCCCATCCAGCCTGACTCTTGCCAAAATGAAGTCCAATGTTAATTTTGGAGGACTGAATCAACTTTGAAAGACGTAGGCCTCTTACCTCACCCAAAAAATATTTTGCAGCAATCGGCAATGGTCGCTTCTGTTCCCTCCATCGATTGCCTACTACTGCAAGATTCAATTCGGGATTCAACTCCAGTAGCCTCTCAAACCAACGTTGCTTATATTGCGAATGATTTCCGACATAGAGCACATCAAACCGGTACTGTGAATCACCCACCGCGTTGGTAACGGGCTGAAACACTGCGTCCGAGTAGCCGTGCGGAACAAATGCAACCCGTTCCGGCACGAGGCGCTCGCGCAACCACTCAAGATGAAAGGATTTGGTTGTGACGAACAGGTCGTAGTGGCCAAAGCTACCTTGGTCGAGCCCTGCATGTTCGAAGTGAAGATCCGGGTAGTACATGACCGTTGTTGTCCCCAACGACTGGATTCGCGCCAGCAGCGCCGCATTCAGTCCGGAACCCTTTACAGTGAAAAAGACGTCCGGGCGCAGCGCCTCACACCCATCCCAGATCGCGTCGCGGTATGCCTGGTGCAACGCATTGCGATCTAGCCGCAATGCCACTCGGGCGGCAAATGATTTCGCGCTTCTGACGAAAGCACCGTGATCTACTGTCTGCACCAACCAGCCGAGTTCGCGAAACCCGCTCACCAAACCAGCGCCCGAAGCCCCATCCCAGAACTCCGTGGCCGCGACCATAATCGGCTTGCGCTCAATCATCTTCACTCCCATTAGGAACCCGCCCGACTCATCGCAATCGACTTAAGGCCCAAGGCGCCGGCGGCGAGACGAAGTGCCCACAAAAAGGCGACCATGAATGCAATAGCCGTATAGCTGTACACGACATGGTGCTCGTCGAACCGGAATGCCCAGTAGAAGGCCAAGAAACAGAAGGCCAAGTGGCCGAATCCCGGTGATGTTCGTAATGCCCATCGCTGCGCGGAAGCGAGCAGGAAGCCGTAGGCCAGCATCCCAAGCACAGCACCCGCCCACCAACCGCCCAGGTACAGTTCTGTCGAGAAGCCGGCTGCGGTGGCGCTGCGGATCTCAGAAACCGGCACGTGGGTGCCGAGAATCCGCGCCGTGTGCTGAGCGCCGGGCTGAAGCACCGGTTTGCCTGGCCAGAGAAAGCGCGGAACAAACGTGCCCGGGATTGGCCCGAACACGTTGATCGGCTCGAATCCATTGGAGTCTGCCAGTGTGACCGTCGTGGCGTGTGCGACAGTCATGTTGAGGCGGGAACTGGCCGAGTTCCAAGCGTCGCGCAGATCGAAAGTGGGCAATTCAGCGAGGAAGCCGACCATCAGCACGATGGGCGACATACGCTCGATGCCTTCACTGTGCCAGGCAACCTGCCGCACGTGGTGAACGTACAGCTGGGACAGGGCAAGAACGGTTACCGCCAGCCCCACGAACGCCGCACGCAGGAGAGCGTTACGGTACGCCGTCCAAAACAGGATCGCCGCCGGGACCAAGGGGAAGAACATTTCCGACTTCATGCCCTTGTTCAGCGCCAGCAACGCCATTGCCAGCCCCATCAACACCGCCAGTGCTATGCGCCCTATCCGCGAAGGCCGACGAGCGGCAATGAAATAGATGGAGGCCACACCGAGCATGAACAGCGAGGTCGAGAACATGGTCAGCGCGCCAAAGCTCACTCCCAGCACCCGGATCAATACGTCGACTACCAGTGCCGCGAGGTAAACGATGATCGGCGTCTGCGCTGGCACGGACCTGACATTGCGCAGAAATGAGTGAGCCTCGACGTGAATGCCAATATGCAGGCGCCACGTGAATGCGGCCAGCAGAATCCCAATGGTGGTTATGGTCTCCGCCTTGAGGAAAAGCAGGAACACATCGGCTGGCATCGGGACGTTCGGGTACAAATAGATGATGTCCACCCGTGTTCCGTAGACCAATGTGTCCATGAGTGCCTGCAATCGCAATGCGACGGCCAGCAAGAGCAGAGCTGCCCCAAAGCAGTCATAGCGGGCACGGCCCCACCGCCCAAGCCGCCAGAATGTGAGCAGGCCCGCGGCACTGGCGACGTGCACGACGGACAGGCAGGCGGCGTCGGAAAAGCCCATCCTTGAAAGCAGGAACGCCCATGCGGCGAGAAAGGCGTATGCAGACGAGGAAAGCCCCAGCGCCAGAAAGGCCCGGCGCAGTCCAAAGGCTATGGGTCGACCCGGCCCGTCGTCCTGCCTGCGCAACGCCGGATCCATTCCCGTGGAGTGGCGGATACGATCCCCTGGTGAGGGCCGATCTGCCGAGCCGCGGATGCCAATGTTCATGGACCCGTTGCGCGTTGAAGCATGGCACCAACCGCAAGCCTACCGTCGCGACCGCGGATCGCAAGCAGGAGCGCTGTAGGAATACCGATGGCCAAACTCACCCGGACGCCGAGCGGAAACGCTGGCAACAGCGCAACGGCAGTGGCCGATGCACCGGTCACAAGCATCACAGCGGCGAGGCCAGATCGATTGACGCCACGTGGGTCAACCCGGGCGGAGAACACTGCTGCACTGACCATGGCCAACAGCCAAAGCGCCATCACTCTTGCCAGCGCGGCTCCCTCAATCCCAAATCGTGGAATCAGTAGCACAGCAGCCATGCTCAGCACGGCAAGCCCAAGCAGGGTGGTGTTGCGATTGAAGCGCGCTCCGGTCTGAATCTGCAGAAGATGGTTGTGCATGGAAAAGGAGAGCGCAGGCAGCCCAGCAGCCAGAAGGCCCAGGGCGGGAGCTGCCGACGCATAGCCCGGGCCAAAAGCAAGGCTGAGGATCTCGGGCGACAGCCAGATAATTACCGCTGCTGCGCTGCCACTGAGCATCAATTGCCAATCCCCCACCATCCTGCAAAGACCGACCGCTTTGTCCTCCAGCCCATCGCCCAGAAACCGCGTTACCTGCGGCGCGATGCCTCCAAGGCCGAGCATGACGCCAGCGATGGCACCACCAACCAGACTAAGGGCCACGCTGTAGCTGGCAAGTTGCGCGTCGCCCAGATAATGACGAACCAGGGGCACTTCGCCACGCGACCATACCAGGCTCCAGAGCAGTGCCGTCACCCAGACGTTTGCGCAGTATCGGATGATCGAGGGCCTGTCCAGGCTTTCGGCCTGGCCGGTTGGTGCAGTGCCCAGTCGATGCACCGGCAAAACACCTACCGCGAAGGCGGCGGCGCAGCCTGCGCCCATGATCAGGAATGCGGATGAGGGGTCATTCGACGCCATGGGCAGGAAGGCCGCGCCCAACACCATGGCTGCGGCGGCAAGAAGATTGGCGAGAAACACCAGGTCAAATCGTTGCAGGCCCATCAGAGCCGCTGTCTGCATGGCCCACAGCCCGGCAAACAGGGCCCACGCCAACAACGCCCCGTAACCGAGTGCGCCCAGCTCGATTCCCGAGAGGTACGCGCCCAGTGTCGCAAGCGCAGATGCAGCGAGCGGCAAGAGCAGAGAAGGAAGGCGCCACACCCGCATGAATGCATGCAACAGACCCGGGCGTGAGCGGAACTCAGCGATGTACCGGGATGCAGCGCCATTGGCGCCAAACGCGGCCACCAGGAACCCGATGTCCACCATCCATTGCGCATAGGCGAAAAGGCCAAGCGCTTGCGAATCCAGACGTCGGGCCAGGACAGCCAGCAGCAGGAATCGAGATGCGGTGAGCAGGATGGCGGCACCGGCTGCCCATGCGGCATGAAGTCGGAGTGACATCAGGCCGCTGCGTGTCGAAAGGATGGATTTACGTCGTGTACCAGCATGTTGAGCAGCGCAGCGCACTTGATGGCCACCACTCGGGCCTCGTTAAAGAAGCCGAAGCGCGTTGGATCCATCGAAATCGGCAGGCCTGCCGAGTGTGGCGGCTGGGCTGCCCTGTCGCAGCAATACGTAGTTGCCCTCGAAGAATCGGTCCAGCTCGAAGTGCCAATGGTCGAACGTAAGGACGCCATCCGGAACCAGCTTGCCAAGGATGTAAGGCTTGTCCTTGAGGAACTGGAAAACCCAATGCAGGCTGCGCGAGTTGAGCAGCCACCGCCAGTTGTATTCGAACTGGACAACTTCGACTAGGCCAGCCGCAAGGGTGCGCGAGGCACCTTCCATCACCAGCGAATCGAAGCCTTCCACGTCGATCTTGATCATGGTGAGCGGACCGCACGGATTTGCCTCAAGCCACGAATCCAGTGTTGTCAGCGTCACTTCTTCAGCTCGCGAACCGGAAACGGGGTGCAGCGAACTGGTGCCGGCACCCGCCGACTGCGAGTAGAAAGTCGCGGTTCCAATTGCGTTCGACAACGCGAGGGATTCGATTTTCACCTCCGGCAATGCGGAGACAGCTTCCGCCAGCATTGCCCGGGTGCCTGAAAGTGGTTCAAAAGCATGAACCGTCAGCGCTGTTCCGTTTGATCGTGCGAGGGACACTGCCTTGCGTGACCATTCGCCACGATTGGCACCGATGTCCAGCAGGGTCGCTGGGCCGGCAGAAAGAGCCAGCACTTGCGTCAGCAGTGCGTATTCGCCGTTTTTCTCGGGGCTGTTTTGGCTTTCTTTGCGCGCCCAGAAGTAGAGCTTCCGTCCGACCCGGTAAGCAAGTTCTCTGAGCATCAGTTTGATCCCATTTGGCTGGTGGCCTTCAGCTGCACTGGCGCTGCAGTTTTAAATCTGAAGATTGCCGGCATAGGCGCACCCCGAAACTGGAGTGGCCAATTTGAGGCGGCTTCGTTCGAGAAGACTTTGGTACAAAACGGGCTATTTACCGGAACTTTGAAGACGCTACCGCCCTACGATGACAGGCCATTCCGCTGGGCCGGGCTGGGTATCTGGCTGCGCGCTGGCGTTGGTGTTCACGCCGTGAACGCTACCGTAGACCAATCGTTCACGGGGGGCAAGGCGTGGGTTTGCGGAGTGGGGTGGAGTTTGGGGGGTTGCGTGGCATTGCGGTCGCGCACAGGGTGCGCTCCTTCTATGTACCGTCCACTGTCAACCCCTGCTGTTTTGCTTTCCTGATGTCCGGCGTGGCGGTTGCTGTGGGGTGTCCGCAACTGGCGTTGGGACCACCTTCTATCCGTTCCGGCCATGCAGGCCCGGGAACCTCATGCTGCATCCGCGTTTCCGCTTCGACTCAACCTTCGCTTCGAGAGCTCCATCTACAAGAACGGTCTAATGAGACCCAGGAGCGCAGCGAGCTTCTCGAACCTCGCCAAACCTCAGGAAAAACCATCCATCTCTGTCTGCGTTCTATTTGCCTTCAACCCCGCCTACCTGCCGCGTTACCCACGGTCAGCTCGCCGCGCTGCACCTCGCTCCGGCGGGAATCTCGCCGGTCTGGGTCATGTGCCATAGCGCGATCAGCAGCTTGCGTGCCAAGGCTGCGATGCCCACCTTTCGCCCGCGCTGGGTGCTGGCAAAGCGCGCTCGCCACCACTGGCTCAGCTCGCTGTCGGGCTGAAAGCGCAACCACGACCAGGCCAGCTCGATCATCAGCGTGCGGACCCTTCGGTTGCCGCTCTTGGACAGTCCCTGTTCACGTCGCGACTCGCCGCTGTCGTACGGGGTGGCCACCAGTCCCACGCTGGCTGCCAACTCCCGGCGGTTCCGGAAGCGGCGCCAACCGAACAGCTCGAAGACCAGCGTCCAGGCGCTTTGCATACCCACTCCGCGCAGCGTCCTGAGCAGTTCAACCAACGGCACGGCGCCGGTGCCCTCTGCCGCCTTGAGCGTTGCGCGCTGCTCATCCTCCAGCCCCTTGATCCGCTCGCTCAGCGCCAGGTAGTGCGTGATCGCACGACCCAGCCGCGCCATCAGCCGCGGCGGCAGCGGCTGACCGTCACCGGTGCGCAGCGCATCCAACTGGCGGCCCCACTTCGCCACCGCGCCCTCGACCCGAACCCCCTGGCTGGCCAGCAAACCCTTGATCCGGTTGCCCTCCTGCGTTCGCGCCTTGACCCAGGTCTGCCGCTCCCGGTGCAGCATCCGCTGGTCCTCTTCCTCAAGGCTCGGAACACGCACCGGGCGCAATGCCTCGGCATCACCGCCATACCAGCGATGCAGTAGCGACAGCAGTTTCTCGCCATCCACCCGGTCCGTCTTGGCTCGCCGGGCGCGCCGGTTCACCTCGATGCTGGCCGAATCGATCACCACGTTTCGCACACCGCGCTGCGCCAGCCAGCGATGAATCCAGAACCCGTCGCGTCCCGCCTCATAGCAGCTCACCACCGCCGCATCCACGGGCAACCCCAACTTCGCCTTCGCACGCGCCAGCGCCTCCTCGAACCCCTTCGCGTCGCCCGGCTCCAGCGTGACGTGCCACCGCTTGCCGTTCGCACCCATCACCAGTCGCCAGGACTTCGCTGACAGCTCGATCGCCACCAACAACACCACCTCTCCAACGTACACTCCCCACTCGCGGGCCGTTCGCATGTCTGCCTCCGTTTGTTTGAGACCAATCAGAGGTTAGTGTGCGGACGGCCCGCATAGCATCTACAAGGGGGAGGCGATTTGTGGATCGGGGTGATGGATTCAGGCGTACACCAACTTTTCGGATAGGTCGCGGAAGTAGCGGGGCGACCAGATTTCCAGTGCGCCGGTGTCGCGCAGAAAGGGGCGCACGTCGCTGCGGGCCTGCTCGATATCCAGAGAAGCGATGCGCTGTTGTAGCAGCCGCTGGAGGTCGGCACGGCCAAGGACGGGGCCGTCCCAGTCGCCGCTCTGCCGCGCGCGCTGTTCGAGATGCGCCAGGTTCAGTGGTATTGCGCTGCGCACATACCATTCGTAATCGAACCAGTCGCGGCCCTTGACGCGGTTTTTCCACTTGCGAAACAGCAAGGCATGCATTTTCCCGGCATGCAGGTCTGGCAGCGCGTAGCAGTTTGCGTAGAACGAGTATGGCTGCACCAGCAGGCGCTCCTCGGTAGCGAAGCCTGCGGGCGGGTCGGTGTCCACTTCGAACTTGATCTTCAGCGTTCGCTGGCCACGCACCTGCACGTCGTAGATGCTGGTGCCCTTCTTCACAAACGCCGACACGACCGCTGAGTCGATCGACTTCTTGTGCGCGGATATGGCGACCTCGAAGCCAAACGCAGCGAATTCAGCGCGCATGACGTCGAAGTAGGGTTCCAGGGTGAAATCGCGATCCAGGGCCAGCAGCGAGAAGTCCAGGTCTTCAGAAAACCTGGGCAGGCCGTGGAAGATGCGCAGGCACGTGCCACCGTAGAACGCGGCCTTGTCGAAGAAACCGCCGCGCTGCAGGCTGGCCAGCGCGATTTCCTGCATCACCTCCCGCAGTGCGTGTTCGCGGTCTTGGCTGGGATAGCGCGCCAGCATCTGTTCGATCACGGTCATCGCGCCGCCTCCACGCAGTTCAGCAGGGCACGCAGCTGCGCCGTCTTGACGCCGCATTGCGCATAGGTCCGGACGACGTCCAGGTCGAGGTCTTGCAGGGCGTTGCCGTCGATCCTCAGATCATCCAGCAGAAAGCGCTGCATGCTGGCGCGGCTGGTGGCGCGCAGGCGGGGCGTCAGCATGACTTTGTCGCACAGTGCCTTTGCGGGGGACGCGATCAGGAAGGTTTCCTGGTCCGAGACGCTGGCCTGGGTGATACCACTCGGATACACCTGCGTTGGCAATCGGGCATACGAGAACCGCCCGAAGTGATTGTCGATGGTGCGTCCGCGCCGCATGCACACGGAGGTGATCTCATGCACCCGTTCGGGGATCAGGCCATGCCAGGCCAGGGCGTAATCGAGCGAGACACATGAAGGCCCGTACAGGCGATTGGCCAGCAACGGCAGGCACGGCGCGCGCGCATTCGTGGCGGCGCCCATTACGTACAGGCCGCGCTTTACCGGCAGCAATACGCCCTGCCGCAGCCATTCGGCAATCTTGTCATTCGGACGGCGGTAGTCCTTCAGCAGGGGCAGCAGTGCTGCATGGCTGAAGGGGACGGTTCCGAAGTGGTCAAGGCGCGGCTCAGTCATTGGTCGTTTTTGATATGACAATCGGATTTTTTCCGATTATGCATGTAAGTTTGATAGTTGGGTGGTGCTCCCACCCACCCCGGCCAGTGCGCCTGCATGCGCGCTGGCGTTCGGCGGCTTCGCCGCTACGACGGGCTATCGCCCGAAGGGCGGCTTCGCCGCTACCACGGGCTATTGCCCGAGCGTTTGGATCTGAGGCGAGATCTGCCCCTCACCCCAACCGCTCTCCGGCAGGGAGAGGGGCTTAAAGCCGAATGCCCGAATGTTTGAATCTGGGGCGAGCTCTGCCCCTCTCCCCAACCCGCACCCCGGCCGTCGCGCCTGCATGCGCGCCGGCGTTGGGCGGCTTCGCCGCTACCACGGGCTGTCGCCCGAACGCGGGCTCGTCGCTGCGCGATTCGAAAGCCCCGCTCACCCCGTGGGGAGAGGGGCTCAAGCGCGACTGGAAAGCCCCGGTCACCCCGCAGGCGGGAGAGGGGAAGCAGCTTTCGCCGCTACACGGCCAACCTCCCTTGCTTTTGAGGTGCGCTGCCCTGCTCGGGCGTCCGGTTCAGTCGATCAATCAGCGCTCGGATGCCCGAAGACTCGGCGCAACATCGGAGCGGCGCATGGCTATCCTTCAACAGACGATTGCACTATTGAAATTTACATGCGTTTCGTTCCGTACTATCCGACCGTACTGAAGGATGCTTGGGGCACGATCTGGTCTGATGACACGTCGGCCACGCTGCTGCCGGGATTGGGCAAATGATCCTTGGAGTTGGCGATGGGCAGCAGATCACTGGCGAGAGAGGTAAAGGCAACATCGAGAGCAGGAGCCCCTCACCGGGCCTGCGGCCCACCCACACCAACCAGCGCGCCTGCAGGCGCGCTGGCGCGGCTTGATGGCTGCTCGCCGCGAACGGATTTTTGATGGTTTGGTTAGGGGTTCGAGGAGAGTAAGCGCGGCCGCGCTGGAGCGCGGCCCTCCGAAGGGCGGGAACATGACGGCGGTGGGGCAGGTTTCGATTGCGCGAGGATTTCGCCTGGGGTGCCAGCCGGGGCTGCGCTTCGGTCGGACCCTCATCCGGCGCTTCGCGCCACCTTCTCCCAAGGGAGAAGGGAGACAAGAGCAGCCGCGCGGGAGCGCGGCCCTCCGAAGAGCGGGAACATGACGGCGGTGGGGCAGGTTT
>JBBSJP010000046.1:0-39286 GCA_038257155.1 Lysobacterales bacterium | reverse complement strand
GGATGTGCGAGTTCGCGCCGGCCCGGTCATGGCGAGCAGCGCAGGGGACCGCGCGGGCTTCATCCGCGCGGCGCGAGACTGGGGTGTCCTTCTCTTTGGTTACTTTCTCTTGGACAAGCAAGAGAAAGTGACTCGCTGCCCGCAGGGCGCGAAAGCTGTTGATCTTGATCTTGATCTTGATCTTGATCTTGATCTTGATCTTGATCTTGATCTTGATCCTGATCCTGATCTTGATCTTGATCTTGATCTTGATCTTGATCTAGTTGCAGTTGTTGTTGTTGCAGTTGCAGTTGCAGTTGCAGCTGTGGCAGAAAGCGCAACCACCTCGCGATGGCGGATCAAGATCCGCCCTCCAGCAGCGGCTTACATCGCACCACCAAACATTTCAACCGCGATGCTTGCCACCATCCCAGCCGCCCTGCGCCAGCACCTTGTCGCCGAGTGCCGCTGGCGGAGCCTCCAAGGTGGTGGCCATGGAATCGTTCCAGCGATTGAGGAATCCGTAGAGCGACACCACCGCAAGAATCTCGACGATGGCACCTTCACTCCAGTGCTTGCGCATCGGTGCGAACACGGTTTCGTCAACTGCGTTCGGAACGCTGCCGGCAGCCAGGGCGAAGTCCAGCGCCGCGCGCTCGGCCTCGCTGTAGAATGGTGAGGTTCGGTACTCCCATACCGCTGCCACCTTGTCGTCGCTGATGCCGTGGATGCGCGCCGCGATCAAGGAGTGCGCCATGCAGTACTGGCAGCCGGCAGCGCGCGAGCAGAAGTGCGCGACCAAGCGCTTGAAGCCCAGATCGACTTCACCATCCGGCGCCATCACCCCACGTGTCAGGGCTTCGAAGCCCTGCACGATCTTCGGCTTGCGCTGCATGGTGAGCAGCGAGTTCGGCACGAAGCCGAGGATCTTCTCGAAGGTGGCAAAGCTCTCGGCGAGCTCGGGGCTGGTGCTGGCGGGCAGCGGTGCGAGAAAGGCCATGCTGTAGGTGTCCCCTGATTCAGTCGGTGGAGTCGGAGGTGGCGCTGTTGCGCAGGTCCAGCCAGACCATGCGGTGGTCTGACGCGCCAATCCACTCGGCGCCAACTTCGCCGGCGGCGGGCCAGAATACGCCGCTGTCGCTGACCTCCAATCCTTGCGAAGGCAGCACATAGTCGACGCGCAGGGTGCCGGTGCGTGGACCGAAGGTTCCGGTGTGCTCGGCGGGATCGCCCCGCAACGTTCGGTTGCCGGCCGCCGCGGCCGCGGCGATGCTGGCACCTGCGCTGCGTGGTGCCGCGTTCGCAAGCAGCCGTGGATGCTGCAGCAAACGGCCCAGAGGATTGTTGCTGCTGTCGCCGTCGTTGGGGTCGGCGTTCTGATCACCCGCGATGACGAACCTGGCCTGCGCATCAAGACCACCACGGCGACCTGCATCGTCCACGATCCAGTCGCGCGTCTCGCCCGATACGTACTCGGCCCAGAAGCGGATTTCGTCGTGATTGCGCAGGCCGTTACGATTCTCCGCGCCATCAAACACCGGCGGCGTGGGGTGCGAAACGAGGAAATGCAGCCGGCCCAGCGGCGTATCGACCGGTACATCCCAATGTGATTTCGATGAAAGACGAAGCTGCGCCCAGACAGCCGGTGGATACCAGGGCTCGCCGGCCTCGGGCAGGGATGGCGCCAGTGCGCCGGGCATCTGGCTCCACGGAAAATGCTGGAAGGTACGTGCCGCGACAACATCGATCGGGTAGCGCGACAGCACCAGCATGCCGTACTGGCCCGGATAATCACCGAAGCCCCAACCATCCTCAGGCAGTGCCAGCTTGCCGTCGCGGTTCAGGTCAAGGCCGCTGAGTTCGCCGGTGTTGACTGGTGCCAGAAAGCGGTAGGGGTACTTGATCGGTGTCTGGCCGAACTGCGCGATTGCCAGATACTCGCGTTGGAACAGTTCGGCGCTGGCCTGCGCCGTGTCATAGTCGAATTCGTTGATCAGCAGCAGGTCGGGACGCTGGTGCTGGATCACCGCTGCCACGCGGCGCGCATCGGCATCGCCGGCGGTGAGCCGTCGCAACAGGTCGCCTTCGGACCTGCCGTGCAGCGAGACGTTGTAAGTGGCCACACGCAACGCGGCAGTCGGGGGCGGTTCCAAGGCGGGTGGCTCGCTGGGTATCGATGCAGAGGGCTGTGGAGCTTCGCCGCAGGCGGCAAGCAGGCAGACGGCAATAAAGGTCAGGATGGTTCGCATAGCGTAATTCTGCCATGCGGCGCGCAGGGTGCGACTTGAAGTACCGATGGCGCTGCGGGTTGGTAGCGGATCGGTCGGAGTGCCACGGTGTGATCTACGGGGAATGTGGTGCGCCCAAGTGCACTGCAGGGCGCGGCTGGCGCGCTATTTGCGGGGCGACCTACAGCACAGACGCGGTATCGACGCCCTGCCATTGCTCGGCATCAGTCGACAGGGCATCACCGCAATCAATCGCGCCCGGCACAGTGGTGCACAAGGCGAAATGAAAGTCGGGCTCGCGCCACAGGCAAATGTCGGCTTCCGCTGCTTCGGCGCGTTGCAGCTGCAACGTGGCAAGCCTCTCGGGCAGCGCGCTGAACCCGTGCCGCTTGATCCAAGCTTCCTTGAGAACCCAGCGCTGCAGCAGGTGGTCTTCATCCAGTTGTTCCGGATCGTCGACGGCGCGCAGCAGGTTCTGGAATTGCAGCAGGCCAGCGCGCGAGCGCCGTTGCTCAAGATCAATGCCCAGTGGCACCTCGGCGACGGCTGCAGCGATCCAATCGCCGCTGTGCGAAATGGACACAAAGCACGGCTGGTCGCCATGCTCGACCTGTGGCGGCAGGCCGCGTCGATCGCGCAGCGACCAGTTCCGGGCTTGTTCCCCGAATCGTCGCGCCAGACCTTCGCGCACCAGCCAATGACCGCTCAGGTACTGATTGGCACGCGCTGCGACCCGAAGCCCGGCGTAGCGCTCGCGTTCACTGGCAGACAGCCAATCGCTTGCATCGCCGGGCAGCCTTTGCAGCACGCTGGAGATGCGTTCGATGCGCAGCCAGGCCGGCTGCAGCGCAGCACTCATGCGGGTCCTGCCACAACGCGCAGCCCCAGGCCCTTGGCTTCGTAGATTCGCATGCCGTCGACCCAGAGGCTGGCGTCGCCGAGCAGCACTACGCCGCGGGCGTCATGTTCGATGGCGGTGAGCTCCAGGGTCGTGTGCACCTGCCGATTGTGCGGCAATACCTGGCCGCGGTACTTCCACTGATGCGCGCGATCCAGCGCGATGCACTCGAAGCGTGCGGCCTCGATGCCCTCGTCCAGGCCCTTGAGCAGGGCTGCGGCCTGCAGGCACTGCAGCATGGCTTCAAGGCCGAGCGAGCCAGGCTGCACTGGGTCCTGGAAGAAATGCGCCCGGAAGAACCATTCGCCGGGGTCGATGTCCTTCACCGCGCGCAGCTGACCGAGACTCGCAGCGCCGGCCTCCGGCCACCAGCCTTCGATGCGGTCGATCATGCGCAGCATGCTGCCGGGCAGTCGCGGGCGATCGCTGGCGAAGAATGCGCTGGGCGCGGCGTCGAGGTCGATGCGGGAATCTGATTCGCGTGTCAGCTGTTCGGTTTGCGCGGCGCTGCGCGGCAACCCAGCCTGATTGGCCAGGGCCTCGGGCGGGAAAAAGCCGAACACCGTGCGCAGACGGTAGACCTCGCGTTCGCCCAGCCAGCAGCGCACGGAGAAGCTCTCGATGATCATGCCGGCACTGGCCGATACATCGGTCAGTTCAACTTCGGTGCGCAGGATGCCGTCGCCGCCGCGCAGTTCGGCCAGCACGGTGCCTTCGCCGTCGAGGTTGCGGAAGCCAAGTTCGCTTTCGACGGTGAGCGCCGAGCCGACATAGCTCGACAGCCAGCCGCAGGGTTGCAGGGCGGCTTCCAGCAGCACCGCAAAGGGCATCGTCCGGCAGCCGTTTTCGTCCAGATACCAGACCGAGTCGGGCAGGTCGTATTCCGCGACCACGCGCGCGCCCGCCTTCATCACGCCGTTGGGTCCGTGGACTTCAGCGATGCGGCTGATGAAGAGGTACGGCGGGCTGGGCAGGCGCGCCACGCGCATCGGCCCGTCGAAGCGCCGGTACATCGGGCCGAATGCGGTGGACGGTTTGCCCAGGGCACAGGCCAGCACGGCACGTTGATCGAAGGCGAAACCGTCGACTACGGCGACATCCCGCCCGCTGTCGTCACTGCCCGCATCCGGGTCGGATTCCAGCGGCCAATCCGGCACCAGTTCCAGCGCCACGCGGCGGGCGTGAAAGGCTTTCAGGCCATCGACGGTGCAGAGCAGGTCGGCGTAGAGCGTCGGTACCGGTCCGGCGATGCGCTCTTCGACGAAGACCTCGGTCACCAGGCACTTGGAAGACGGAATCACCTGGCCGCGGCACTGCAGTTGATAGGGCAGTTCGGGCACCGGCTGGAAGTGCCAGCCATCGCGCTTGAGGGTGTAGCCGCAGCCGGCAAGATGGATTGCCATGGCCTGCAGGCAGGCCTCGAACATCAGCGTGCCTGGCATGCAGGGATCGTTCTTGAAGTGGCCGTCGAAGAACCACTGTTTCGGATCGATATCCAGCTCGGCGCGAAGGTAGCCGCGCTGCCAGGGGCCGCCCTGCTGGTCGAGTTCGGTGACGCGATCGAGCAGTAGCATGCGACCGCCGTGGATCGCAGGGCTGCGGGTGTGGGTGCGTGCCAGTTCGAAGCCAGGGCCGAAGCAGGCGGCGGTGTCTCCGGCCGCAAACGCTTCGAGCTGGACGCGATCGAGCGCTCGCGGAGGGCACCGCACTTCGGGTGCATCGAGCCGCGGCTCGGGCACGATGTCCTGTGATTCAGGACTCCACAGGCAGCCGGCCGACTCGGCCAATTCGGCCGCAGTGAAAAATCCCGCCTGACCCTTGCGCACCGACAGCTGGCGACGCTCGCCATTCATGCTGTCGTAGTGGAAGAACATCAGCCGCACATCGCCCTGCGCGGCATGGCCGTCGAGATGGATGTCGAAGCGCAGGGTCTCGCCGACGCGCGGCAGGTCGCCGTGATAGGTCAGCTCGCAGCCCAGCAGTCGATAGACGCGTTCGCCACGGTTGTGCGCATCGATGCCCTGCCACGACACCAGCATCAGGTCGGCCTGGCCGGCTTCGATCATCACCCCCGCCGGCATGCGGCCGTGCTGCAGATACCAGGCATCGGCGGCAACATCGGTTTCGGTCCAGATCCGGCCAGCGCCGAGCTTGCCGGCTTCGCCTTCGATGCCGAGCACGCGATCGGCCAGCAGCAGCGGTGGCTTCGGCATGCGCACCTGCAGGGCATAGTTGTCCTGCGATTCGAAGGCAGGGCCGAAGATGTCCGAGATGCGGCCGTCGGAATGGATCAGCAGCTGTTCGCGGGTGAAGTGCGGGCCGGTGGGGACTGTAGCCTGAGCAAGGTTTGTATCGTGGCTTCCAGTCTTCATCGGGCTGGTTGAAGTCTCGGGCGATCTTCCGGTATCGCGCTGCGATTCGCCCCTCACCCCCAACCCCTCTCCCGTGGGGAGAGGGGAGCAATTCAGGATCGAGTTCCATTGAAGGGAGTCCGAAGCCTGGGCGAGCGTGATGCCCATGGCCCCTCTCCCCACGGGAGTGGGGTTGGGGTGAGGGGCGGGGCTTGCAACAGGCCCAGGCGGTAGCGCGAACTCGATCTCTGAAATCGTGCCGCGCAGCGAGCCACGCTGGTTCTCGATGCAATCGCTTGTTCGCGTTGTCGTCGACCGCAATAAGATCCCCTGGGCCACTCCACGCTGCGCCAGGAAGCTAGCCTGCGCGACCTGTTGGCGGCGAAGAAAATCTCCATGCACCGAACTGATGTGGGCAAGCTGGTCCTGCCACGCAGCCAGTGCCGGATGTGGGCTGCGTGCCGGCGCGATCAGCTGAATCGCGGGCGCTTGCTTCGTAGCTACAGCTGCTTGTTTTTTGAGCGCTGGTTCGAGGGGAACACACGAAAGCACCGACGGCAGCACGGGCGCCGGCTGCATGATCTGGACTTGGACTTGCATCTCGGATTCTTGAATCAAGGTTTCGAAAAATTCGCGTCGGGCAGTCGGGTGCGGCGACAAGTCAGGAGATCCGACTGAACTCCTCTCCCGCATGCGGGAGAGGGGCAGGGGTGAGGGGCCCTTTACCTGCGACCAATTCGGTACCTCGACTTCGATGTCATTGCTCCCCGTTGCCGAAGGATCAGCCAATAGCGACGTCCGCTGCGCTGACGAGGACAACTGCACCGCCGGCCAATGCCCGGCAAAGCGCATCGGGCGTTTCGCAGTCGGCAACTGCCGCGCCGATACCAGCAGTTCAGTGAGTCGCTGATGATTCACCGCTATGCCGGCCGCGAGCAGCGCAGCCGCTGCATGCAGCACCGCCTCGATCCCCTGGCCCAGGCGATCCAGGCTGACCACCAGGCATTCACGATCTCCAAGGATGTCGCGGATCGCGCGACCGAATCCGCCGCGCGGGCCGTGCTCGACGAAGATGCGCACGCCGTCATTCCAGGCCTGCAGAACCAGCGGGCGAATATCCAGCTCGCGCTCGGCCTGGTCGAGGATGGCGCGCGCACAGGTTTCAGTATCCGGGGAATAGCTGTGTCCCCAGGCCGTCGAATAGATCCGGCCGTGACGCGGCGTATGGCTTGGCAAAGTGTGCAGCTCGAGCCACTGATCACGCAGCGCGGCCAGTTCGGGAACATGCACCGCGAACGGATAGTCCAGCGCCAGGCAGCGCGCGGCGCCGAGGCGATGCACGGCAGTGTCACAGCCTTCTGCATCGCCGGCGATCAGGCAATCCGATTCGCCATTGATGATGGCCAGGTGCACGCGCGGCAGGTCGGCGATGGTCTCTCGTACGACTTCCGGTGAAGCCAGCACGGTCCAACTTGCCCAGCGCACTGCTTCGCCCCACTGCCGCGCGATGGCGGCGAACTCGCCGCCGAGTTCACGCGTCGCCAGGTAACTGGCTTCCATGCGTGCGATCAGGGCATCCGGATCGCGCCAGATGCCGGCGGCGACCAGGGCATTGGTTTCGCCAGAGGAATAGCCGAGCCAGGCATCGGCCTGCAGACCAAGTACATCCTCCGACAGCGCAAGATGCAGCTGCGACAGCGCAGAGGCGCCCCACAGCTGCTGCAGTACCGAAGGTCGCGGCTCGCTTGGGTCGAAGGCCCAGTCCAATGCGGTGGCAAGGCGCTGGCTTTGCTGTGCCAGTCGGTCACCGAGCTGCGGAAGGTGTTCGAGCAGGGCACGGCCCATCCCACGATACGCGGCGCCGGCGCCGGCAAACGCGAAGGCCAGCTCGCCGCCGATGGGGTGATCGCGGTAATGCACGCCAGGTCCGGCCGGTGTGCCATCACGCAGGTAGGACAGGGCGCGGGCGCGCTGCGCCTCGAAATCATCCTCGCGCGCGACCAGCACCAGGCGCGCCGGACCGTCCAGTCCTTCGCTGCGTGCCTGCAGTGCGGCGATCACGGCGGCGCGATCTTCGCCGGCAAACGCGTAGAGCCGCGGCACAGGCGATTCGCTTCGCTGAGGGTGGCCCGCCGGTGCGCTTAGCTGCAGTGCGGGCAGTCCATGCGCCTGCGCGCGGAAACGGCGAGCGTCGAGCGAAATCGGCTCCTTGGAGGGCGGATCTTGATCCGCCGCTGCAGGCGCCGCGACCGGCGCATCAAGATGTGCCTTGCTTTGCGTCGAGGTGCTCGACGCGTGGTTCGCTGGCGCCTCGTAGGGTGGGCCTTGGCCCACCGAATTGTCCTCGCAGGTGTGCAAGGCCAGACGCGGCAACCACGGCCGCCCATCCAGCTCTCGTCGGTGATGCAGGCACAGCGCTGCCGCCGCCAGGTGCAGCGCGCCCTCGGCCGCCCCGGCACAGCCTATGCGTTCGCCCAGGTCGGGCAGGGCATCGATTGCGGAAACAGTCGCAGCATCGACCAGCGCATACACGCGGTCACCGTCGCGCTCGGCATCGCTCAGGCGCTTCAGCACGAACGCCACGGCAGCATCCGCCGCGGGCCTGCCGCTGGCGGCGCGATTGACCGGCTCGCAGCCGAAATCGACCGCGCCAATCAGCGCGGCATCGAACTCTCCCAGGCGCAGGCCGCGGCAGGCGATGTCGAGTGCAGCCAGCGCAGAGTGTTTACCTGATTGCAGGGTGAAGGCCGGTCCGCCCAGGTCGAACGCCGAACTCAGACGATTGGCCGGAATGTTCGGCATGCAGCCGAGTACGCCGGCCGCCTGCAGCGCCGGCACCACGGCATCGCGCTGCGCGGCATCGCCCTGCATTCGCCAGCGCGTACCGAAGCGCGCGACCTCGGCATCGGGTTCCATGCCGATGAACACTGCAGTGCGCTCGTGCGGCAGCACGCTGACTTCGGCCAGCGCTTCGCGCGCGGCCTGCAGCATGGCGAGTTGCTGCGGCAGGGCCTGGGCCAGATCGTTGGGCGGGACGCGCAGGCCATCGAGATCCAGAGTGATTGAATCGATCGGTGACTCGCCTTCGGCATTGCGCAGGTCGGTGCCGGCGAACAGGGCATCGGTGAACTCGGCGCGGCTGCGGCAGGGGCCGGCGAGGATGCCAAGCGCGATGATGGCGATCGGGTCAGCGGCGCGGTGGTTCGAGACGCGTTCTCGATCGACCGCCAAGGCGGCTGCGAGGCGCTTCGCGCCTTCCTGCTGCGCAGGCCATTCCGAGCATGGTAAGGCGGGCGGAGCGAGACCACAGGCCTGTCCTGAGGCCGCGCGAAGCGTGGATCGAAGGGTCGAGGGCGCCGTCTCGAACCACAGTCCATTCGAGGCCACCGGAGCCTGCAATGAAGAAGCCTCCTCCAGCACCAGATGCGCGTTGTTGCCGCCGAAGCCGAAAGCGGACAGTCCCGCCACGCGTAGGCCATCGGAGGTCCAGGCCTCGGCCGCGTGCAACAGGCGAAACGGTGTGTCCTTCAGTGCTTCAGTGGGTGCTTCGACGTGCAAGGTCGGTGGACGAATGCCGTGACGCATGGCCTCGGTCAGCTTGATTAGGCCCGCCGCGCCGGCGACGGTGATCAGGTGACCAAGATTCGACTTGAGCGATCCGATTGGCAGCTCGCGCGCATCGGCAAAGATCGCGGCACTGGCCTGCAATTCGGTGGCGTCACCAACCGGCGTTCCAGTGGCGTGGCATTCGAGCAGGGACGCGCTCGCTGGGTCGAGTTGAGCTGCCTCCCAGGCCAGCCGCATGGCGCGCTGCTGGCCCGCCGAATCCGGAACCAGCAATCCCTTGCCACGGCCATCATTCGACAGGCCGATACCACGGATCACGCCGTATACCGTATCGCCATCGCGCTGCGCGTCGTCGAGGCGTTTGAGCGCGAGCATGGCGCAGCCTTCGGCCGGCAGCAGGCCGTCGGCATCGCGATGAAACGGACGCGAGCGACCACTGCGGCTCAGCGCCTGCAGCGCGGAGAACCCCATGTGCAGGAACAGGTCATCGGCGCGCTGCACCGCGCCAGCCAGCATCAGGTCGGCACTGCCCTCGCGCAGCCGGTCGCAGGCCAGCTTGATCGCATAGAGCGAGCTGGCGCAGGCTGCATCCAGGCTCAATGCGCCGCAGTCCAGCTGCAAAGCCTGTTGCAGCACGGCCGCAGTGCCGCCACTCATGAAGCGGTTGCGTGAGTCCACGCCCTCGCCAGCGGCGTGCCAAACCGAGTCGGCGTAATTCGCCATCGCCTCGCTGGGAAAGCCGAGATTGCCGAACACCGCGCCAACCCGCGCGTCGGCGCTGTGTGCCTCAGCAAGCGCAGTGCGCGAGCAGTGCAGCAGCCAGTGCGCCATCGGATCGAGCGTTGCGAGGTCTTTTGCCGGCAGGGCAAACCCATCGGGATTCCAGATTTTTTCGAACCCATCCACATAGCCGCCGCGGTCGTTCCAGGCGCGGTCAGGCTGCGGCGCATCGGCACTGCCCAGCGCGCGATCCATCGGCATGCGCCAACGCTCCGCAGGCGCCCTGCCGATCAGGTCGCGACCATCGCGTACCGCATCCCACAGCTGCGCCGGACTCAAGGCCCCGGGCAGTACGCAGGCACGCCCGACAATGGCGATCTGCCAGCCACTCATGTTGCTTGCTGCGTGGAAAGCGCCAAAACATTCAACGCGCAGGCGCCGAGACGCGCCGCACACCCTGTAGGAGCTGACCCTGTCAGCGACCGTGATCTTGCAGCCGCCATGAGTCGCACGCGGGCCGCAGCCTTGGGCGCGCGCTTAAAACGCATGATTCTGCACATCAATCAGCTCGGCCAGACGCTGGCCGCCCGCATCGCTGAAGACGATGTCGGTGCTGGTGGCGGCCTTGCCGACCTTGCGGCTGTGTGCGGTGACGCGGATGGATCCGGTGCTGGTCGGGCGCGCGAAGCTGCGCAGCTCGCCGATCGAGGTCGGCAGGTTCGGGCCGCCCAACATGCGCTGGCCGTAGATCACTGCGGCCTGCAAGCCACCATCCAATGCTGCGACATCGAGCTGCCAGGCTTCACCCGGCCAGTTGGTCGTGGCCACGCCACGCACGGTGGCGGAAACGCCTTCGTCGGAGATGCCGTCGACTGATTCGATCAGTTCAAATTCGCCGCGATGGAAGAGCAGATCGGTATAGAGCGGCCCGCCGCTCCACTGCTGCATGCTCGGCGAGGGCAGGTCTGCACCTGGCAGCGCACGCGCAGAGCCCAGCACCGCGCGCGCGCTGTAGTGCGGCACGTTGGTGGCGCCGCGGATCACGAGCTGCAGCTCACGGCCCTGGCTGCCGGGAACCGGGCGCGCTTCGATGCGCAGGCGGTCGCCGCCGTTCTCGAAACCGTGCAGGCGAATGCCCTTCAACACCTTCAGATCGAGGAGGGACTGCACATGGCGGCCGGGTCGCAGGCTGCGCACGGCGCGGGTCAGCCATTCGGCTGCCAGCACCACTGGCACCACCGGCTCGCCGTTGACGGCATGACCTTCCAGATAGCCATGGCTGTCGCGCCGCACCATCAGTTCGAGTGCCTCCACGCGCCCTTCGGCACCTTCAGAAAGAAGCGCCTCGGGGCGCGGTTCGCTGCCCAGTACCAGTTCCACCGCGTTGGCATCGTCCATCTCGGCGACAAACATGCCGGCGCCGATCTCGAGAGGAATCATCGGCACGCCGAGCTCGGCAAAGCGCGCCTTTAGCTGGGGCGAAACCATGCCGCCTTCCCATGGGCCCCAGCCAAGTGACTTCACCCGCAAGCCCGGACGACGCCGTGCTTCGGCGTGCATCACGCGCGCCAGTACTTCGTTCGCCATCGCGTAGTCGGACTGGCCGGTGTTGCCACAGCGTGCCGAGACCGAGGAAAACACCGCGAGCAGCTTGAGCGGATCGTCCCGCGTGGCATCGAGCAGGGTTGCCAGGCCGCGCACCTTGGTGTCGAACACGCGGTCGAACATCGCATCGGTTTTTTCCGCGATGCGCTTGTCGGCCAGCACGCCGGCGGCGTGAATCAGGCCGCGGATCGGGCCAAGCGTTTCGCGCACCTGTGTGAGCACGACCTCGAGTGCCTGCGGCTGCTCGACTGCGGCGCTGAAGTAATGCGCTTCGGCGCCGATTTCGCGCAGTGCGGCCAGGTTCGCGCGGATCTCGCGCACCGCCAGAACCTGCGCGACTTGCGCCTGCAGTTCGGCAGGTGTGATGGCCTGACCGGCCGACTTGGCCGCGGCCAGCAGAGCCTTCTTGAGGCCGGCTTCGTCCGCAATGCCAGCGTAGACCGCCGGCTCGTCGCGCAGCGGCGTGCGACCCAGCAGCACCAGGGTGGGACGGCAGTGCGCCGCCCAGGCCTGCAGGCAGGCCGCGGTGACACCGCGAGCACCGCCGGAAACCAACACCACATCGCCAGCTTCAATTACCGAATTCGCAGGCGCAGCATCGCGTGCCACGCAGTGCAGGGCGCGACGTTCACCGCCGGCCGACAGGCCGATCTCGATCTCCCCGCCACCGCGCAGCAGTTCGTCAGCAATGGCGACCGCCAGTTCGGCGTCGCTGCGTGCACCACGCTCGATGTCGATGGCCTTCAACGCAGCCAGTGGCCATTCCAGCGCGCAGGTCTTGAGCAGGGCGGGTAGTCCAGACAGCCATGCCTGATGCTCGCCTGAGCCGCCAAAGCCGAATGTGCCGCCGCTGTCCTGCACCGTGACGAACAGGCCGGGTTTCGACTGCAACCGCGGTGCAAGGCGGCGCGCCAGGGCGAAAGCCTCGCGGTTCACCGCCATGGCGATCTCGCGGCTCTCGGCCTTGATCAGCCCACCGAGGTAGATGCAGGCTTGCGCAGCCTCGGGGGGCGCGGTGCTGGCCTGCGCATTGACCTTGCGCTGGCGCAGTTCCGCAACCAGCGCCGAGGCCATCGCATCGGGACCGACCACCCAGATGCGCTCGCCGGAGCCGAGCAAGGGCATCGCGAAACCGGTGGCCGGTGCGGTGATCGGCTCGACCACATAGCGGCCCAGTTCCGGCTGCGGAATCGGCGGTGCAACGGCGAGCGTTGTTTCGACGGCCACAGCCTCCACGACACTGCCGCCGGCATCGGCACCGAGGTAGTCGACGATCTCGCGCAGGGTATGCAGGGCGCCGAGCCGTGCTCTATCGACCTTGGGCAGGGACGGTGCGCGCTCGTCGACCGCAGCGAGGATCTCGACGCGCTTGATCGAGTCGACACCGAGATCACCTTCCAGATCCATGTCGAGGTTGAGCATATCGACCGGATAGCCAGTCTTCTCAGCGACCACGCTGAGCAGCAAGGCCGGCAGGTCAATGCTGGCTGCTACCGCGGATGGTGCCGCGCTCACAGCGGCGCTGGAAGCCGGTGACGCATCGGCGCTTGACGCACCAAGGTAGTCGACGATCTCGCGCAGCGTATGCAGCGCGCCAAGCCGGGCGCGATCGACCTTGGGCAGGGATGGCGCACGCTCGTCGACTGCGGCAAGGATCTCGACGCGCTTGATCGAGTCGACGCCGAGGTCGCCTTCGAGGTCCATGTCGAGATTGAGCATGTCGACCGGGTAGCCGGTCTTCTCCGCCACCACGCTGAGCAACAGCGCGGGCAGGTCGATGTTGGACGCGACCGCGGACGGCGCCGCACTCACGGCGACAGTCGACGCTGGTGACGATGTGGCACCGGATACGCCGAGGTAGTCGACGATCTCGCGCAGGGTATGCAGCGCCCCAAGACGGGCGCGGTCGACCTTCGGCAGTGACGGGGCACGCTCGTCGACCGCGGCGAGGATCTCGACGCGTTTGATCGAGTCGACGCCGAGATCGCCTTCGAGATCCATGTCGAGGTTGAGCATGTCGACCGGGTAGCCAGTCTTGTCGGCGACCACGGCGAGCAGCAGGGCGGCAAGATCGATGGCCGCAGCGGCGGGCTGCGCTGCCGGGGTCGGCATGATGGCGCGTGCCGCCGCTGCGTTGTCGGCTACTGGCGCCGGTGGCACTGTCACAGGCGTTGCTTGTGTCGCAGCGACCGGCATCGGTGTAGGCCATGGCGTCGTCGGTGCCACCGGCAATGGCACCGTCGCTGCAAGCGGCAGTGTCGGTGTTGCCGTCGCCGGCATCGTCGCAGCCGGAAGTGTTTGCCCCTGCATCAAGGCCTGCAGACCAGCCAGTGAGGACGATGCCAGGTTGAGATAAGCCGCGTGGCTTTCGGCCAGTGCCTGCTGGAACGACGCCTGGGCCTCGGCGGTCTGGCGCTGATGTTCGGAGAAGACGGCCAGCCAGGCGCTGTGGGCATTGGGGTCGATGGGCATGTCGTGGTGCTCGCTGAATGCCGCGGGTGGCGACGTAGGGCAGGGGGAAATGGGGTCAAGCGATGTGAACTCGGGCGCGGCCCGGCGAACGTTGTCGGCGCTGCTCTCGTAGGGTGGGCCTTGGCCCACCGTGGGCTTGTCATCAATGCTGCGTGGGCCTTGGCCCACCTTGGACTGATCGTCGATGCTGCGCGCGCCCTCACGCACTCGTTCAATTGCAGGCTCCGCATTCGCCACCGGCCAATCACCCGGCTGCAGCGGCGGATACGGCTTGCCAAGATTGCTGCCGCAGATCGACACCGCCATCTTGCTGCGCGTCGGCAAGGCTGGCAGTCGCACATCGGCAAACAGCGCGTCGGGTTGCATGGCCACGCCAGCCGCAGCAAGACGCGCCAGGCCCAGCAGCAAGGTGTCGACGCCATCGCGACCCTTGCGATCGAAGCCGATCACGCGATGCGGGCGTTCGCCGAGAATCGCGGCAACCAGGCCGGACAGTACCGAGCCGGCGCCGACTTCCAGGAAAGTGCGCACGCCATCGGCATACATCGCCTCGATCATTTCGACGAAGCGCACCGGCTGCGCCAGCTGCGACGCGAGTCGTGCCCGCAACGCCGCAGGATCAGTCGGATATGGTTCGGCGCTGCTGTTGGCGTAGACGGTTTGCGTCGGCGCCTGGATGTCGACCTCGTTCAGCGCGGCGGCGAAGCCATCGGCGGCATCGGCAACGACGCGCGAGTGGAAGGCCGTCGCCACCGGCAGACGCTTGGCGGCAATCGATTGCGCGGTCAGCGCCGCTTCGAACGCTTCGATGGCAGCCAGCGGCCCCGACACCACGATCTGCTGCGGCGCATTGTGATTCGCCACCACCAGTTCATCGTGGCCGGTCAGCATCCCACGCACGCGCTCGATGTCCAGGACCAGCGCCAGCATCGCGCCGGGCTGCTTCGCGGCATCGCGCATCAGTTCGCCGCGGCGCCGCGCGATGCGCAAGGCCGTGGCGAAATCGAAGGCGCCAGCCGCATGCAGGGCCATCACTTCCCCGAAGCTGTGGCCGGCATGGCAGTCGGCAGTGATGCCAAGCGAGCGCAGCACCGCCCATTGCGCCGCCGAGCAGATCGCCAGTGCCGGCTGGGCCCATTCGGTGGCAGTCAGACGCGCCGTCTGTGTCGCGCGGTCTGCATCACTGAATACCGGATGCGGGAACACGCGCTGCTGCAGTCGCTCGCCATCGAAATCATGGTCGGCTGCCGCATCCCAGATGTCTTGCGCCGCCGCGAATTGCATCGCCAGCGCCGCGCCCATGCCGAGGTACTGGCTGCCCTGGCCAGGGAACAGTGCGGCGAGCTTGCCTTCGAGCGCTCCCACGCCGTAGCTGCTGCCAACAGGCAAGGAGAAGGCCTCGGTTGGGCTCGCCGCTATCCGCGTCAGCGCAGCACGCAAACGCTGAGCCAGCTGCTCGCTGTCGCGAGCCACCACTGCCAGGCGACACGCTGAGGCCGGATTCCAGTCGCGTCGGCTATCGCTTGCGACATGCGCCAGCGGTCGCGATTCGGCCAGCATGGCTTCGGCACTGACGCGCAGAGCCGCCGCATCATCGCCTTGCAGCAGAATCAGTTCACTGCCGTGCATCGGCAGGCGCTCAGCTTTCGCGCCGCTGCCGCTGTATTCCTCCAGCGTGAGATGAAAATTGGATCCACCGAAGCCGAACGCGCTCACGGAGGCGCGGCGCGGATGATCGCTGCCACGCACCCAGGGCCGCGCCTGGGTGTTGAGATAGAACGGACTGCGCTCGATGTCGAGTTTCGGATTGGGCGCGTCGACCTTGATGGTCGGCGGCAGCACGCGATGCTGCAGGGCCATCACGACCTTGAACAGGCCGGCGGCGCCGGCGGCAGCCTTGGTGTGGCCGATCTGGCTCTTGACCGAGCCCAGTGCGCAGGATTGCGCCGGCCGCTCGCCATCGCCACCGAACACCAGCCGCAGGCCCTCGAACTCGGCCACATCGCCGGCCTTGGTGCCCGTGCCATGCGCCTCGACCAGTTCGACCGTTTCCGGTCCGTAGCCAGCCAGTTCGTAGGCGCGGCGCAGGGCCTTGGCCTGGCCGGCCGAAACCGGCGCATAGACCGATTTCGAGCGCCCGTCCGACGAGGTGCCGACGCCGCGCAGCACGGCATAAATGCGGTCGCCATCGCGTTCGGCATCGGCCAGGCGCTTGAGCGCGACCATACCCAGGCCTTCGCCCAGCATGGTGCCGTCGGCCTGGTCGCTGAACGGGCGGCAGTCGCCGCTCGGCGACAGCGCCGGCGTCTTGGAAAAACACATGTACATGAAGATGTCGTTGAGCGTGTCGACGCCGCCCGAGATCACCAGGTCGCTGTGCCCGAGCTGCAGCTCGTTCACCGCCATCGAGATGGCACTGAAGCTCGACGCGCAGGCCGCATCGGTGACGCAGTTGGTGCCGCCCAGATCCAGACGGTTGGCGATGCGTCCCGCCACCACATTGCCGAGCAGGCCGGGGAAGCTGGCTTCCTGCCAGGGCACGTAGCCGGCCGCGATGCGTTCGCAGGCGTCGCGAACTTGCGCCTCGGGCAAACCGGCCTCGCGCAACGCGCGCTCCCAGACCGGACGCTGCAGGCGCGAGACCATCGAGAACAGCAGTTCCTGCGCCGAGGTCACGCCGAGGATCACCGAGATGCGCGAGCGGTCGATGCTTTCCACGCGTTCGCGCGCTGCATCGGCCAGCACCTGCTGCGCCACGATCAGGGCCAGCAGTTGCGAGGTGTCGGTTGCCGGCAGGGTGCTTGGCGGCACGCCGAATCCGAGTGCATCGAAGTCCACCGCGCCGAGGAATCCGCCGCGCCGCGCATAGGTCTTGTCAGGCGCCGACGGATCCGGATCGTAATAGTCCTCAATCCGCCAATGCGTGGCTGGCACATCGCAGAGCAGATCACGCCCGGCGAGGATGTCGCGCCAGAAACCGGCTGCATCGCTGGAGCCGGGGAAGAGGGCGCTGACGCCGACGATGGCGATGGGTTGTTGGGGAGGCATGTGGACTACTGCTCGCTGGTCATCGATGAGAGGCGAATGAGCTGTTCTGTTGCTACGGATGAACTCTGAGAAACACCGAGATGTCGGCTCCACCGCTTCGCGGCTTGAGCCGACCTACGTTTGCGAGAATGGCCCGCCTGCCGCCCGTAGGTCGGATCAAGCGCCGACGTGGCGTTGAGAGGTGCCACGCGGCCACTCGGCGCGGATCCGACGCAAGCTCGATCCTTGCTCATCTGTGCAAATCCATGGCCAAGGCGCTTGCTCTGAAACCCCAGGGCCAGCTAAGCCAGCGGCCTGGGCCGAAAATCAAACGCCTGTGCCGGCACCGCCACGCCATAACTGCGCAACTGCTGCGCGCGAGTGATCGCGGCGGCGCCTTCCATCAGGTTGCGTGCCACCTGCACCACACTGCGCTGCGCCGGATCGGCGAGGAAGCTGCCGGCAGTCCATGCGTTGAAGGCACCCATGGCCGGGCCACACCAGATCTGGAAGTCGGCACTGCGCTCGGCAACGCCGTCGATCGCCCAGCGGCTCGACAGGCCGAGATAACTGCGGAACACCAGCGCCATGCGATGCTTCGGATCGGTCTCTGCGCGCGTCACTTCGGCAGCATCGCGCGAAAGCCAGAAGGCGCGGGTCGAGGCCCAGGCCTCGTCGAAGCTGGCGCGCAGCAGTTCGCGTTCGACCTTGCCGCGCTCGGCTGCGGGAATCGCTTCCAGCGACGGGTAGCTGCGATACAGCTCATACAGCTTGCGGGCGCGCGGTGCGAACAGTGAGCCGCGCCGCAGCACCTGCACATTGACGCCCATTTCGAACATGTCGGCAGCTGGCGCCATGATCACGTCGGCCATGTCGGCCTGTGCCAGCAGGGCGCGCGCGCTGGCGTGCAGGCCACTTTCAACGCAGGCCTGATTGACCGTGCCGGTCTGCACATAATCTGCGCCCAGTGCAAAGGCTGCTGCGACAGCGGCAGGTGTTCCCAGGCCACCGGCGGCGCCGATGCGGATCGGCCGCGCGTAGCCGTGTTCGATCCTCAGCTGATCGCGCAAAGCGGCGATGCCCGGCAGCAGCGCACCGAGCGGGCGGTTGTCGGTATGTCCACCCGAATCGGATTCGGCGGTGATGTCTTCGGCCAGTGGCAGGCGCGCGGCCAGTTCGGCTTCTTCGCGCGTCAGTTGTCCGCATGCGACCAGGGCATCGAGGATGGCCGCTGGCGGCGGGGACATGAACTGGCGTGCCACCTCGGTGCGCGAAATCTTCGCCAGTACCCTGTTGCGACGCTGCACGCTTCCATCCGGCGCCAGGCGCAGTCCGCTGCAGGCGTAGCGCACCACGGCGGGCGTCAGGCGCAGGTAAGCCGAAGCCTCCACGCAGCGCACGCCGCGGCGCAGCAGCAGGTCGGCGACGGCTTCCTCGTGCGCGGCCTCGTTCGGGCTGTGGATCAGGTTCACGCCCCACGGCAGCGCCGCGCCGTCGAGCGCCTTGCCAAGCGCATCGACCGCTGTCTCGACCCGCCCGAGTGAAAGCCCCGCGGCTCCGAAGAAGGCCAGGCATCCGGCGCGCGCCAGTGCTTCGACAAATGCCACGCTGGCGATGCCATTGGCCATTGCACCGCCGACATAGGCAAAGCGCGTGCCGTGCACTTCGTTGAATCCACGGTTGCCGAGCCACTCCGGATACAGCGGCGGCAGCAGGCCGATCAGCGGCCAGGCCCCCGGCGAGCCGGTTGACTCAAGGTGGCCACCCAGTCCCACGCCGATACGGCCGTCTGCGGGATGGCGAACAATATGCGCAGGCAGGCGAGGTGCGTCACAGCATTCGGCGATGGGGACGGCCGAAAACGCCACCGGGCGACCATCGGGCCGCCAGGAAAAGGCATTCGATCCCGGCACAGACCGGGGCAGGGAGGCTGAATTTGGCACTGAGTGTCACTTTTTCCGACGCGCAGTTATATCCTTAGCGCGATGCAAACGCCACTGCCGCCACTCCGAGAGCGAAAAAAAGACGCCACCCGCCGAGCCTTGGTTCAGGCTGCGAACCGGCGTTTCCATAGCCAGGGCTTTGAATCAACCACGGTCGACGAGATCTGCGCCGATGCCGGCGTCGGGCGTCGCACCCTGTTCCGCTACTTTCCCGACAAGGAATCGCTGGCCTTCCCGCACCGCGCCGAACGCCTGCAGGTATTCATTGATCTGCTGCAGGCGGCACCGGCGGGTGAAAGCCCGTTCGCCAGCCTGCGGCGTATCGCGAATGCCTTGGCACGCGAGTACGCCGCCAATCGCGAACGCATGGTGGCGCAGCATCGCTTGATGCGCTCCGCCCCGTCACTGATCGCGCGCGAGCGCGAGATCGACCAGGATTGGGAGCGCGCCATGGCGCATACCTTCATCCGGCGATTCGAGGGAAGTACGGATGCCGAGTTGCGCGCCCGCATGCTGGCCGGCGCTGCCATCGGACTGATTCGCGCCACCTTGCGCTTCTGGTTCGAGAATGAAGGCCGGCCCGATCTGGGGCGGCTCGGTGCCAAGGCGCTGGACGCGCTGCAGGCTGGCTTCATTGCGGCCGACGCGGAAGCGAAGTCAACGCGCACGCCCAGTCACGATCTGGCCTGAGGCGCCTGTCGCCGGGTTGCTCCGTCGACCGCCGACCTCGAGCCGCAGATTCGCGAGACCGCGCTTTGCTCGTGGGCGCGCCGTGCACCCGCGCGACTGCCTTTGCTGTAGCAGGGGCACGCTCCGGGGCGGCTGCTTTTGCTTTTGACAAGAGCCGCGCCCTCCCACAATCAACCTCGCTCAGAACTCGAATTCAACCCGCTGGCCGTTGTCGAAGTAGCTGAAACGGTCGGCCAATGGCGCCATGCGGGGTGCCTCGCAGCGCAGCGAAACGGTGATCGGAGTTCCGCTCTGGCGCAGTTCGTTAAGCCGTTCGTAGCTCAGCTCGTAGCGGTTCTTGCCGAACCAGCCACGCACCTTGTTGCCGGCACCCTGCTTGGGGAGCTGCACCGAGACCGTGCGCGAATTGTCGAAGCCGTCCCACAGCACGATGTTCTCGCGCGTCGCTGAATTCACCTTGGCGGTCACCGCGAAACGGTCGTCCGAGCGTGTGCAGCCCTCGCTTGCCAGGCGATCGAAGTCGGTTTCCTGCACGGGCTTGTAAGAGGTCGACGCGCAGCCGCTGAGCAGGGCGATGCCGACAAGGGTGCCGATGGTTTTCATGAATTTCTCCCGCGTCGGGCCCGGATCGAGCGCAGCAACGCCTCTGTGATGCCGACTGATTGGACGCTGTTCTGGCGTCGCCGCGCCGGCGGCTTGGGTCATCATGCCGCCCTCCCTGTCAGGCAGTCTGTCCGCTACCGCACCCAGCGCGATCGATTGGTGGGGCGGGCCGCACCCTGCGTGTAATCCTTTGTGCGTTAGCGCACCGACCGTGACTCCCGACTGAGGCTAGCTTCCCACACATAAAGAGGGTGTTCTTGCAGTGAATGTCCCGATGGCGGGACACGAGAGCGGCAAGTACACGCCCTTGGAGCGGCGCTGTGCAATTCCACGAGTCATGGTGGGGCGGCGTGCTTTGGTATGTCCGGCGCGAGATCGCAGTCACTGTGCGCGGCGCTTGCCCGCCAACGCGGTTGATCCGGACGACGCGTGCCCGGGAAAAGCGCCGCGCCACAAGACCAGCACCGCGAATGGCCAGTGCCGTCGCTCACCTTACGTCGCACGAAATGATCGGGGAACGCTAATGAAAGGTGTCATGTCCGGCGCAAAGAGTCGTTTGGCCACTCTGGCGATGCTCATCTGCTTCGCAATACCGGTCGGCGCGCAGGTTGCCCCGCCGCTGGGTCAGGCCGAAGGCTTCGCGGTCCTGGGCGCCACCGCCGTTTCCAATACTGGCGCGACCGTGATCGATGGCGATGTCGGCATCTGGCCCAACACTGCCAGTTCGATCACCGGATTCCCTCCGGGCGTAGTGAATGGAACCGTTCACGCAGGCGATGCAGTTGCGCAGCAGGCCCAGTCCGACTTGGTCACCGCATACAACTTCGTGGCCGGGCAGGCCTGCGACCAGGATCTCACCGGCCAGGATCTGGGCGGTCTCGTGCTCACCCCTGGAATCTACTGCTTCGCTGATTCCGCGCAACTCACCGGCACATTGACGCTGGATTCGCTCGGTGATGGCGCCGCGGTCTTCATTTTTCAGATCGGCAGCACGCTGACCACGGCCAGCAATGCCCGGGTGGAGCTGATCAACGGCGGCTCACAGTGCAACATCTTCTGGCAGGTCGGAAGCTCGGCCACCCTGGGAACCACCTCCGTAGTCGAGGGCAACATCCTTGCACTGACCAGCATCACGGCGACCACTGGGGCTTCGATTACCGGGCGGGCCCTGGCGCGCAACGGCGCGGTGACGCTCGACACGAATGCGGTAACGGTCTGTGCCGGTTGCCCGATCATCGATCTCGCACCGGCCACTCTCCCCAATGGCGGGCTGGGTGTGGCGTATAGCCAGATGGTCAGCGCTACCGGCGGGACTTCGCCCTACACCTATAGCGTGAGTTCGGGTTCCTTGCCACCGGGGCTGCTGCTGTCTCCGGCTACCGGCGAGATTTCGGGAGTTCCCAACGCCACCGGCAGCTTCACCTTCACCGTGAGCGCAGTGGACTTCACCGGCTGCTCTGGCGAACGTGTCTACACCATCGTGATCAACGACCTTGCCTGCCCGACCATCCTGGTCTCGCCGGCAAGTCTGCCGGCGGCGCAACTGGGTCAGGCGTATGCAGAAACGGTTTCGGCAAGCGGTGGTGCGTCTCCGTACACCTTCAACATTAGCGCCGGTTCCTTGCCGCCGGGCGTGATACTGACTGCGGGTGGGCCTTCCGACGCGCTGCTGACAGGCATTCCCACAACGGCGGGCAGCTACACCTTCACGGTTACGGCAACCGACGCCAACGATTGCCTGGGTGCACAGGTGTACACCGTGGTGGTGCAGGCACAGGTTTGCCCGAACATCGTGCTCGCGCCGGCCAGCATCGGCGACATCATTGCGAATCAACCCTACAACCAGGCTTTCACCGCTTCGGGCGGTACCAGTCCCTACATGATCAGCCTGAGCTCGGGTGCCTTGCCTGCCGGACTGACGCTTTCGAGCACGGGCCCGGACAGCGCGGCGATCTCTGGAACACCCAGCACCGTGACCAGTTTCGCTTTCTCGCTGACGGCGACGGACGCAAATGGCTGTGCGACGACCAACAGCTATTCCGGCAACACCCGGATCCTGGCCGCGATGATCAACATCCCGACGCTTTCGAACTGGGGGCTCTGGTTGCTGCTCCTGCTGTTGCCGCTTGCCGGGTTCATCGCGCTGCGCCGATAGCGCACCAACGCCTGGTCATCGCGCGCTCAGTTTCGACTGCGCGCCACCCCACCAGGCCTCCTATGTACGTTCGCGTACCGACATCGGAACCGATGATCGGTACGCTCGCGCTTGAGCTATCAGTGCTTTCCAACACGCCTCGAGCAGCCTGCTTGCGCTGCGAGGCAAGGTACGCAAGGTGCTGAAGCGAAACCGTTTTTTTCGTTCTCCAAAGGAGCATCCAGCATGCTGCACTACGCGATCGTTTTTCTGGTAATTGCCCTGATTGCTGCGGTTTTGGGGTTTGGCGGCATCGCCGGATCTGCGGCGGGCATTGCCAAGATCCTGTTCATAATCTTTATCGTACTGTTCATCGTGTCCATGCTGATGGGCCGTCGCGGACGCGGTTGATTCCGCCGCAAGGCTTGCACGATCCACCTTTGCAGTACCGGAGACAAGGCCATGAAAGCTACTCAACTCGCCGCCATCGTACTGATCATCGCCGGGGTTCTTGGCCTCGCCTATGGTGGATTCACCTATACCAAGGACACTCACCAGACCAAGATCGGACCGATCGAGCTGACGGTGAAGGACAAGGAAACGGTCAATGTTCCGATCTGGCTCGGCGCTGGCGCCATCGTTCTCGGCGTAGTGCTGCTTGTTGTGCGCAGCAAGAATTAGTAGGAGGCAGTCATGACGATTTCTTCGCGTTTCTCGGCTCTCGCCGGCTTGCTTTGCCTGCTGGTCTTGCCTGCAGTACAGGCGCAGGGGCAGGGGCAATATCAGGAGTACTCGGAGTACGACGATCCGCCTGGCCGGGTGGCCTACATCAACCACAGCGAGGGTGAGGTCAGTTACTCGCCCGCCGGTGATGATGTGTGGCTGGATATGTCCCGCAACCGTCCGCTGAGTCGCGGTGACCGGCTGTGGACAGATCGCGGTTCGCGGCTTGAGCTGCAGGTCGGTAGTGGCATTGTCCGGCTCGGTGCCGAAACCAGCTTCGAGATTCTCGAGCTGGACGACCGCATTTCGCAGATCCTCATCACCGAAGGTGTGATGAATCTGACCGTGCGGCGCATGCAACGTGACGAGTACTACGAGATCGCCACGCCCAACCTCGCCTTCACCATCGAGCGCGCCGGACGCTACCGGATCGACGTCGATCCGCGCCGCGACGAGACCACCGTGGTGGTCTGGGACGGCGCGGGTGAGGCCTATGGCGAAGGTTCAACCTTCCCGATGCGAAGCGGCGACACCGTGCGCTTCTACGGTGCCGACCTGCGCGATTACCAGGTCTTCGGTCTGCCGCGGGCCGACCGCTTCGACCGCTATTGCGCAGAACGCGATCGCCGGCTGGCGCGTTCCAGCTCACTGCGTTACGTCAGTCCAGACATGATTGGCTACGCCAGCCTCGACACCTATGGGAGTTGGAGTTCGGACAGGGACCACGGACATGTCTGGTTCCCGACCCGGGTCGAGCGCGACTGGGCGCCGTATCGCGATGGACGCTGGGTCTGGCAGAACCCATGGGGCTGGACTTGGGTCGACAATGCTCCCTGGGGTTTTGCGCCGTCACATTACGGGCGCTGGGTGCATGTTTCGAACCGCTGGGGCTGGGTGCCAGGTCCGCGCAACGTGCGGCCTGTCTATGCGCCTGCCCTGGTCGCCTTTGTCGGTGGCAGTCGCTGGAGCCTGAACATTTCCATTGGCGGATCCGGTGGCAACCGTGGGCCGATCGGCTGGTTCCCGCTGGGTCCACGTGACGTCTACGTCCCTTCGTATCGATCCAGCCGGGATTATTTCTCGCGGGTCAACGTGAACAACACGGTGATCAACAACACCGTGATCAATAACGTCTACAACAACTACTCCAGCGGCACGATCAACGTCAACCAGGTGAACTACGCCAACCGCGACATCCGTGGTGCAGTCACGGCGGTTCCAAGCGAGGTCTTCGTCAACTCGCGTCCGGTTCGCCAGCAGGCGATCCAGATGGACGGCACGTCGATGGTCAATGCCGAGATCATGCGCATCGCCCAGGTAGCCCCTGATCGTGACAGCGTGCGTGGAGCAGCGGTTGCGGCGCAGACCAAGCCGGGCCGCGAGGTGTTTGATCGCCGCGTGATTGCTCGGACGGCGCCGCCGCCGGCGGTGGTTCCGATTGCGGCGCAGGTGGAGGAACTGCGCAAGAATCCGGGCCGTCCGGTACAACAGCGTGGCAAGGCCCCGGATCAGGCACGCGAGACCAAGCCGCAAGCGAACATCCGCGTGCTTCAGGAATCGACCCGCGCGGTCAATGCACGCGAGGTAGCGCCGCAGCGTGGTGGCGCAAAGCCCGATGCTGCCCCGACCCAGCGCAAGCCGCTTGATCGCGAAGCAGAAGCGAAGAGGCCAGTGCAGACCAAGCCCGCGCAACGTGCCGCCGACGAGGCTCAGCCCCGTCAGCAGCAAGCTGCCGAACAGCAGCGCCAGCGTGAAATCGAAGCGCAGCAGCAGCGCGAGCAGTCCGGCGAGCGTCAACGCCAGAGCGATGCACGCGAGCAGCAGGCAGCGCGTCAGCGTGAAGCGGCCGAGCAGCGTCAGCGCGAGGTGAACGAGCAGCAGCAGCGCGAGCAGTCCGGCGAGCGTCAACGCCAGAGCGATGCACGCGAGCAGCAGGCAGCGCGTCAGCGCGAAGCGGCCGAGCAGCGTCAGCGCGAGGTGAACGAGCAGCAGCAGCGCGAGCAGGGCGCCGAGCGTCAACGCCAGAGCGATGCACGCGAGCAGCAGGCAACGCGTCAGCGTGAAGCGGCCGAGCAACGTCAGCGCGAAGTGAATGAGCAGCAGCAGCGCGAGCAGTCGGCTGAGCGTCAGCGTCAGAGCGATGCACGTGAGCAGCAGGCAACGCGTCAGCGTGAAGCGGCCGAGCAGCGTCAGCGCGAAGTGAATGCGCAGCAGCAGCGCGAGCAGGATGCAGAGCGTCAGCGTCAGTCCGACGCACGTGAGCAGCAGGCAGCGCGTCAGCGTGAGGCTGCTGAGCAACGCCAGCGCGAGGTAAATGCGCAGCAGCAGCGCGAGCAGGCGGCCGAGCGTCAGCGTCAGTCCGATGCGCGTGAGCAACAGGCTGCCCGTCAGCGTGAGGCAGCTGCCCAGCGCCAACAGCAGGACGCCGAGCAGGAACGTCAGCGAAGGGCTGCTGAAGAGTCACGCGGCAAGCCGCAGCCGGCACCGGTTGAGACTCGCAAGCCGCCGCGCAAGGATCCGCGCACCGACAAGGAAGTCGATGAAGAGGAAGACGAGGACGAGAAGAAGGACAAGCGCAAGGATCGCGACCGCCGCTAAGGCGGGTCCTTAAAGGCGCTTGGCGCCACGTCAAAGGAAGGCCCCGGAAACGGGGCTTTCCTGCGTTTGGGTGCCGCAGGATTCCACACCTGCGATCCCACATCGTGCGCGACGCCGTCCCGACAACTCCACGAGCGAGGGCTCCCGGCCCCTGGACGGCCGCGCTCCCCGCGCGACTGCTCTTTGCTTTCACCCGAAAAGCTGCGGCAAAAGCGCCATCCAAAGGCCCCTGCATTCACGATCCTGGCCCCGGGAGGGCGGGCTCCTGCACGCCTGCGCTCACTCCAGTACGGCCGACCCAGCCTGGATCCGCGCCCTGCGTGGCAAGGCCCGGATTCCATATTGCACTGCATCAAAAGTTCGGTAGCGTACATAGCGCATGGCGGTGCTGGACTATGATTGAGGGGACGGCGCATGCCGCATGTTACGGTGGTACGGGATGGACACCGGTGGACGATACAAACGCGTTGAACGTCTAGCCAATTCCTCATTTCATTTCGCTTTGGTAGGACCAATGCCCAACAAACCTGAAACGCGGTCCCCGGCTCCCTCGCCAGACCAGAACCTGCTGCTCGCGACCCTGAGCGAAGATGTGCGAGCACGGCTGTTTCCGCATCTCGATCTCATCGATCTGCCGCTCGGCAAGGTGTTGTACGAATCGGGTGGCGCGATGCGTCACGTGTACTTTCCCACCGACAGCATCATCTCCCTGCTCTATGTGATGGAGTCCGGTGCATCGGCCGAGATCTCGGTGGTTGGCAATGATGGCCTGGTCGGCATCGCACTTTTCATGGGCGGAGAAAGCACTCCCAGTCGCGCCGTGGTGCAGAGCGCCGGTACGGCCTATCGCCTGCCCGGGCAACGTCTGAAGGACGAATTCAACCTGCACGGCGAACTGCTGGTGCTGCTGTTGCGCTACACCCAGGCGCTGATCACCCAGATGGCGCAGACCGCGGTCTGCAACCGCCACCATTCGGTCGATCAGCAGTTGGCTCGCTGGCTGCTGCTGTCACTGGACAGGCTGCCGGACAACCACCTGACGATGACCCAGGACCTGATCGCCAACATGCTTGGCGTGCGGCGAGAGGGCGTTACCGAGGCAGCAGGCAAGCTGCAAAAGCTTGGCATCATCCAGTACGCGCGCGGACACATCACCGTGCTCGATCGTCCTGCCCTGGAAGGCCACGCCTGCGAGTGCTATGCCGTGGTCAAGTCTGAAACCGATCGCCTGCTCTGGCCACACAAGGCGCGGGCCGTTGCCTGAGGCATGGCGACGTGCATGGGTGCAGTAGCGAACAGACCGCCATCATTCGCGCGCGCCACACTGCGCCATCGGAGGCTGCCTGGCACTGGCCCCGCGCCGTAGACGGCTACCCTTGTGCTGCAGGACAGCCCCCACACATGTCGCCCGACACCGAGCCACACGCAAGCAACTTTCTGATCGAGGGCCTGCCGCGCGATGATCGTGCGCGCATCCTCGACAGTTGCGAAAGCGTGGAACTCACCTTCGGCGATGTGTTGTGCGAGGCGGACCAGCCTTACCAGCACGCCTACTTTCCGGTTTCTTCCTTCATTTCGCTGGTTACCAAGCTGACCGATCACCGCCCGCTCGAAATGGCCCTGGTGGGCAATGAAGGCATGCTCGGCGCAAGCCTTGCGCTGGGCGTCAACGATGCGCCGATGCGCGCCGTGGTGCAGGGCAATGGCACCGCCTTGAGGGTGGGTAGCAGCCGTTTTCGACGCGAGCTGAAGAGCTCCCCACGCCTGTTGCTGCGCCTGCATCGCTACCTCTACGTGCAACTGGGGCAGTTGGCTCAGGGTGCAGCGTGCACACGCTTTCACCAGATCGAACCGCGACTGGCTCGCTGGCTGCTGATGACACACGACCGCTCGCCCAGCGATTGCCTCACGCTGACTCATGAGTTTCTCGCCGGCATGCTCGGCGTAAGGCGCAGCGGCATCACCATTGCCGCCGGTGCACTGCAGGAGCGCGGGCTGATCAGTTACAGCCGCGGCGACATCAGCATCCTTGATCGCCAGGGCCTGGAAGCGGCGTCCTGCGAGTGCTACGAGGCGCAGCAGGCCCAGTTCGCGCAGATCTTTCTGCAGTAGCAATTCGTTTGCCGCCGCTTGCGCGGACGCCGTGCATGCTTGCAGGGTTCGGCGGCGCTATCGTGCTGGTCTCAACGTTCCGCTCGGCCACTGGTCTCCCGGCAACACGTCCCGTTGACGCCACGCAGGCACGCAAAGGCCTTTCGCTGCCGGACAGCGGCGACCTTCCTTCAGGGCCAACGTCCCAGGCTGCAGCGTGTCCATGATCGGCCCGCAACGCGGGGCGGAAAGTTCGGCGTTACCAACGTGTTTGCCAGCGTGTTTGCCAGCGGTGCAGCCAGCGTGTGGGCGAAGCGCAACAAAAAAAATGCGCTGCTCGCATGCAAGGCGAAAAGCTGATGGGAACCAGACGAGGGATTTCGCGAGGGAAACGCAGAGTCCCGGCGACGGGATTGCCGTCGCCGGGACCGTTATTGCAGCGCCTGTGTTCGGGGAGAGTCCAGGCGCACATTGATGATGCGCCAGCGCGGCATCGGCGTCTGTGCGCTGCCGAACCAATGGCCTGTTTCCGATGCGGGGGCGCATGACTCAGGATCATGCCGCGCGGTCCCTGTCTCGATGTCGGCACAGGGGTGCCGACCTACTCAGGTATCTGCGATGGGCGGCAACCATGTTGCAGTATCAAGGCCACGGAAACGACGCTGAGCGACGTAGGGCGGCATCCCATGCCGCCGTCGCGTCAACCCGTGGAAAAAACCTTCAACTCCATCCGCACACCGACCCTCGCTCGCGCGATGGTCGATTCACAGCCCCGGATCAGCGGTGACTTCGCAGGCTTTGGAGCGCGGGTTGTCCGGCATCAGCGCAACCAGAGAGGCCGCGAGAGTAAATGCCCGCACCATCCCATCGAGCAAGGAATCTGGCGCGGCTGGGGCGGCGGCTGTCGCAGTGTCACGAGACTTGGGCTTGTGGAACAAGTCGAATCGATGCGCGGCGAATCCGCTGCCTGCGGCAAGCAGCAGGGCCAGCGGCGAGGTAAGACTGTCGTGCATGCCTTGCTTCAAGGCCTTGGTGCGCAGCCGCGAGACTGCGCGGTCGCGCTGCAGGCGTTGTTCGAGTTCAGCGATCTTTTGATCGAGTAAGGCATTGCTCTTGGCGGGTGGTTCGCACGCCACTTTCATGAGACGGCTCCGCTGGTCGTGGCTGAGTTCGGCGTTGGTTGCAGATTTCGCAGCGTCGCCGGAAATCCTAGCAACCGGCTGCGCGCACGAATCGCTATGGCCAATGCCACGGACGCGATCAGGTTCACCAGCGCGGCTAGCAGTGCAGCGAAACTTGGCGGCAGACCGAGTTCGATCAAGGCCAGGATCAGAGCGCCGGTCAGGATCAACAGGGTGCTCGCCAACAGTACACCGAGCACGATGGATGCGGCCAGCATTGCCACCAGACTGCGTCCCGCGCGCTGGGCCTCCAGTGCGGCCAGTTGCAGGTGGTCGTAAGCCATGCCGCGCAGGTCGCGCCACAGTCCGACCACGTTGTCGACGACGCCGGCATCGGCGAAGGAGGCGCCCGTGGGCGCCTCCATCTGTTCTGACACCTGATTGGTGACAGGCTCCACTAGCGGGCCTTCATCATCCAGCTCAACACGAAACCTGCAGCCACCGCTACACCGATTGCGGCAAGCGGATTGTCACGCACCATGTGGCGGGTGTTTTCGGTGAGGCGAATCTGCGCGTCGTGCAACTGGGTGCCCTTGTGATCAATCGCGTTGGCGGCGCTGGTGGCAGCGTTGCCGAGCGAATTGACCGCGTTGTGCGCGCCGGCAGCAAGGCTGTCAACCGCCGGACGAGCAGCGTCGCTGGCCCGGTCGATGGCGCGATGCGCACCGCTGGCTGCGCTGTCCACGCCGCGCGTGACGGTGCCAATGGCATTGCTCGAATCTGAATTGGGACGTTCTGTGGACACCATAAGTATTACTCCGTTCGTGGGTGGGTAGTGCTTGCGCAGCATGGTCTGTCCGCTGCTGGCAGTCGGTTCGCTGACGCACGCAAAACCTTGTTCCAATGACTGGCAAATGTGCGTCAGCGTACCGACTCGCAGACTGGCGAAGTTCATGATCGGCTCAGGTACCGGAGTGTCCGGTTCGCGCAAGTCGCATGGAGTTGCACATGAACATCCAGTTGAGCCTCGCTCCAATCATTTCGCTGATTGCCGGAATCCTCATCCTGATGATGCCGCGTCTGCTGAATTACATCGTCGCGTTCTATCTGATCATCATTGGTCTGGTCGGACTGTTCGGCGGCGGATTCAACCTTCGCTAGTTGCATGTTCTGCCCGCGTCTGAGCATGGGCTTTGCTGCGGGTCCGCGGTTCTTGTTTCACTAGAAGGAGAACGTCATGTCAATTGGCACCATTGTTCTGATCCTGTTGATTCTGTTGCTGGTAGGCGCGCTTCCGACCTGGGGGCATAGCCGCTCCTGGGGCTATGGTCCCAGCGGTGGACTGGGCCTGGTCGTTGTAATCGTGATCGTGCTGCTCCTGATGGGGCGGATCTGATTCCGCGCAAGCGTCGGCGAGCAGTGCACCGGGTTAGTCAGGCCACGGCCGGATCGCCGGCAGAGGCCTGGCGATCCGACGCACACCACAGAGCCGTGTAGTTGTCTGTCTGTCGCTGGGTCCAGCTCTCATGAAAGCGCTTGAATTCCTGTTCTGGTCCACCGGCGCGGTTCTGGTCCTGGCGTATGGGCTGGTGCTGGGCTGGACCGAGATTGAACGACGCAGTGGCGTCAGCGATTTCGCTCTCGCACGGCAAGTCTCCCAACAGCGCGAGCCCCGCCCGAGCACCGTTGCGCCTGAAGAAGCCGAGCTGCAGCCGGCCTCCCAGGTGTCTTCCCCTGCATCGGAAACACCTGTAGCAAAGGTGCCGTCCGATGCTCCGGTTGCGGTGCTGCGGATACCCGGTATCCAGATGGAGGTGCCGGTGTCGCCAGGCACCGAGGAGCATGTCCTGCAACGCGGCGCCGGATGGATAGACGGAACGGCCGCGCCGGGCAGCGACGGCAATGTTGGCATCGCAGCGCACCGCGACAGTCATTTCCGCGGCCTCAAGGACTTGGCCGTGGGCGATCTCATCGAGCTGGACACGCTGGAGCGTACACGCTCGTACCGGGTCACCGGCCTGTCGGTGGTTGAACCAACCGATGTACATGTCCTCGCCGAAACGGGCGAGGCAGTGCTCACCCTTGTCACCTGCTTCCCGTTCTATTTCGTCGGTAATGCTCCGCAGCGCTTCATCGTGCGGGCGGCAGCAACCGACCTTGGCCCCTGAACCCTGGAGAACAGCATGAACCGACCATTTGCTACCCGCTTCACCTTCACCCTGCTTGCGCTCGCCATCGGCGGCTCGGCAGCAGCACAGCAGCCGCAGACCGACTTTCCGAATGAGAAAGAACGCCCGCGCACCTGCGAGGACTTCGGATGGCATGCCGACATGACGCGGGAACATCCGCGCGTGGTGGAAGCCTGTCAGGAAGCCGTCTACGCGGGTGGCGAACACTGGGCGCGTCTGTCTGCGCGCTTTGTCCGGGCCATTTCGGACGACCAGGTCGTGTTCAGCATTCGCGACAAGCGCGACCGGGTGATTGAGGAAGTCATCCTGCTGACTGCGCCAGGTCAGGTCGCCTACATCGACGAGCGTGAGACGCCGTTCAGAAGCCTGCGCGCCGATCAGTCGGTGAACCTGTATGTGGCGGAAGGCCAATACGGCTGGGCCACTCAGGCCGGTGCTCCGCGTGAGCAGGTTGCCAGGTGGGCGCCGCGTACTGAAACAGCAGCGGCGGAAATGCCGGCGCGCAACGATCTGGCCGCGGTCGAGCCACGTCCGGCCGCATCCATGGATCGGTACGACAGGCAGGATCGCTTGCCGATGACTGCCGGCGCTACCCCGTGGCTGGCGCTGACCGGCCTGCTTTCACTGCTCGCTGGATTCGGTCTGACGATCTTCCGCAAGCTCTGAATTACGCCATCGCTGGCGGCCTTGTGGGCCGCCAGCATCTACGCAAACCGACGCGGATCGCTGCTTGCAGCGGTCCGCGTTTGCATTGTGGACAAGGCAAACGATCGCCGGGCTGAGCGACAGATAAGCGTGGACACGTGAATGTACGGTGGCGCACCGCTGCTGCAGCAGGCACGGCCTAGTGTGGGCTTGGGGATCACCTTGAAGGAGTTGCATCATGAAAGTTCGAATCCTGGTTCTTGCACTGCTCGCTTTCGGCCTTGCGGCATGTGTCGCTCCGGGCCCTCGCTATGGCAGCGGATACGAAAACCGCGCATACGAAGACCGCGGTTATGTTGATCGTGGTTACGAAGACCGCTACGAAGACCGCGGCTATGAGGATCGCTACGATGATCGCGTGTATGCGGACAATGCACCGCGCCACGGCCATGATCGTCGTGACAACGACCGTCGCAGCGGCGGCTATCGCCACTTCGATTCATGCGGCAACTGCGGTGTGGTACAGCGCATCGAAGGCTATGCCGATGATCGCCGCAGCAGCGGCGCTGGCGTGGTTGCAGGCGTCCTGATCGGCGGTGTTCTGGGCAATCAGGTAGGTTCAGGCAGCGGGCGTCGCGCCGCGACAGTCGCCGGTGCCATCGGTGGCGGCATCGCTGGTCACGCGATCGAGAGCAACATGAACCATGGTTCCTACGACATCACGATTCGGCTCAACAACGACCGCAATGTCGTTGTCACCCAGAACCGCATCGATGGCATGCACGAAGGTGCACGCGTAATCGTGCAGGACGGTCGCGCGCAGCTGCTGTAACGGACGGTTGCTGTTTGAACGAGGCGGGCGGCTCCTTCAGGTGCCGTCCGCCTTGTCGTTTCGTGACGCGTGGCTGGCAAGGACACAAAGCAACTCATGCGCAAGGCTGGCAGCCGCGAGTGCCGTGATACCCGCGTGATCGTACGCCGGAGCAACCTCAACCACGTCGGCGCCGCGTACATCCAGGCCGGCAAGTCCACGGATCAATTCCAGCGCCTGATGCGTGGTGAAGCCGCCGGCAACCGGCGTGCCGGTGCCGGGTGCGCAGGACGGATCCAGAAAGTCGATGTCGAAGCTGACGTAGCAAGGGCGCTTGCCGATACGCGCGTGCACCGCGGCAATTGCCGCCTCGCTGCCTTCGCGATGCAGCCGCCGTGCATCCCAGACTTCAAACCCCTGTGTTTCGGGATTGCGGGTGCGAATGCCAAGCTGGATCGAGCTCGCCGGATCGACGTAACCCATCTGCGCGGCGTGAAAGAACATCGTGCCGTGATCGATGCGTCCGTTCTCGTCGTCCCAGGTATCGGAATGCGCGTCGAAATGGATCAGCGAAAGCGGCCCACCCAGGCGCTTCGAAAGCGCTTGCAGCACCGGAAAACTGACGAAGTGGTCGCCGCCCAAAGTCAGCGGTAGCGCACCGGCATCGAGGATCGGTGCATAGGCTGTTGCCAGAATCTCCGGAACCTCATGCGGCCGCCCCGGATCGAACCAGATGTCGCCGTAGTCGATGACCGCCAGGCGTTCACAGGGATCGAAATCCCAGGCATACGGCGATGACCAGGCCAGCATCGCCGACGCCTCACGCACCGCACGCGGGCCGAAGCGTGCGCCGGGTCGTCCGGTGGTCGCCAGATCGAATGGTGCACCGACAACCGCCACATCAACGCCGGAAAGGTCCCGCGTGTAGCGCCGTCGAAGAAAGCTCAGCGCGCCCGAGTAGGTCGGTTCAATCAGGGTGCCGCGCAGTTCCTCGCGGGTGAAGGCAAGGTCGGTGTGCTGCGGGTGGATGGTGGGCTGATCGGGCATGGTGGTTTGAAATCGCTGCGCATCTAGCCCCTCTCCCCACGGGAGAGGGGTTGGGGTGAGGGGCAAAGCTTGCCCGAGATTCAATGTCAGCCCAGAACAAGCCGGCGGGTCGAGACCCGCCCTACACGGCTGCGGGGCAACGCGCCTTCAATCACCCCAGCGCCTGCACCGCCGACACGTAGTCATAGCCCAGGTCACGCGCCACGGCTTCATACGTCACCTTGCCCTCGTGCACATTCAGGCCGTTGCGCAGGTGCTCGTCGTCCAGCATGGCCTTGCGGTAACCCTTGTTGGCCAGCTGCATCGCAAAGGGCAGGGTGGCATTGGTCAATGCAAACGTGGAGGTGCGCGCCACGCCGCCCGGCATGTTCGCCACACAGTAGTGGATGATGCCGTCGACCTCGTAGGTCGGATGCTGGTGCGTGGTGGCCTTGCTGGTTTCGAAGCAGCCGCCCTGGTCGATCGCGACATCGACCAGCACCGAGCCCGGCCGCATCAAAGCAAGCTGCGAGCGCGAAATAAGCTTGGGTGCGGCGGCACCGGGGATCAGCACGGCGCCGATCACCAGATCGGTATCGGACAGGTATTGTTCGATCAGATCATGGGTCGAGTACAGCGTGGTAAGGCGCTCGCCATAGAGTTCGTCGATGTATTTCAAGCGTGGCAGGGAACGGTCGAAAATCGTCACGTTCGCACCCAGGCCCATCGCCATGCGCGCGGCGTTCAGGCCGACCACGCCGGCACCAATGACCATCACTTCAGCCGGCCGGACGCCCGGCACGCCGCCCAGCAACACGCCCGAGCCACCCTGCGCGCGCTCCAGCGCGTGGGCGCCGGCCTGGATCGACATGCGTCCGGCGACTTCGCTCATCGGCGCCAGCAGGGGCAGGCCGCCGGTACGATCGGTGACGGTTTCGTACGCGATCGCGGTGCAGCCCGAGTCGACCAGCAGACGGGTCTGGCCCGGGTCCGGTGCCAGGTGCAGATAGGTATAAAGCAGCTGGCCTGCGCGCAGCATCTTGCACTCGTTCGGCTGCGGCTCCTTGACCTTGATGATCATCTCGGCGCGCGCGAAGATTTCCTCCGGCGTGTCGACGATCTCCGCGCCTGCTTTTTCGTACAGATCGTCGGTCAAGCCGATGGACTTGCCGCCGTCGCGTTGCACCATCACCTGATGGCCGCTGGCGACCAGCTCGCGTGCGCCGGCCGGGGTCAGGCCGATGCGGTATTCGTGGTTCTTGATTTCCTTCGGTACGCCGATGCGCATGGCTGCTTTCCGTTGATGGTGTGGTTGTCAGGCGGTGGCTTTGAGTGCGGTGGTGAGCCGCTCCACCATCTGGTCGATATGCTCGCGCTGCAGGATCAGGGGCGGCGACATCGCGATGATGTCGCCGGTGGTCCGCACCAGCAGATTCTGATCGTGGAAGCAGCGGGTGAACACTTCGTAAGCCCGCGCCCCGGGCGCATTATCGCGCGATGCGAGCTCGATGCCGCCAATCAGGCCGAAATTGCGGATGTCGATGACGTTCGGCAGCTCGCGCAGGCTGTGCAGGGCGTCTTCCCAGTACTGGCCCAGTTCGATCGCCTTCTGGAACAGGTTTTCCTCGCGGTATATCTCCAGCGTGGCCAGCGACGCGGCGCAGGCCACCGGATGACCGGAATAGGTGTAGCCATGGAACAGCTCGATCATGCCGGGCGGGCCGTGCATGAAGGTATCGAAGATGGCGTCGCTGGCGAACACCGCACCCATCGGGATCGAACCGTTCGACAGGCCCTTGGCGGTGGTGATCAGGTCGGGCGTGACGCCGAAGCGCTGCGCGGCGAAGGCATCGCCGACCCGCCCGAAGCCGGTGATCACTTCGTCAAAGATCAGCAGGATGCCGTGCTTGTCGCAGATCTCGCGCAGGCGCTTCAGGTAGCCCTCGGGCGGCAGGATCACCCCGGCGCTGCCGGCGATCGGCTCGACGATCACCGCAGCAATGGTCGAGGCATCGTGCAGCGCGACGATGCGTTCCAGGTCCTCGGCCAGTTCGGCGCCGTGTTTCGGCAGGCCGCGCGAGAAACCATTGCGCCCGATGTCGAGCGTGTGGCGCATATGGTCGACACCGTTGAGCAGGGTGCCGAAGGCCTTGCGATTGTTGACCAGGCCGCCGACCGAGATGCCGCCGAAGCCAACGCCGTGATAGCCGCGCTCGCGACCAATCAGGCGGGTGCGGCTGCCTTCGCCGCGGGCGCGGTGGTAGGCCAGGGCGATCTTCAGCGCGGTGTCGACCGATTCGGAACCCGAATTGGTGAAGAACACCCGTTTTAGCGGCGCCGGCGCGATTTCGGCAAGGCGCTCGGCCAGTTCGAATACCAGCGGATGTCCCATCTGGAAGCTGGGTGCGTAATCGAGCTTGGCGATCTGCTTCTGCACCGCCTCGACGATGCGCGTGCGGGAGTGACCGGCATTGCAGCACCACAGTCCGGCCGTGGCATCGAGAATCTCGCGTCCGTCATCGCTGCGGTAATGCATACCCTCAGCCGATTCCAGCAAGCGTGGCCGCTCGCGGAACTGGCGGTTGGCGGTGAACGGCATCCAGTAGGCCTTTGACAGGCTCTCGGGTCCGTGCGAATCGGCGGGTGTGTTCATGCGCGTCTCGCTGTAGCGGGTTGTGGAAGGGTAAATGGTTCTCCACTCGGGCTGCGATCCTTCCTGAACCGTTCGTGGTGAGGAGCCGTCGAGGGCAGCGCCGAAGGCGATGCATCGAGAGGGCGTCTCGAACCACTTGCGAGTGTGGTTCGAGACACGCGGCCTCGACCCTTCGGTCTCGTTCCGCGCTCCTCACCACGAACGGGTTGAGGGCAAGTTCCGAGTTGGGGCGGAAACAGGCGTACCAAGGCACGCTATCAGCGTTGAAAAAACTTTACAACGTGAGGTGGGGGCAGGTCCCAGCAGCCAGGCACCAGGAAATGGACATCACCGGTCCGACGCGGGGTTGGACTCTCAATAGTCGAGCACAGCGGCGCATCTCGACAGCATCGGCGGCAGTGGGTCACGGATCATCCGCGATTGACCGGCGCCGGGGTGGGTGTTAAGTATTCAGCATCACTCGAACGACGCGTCAATGGACATCGGCATCCGACTGCAGGCCATCCGCACCGCCAAGGGTCTGAGCCAGCGCGAGCTGGCCAAGCGCGTGGGCGTGACCAACAGCACCATTTCGCTGATCGAACAGAACAAGGTCAGTCCATCGGTCAGCTCCTTGAAGAAGGTGCTGGACGGCATTCCGATTTCACTGGCGGATTTTTTCACCCTGGATTTTGAACCGGATTCGGGTGACGGCCCGTTCTTCAGTCCCGCACGCCAGCCGGACGTAGGCAGCGAGGGCGTGCACCTGTACCTGGTCGGCAAGAGCCGCCAGGCACGACAGATGTGCATCCTGCGCGAAGTAATGCCGCCCGGCACCGATACCGGCGCCGACATGCTGCAGCACGCCGGCGAAGAGGGCGGTGTGGTGGTGCAGGGGCGGGTTGAGGTGACGGTGGGCGATCAGGTGCGTGTGTTGGGGCCCGGCGATGGTTACTACTTCGAAAGCCAAACGCCGCATCGTTTTCGCAATATCGGCGAGGAGGAAGCGATCCTGGTCAGCGCCAATACGCCGCCGACGTTTTAGGTCTGAAGTCACCAGAACGAAATCAAGGTCAAGAGCTGCAACGCAGAGGCGCAGAGGACGCAGAGACGCGCAGAGAGAAGCTAAAGATGAGTTAGAGCAAAGAAGGGTTGGAGCAGAGAAGCTCAGCTCTTGACCCTTGCGGTTGCTCTGCTCTCGCTCCACCACTTTCTCTCGCTCTTCTCGGCGCGTCTCTGCGTCCTCTGCGCCTCTGCGTTGCAGCTCTTGATCCAATCTATTGATCCTGTTCCTACATCAGAACAGCCGCCAGATCCCCACCCGCCCGCCCAAGACGAAGTCAAACGCAATGAACACTACCCGCCCCACCACCCGCGACGCCTGGCAGGGCCGCGCCGATGCGCTCAGCCTGCGTACCCAGGCCTTCATCGATGGCCGCTTCGTTGATGCCTTTGACGGCCGGCAGTTCGACTGCATCAGTCCGATTGATGGCCGGGTGCTGGCGAAAGTAGCCCGCTGCGGCAGCGAGGATGTCGAGCGCGCGGTCAAGGCCGCGCGCGCCCGCTTCGATCACGGCAGCTGGTCGCGCGCCCGCCCCACCCAACGCAAGAAGGTGTTGCTGAAGCTGGCCGATCTGATGGAGGCGCACGGCGACGAGCTGGCCCTGCTGGAAACCCTCGACATGGGCAAGCCGATCGGCGACTCGCTCAGCGTCGATGTGCCCTCGTCGGTGCGTTGCATGCGCTGGACCGCTGAAGCCATCGACAAGGTATTTGGCGAAGTCGCGCCGACGGGTGAGCACGAACTCGGCCTGATCACGCGCGAGCCGCTTGGCGTGGTTGGCGCCATCGTGCCCTGGAATTTTCCGTTGCTGATGGCGGTGTGGAAGCTGGCGCCGGCCCTGGCCTGCGGCAATTCGGTGGTGCTCAAGCCGTCTGAGAAATCGCCGCTTTCGGTGCTGCGCCTTGCCGAATTGGCTGCCGAGGCGGGCCTGCCCGATGGCGTGCTCAACGTGTTACCCGGATTCGGTCAGGAGGCCGGCGAGCCGCTGGCCCTGCACATGGATGTCGACGGCCTGGTGTTCACTGGCTCCACCGGCGTCGGCAAGCACCTGCTGCAATGCGCCGGGCGTTCGAACCTCAAGCGCGCCTATCTCGAATGCGGCGGCAAGAGCCCGAATATCGTATTTGCCGATGCGCCGGATCTGGAGGCCGCGGCAAAGGCGGCCGCACTCGGCATCTTCTACAACCAGGGCGAGGTCTGTACCGCAGCATCGCGCCTGCTGGTGCAGTCGACGATCCGCGATGAGTTCCTGGCGCGGGTGCTGGAGCACAGCAAGTCCATGCGGCCGAAACATCCGCTGGATCCCGAAGCGACCATGGGCGCAATGGTGGACGAGGCGCAGATGCAGCGCGTGCTGGGCTACATCGAAGCCGGCAAGTCCGACGGCGCCGAGCTGGCGATGGGCGGCGCGCAGGTGATGCAGGACACCGGTGGCTACTACATCGAGCCAACCGTGTTCGCCGGTGTGCGCCCCGACATGCGCATCGCGCGCGAGGAGATCTTCGGCCCGGTACTGTCCGCGATCAGTTTCGAGGACGAGGCCGAAGCCCTGCGTATCGCCAACGATTCACCCTACGGCCTGGCCGCCGGGCTCTGGACCCGCGACATCGGCCGCGCCCACCGCGTCGCCCGCGCCCTGCGCGCCGGCAGCGTCTGGGTGAACTACTGGGACGGCGGCGACATGACCGCACCCTTTGGCGGATACAAGCAATCCGGCAACGGTCGCGACAAGTCGCTGCATGCGTTCGACAAGTACACCGAGATGAAGGCGACCTGGATCAATCTTGCTTGAAAGTAGAACAGGGAGAGCGGAGCGACGAGCAGGGACGGCAGAGCGAAGGGCAGGGAGAGCGAGAGCGCACGGCAGGGAGAGCGGAGCGTCAGTTGTAGGTCGGCTCAAGCCGCGCAGCAGTGGAGCCGACGTTGCGACAGCCTTGAAGGTCTCCGAACTGTCGGATCCGCGCCGATGCACTTCCTCGCACATTTCACCTTCGCAGCGGCGCTTGATCCGACCTACGAAGGCGTGGCTCGTGATCCGACCTACGAAGCGCGGGCGTCGTAGGTCGGCTCAAGCCGCGCAGCAGTGGAGCCGACGTTGCGACAGCCTTGAAGGTCTCCGAACTGTCGGATCCGCGCCGATGCACTTCCTCGCACATTTCACCTTCGCAGC
>JBBSJP010000045.1:0-39309 GCA_038257155.1 Lysobacterales bacterium | reverse complement strand
TCTTGGACAAGCACGAGCCGAGCAGGAGCGAGGCCGAACGCCGAAGGCGGCCCGAAGGGCGGAGGGCAGGATGCCCGACGTACGAGAAAGTGACTCGTGGCCCCGTAGGGGCGCGAAAGCGGTTGATCTTGATCTTGATCTGGTGGTTGCAGTTGCAGTTGATGAGGAAAGCACAAGCATCTCGCAATGGCGGATCAAGATCCGCCCTACAACAGCAAGAGCTGCGGAACAGGCTGCGCGCGGCCATGCCACGTGAGCGCGTCCCAGTCAGGCCCTCTGCCCCAGCATCGGCGGCCCGCCATGCAAGGCCTCATCGAGCGCCGAGTCGAACCTGCGCCCGTCGACACCGGCAGAGCCAACCGGAGCATCGGGTTTCACTTCAAGCGCCTTCTCACGGCTGCTCAGTCGATCACCCCAACGATGCAGGAACTCGAAGGCGATGTTGAAGGCCAACACGCCCAGCAAGGCCAGGCCAAGCCCGGCCAAGCCAAGTTGCGCCCACTCGTTCTGCATCGTCCAGACAAACTGGCCGATGCACAGCACCGCGACGAAATACAGGGTCGGCATGCGACCGATGCGATTCACGATGAACACCCCGAGCGGTGCGCCCAAGGCCACGATCGGGGCGGCGGCCAGCCAGTTTTCGTATACGCCGGGCTGCACGCCAGTAACGGCCGCCTTGAAAGCGATTCCCACCAGGGACGTGAAGCCCATGATCACCACCGAAGACGGGATCGCGATCTTCAGGTCGGCGCGACGCAGCAGCACCAGGGCGGCGTACAGTACCATGTCGATGCCGACTCCGGTGATCGCCGCGACGCTCATGCCGGCACTCAGCCCGAGCGCCAGACCAAGCCAGCGGTCAAGCACGGGCCGCGCTACAGCCGGCCCCTCGGCCTGACAGAACTCACGCGTCCGATAGAGGTGCAGAACGCCGAAGCTGGCCCACATCACGGCAAAGCTCACCTTGATCACCAAGGGCGAGACGAGCGGCGCGACGTAGAGAATCCCGATCGGAGTCCCGATCAGCGCGCCGAGCAGGGCGGGAGCCAGCAGGTTCCACTCCAGCACCTGGCGCCGACTCAGGATGAAGATCGATGCGCTCACCATGCCGATGCTCTGCACGGCAAAGCTGAAGTCACGACCCAACTGTGCCGGCTGGTCGAACAGCAGCACCAGGATCGGAAAGCCGACCGTGCCGCCACCCATTGGCGTGGATCCGGCAACGTATGAGCCCAGACCCATCGCCAGGGCGATGCCCCAATGCTCCTGCAGGGTCTGCCAATGTCCGCCGCTGGAAACCAGGAACAGCCAGGCAGAGTAGAAGGCAAGCAGCCACAGCAGCCAAGGCCATAGCTGACCGGCTGCGCTCAGGAAGCCGGGCGCGCGCGCAGGGCTGCTCCGGGAAAATCTGCTATCGGCGTCGCGCACGTGAAGTATCCCGGGGTGTCAGAGGCGGTGCAGTGCGGTGCAGAGTGTAGCGACTGCTGCAACGCTGTGGCACTGGCGGCTCGCGGACGGAAGCACGAGCGCTGTACCGAACTCTCCACGCGTCGACTGACCGGTCATTGGCTGGCTGGCGCCCCTGTCGATACCGTCGACAGGGGCGCTGCGTTGCGCTCGGAATCAAAAGCGGTAGCTGAAACCCAGCAGGTAGTTGCGCCCGTACTCGAAGTACTGCCTGGGCGTTTCGCTGTTGTTGTCGAACGCGGTGCGGTAGGGCTCGTCAGTGAGGTTGCTGACCTGGAAGAGGATCGACAGATCCTTCATTGGGCCGTCCTGGAACGTATAGCCGGTCTGGAAATCGACCACTGCCTCACCTTGCTGGACGATCTGCACGAGATCACCGCCAAAGCCCTGCTGCTCGCCCAGAAAGGCGGATCGGCTGCGGCGACTGCCGCGGATCGAGAAGCCGTGACGCTCAAAGTACAAGGTGACGTTCGAGGTGTACTTGGAGAACCCAGGCAGCGGGGTTGACGTGCCCGGTCCATCCGGCGCGATATTGGTCGTGGTATCGGTGTAGCTGGCCTGCACGCCGAAGCCTTCCAGCGGCTCGAACCACAGGTCGAATGGTACCGACAGGGCTAGTTCGTAACCTCGCAGCGTGCCACCTTCGCCGTTGGCTTCGCGGGTGAATACGCCGAGGTTGGAGGCAGGGAGTTCGTCGGGCAAGGTACCCGCTGGAATCGGCAGGTCGGTGAAATCGAAGACCAGCTGCTGCGAATAGATGTAGGTCAACAGGTCCTTGTAGAAGTATCCGATCGAGAAGTATCCGCGATTGCCGAAGTACTTTTCGTAGCTGATGTCCAGCGCATTGGCTTTCCAGGGACGCAGTTCGGGGTTACCGCCGCCGCCGCTCCAGTACGGCAGGGTCAACCCAAGCCCCGGCGGCGGTTGGTTGTTGCGCTCGATTCCGTAACCGCCGCTGGCGCGCATGTCGTCGAGTCGGGGGCGCGCGAGTTGTCTTGCAGCGGCCAAGCGGATCGCCTGCTCCTGCGGCAGGCTGAAGATCAGGTTGAGACTGGGCAGGATTTCAGTGTAGTCGGCGCCTCCAGTGACCGGATCGCCCAATGGATTGCCCGCATAGGTGATGAAACCGGAGGATTCCTGGTCGACGTCAACAAACTGCACTCCGAAGTTGCCGCGCAGCGGAACCGAACCCAGATCGGTGTCGATATTGGCCTGGATGAAGGCCGTGCGCACCGTTTCATCGACTTCCCAATTCTTGTTGGTGATGTCGGCGTTGTCTTTCGGCAGTCGGCTGAAGACGTTGCTATTGAGCAGACCCAGCAGGTTGAGACTCATGATCGGGGTGCCGCCCAGCAGGGTGGTCGGGCCGATGACGAACTCGCTGGGTATCCCAGCGAAGACATTTTCCGTGCAGGCCGTCGTGAGACACAACGTGTTCTCCACCGAAGCGCGGCTCTTGGTTCGATCACTCTGGTTGATGCCGAACTTCACCGTGCTGATCCATCCGCTCTCGAAGCTGCGTTCCAGATCAATCCGCAGCGTGTTGAGGTCGTCGCGGATGTCGAAGTCCTTCAGGTAGCCAGCCTGGGCGCGGTCGCCACCCCAGCCACCCGGATCGGCAAAGCGAAGATTGTCTGGATCGGCGTAGTCCAGGCCGAAGTCGAAATCGAAATATCCATCGCGGTTGAAGCTGGCACTGACGTTGTCGCCTACGCCTTCGGGCAGGACTGAGTAAAACTCCAGGATGCGCTCGTCGCGGCGTCCGCTTGAGGTGGCGAGGTCGGCATTGAAGGTCCAGCTTTCGTTGATCTGAAATTTGTGATTCCAGCCGATCGCACTCAGCCGGTCATCGATCGCGTTGTAATCGTTGCGCACGATCGGCCGGACGTTGGACCAGGTGGCCTGCTGGGCGATGCCGCCGGGGCTATCGGTGCGGCTCAGCAGGGTCGCGCCACCCCAGGTAGTGCCGAACTCCATGCCACGCTCGTCTTCCTTGCGATCGAAGCGCGAGTAATAGGCATCCAGCACCATGTGATATGAATCGTTCGGACGGAACTCCAGCGTTGCCATCAGGCCATCGCGGGTGTTGTCGTTCTCGTAGTCGTACAACTGGGCGCCGCCGATTGCGCCGTTGTCGTAGCCCCAGGATTCGAACTTGCTGCCCTGACCCGGATTGTTCAGCCGCGCGTAGCCAAGGGCCAGACCGACGGTGTTGTCGGCGAACTGGTCGATGTAGGAAAAGCTGCCGCGATTGCCGTACGTCTTGTCGTCATCGATCTTGTTCATGTCGCCGCGGACATTGAACGCGACTGCCTGCTTGCCATAGTCCAGCGGGCGGATGGTCCGCAGGTCGACCGTGCCAGACAGGCCCTGACCGATCAGCGAGGCATCCGGCGTCTTGTAGACCAGCACCTGGCTCATCAACTCGGAGGGATACTGGTCAAACTCCACGCCGCGACTGTTCGACATGCTGACCTGCTCGCGGCCATTCAGCGTGGTCGTGGAAAAGTCACCGGACAGGCCACGGATATGGATGTCGCGCGCCCGGCCACGATCGCGCTGCGCGGTCACTCCGGGCAGCCGCGCGATGGAGTCGGCGATCGACTGGTCGGGCAGCTTGCCGATGTCTTCGGCCGATATCGACTCGACAATAGAAGTGGCGTTCTGCTTGGCGTCGATCGCGCTTTCGATACTGGCGCGGATGCCGGTCACGACAATGGCGTCGAGTTGCGCCGCCTCTTCTTCGGTCTTGCTTGCTTCATCTTCCGCATCGACCGCGGTGGTCTGCGCGCTGACGCCAGATGCCAGCGCCAGCAGCGCCGTTGCCAACGAAACGCTCAACAGGTTGCGCTTGAGAATCACCGTGAACCCCTCCCCGTGAATGAACTTGAACCCGAGTCCAGCGCCTCTGCAAACAGCTGTTGCATCGGTGCTGCTGCGCACGCTGACTCCCTTGGTCCGCGACGTTGGAGGGATGGTAAGGGCAGGCGATTCGACAATGGCTTTCCTGCATACGTATTCATGCCATGCGGCGGCCAGGAATGTCACCGGCAAGGGTGTTACGTGGAATAGTCGGCACCATGTTTGCAGCGTCTAAAAGCCACGACCTGGTTACCCACGTGCCTGGGCCGAACATGTACCCGACCGGCTTCGGAGTCGCGGGAATGCCCACACCGGAGGGCGCATCTTGAAGCGCCGTTGCGAGCTTTGAGCGCCTTGCTACGGCGGATCAAGATCCGCCCTCCAGGAAGCGCCTGCGTCAGAACTACGGACGCACGTTGTGGATTCGTCGAGAGGAGGGCCGACAGGATTCGGACCTGGCTGCGCAGACTTAGGCGGATCGCACTTTGCGCGATTTGCTCCACTGTGATGAGTGCAACCGCATCGGGTGACTCGCAGCTGCATGTCGTCTCGCCCGACTGGCGCGATCAGGTCATCTACTTCCTGATGATCGACCGTTTTGACGATGGCGATCCATCCAACAACGACCAGGGCGCGGGCGAGTTCGACCCGACGGATGCGCGCCGCTACAGCGGCGGCGACCTGCGCGGCGTAAGCCGGCGCCTCGACTACATCAAGGCGCTCGGCGCCACGGCAGTCTGGATTACCCCGCCAGTCGCCAACCAGTGGTGGGATGGACACGTGGGCTATGGCGGCTACCACGGCTACTGGGCCGAGCACTTCATGCGGGTCGATGCGCACTACGGCAGCCTCGACGACTACAAGGCGCTGTCAGCCGCCCTGCACGAACGGGACATGTACCTGATCCAGGACGTGGTGGTTAACCACACCGGCAACTTCTTCTCGTATCGCGAGGGTTGGGATGCCGATGACCCGCTGCGTTACTACGCGCTGAATCCTGATTCGCATCCGGTCGCCGCGCCGCGCCAATGGCCGTTCTCGCTGAATGATCCGCGCGAACCGGCGCAGCGTGAGGCCAGCATCTACCACTGGACGCCGACCATCCGCGACTTCAGCAACCACCGCCAGGAACAGGATTTCGCGCTGGCAGACCTGGATGACCTCAACACCGAGAACGCCGTGGTGCGGCGCGTGCTGCGCGAAAGTTATGGCTACTGGGTCCGCGAGGTCGGCGTGGATGCCTTCCGCGTCGATACCGCATTTCATGTGCCGCCCGACTACTTTCGCGACTTCCTGTTCGCCGCAGACGCCAAGCATCCGGGCATCAAGCAGGTCGCGCGCCGCACCGGCCGCGAGGACTTTCTCAGTTTCGGCGAAGGCTTCGGAACCGACCGCGCCTTCGCCGACGAGAAGGCGCGCAAGCTGGAAACCTATGTGCGCAGCGCTGACGGCACGCCGCTGCTCGATTCAATGATCGACTTTCCACTCTACGGCAGTCTGGCCGATGTCTTCGCGCGCGGTCGACCGACCGCAGAACTGGCGCATCGCATCACCAGCCGCATGACCCTGCATGCCAATCCGCACCGCATGCCGACCTTCGTCGACAATCATGATGTGGACCGTTTTCTGGCCGCGGGCAGCGAGGCCGGACTGAAGCAGGCCCTGCTGGCGCTGATGACCCTGCCCGGCATTCCGACGCTCTACTACGGCACCGAACAGGGCTTCACCCAGCCGCGTCGCGCGATGTTTGCCGCCGGATTCGCGTCGGGTGGCCGCGACCACTTCGACACCGATGCGTCGCTGTTCAAACACATCCAGCGCGTGATCGCCCTGCGTCGCGAGCACCGGCTGTTGTCGCGCGGCGTGCCGAACCTGTTGCACGCCAATGCCGCGGCAGCCGGCGCCCTGGTTTGGCGCATGGAGTACCAGGGCGATTCCCTGTTCGTGCTGTTCAACACCGCTGACAGCGAAACGCTGCTCGACAACCTGGCGACCGGACTGACAGCAGGAACGCATCTGGATGCGATCTTCAGCATCGCAGCCGAGCCTGAGTCGATGATCGTCGGCGCGCACGGCCGCACCAACCTGCGGCTGCCGGCGCGAGCGGGCTGGGTGCTGCGCGCCAGCAGGGCATCGGATTCAATGGAGGCAGGCCCTGCAACCGCCAGCATCACGCTGCGCCAGTCCGACGAGCAGCCCAGCCAGCCGAACTCACTCGCGCTGGAGGGAGAGGCTCCGTCCGGTTCACCTTTCCTGTTGGTGCTCAATGGTGATCTGGCCAATGCGCAGTCCGTCAGGCCCGCTGCGGAGGGTCACTGGCGTGCATCAATCGACACCGCCAGCCTTGCCGATGCGGAAATCGAGCACCGCCTGGTGGCCTGGTCACAGGATCCGCCTGCCGTCTCTTCACCCTTGCTGTTCAGATCCCGACCAGAGTGGAAGCTGCTGGTCGAGGCAAGCGATCCAGCCGACGATGACCGCGGACCGGCTGGTCGCTATGTCTACCCCAGCGATCCGAGCTGGGGAGCAAATCGCCAGGCCGATCTGCGCGGCGCTCGCGTGTTCGGCGCCGGCGGTTCGCTGCGCATCGAGCTGGACATGGCCAGCGTCACGGCGGGATGGAATCCACCGAATGGCTTCGATCATGTGGCCTTCACGATCTTTATCGAACTGCCCGAACGTGAGGACGGCGCGCGGGTCATGCCGCTGCAGAACACCGAACTGCCTGATGGCATGCGCTGGCACTACCGGCTGCGCACCGGCGGCTGGAGCAACGCCCTGTTTGCGGCGCAGGACGCCAGCACCGCCCACGAGGGATCAGCGCTGTCTGCGGCGGCGCATATCACGGTGGACCCCGCGGCCGGGCGGATCAGCTTCACCCTGCCCGCTTCCGCGATCGGCACGCCGGGTTCGCTTTCCGGTGCACGCATCCTGGTCAGCACCTGGGATTACGACGGGCGCTACCGCGATCTGCTGCCTGAAGCCGGCAGCCACGCCTTCGGCGGTGGCAACGGGCAGCGTGATCCCCTGCAGATGGATGAGGTACTCATCCGCGTCCCGTGAGCGCCCACACGTGCTGGCAGGTGCGCCTGCACGTATCGTGCGCCGCTCGGTGACGTAGTGCGGAGCCGTTACGGCAACCGGGCAATGCGTGCAGCCTGGTTCGACCTCCCGAACCAGTGCGATAAGCTGGGCCATGATCAAACCCCAGTGCCTGCATCGCGGCGATCGAGTCGCCATCGTGTCACTTTCCTGGGGTGGCCCGTCGGCCTTTCCGGCACGCTATGCCATGGGGCGCCAGGTACTGGTTGATCGGTTCGGACTGCAGCCGGTTGAAATGCCACACACCCTGCGCGAACCCGAGTGGCTGCAGCGTCATCCCGAGGCGCGCGCCGCCGACCTGATGCAGGCCTTCGCTGACGACTCGATCCGCGCCGTGATCAGCAGCATCGGCGGCGAAGATTCGATCCGCCTGGCACGCCACGTCGATCCCGCGGTGCTGCGCGCGCATCCGAAGATTTTTCTTGGCTACTCCGATAGCACGGTGACGCACTGGCTGCTGCGCAGGGCTGGCGTGATCAGTTTCTACGGGCCGGCCGTGATGGCGGGCTTTGCCGAGAGTGGCGGACCCTTCGGCTACAGCATGCAGGCCGTGCAGCGTCTGCTGTTCGAGACCGAGGCACCCGGCGAACTTCAGCCCAGCAACGGCGGCTGGACCTCGGCCCGCCAGGACTGGGGCGCACCGCAACAGCGCCCGCGCCCGTTGCAGCCCGCCGAGCCCTGGCGTTGGCTGCAGGGCCACGGCGTTGTGCAGGGCCACCTGATCGGCGGCTGCCTGGAAGTGGTCGAGTTCCTGCGCGGCACCTCGCTATGGCCTTCGCCGAGCGAGTGGGACGGCGCGATCCTGTTTCTTGAAACCTCCGAAGAGGCGCCGCCCCCATCGACCGTGGCACGCGCACTGCGCAGCTACGCCGCGATGGGGGTACTGCAGCGCCTCGGCGGATTGCTGTTCGGACGACCCGGTGGTGGCCTGCCGGCATCCAAGTTCGCTGCCTACGAAGAGGCAATCCTGCGGGTGGTGCGCGAGGAGGAAGGCCTGAGCCAGCTGCCGGTGATCAGCCGCATGGATTTCGGCCATAGCGACCCGATGTGCGTATTGCCGATCGGTGGCCTGCTGCAGATCGATTGCACAAGCCAGCGCCTGAGCTTGATCGAATCCTGCGTGCAGGCGTAATGGCCGCTACCTTTGCGGCTGCACTATTCCTCGCGCAGGGCAATCGTCGGCGGCACCCTGGCGCTGCGGCGTGCCGGTAGCCAGGCGGCGCCCAGCGACAGCAGGGCCAGGCCCAGCGGCACCAGCACGAATGACACCAGATCGAAACTGCGCAGTGCACTGATGTAGCTGGCGGCCAGACGCGACAGGGCGAAGGCGAGCGGCAGTCCGATCAGTAACCCGAGCGCGATCTGGCGCGACGCGCCGGAGAGCATTTCGCGGGTCACGCGCGCAGCCTGCGCACCGAGCGCCAGACGCACACCGATCTCGCGGCGCTTTTGCACCACCAGGTAACTGACCAGGCCGTACAGCCCGATGCAGCTGATGGCCAGCGCGATCCAGCCGAGTGACGCCGCCACCCGCGAGGCGATCAGGAAGGGCAGCCGCTGGATCTTGACCGCGCTCAGCATCGGCATCAGTTCGCAGTTCTGCTCAGGGACCGCACGCACGCAGGCCCGGGTGATTGCCTCGAGGGTGGCGGGACTGGAGTCGCGCGTTTTCAGGATCAGGCTGCGCATGGCAGGCGAACCAAGTGCGCTGGGAAGGTAAACCGCACTCGAATCCAGGCCGCTGACGAACCAGGTGCTGACCACATCTTCGACCACGCCGACAACTTCGACGCGCCCATCGGGAATCGCTCCCAGCGCATCCTGCGGCGGCAGCTCAAGCACCCGGCCGACCGCATTGGCTCCCGGCCAGAGTCGCTCGGCGGTACGCCGGCTGATCACCGCAACGGCTGCGCCGCTTTCATCGGCGCGATTCAGCCCGCGGCCGTGCAACAGCTGCAGGCCGAACACGTCCAGATAGGCCGCATCGACGGCGCGCACGAAGACCGGTTCGCTGCGTCCGTCGACCAGCGCGGTGGCGCGGCTGGGCGTGCCCATCAGGGGCGCGCGTGACGCCAGGGTCACGCGTTCGACCTGCGGCAGGTCACGCAGCGCCGCGTAAAGGCCGGGCGTGATCTGATCCGGATGCACCCCAACCGTGCGCGCCGGATCGAAACCCAGTTCGGTACGCTCGACCTGGCGGGCGTTACCGGCAATCAGGCTCGCCAACACCAGCATCACCACGCTGATCGCGAGCTGCGCCACCATCAGGACAGCGCGCAGGCGCGAGCTGCTGGCGCCGCGTTGCAAGGCAGCCATGTCGGGCTGTGCGGCACCGCCGCGCCAGGGCGCCGTGGCCAACAGAGCCGGCGCGCCACCGAACACCAAGGCGGCCACTATCGAGAGCGCGAACCCATAGGCGATCACCTGCGCGTCGATGTTGATCTCGACCAGGTCGATGCCGAATTCGCCCATGAAGGCGAACAGGGCGGCCTGCAGTGGCCAGACCAACAAGCGGGCGAAAGCCAGACCGAAGATGGCCGCGAGCGCGGCCAGCAGCAGGCACTCGGTCATCAGCTGGGTCAGCAGGCGATGCCGCGGTGCACCCACCGATACCCGCACCGCGAGCTCACGCTGTCGCGCCGCGAAGCGTGCCAGCACCAGGTTGGCGAGATTGGCGGCGGCCACCAGCATCAGCAAGGCAAACGCGACGCCGATCGGCAGGCTGGCATGCAGCAGATCACGCATATCCGCGGCACGCAGATAGCCGCTGCGCGCCTCCATCAGCACACTGGCGACTTGCAGATCCTCGTCCCGCTGGCGATTGATGTCCTGAGTGCGCACCAGCAGTGCGGCGGACGCGGCCGCGGCGCTGGTACCGGGCGCAAGGAAGCCACTCAGCTCGACCCGCAGGAGGGAATCCGATTCGTCTGGCCGCAGGCGCTGATAGTCCGTCTCAAGCAGCCAGAAAAGTGCATTGAGCGGCGTGGTGCCGGTGAATTCGGGCGGCGCGATGCCGATCACGGTAAAGCGGCGGGCGGCGATTTCCAGCTCGCGGCCGATTGCATCCGGATCGGCATCCAGCAGCCGGCGCCAGCCCAGATCGCTCAGCACCACGCTGCCGAGTTCGTTGTCGGCCTGCGGGGCGGAGAAAAACCGACCGCGCGCGGGCACGATGCCGAGCAGGTTGAAGTAGTTGGGTGAGATCGCCTCGGCGCTCACCGGCCGCGTCACCTCCGCGCTCACCGGTAGACGCACTTCGCGCAGGCTGTAAAGTCCGCGCAGCCCGGCAGGCGGCTGCTGGATCAACTGCTCGGCCTCGTCGACTGTCCAAAGCCCGAGGCTGGCTTCGCGGATGTCGCGGGCTTCCAGGGTTACCCAGTTTGCGGTATCGGCAATCGGTGGCGCGCGCAGGCCGTAGGCATTGAACAGTGCGAACAGCAGGGCGTTGGCCGCCACCGCAGTGCCCAGCACCAGCAAGGCAGTGAGGCTGAAACCTGGATTGCGCAGCAGGCCGCGCGTGGCGTAGCGCAGGTCGCCCGCGAAGATATCGAACCAGACCAGGCCACGCGCGCGGCGGCAGTCGTCGCGATGGATCTGGCTTTGGCCAAGCTCGATGCGGGCCTGACGACGCGCAGCCTCCGGGCTCATGCCTTGTCTTAGCAGATCTGCGCTGCGGGCCTCCAGATGAAAGGCCAGTTCCTCGTCCAGTTCGCGTTCGAAGTCGCGTCGCCGGACCAGGGCACGCCAAAGCAGTTTCAGGCGCGCGCTCATGCCAGCAGATCCGCGCGGGTGGCGCCCAGTACCGCGCCCATCGCCTCGACCAGCCGATTCCAGTCGCCCAGGTCCTTGGCCAGTCGCGCCTTGCCGGTGCGCGACAGGGTGTAGAACTTGGCCCGGCGGTTGTTATCCGACACGCCCCACTCGGCCGCGATCAGGCCCTGGCTCTCGAGCCGGAACAGGGCCGGATACAGCGCGCCCTGTTCGATTGCCAGCACGCCGCCGGAGGCGCGCTGGATGCGCAACAGGATGCCGTAGCCATGTTCGGTACCGAGCGATACCGCCTTCAGCACCAGCAGGTCCAGCGTTCCGGGTAGCAGGGTAGCGTTGCTCATGACTCACCTAATCGGATTAGGTGAGAAGCATAGCGGACTCTCCTAAGCTGTCAAGGAGGAAGGCGATTGCCAAAGCGCGTGCGCGATGCGCCATTCAACTTCGCTGGGCATCGCGCGCCAGAGCATCTCGATGTCGGCTCCACCGCTGCGCGGCTTGAGCCGACCTACGCTGGCTTGCTCGTGGCTCGTAGGTCGGATCAAGCGCCGCCGAACTGCCGGACCAAGCGATCAGCTTCGTCGGCGCGGATCCGACGCGCGACCTGTATGCAGGGTCGTTGGAAAGCGGACAGGAGGTTCATCGCGAACGGTAGTGAATGGCGCTACATGCGGGCCCCGATCAGCGCCGACCGACAACGAAGAGGAGCCATTCCAGCCTGCGCTCCTCCGCGTCCTCCGCGTCCTCCGCGTCTTCCGCGTCTTCCGCGTTGATGCTCTGCATCTGGTTAGGGCTTCGAACGATCTGCACTACGGCGCCGATCATTGCGCCTGTCGGCCAAAGAATCGTGGCGATTCAGGAAACAGGAATCCGTACCGCCACGGCATGCCGCTCCGCCAGCCGCGCCAGCGCGGCAGGAATCTCGCTGGCTGACTGCACCTGGACCATGCGCGGATGTGCGGCATCGACCTCGGCCTGCAGTTCGTGCGCCCAGGTCACGTGATAAGGCACATGCACACCGAAACCGCCCGCTGCCAGCACCGGCGCTATGTCGGAACGCAGCGAGTTGCCGACCATCGCGAAACGCTCGGCCGGCAGGCCGAACTCGCGCAGCACACGGGCATAGGTTGCGGCATCCTTCTCCGAGACGATCTCGATGCGCCCGAACAGATCGGCCAGGCCGCTGCGAGCGACTTTGGACTCCTGATGGAACAGGTCACCCTTGGTGATCATCACCACCGGCCAGCGCGCCGCGACGGCCTCGACCGCTTCGCGCATTCCGTCGATCAGCTCGACCGGATGCTGCAGGATCGCCTTGCCCAGTTCGATCAGACGATGGATATCGCTGGCGCTGATACGTGCCTCGGTCAGCGTGATGGCGGTTTCCACCATCGAAAGGGTCATGCCCTTGGCCCCATAGCCGAACAGCCGGATGTTGCGCTGCTCGGTTTCCAGCAGGCGATCGTGCAGGCGCGCATCGGCCAGATCGATGTAGCCGCCGATGATGCGTTCGAACTCGACATGTGCCTGCTGAAAATACCCCTCGCTGTGCCAGAGGGTATCGTCGGCATCGAATCCAACCAGTTCAATCATGTCAGGGTTCGCACAACAGGGCTGTCGATTCTGCCATGGCAGATGGACGCCATCTCAACGGCGGCGATCAACCGCGGCGGTCTAGCTCCTGTTTGACTTGGATCGGCCAGCGGTAGGCACGGCCGCCACGGCGCACGCTATAGCGGATCGCGATCCTCAAAGCCCTCTTCCCGTGGGAGATCGGCGAAGTGAAGGTCCAAGCCCCGCATTCGTCTCGGTGCCTCTGGCACGGCGTACTCGGACCCTCATCCGCCCTGCGGGCACCTTCTCCCACCGGGAGAAGAGAAGGGGAAGGCCAAACGACGCTGCACGGTGGTTGGATGTAGGGCGGGTCTCGACCCGCCAAATGAACCTTCGCGGTGCATGGTTCGGCGGGTCAGGCCTCGACCCGCCAAATGAACCTTCGCGGTGCATGGTTCGGCGGGTCAAGACCCGCCCTACGGGCTCCTTCTCCCATGGGGAGAAGGGAAAGCCTCGCTTACAACGGCTCCTTCGGCGCCGCCTGCGCACCTTCCAGCTCCAGCCAGCGGGCCAGAATCCCGCGTACCTCGTCGACACCCAGCTGGGTCTCGGCCGAGAACAGCTGCGCGCCGATGCTGTCGCCATAGACCTTTTTCAATTCGCGGCGGGTTTCCTGCAAGGCATTGCCCTGCTGACCGCGGCCCAGCTTGTCGGCCTTGGTGAGCAGGCCGTGCGCAGGCAGCTGGCGCGCAGCGGCGTAGTCGAACATCTGCCGGTCGTAGTCACGCAGCGGATGGCGGATGTCCATCACCACGATCAGGCCGACCAAGGAGTTGCGCTGACGAAAGTAGTTGTTGATGAAGGTTTGCCAGTGGGCCTTCATGTCAGGCGGCACCTTGGCGTAGCCATAACCCGGCAGGTCGACGAGGAAGCGTTCCGGCAGCACTTCGAAGTAGTTCAGGGCCTGGGTGCGACCCGGCGTTCGTGACGTGCGCGCCAGCTTGCCCTGATCGCAGATCGCGTTGATTGCGCTGGACTTTCCGGCATTCGAGCGGCCCGCCATGGCGACTTCCCGGGCGCCTTCAGGCGGCAGGTGGACCAGGCTCGGCACCGTCTTGATGAAGTGCGTGGCGCGCAGCGGATTGGGGGCGGAAGCGGCTGATTTCATTGACCAAAGACAGGTTGGACGGGTATCGTTGCGCGTTCCTCGCGCCGCCCGCGCGGCCGCCTGAGTTTGGCGACACCTGCGAGCCCTCGAATTCGCGTTTCCGGAGTCCAGTGTATGAGTTTCCGCCCCTTCGTGGCCGTTTCGGCCCTGCTGATGATGGCATCGGCCTTTGCTCAGGAGCCGGCAGCCGAGGTGATTGCCGTGCCTGATCCGGCTCCCGCTGCGCTCTCCGACCTCACCGATCCCTTTGCCGCGGCAGTCCCTGGCGACGCCACGGCGGGCGCTGGCAAGGCCGCCGTCTGCGCCGCCTGTCATGGCATGGACGGCAATTCGGCAGACCCGCAGTACCCCAAACTGGCCGGCCAGCACGAGGGCTATACCGCGCGCCAGCTCGCCCTGTTCAAGAGTGGCGAGCGCAACAACGCCATCATGCTGGGCTTCGCCGCCACGCTGAGCGCGCAGGACATGCGCGATCTGGGAGCCCACTACGCCAGCCAGGCGACCGTCCCCGGCGTGGCCGATGAAACGGCGATCGACAACCCGCTCAGCCCGAACCAGGGCAAGCCATTTTTCGAAATCGGCCAGACGCTGTATCGCGGCGGCGATGCGGCGCGCGGTATCCCGGCCTGCACGGCCTGTCACGGTCCGGCCGGCCGTGGCCTGCCTGGCCCGAGCTATCCGTCCCTGGCCGGGCAGCACGCACAGTATTCGGCCGACATGTTGCGCCGCTTCCGCAGTGGCGAGGTGCACGGCAAGGATGACAATGCCAACGTGATCATGTCCGGCGTGGCGCAGCGCCTGAGCGATGAGGAAATCGATTCGCTCGCGACCTATATCGAAGGTCTGCACGCCGCGCCCCGCACCGCCGAGGCGCGCTGAGGCGGGCGCCGCACGCCCAAGGATCACGAACGAGTCATGTGGCCGGGCGCACCCTGTGCAGCCGGCTCTCACAATCTGGAGTTTCCATTCATGCTGACCCGTCTGCTTGCCGTTCTGCTGCTCCTGCCCATCGGCGCCTGCAGCGCCCAGACCGAAGCGCCCGAGGAGGCTGCAAAGCCTGCTGTCGAGCGCCAGGAAGGTCGCGATTACGTCACCATTGCCGAGCCGGCGCGCTTCACCGATGACGCGACCCGCATTGAAGTGGTCGAGGTATTTGCCTATTCCTGCCCGCACTGCGCCAACTTCGAGCCCATGTTCGTGAAGTGGAAGGCGAGTCAGGCCGATGATGTGCTGCCGGTGCAGGTGCCGATGGCCTTTGGCGGATCGGGCGAGGCCTTTGGCCGGTTGTTCTTTGCCGCGGAAAGCATGGGTGTGCTGGACAAGACGCACCAGGCCACGTTCGACGCCTTCCACGTCGACCACCGGCAGTTCCGCAGCCTGGCCGATGTGATTGCGTACTACGCCGAACTGGGCGTCGACCGGCCTGCACTGGAGGCCACGCTGGAGAGTTTCCCGGTAACCGCCAAACTGGCGAAGGCGCAGGAGATCGTGCCGAAATGGGGGGTGCAGGGCACACCTTCAGTCATCGTCGATGGTCGCTATCGCATCGTCGGCGGTCCGGAAGGTGGACTCGAAGGCACGATCGCCACGCTTGATCACGTCGTGGAGATGGTTCGCCAGCAGCGCCGCGGAAACTAAGCGCCTGCCCTGCGGTCAAAGCCTGGTTCGCGCCCTGCGCGCCCGGCTCTGGAACCGCATCCCATGGTGATTCGCACGCTTTCCGCACTGCTACTGGGTTTCGCCGCGCTCGGCGCCGCCGCGCAAGGCGTGCCAGAAGCGTTTGCCGCGGGGCGTGACTATCAGTTGCTTGACCCGCCGGTACCCACTGCCAACAGCGGCAAGATCGAAGTCATCGAGGTGTTTTCCTACGGCTGCATTCACTGCTCCACCCTGCAGCCTTTCGTCGACAACTGGAAAGCAAGCCTGCCGGACGATGTGGACTTCAGCTACGCACCGCTTGGCTTCGGCGGCGTTGCCGACACCTACGCGCGGGCTTACTTTGCGGCCGAAAGCCTGGGCCTGAATGATCGCGCGCACGCGGCCCTGTTCGAGGCGATCCACACCGAACGACGCGAGTTTCGCGATGCGGCCGACCTTGCCGACTTCTACAGCGAATTCGGCGTGACCCGGCAAAACTTCGAGCGCGCGATGCACAGTTTTGCGGTCAACACCCGCATCAACCGGCTCAAGCAGCAGATGCCGCGCTACGGGGTCGAAGGCACGCCCAGCATGATCGTCAACGGCAAGTACCGCGTAGCCATGCCGGCCGGCAGTGGCGCTGCCGGGATGCTGAGAATCGTGGATTTCCTGGTAACCAAGGAACGTACCGCACCAAAGTCAAGCTGAACCAGGCCACAGGAATGGATTGGCTGGCGACGGCTCTGGCCCCATGATTCGTCCATGACCGATCGCCGCCTCACCCTGCTGAGCTGCAATATCCAGGCCGGCAACAGCACCAGCCGTTATCGCGAGTACGCCACCCGCGCCTGGTCGCATCTCCTGCCAACCGGCAAGCGCGGCAGCCTGGATTCGATTGCCAGCCTGACCAGTAGCTACGACATTGTCGGACTGCAGGAATCCGATCCAGGCAGCCTGCGCTCGGGCTTTCTCAACCAGACCCATTATCTGGCTGAGCGCGCCGGCTTTCCCTGGTGGAGCCACCAGCCGAACCGTCGCATGGGCAGCATCGCCTGCAGTGCCAACGGGTTGCTCAGCCGCTTCCAGCCGTCCGCGGTGGAAGACCATCCGCTGCCCGGCCGGTTGGGCGGGCGGGGATTGTTGCTGGCCCGCTATGGCAGCGGCCCGAATGCCCTGGCGGTGGCGGTCGCGCACCTTTCGCTCGGACAGCGTTCGCGCCAGGCGCAGCTGGCCTTTATTGCGGAACTGATGGGCGACGAGAAAAACGCGGTGCTGATGGGCGATTTCAATTGCGCTCCAGATACCGCCGAAATGCAGCACCTGTTCCGCCACACGACCCTGGCGCCGCCGAGTGCGGTTTTTCCGACCTTTCCAAGTTGGGCCCCGAAGCGCGCCCTCGACCATATTCTTGTCAGCCAGGATTTGATGGCCGAAGCGCCCCGCGTACTGCCCATGGCGCGCTCGGATCATCTGGCCGTAGCACTTGATCTGACCATGCCGCTCGGGCTCTTGCCGCATCCGGGGTGAGGCGGGGCGGCGATCACCCCGCAGGCGCAACGCGCCTCAAGCAAGCTGTATCCCGCGCGAATTGTCACAACGGCTTGCCCGGCGCCTCGAAACGCGCTGCCGCGCCGGCCGGGTTCATTCGTGCCGTTGGAGCAACTCAGCCCAGCAATCACCTGCGCGTTCGCGTGCGACTCCAGCGGACCTTGGCGAAGTCCACCACACCGGCCCAGACGGGAATACACTTGAAGATCACTCTGCAGCGGGGTCCACGTCTTGAAAACCTTTCGGTTGGGGGTTTGCGCCCTGCTGGGATTGCTGCCAGCACTGGCCGCTTCGGGTGACTCCGTCTGGACCAGCTCCGGCCCGCTAGGCGGAAGCGTGTTCGAATTGGCCTATCACCCCAGCGACGCACAGATTGCCTACGCGACGACGCGCGGCGCGGTATTCAGGACCCAGGATGGAGGCGTCAGCTGGACGCGGGCGAGCGACGGAATCGTCGCCAGCAGCGTGTATCCCCTGCCGCTGGTGCTGGACCGCGAAGCGCCTGCAACGCTGTACACCTTCGATTCGTCCCTGCGTCTTTACCGCACCGACAATGGCGGCGGCAGTTGGCGGATCCTGGCCGATGACCTGCCCGAGGAGTTCCTGTTCGGCGTGATCAGTGATGTGGCCGGAACGACCGATTCGCTGTTCATCGGGGGCGTTTCGCAGACCCCGACCGGCCAGCCGCAGTTGTTCAAAAGCAGCGATGGCGGCCTGAGTTTTCAGCGCCTGGGTACCGGACTGCCGGCCGACGCGAGCATTGCCACCATTACCGTAGATCCGCTCGATGCCAATGTTGTTTATGTTGGCGTGTATGGCACTGGTGCAGTTGACCAGGCATCCCTGTTTCGCAGCGACGATGGTGGCGCCAGCTTCACACCCAACCTCAACCTGTTCAGCACCTTCGGCTATCAGCCGGATGTCCAGGATATGAGTTTCATTCCCGGCACGGGCAACAGCGGATCGCTGTTTGCCGTGATCAATTACCAGGTCTTTCACAGCGCCGATGGCGGCGCCATCTGGACCGGACCACACGGCCCCTCCGAGCGGATCACCGCGCATCCAAGCGATCCGCTCAAGGCCTATTTGGCCCGTTCGGACGGCGCATTCGTCTGGTTTGCCCCCGATCCTACGCCGAGCGTACTGCCGTTCAGCGAGGGCTTGACCCCGAACCCGTCCTACCTCTCGATCCCGGGTGCGGCGGCTTTGCCTGCGGCCGTTTGGCGCCTGGTTCCGCAGCCGGGTTATCCGGCGCCCGGAACCTTCTTGGTGGCAACAACCGACGGTGCAGGCCTGTTCCTGCGTGCCGATGCCGCGCCGTCCTGGTTGGCGGCGAGCAATCATCCCGCAGGTGCAGGCGTACGCGCCTTGGCGGTGCATTCCCACCCCTCACTCACGGCGGTCGATGGCAGTGCGCAGCTGCTGGCCGGCCACAGCGGTTTCGCGACCAGTTCGCCAGGCCTTTACCGCAGCCTCGACCAGGGCCTGTCGTGGGCACCCTTCAACACAGGTCTGCGCGCGGTCGAACTGCAGGTGCTGCGCATCGATCCGAGCAGCCTGGATGGCACCATTGACGACACCATCATGGTGGCCGGCGGTGCCAGTTCGAGCATAGACGGTTCGTATGCGGGCGCGGGATTGCTGCGCAGTACCGACAACGGCGCCACGTGGACCACCCTGGACGGCGACCTGCCGCTGGATGCCACCGACCATGCCTACATCGGGCTGATTCGCGACCTGGTGTTTGATCCCCGCTCCTGCGTCTCGCCACCGGCGAACGGGCCGTGCAGCAGCGGCGGACTGCGCACCCTTTACGCGCTGGCCGAGGGCTTTCCGCTGCCGGCAGACGGCGGGCCTGCGACCAGCTTCGACTACGTCTACCGGCTGGTGCGCAGCGCGGACCTGGGGGTCACCTGGGTCGCGCTCGACGGCGACGCCAGCGGGCTGCCGCCCAGCTTCAGCACGGCCGAGATTTCCCAGCGCATCACACCCAGCGCGCTGATCATTGATCCGAATGACAGCAACCGCCTGTGGCTCGGCACCCAGGCAATCTACGACGACTTCGACAGCGGCGACGGCATCAATCCGCAAGATTTCGACAGTGGGATCTTCCACAGCAGCGACGGAGGTGCCAGCTGGACGCATCTGGACAGCAATGGCCTGCCAAACAAGGACGGCTTCAGCAACACCCAGCTCGACGTGACGGCCTTGCTGATCGACCCGAGCGACCCGAACATTCTGTGGGCCGCGTTGACCGACCTGCGTTCGACCGGCTATTCGACGGTGTTTCGCAGCGCCGACGGCGGCGTCACCTGGCTGCGTCATGATGAGGGCATGAATGGCAGCGTCGAATTGCGCGCCCTGGCCTTCGATCCACAGGACCCGAACGTCCTCTACGCCGCGGCCGGTGGTTACGAGGCCAACCCCGGCGCGGTCTATCGCGGCATTTGGGATAGCGGCACGCAATCCGTCATCTGGCTGTCGATCAGTGTCGGTCTGCCGGCGGAATCGACGCACTCGATCGTGGTCGATCCATTCGATTCCAATCTGCTGCACGCCGGAACCGACGCCGGCGTTGTCAGCATCCGCCGCCTGACCGACACCGACAACGACGGTATTCCCGATGAGATCGAGGATCAGGCACCGATAGTGCCAGGTGGCCTGGAGGTTCCGGGCGACGGCAATGGCGATCTGCAGCGCGATTCCAGGCAGCGTGATGTCGGCTCGATCGGCGTCAGCTTGCGGCGACCGGAGGGCTCTGCGTCGTCGATTTCCATCACTACCGATGTGGTCGGCGGCAGCGGCAGCGCAGACTGCAGCGCCGGCGATGTGCAGACCGTGGATGTGCAGCGGGTCGAGCCGACGACACTGGGGCTTGACCCGGTCGCCGGCAGTGCCGACCTGTATGCGCATCCCTTCGGCAACAGCGTGTTCGAAGTGCTCGGCTGCAGCCAGGCCGATGTGCGCATCCGCTACCACGGCGCCGAGTTCGATCCGCGCCTGTGGACCTTCCGTGTCTTTGCGCCGCTACAGGTTGGCGATCCGGACACGCTTGGCTGGCACGATTTCTCTGCGCAGGCGGTCCGCATCGGTAATGACAGCTGGCAACTCGACCTGAGCGCGGGCGGCTTTGGCAGCTACCGGCCGGAGACTGACGCGATCCGGTTTGTCGGCGGCCCGGCCTGCTACAACCCGACGATCTTCAGTGACGGCGTGGAGGCCGAACCGAGGCAGTTGGCGATCTGTCCTGAGTGAGGTGTGCAAGTCCCGAATCCGGCGCGCTCGTGCGCCTCAGCACCATTTGACCGCTCGGCACGGCACGCGACACGCGTGCCCTACAGATGCAGCCTGAGCCGATTCGCCCTTCGCTTCCCCCTGTAGGGCAAGCGTGTCGCTTGCCTGCCTTGGCCTGATTCATCAGCACGAGGGAGTGCACGGCGCGTGGCACGCATGCCGTGCAGACGAAGCACTAAAACATTCCGCGCGTCGCTTTCTGCACGGCAAGCTCGTCGGCTCCGGAGCGCGTCCATCTACTTGCTGAACTTTGCCGCCTCGGCCGGCTTGCCCCACTCGCCATAAAGTGTAGCCAGGCGCTCTCGGAACAGACGCGTGCGCCCATCGTCGTCGCCAAACTGTCCTTGCATCATGCGATGGCTCTGCAGCAGCAGCGGTTCGGCTTCGGCATAGCGGTGCGCAGCCTGATAGGACAATCCAAGATGACCGCGAATCACCGCCAGGAACCAGTGATCGGCGGGATACACCTGCTCGGCCCGCGCATGCAGTTCGATGAACCCCGCGAGCGCCTCGTTGATGCGGTTCAGGTCGCGCACCGCGGCCAGATGATTGGCCTGGCTCATGACGGTTTCCGGGTGCAGCGGCCCGCGCGCTTTCAGATACATCTCGGAAGCCTGCCGGAACAGCACCTCGGCACGGGCCGAGTCCTTGCGCTGACGGGCGATCACACCCAGCAGATTGATCGCGCTCAGGGTTTCGGGATGGGTGTCGCCCAGCGTGGCGCGCCGCCGCCGGAACACCTGCTCGATCTCGGCCTCTGCGGCTGCTTCGTCTCCCGCTGCAAGCAGGACGTTGGCATAGTTCGAGCGCATGGTGAGCAGATCGGGATGGTCGGCACCGATGACTTCAGCGCGGAGCGGAATCTGCTCGCGAAAACCGGCGATGGCCTGCTCGTGCGCGCCACTGTCGGCCAGCGCCAGCAAGGCATGCGCCTTGATGCGCAGGGTCTCGTGGTGACGTTCGCCAAGGGCCTGTTCGGCGAGCGTCGCGGCTTCCTGGTAGCGCGCTTCCGCGGCGCCGTACTCGCCGCGTCGGTAGGCCAGATTGGCGCGCAGGGTCAGCAGCTGCAATACCACGGGGTGGGCGTTGCCGAGACGCAGCTGCTCATTGGTATAGGCCTCGGTGATCAGGCCCTCGGCTTCCTGCCACTGGCCGCGCTCGCCGAGGATGCCGGCCAGTGCCGCCTGTGCATTGCTGACCTCCGACTCCCGTCCCGGCAATGCCTGCAGCCGCAGCAACGCATCGCGTGCCAGGCGTTCGGCACGCTCGACATCGCCGACGCTGCTGGCCGCCTCTACGGCGGTGTGGCGCGCCTCCACCTTCAGGTCATCGGGCAGCTCAGGGCTTGCGTCCACCAGGGGCAGGAGCGCACGCATCATGCGGTCAGCGGCTTCGAACTCGCCCTGCATGCCAAGGCTGATGGCGAGCTGGACTTCCGCATCGACGCGCGGCAGGGCATTCTCGGCGTGCAGCGGCCGCAGCAACTGCACTGCGGACTCGAGCTGCGCCCGCGATGCGTCAAGCTGCCCGAGGCGCCGCAGGGTGCGCCCGAGCAGGGTTGCGATTTCGCCGCGCAAGGCGGGATTGTCGGCCAGGGTCTGCTCGAGCTTGCCAGCGGCCGCGGTCAGCGCATCCACCACGCGTACGTTGCGGGTTTCCGGTGTGTGTTCGTGCAGCTGCCAGGGATCCGGCGCGGCGATCATCTCTTCCAGGAATCGACGCGTCGCCATCAGCCGCGCCGACTGTTCGGCCACCTGGTCGCGTTGCAGTTGGGCCTCCAGCATGGCGGCCTCCGCCCGTGCCCGCTGCCGGCTGGCCTCGACTGCCATCCAGGTGGTGCCGACGATGCCGAGGATAAGCGAGAGCAACACCGCACCCGCAGCACCCACCATCAGCTTGTTGCGTCCCACGAACTTGCGTAGCCGATAGCGCCGGCTGGGTGGACCAGCCAACACGGCCTCGCCCTGCAGGTGGCGGCGGATGTCCGCTGCCAATTCCGAAACCGAGGAATAGCGCTGGTCGCGTTCGCGCTCCAGGGCCTTGAGCGTGATCCAGTCCAGATCGCCACGCAGTCGACGCGACAGGGCCGGCGCGTCGCTGGCCATGCTGCGCTTCCATTCGGCCTGATTGATGCTGCTATCGCGCGCGATCTGCAGCACCTTGCGGCTAGGTGGCTGGATCGGCGTCTCGCGCAGCACTCGGGCCAGCCCGGCGTCGCCGGCACGCGCGATGGTGTCGCCCGCGATCGGCAGTTCGTTTGAGATCAATCGGTAGAGGATCACGCCAAGCGAATAGACATCGGTGCGCGTGTCTATCGCAGCCAGGTCACCGGCGGCCTGCTCGGGACTCATGTACGCCGGCGTCCCGATCGGCACGCCGATGCGGGTTGATCCGGTGTCATCGCGGCGCGCGTCCATGCTTTTGGCGATGCCGAAATCGATCACCTTGACCAGCATGCGGCCCTGGTAATCGGCGACCATCAGGTTCGACGGCTTCAGGTCGCGATGGATCACACCCTTCTGGTGGGCATGCTGTACGCCGTCGCAGATCTGCAGGAACATCTCGAGCCGATGCGCGATGTCCAGCCCACGCCGATCGCAGAATTCGTTGACCGGCACGCCGGGTACGTACTCCATCGCGAAGTACAGACGACCCTCGGGCGAGGTACCAACGTCGAGCACCTGGGCGATGTTGGGGTGGTTCATCAGCGCGAGCATTTCGCGCTCGGACTGGAATCGCGCAATCACGTCGGCGCTGTCCATGCCGGCCTTGATGACCTTCAGCGCCACCTGCCGGCGCAGCGGCTCGAACTGCTCGGCCAAGTACACCGCGCCCATACCGCCGGCACCGAGTTCCGCCTGGATCCGATAGGGCCCGATGCTGCTGCCCAGCAGGGCCAGATTTGCGGCGGCTGGCAGGCCATCGGTGACAGCGCTCGCGGCGCGCACCGAAAGGTCGGCCGACGCCGGCGTTGTCACAACGGTAACTCCCGGCAAGGCGCTGTCAGCCGCCGCGGTGGGGGCGGCATGCTGCCTCGGCGGATCGGATTGGGTCGGACGCTCGCCGCTCATGGTTGCATGGGCCCTCCGCGCGGATCATCGCGGTTTTGCCAGGGTGCGGCAACCGCCGCGGCCGAGGCCGGCAGCGAGCCCTTGTAGGCAGCAACCACCCGCACAAACGGCTCGTCCATTGCGCGTCGCGCGTTGACTGATACTTAATCCGAGGACGACGCCACTGTGCTAAAGCAAGACTTGACCCCCAATGGTGTTTTGTGGTCTTGATCCCAATTGTAAAACCCGCCCAAAGCCGCGAGCGCTACTTCGCTAACTCCGGGGCCACGAGGGGCCGCGGATCGCCAAGTAGCATGCGGCTTTGGGCGGTTGTGAGGGCTTGAAGCAGTCCCAGTGCGTGCAGCCCCGTCGTCCCGTTCTCGGGCTGCGTGGGCTCTCGCTGCGAACTGCCCTAAAGACTGATGCCAATCGAGCCCACGTCGCGCTGGGTGGCATCACCCTGCGGGTCGCTAGCTTCTCCTTGCCCGTCGTTTTCCGGCTCCTCTCCCTCACCGCTCCGCGAATCGGAACCACCCGTTACCATCTCCAACTCTATCGTATTCAGCTCGCGCACGGAAATTTCCTATTGTTTGAAAAGTTGCCCCGATCGACTGGCGACGGAGCCGCTGGAGGTTGCCAGTGTCCATTACCACTGTCAATTTGAAGTGGACTCGCACCAGTGCACTCCTGCCCAAGCGCCCTTTCTGCGCGGCCATGAAAAAGGGGACGGTGAAAAAGGGGACGGGGGGGAATTCTTTGAAGACTCGCTGACAACGCGGATGGCCAACCCCAAGCACCCGCTGCCCCGCGCTGGACAATGGCAGACAGGTCGAACCGAGGTTGGTTCAATGCCGCGTGCTGCTCGTCTTGAGGTTGCCGGTGTTCCGCTGCATAGCGTGCAGCGCGGCGTGAACCGCGCCGCAGTCTTCATCGGCAGTGAGGACTGCGGCTTCTACTAGCACTAGCACCGGTTGGGCGAAGCCATGACGAGCGAGGGCGTGGCACTGCACGCCTATGTGCTGATGAGCAAGCCGGTGTATCTGCTGGTCTCGTGCCAGCGGGTCGGCCGCATCTCCCGCGCCATACGCCAAACCGATCAGCGCTGGTTGCAAGCCTTCAACCGCCGCTACCGACTCACGCGCGGCAGACCGAAGTCCGAAGGGTAGTTTCCCCCGTCCCAATTTTCCTCTCGATTTGAAAGGCATGCAGCTTGCGCAGAAATACGGCGCTGCCAGGGGCCACAAACAAAACCGCGGCGGGATGAGCTTTCGCACACCCCGCCGCGATCCGCTTGCATTCAAGTGAAAAACGCTACCCGATCACAGTCGCACTTCAGCCCGAACAAAGAAGAAACGTCCACCCGGGATGTCGTAGTTGGAGGCGTCATAGCCGTTCAGCGAGCAGCTCAGGCAGATCGGTGGCTCCTTCTGGAACACATTGTTGACGCCGGCCGTGAGTCGGGTTTCGCCGAACCAGTCGGTGGTCCAGCCGAACTGCAGATCGTGGAAGGTCGTCGAGCCCAGCCGGTTGCGTCCGTTGACCGGATCCCGGCACACCGGGAAATCCACGGCGTCGCCGCAGCTCTCACTCAGGTCGCTGCTATGCCGCACGGTCCAGCGACTGTTGAAGTCGCCATAGTCCCAATCCAGGGCCAGATTGGAACTCCAGTCGTGGATGCCGCTGTCATTGACCTCGATGCCCACGCCCTGCGGCTGGCGCGAGCCATCGGCGCCGATGGACTTGTAGCTGTCGACGAAGGTATTGCGCCAGGAAACACGGTAACGGCCGAGATCGGTTTCCGGAAGCGTCCAGAACAGATGTACGTCGTAACCGGAGGTTTCAATGCGCCCGAAGTTGGTCAGGAAGTTGCTGAAGGTCTGGATCGCGCCAGTTGAATTGCGCACGATGCCGTCGCAGTAGATCGGCAACAGGGTTTGTGCGCAGAGGTCCATCTGGGTCTGGGCATCGAGCGCCTGCACCGCACCCTCGATCGAGTGGCGGTACCACGTGACCTCGATGTCGAACTGCTCGGACCAGCTTGAATCTGCGGCGAATCCGGGACTCCAGACGAAGCCCGCCGTGTTGCTGTCGGCGGTCTCGGCTTCGAGCAACGGATTGCCGCCAGTCAGCACCGAAATCTGTGGATTCGGCTGAACGTAGCTGGTCGGCACACCCAAGGCCGTGCAGTTCGCCTGCAGGCCCGCAGCAACCGGTGCCGAGCAGGGATCGCTGAGCACCGCATCAAAGCCGCTGGCCGAACCAAACAGCTCGCCGATGGTCGGTGCGCGAAAGCCCTCGGCCCAGGTGCTGCGCAGCAGGAACTCGTCATTGACCTGCCAGCGCAGGCCGAGCTTGCCGGTCGATTCGCCGCCGAAGGTCGAGTAGTCGGAGTAGCGTCCGGCCAGGCTCAGATCGAGGCGCCGCGCGAAAGTGCGATCCGCCAGCAGCGGCACGTTGGCTTCCAGGTAAAGCTCGTCGACCTCGTACTCGCCCGAGGTTGGCAGCGAGGCGACGCCGTTGTATTCGCCAGAGACGGTCAGGTCATCAGGCCGATAGCTGCCTTCGTACTCGCGGTGCTCATAACCGGTGGCAAAAGCCAGGGCGCCGGCCGGCAAATCAAACAGGTCGCCGGTAAGGTTGACGCTGAACTGGCTGAGGGTGTTCTCACTGCGATCTCGCACCACGGGCTGGATGTAGGCCAACATCTCCGGTGTAATGCTGCCGGCGCCGACGAGATTGAGCGGCACGCACTGCGGATCGGCTTCGCAGGCGGCCAGCGGTCCCAGAGCCAAGGCCAGGCGACGTGCGTTGTAGCTGCCGAAGTTGGTCTGTTCGGCCTTGTTGTTGCTGCTCATGTAGTTGACGTCCCACAGCATCAGGCGACTGCCAATTTCAAAGCTGCCTTCAAGACCCGTGGCGAAGTAGCTGGTATCGACATCCTGCTCGAACACACGCGCTCCGCCCTCCAGCGGACGTCGTCCGATCAGCAGCAGGTTCTGGCCGCCAACCAGATCGTAACCAAAGGGGTTGTAGGGGTTGCTGGCCGACCAGGTCAGGTTGTCTGCCCAGAAATTGGTTGGCACCAGATTGCCCAGGAAGAAGGGCTCGGGAGCCGCCTGATTGACCGAACGGCGATTGTTGTACAGCGCCTTGAAGTACCAGGAGACCGAATCGTTCACCTCGAAGCGTGTTTGGCCAAACACGCTCTTGCGCTTGCTCGGGGTGACCAGCAGGTTGAAGGCCGCGTAGTTGAAGCGGTCGGCCGAGGTGAAACAATGAAAGTCGTCGGTGCGATCGCAGCCGGTCTGGCTACCGTCGAAGCTCGGGTTGGCGATGCCGGCATTCGGCACCAGGTTGTAGACCGTGCCCGTCACCGGATCGCTGAAGACGAACCTGCCGGCCGGAATGGCGGAACTACCAAGCGCCAGCCCCGTGCCAGGCACCGGCAGGCTGGACTGTTCGCGGTCGATGGCGGCCACTTCCTTCTGCTCGTTGATGCTGGCGCTGAGGAAGAAGCTGTGCCGTTCGCCGCGTCCGCCGAAGCTGACTTCGCCCGAGCTCAACTCACCGTCGCCCTTGCCATACTCGCCATAACTGACCGCCACGCTGGCGCCATCAAAATCACGCCGGGTGATGATATTGACCACCCCGCCGATGGCATCCGAACCGTAGATCGACGAAGCGCCGTCTTCCAGCACTTCGATGCGCTCGACGATGGAGAGCGGGATGGTGTTGAGGTCGACCACGCCGCCGACGCCCGAGGCCGAACTTTCATTCACCCAGCGGATGCCGTCGACCAGCACCAGGACGCGCTTGGCGCCAACATGACGCAGGTCGACCGTCGTGGCGCCAGCGCCAACACCGCCGCCATCCGGAGGGAATCCGAAATTGCCGCTGGAATTGAAGCGGGTGTTGAGCGCCGATCCCGAGGCGGTAATCTGCTGCAGCACGTCGCCAATCGAACGCAGACCAGAGCGGTCGATATCCTCGCGGGTGATCGTCTGGACCGGCGTCTGCCCTTCGATTTCGATTTTCTTGATGCGGGTACCGGTGACCTCGACCCGGTCCAACTCGCGCGCGGCTTCCTCGCTCTGGGCCTGCGCAACGGCAGGCAAAACAGAACACAACAGCGCAAGGTGAATCGCGGCACCCAGCCGCTTGGCGGTGCAGGTAAGCATGAATTCCTTCTCCCAAGAATGATCCGGTCGGATCTATGCCCGGACCGCCGCCCCCGTTCCGGCCTCCGGGCCGCGCATGTTTAATGTATTTTTCACATTAATTCAACACTGTCGCGGGCGACCTCACAAACCGACAGATCGCCCGGGCTGGACTTCCCGCGCACGCGCTTTGCGTCGCGTGCCCTGCGCTGCGGGCAGTCAGAAGCGCACGAGCAGCAGCGACACGCCAACCGCCGCAAGGAACACGGCAAATATCCGCTTCAAGGCCATGGCGCTGATCGCATGCGCCAGCCGGGTTCCCAGCGGTGCAGACAGCACTGACGTCAGGGCGACACCCACCGCCGCCGGCAGATACACATAGCCGGCGCTGAGCTCGGGCATGCTGTGCGGCGCTCCCAGCGTCGCGTAGCCCGCGACGCTGGCCAGCGCGATGGCGACCCCACAGGCCGCCGATGTTCCCACCGCGCGCACCGGCGCTACGCCCAGCCACACCAGCAGCGGCACCGTCATGCTGCCGCCACCGATGCCGACCAGGGCCGAGACCGCGCCGATGCCAGTGCCTGCAAGCGTCAAACCGGCACCACGCGCATCACCCGCCGAATCCGGGCGCTGCCGCTCGACACCGAACCACAACTGTGCCGAAGCCAGCAGGCAGTAGACCGACACGCCATAGCGCAAGACCTCACCCGGCAGTGCCATTGCCAGGAAGCTGCCCAGCAATCCGCCCACCAGCATGCCGGGAACCAGCCAGCGCACAATGGTCCAGCGTACGCTGCCGCGCCGGTGATGCGCCCGCGCCGAGGAAATCCCGGTCAGCACGATGCTCGCCAGGGACGTCGCGAGCGCTGCATGCATTGCCGACTCCGGAGGCACGCCCTGCAATGGCAGCAGCCATACCAGCGCCACCACCAGCACCAGACCACCGCCGATACCCAGCAGGCCGGCCATGATTCCTGCCACCAGACCCAACAACAAGTAAGTGCCCAGCGCGATCAACATGAACGGGAGCCACTCCGCAAGGTGCGGGGAAGGCACCCGCCATCCGTTAAACTCCGGAGCATGAAGCTGCTATTTTCGACCACCCTGTGTTTCTCCCTGCTGGCTGTGAGTGCAGCCTTGGCAGCCGAACCGGGCGCCGACCGCAGCGCCCTGCGCCAGGCACTGGAGCAGGCCGAGAAAGGACCCGTGTCGGCATGGCCATCGATCGAGCGCCAGTATCGCGGCCACGTGCTCAAGCCCTGGCTGGACTATGCCGCACTTCGACGTCGACTGGACAGGGCCAAGGTCGAAGAAGTGCGCGACTTCCTCGAGCAGAACGCCGACATGGTTTTTGCGCCGGCCATGCGCAAGGCCTGGCTGCAGACCCGCATCAAGCAGCGGGACTGGTCGGGTTTTCGTGCCCTGCAGGGCGGCGAGGACGACCCGGAGATACGTTGCGCCGCGCTGATCGCGCGACTCGATCTTGGCGTCGATGAGGACAGCCTGGACGCAGTCACCAGGGTCTGGCTCAGCCCGGAGTCGCTGCCGTCGCTGTGCGACGAGCCCTTCGAGGAACTGAACAAGTCGGGTCGCATCACCAACGAACTGCGCATGCAGCGCATCGAACTGGCACTGCAGTCCGGCAATGCCAGTCTGGCGCGCTTTCTCGCCCGCTCACTGCCCGACGCCGAGCGCGTCAGGATCGAGGCCTACAGCGACTTCCTGACTGCGCCAGACGCCAAGGCTGCGGCCTGGGGCAGCGATGCGCTGGCCCAGCAGGTGGCACGCGATGGTCTGCTGCGTCTGGCGCGTCGCGAAGCAGGCCAGGCCGAAGCACTGCTCGACCAGCTTGCCGAACCGCTGAATCTGTCTCAGGACAGCCGCAACGAGGTGCGCTATGCGATCGCGCTGTGGAGCGCTGCGAGTTACACCGCCGAGGCTGCAGCCCAGCTGGCTCGCGTGCCTGAGGACGCCTACGACGACCGCCTGCACGAGTGGCGCGCACGCGAAGCCATGGCGCGCGCCGACTGGCGGGCCGCGCGGATCGCAATCCTCGGCATGCCCGATGCACTGCAGCAGCAAACTCGCTGGCGCTATTTCCGGGCACGAACCGAGGAGTTGATGGGCCTTGGCTCGGAAGCCCGACAGCTGATGGCGGATGTCGCGGCTGAATCGGATTACCACGGCTTTCTTGCCGCCGACCGCCTCGGTTGGCCCTACGCCCTATGCCCGCGTCAGCTTGCCAGTGACAGCGAGCGACAGGAGCGCGTCGCCAGCATCGCTGGCGTGCAGCGTGCACTGCTCCTGCACCAGATTGGTCGCAGGCCATGGGCGCGCATGGAATGGGCGCGCGTCGCACCGGCGCTGAGTCCGGACGAGCGTCGCGAAGCGGTGCGCATGGCCGCCGACATCGGCTGGCACGATCGCGCTGTGTTCAGCCTCACCAGCGGTGAGGACCTGCAGCACTATGCGCTGCGCTTCCCACTCAGTTTTCGTCGCACCCTGCGTGCGGAGGGCGAACAGTACAAGCTCGATCCGGCATGGATGGCGGCCCTGATTCGTGCCGAAAGCGCCTGGATGCCGGATGCACGTTCCGCGGCCGATGCCCGTGGCCTGATGCAGTTGCTGCCCGGCACCGGCGCGGAAGTGGCGCGCAAGCTGGGCGTTTCCTGGGCTGGCCCGGATACCCTTTATCGGCCGCTCACCAATCTGAAACTCGGCAGTGCCTATCTTGCGGCCATGCGCGACCGCTTCGACGGGCATATCGCACTTGCCACGGCAGCCTACAATGCCGGCCCGGCACCCGTTCTGCGCTGGCGCAACCAGCGGCCGCTCGATCCGATCGATGTCTGGATCGAAACCATTCCGTATTTCGAAACCCGCGAGTATGTCGCGCGCATCCTCGCCTTCAGCGTGATCTACGATTGGCGACTGCGCGGGGAAGCGCGCTCCCTTACCAGCAGGCTTGGCCAGGGCAGTGGCGCCGTCGCGCGCAAGTTCGATTGCCCGATCTGACCTGGCCCCCTTTGAAGTCGCCCAACATGAACCTGGAAAACATCGCAGCATGAAACCCCTGAATCTTGCCGTGCTGGGCGGAACCGGCTTCGTCGGCCGTCACCTGGTGGCGCGTCTGGTGCGCAACGGCCATCGCGTCACCGTCTTCAGCCGCAATCGCAACCTGCAGCGCGAAGTCCAGGTGCTGCCGGGCGTGAGCGTAGTCGACGTCGACGTGTACGACGCCGATGCGCTGGCAAAGCGGCTCGTGGGTGTCCATGCCGTGATCAATCTGATCGGTATCCTCAATGAGCGCGGAGACTCTGGCGCAGGCTTCGAAAAAGTCTACGTGCAGCTGACCGAGGCTCTGATTGCCGCCTGCCACAAGGCCGGCGTGCGACGTCTGCTGCAAATGAGTGCGCTGAATGCCGGCCGCGGCCGCAGCCATTACCTGCGCGCGCGAGGCGAGGCCGAGGCCGAGATCAAGGGCTCGGGCCTGGACTGGACCCTGTTCCAGCCTTCGGTCATTTTCGGACCGGGCGACGGGCTGTTTTTTCGCTTTGCGCAGCTGCTTGCGATCACGCCGGTGTTGCCGCTGGCTCGGGCCGATGCCAAGTTCGCGCCGGTTTACGTCGGCGACGTGGCCGAAGCATTTGCCCGGGCGCTGGCAGACGACGCCAGCATCGGACAGACCTACGAACTGTACGGGCCGCAGGTGATGACCCTGGCCGAAATCGTGCGCTACACCGCGAAGTACCGTGGCATGGCTCGCTGGGTGCTGCCGCTGCCTGATGCATTGGGCAGTCTGCAGGCATTCGTCTGCGACTTCATCCCTGGCAAGCCCTTCTCGCGTGACAACTTCCGCTCTTTGCTGACTCCCTCGGTCGGCGGCATTGACGGGCTGTATCGGCTTGGCATCGAGCGCACGCCGGTCGATGCGGTGATGCCTGCCCTGCTGCGACGCGACGGACGTCAGGTGCCGCTGGACCGCTACCGGCGCCATGCCGCGCGCTGAAGCCTGGACCCACGCCGACGACCCGCACAGTGAAGGACTGGCGGTGTTTCTGGTGGGCGGTGCGGTGCGCGATCATCTGCTGGCGCGGCCCAGTTCGGATCGTGACTTCGTGGTGGTGGGCAGCACGCCGCAGGCCATGCAGGCGCGTGGATTTCGCCCGGTCGGCAAGGATTTCCCGGTCTTCCTTCACCCGCGCAGTGGCGAGGAATATGCCCTGGCCCGCATCGAGCGCAAGACCGGCCTTGGCTATCGGGGCTTTGCGGTCGATGCCTCCTCTGAGGTCACCCTCGAGCAGGATCTGGGCCGCCGCGACCTGACGATCAATGCCATGGCCATGGATCGCTCTGGCAGCATCGTTGATCCCTATGGCGGCCAGCGCGACATTGAGGCGCGGCTGTTGCGGCATGTCGGTCCCGCCTTCGTCGAGGATCCGGTGCGCGTGTTGCGGGTAGCACGTTTTGCGGCGCGTTTTGCGGCGCTGGGTTTTCGCGTTGCCGACGAGACCCTTGCACTGATGCGGCAGATTGCCGAAAGCGGCGAACTGGATCATCTGGTCCCTGAACGGGTCTGGCAGGAGCTGCGCGGTGCGCTGCGCGAGACCCAGCCCAGCGCCTTCATTGCGGTGCTCCAAAGCAGCGGCGCCTTGCAGCATGTGCTGCCCGAGGTGGCCGCGCTCTACGGCGTTCCACAGCGCGCCGAGTTCCATCCGGAAGTCGATACCGGTCGGCATATCGAGCTGTGCCTCGACATGGCGGCGAGGCTGGCGCCTGGCGATGATCTCGTTGGCTTCTGCACCCTGGTGCACGATCTTGGCAAGGCGCTCACCCCGACTTCTGAATTGCCGCGCCATCTGCGCCATGAGCACACCGGCCTCGCGCCGATCCGCGCCCTGTGCGAGCGCCTCAAGCTGCCCGCCGAGCATCGCGAGCTGGCCCTGATCTGCTGCCAGGAACACCTCAATGTGCATCGCCTCGACGAGCTGAAGGCCGCGACCGTGCACGACCTTGTCGCGCGCAGCGACGGCTTCCGCAAGCCGCAGCGCATCGACCAGCTCGGCCTGGTCTGCGAGATCGACAAGCGCGGCCGGGCTGGTCTGTCGGAAGGCGACTACCCGCAGCGCGCCCAACTCAACCGCCTGCACGACGCCGCGCGCGGGGTCGGGACCCAGGCACTGCTCGATGCTGGACTTCAGGGCCCGGAACTGGGCGTTCAGCTGCGCCTGCAGCGCATTGCTGCGATTCACCGCGCCCAGGTCAGTGACGACTGAGCCTCACGTCTGACGTCACGTGGTTGGGCTGAGCTCAAGTCCAGTGCGGCGAAGTAGTGGCTGCTGGCCAAATGCCGGATCACGCAGTGTTGGGCTTCGCTGCGCTCAGCGCCAACCTACAACGGCGATCTGGCGTTCTATTCCGGCACCTGCCAATCAAACAGATTCAGTGCGCGCTGGAATTCACTATCGAGTGGCGCCTCAACACTGATGGTGCGCGCCTCTGCGGGATGCGGAAATCGCAGACGCCAGGCGTGCAGCAGCATCCGATGCACGCCCTGCATGCGGAACTGGCGATTGCGTCGGCCATCGCCGTGGCTGGTATCACCAATCAGATGATGGCTGAGGTGGTGCAGATGGCGACGGATCTGGCGGAAACGACCTGTCAGCGGCGAGCACTGCAGCAGGGCGAAGCGCGAGCTCTCGAATCCGGTCAGCGGCCATGGTTGCTCGCCGCGCGCCAGCACCCGGAAACGGGTCTGTGCTGGCTTGCACTCGGGCTTGCCCGGTCCACCATCGAGTGGATAATCGAGCTCGAAATGATCAAGCGCCGGCCAGCCACGGCACACCGCGATGTAGTCCTTGGCAAATGACTGCGACATGAGCTCCTTGCCCAGGGTCGACGCCGTATCCCGATCCAGGGCAAACAGCAGGCAGCCGCTGGTGGCGCGATCCAGTCGGTGCACCAGGAACACCGGCACACCCAATTGCTCGCGCAGCTGGTCCGCGAGGAACTCGCTCTCGCCTCGCGCCAGCTTGCTGTCATGCACCATCAGCCCGGCGGGCTTGTTCACAACGGCCAGCAACTCATCCCGGTAGAGCAGGTCCAGTGTCACAAGTAATCCTGACGGATGGGGCATTGGGGCAGCTATTGTCGTCGTCTGACGGTTTTCCTGCGCGCTCCGCGGTAAACTCCGCGGCCCTGCACGCCTGCCGCCCTGACGGCGACTGGCGCCACCCGGAGAGAAACATGTCTGTGCGACTGCTGTCCTTCCTGTCCGCTGCCCTGCTTGCGGCAACCCTTGGTTTTCACCCTGTATCGGCTGACGCGCAGCAGCGCAAGAACAGCACAGCTTCGCCACCGGCGCCCAAGTCCGCGGCCAGCGTGGAAGGCATCAGCGAGCATGTGCTGGCCAACGGCCTGCGTGTGCTGCTGTTCCCGGATGCGGCCAAGCCCACCACCACGGTCAACATCACCTACCTGGTCGGCTCGCGCCACGAGAATTACGGCGAGACCGGCATGGCGCACCTGCTCGAGCACCTGCTGTTCAAGGGCACCCCGACACACCCGGATATTCCCGGCGAGATGAAGAAGCGTGGCGTCAGCTACAACGCCACCACCTGGCTGGATCGCACCAACTATTTCGGCAGCTTCAATGCCAATCCGGAAGTACTGGACTGGATGCTGGCGCTGGAAGCCGACCGCATGATGAATTCCTTCGTGGCGCGCAAGGATCTCGACAGCGAGATGACCGTGGTGCGCAACGAAATGGAATCCGGCGAGAACGACCCGATCCGCGTGCTGCTGGCGCGCATCAGCTCGGGTGCCTACCTGTGGCACAACTACGCCAACAGCACGATCGGCGCGCGCGCTGACGTCGAGAACATGCCGATCGAACGGCTGCAGGCGTTCTATCGCAGCTTCTACCGTCCGGACAACGCTACGGTGCTGGTGGCCGGCCGCTTCGAGCCGGAGTCCACGCTCAGGCAGATCAACGAGACCTTCGGACGCATCGCGCGTCCGGCCGGCGACGTGCCGGTCACCTACACCCGCGAACCGGTGCAGGACGGCGAGCGCTCGGTCGTCGTGCGTCGCGTTGGCGACGCGCAGTTCCTTGGCACCCATTACCACATGCCCGCTGGCCCGCACCCGGATTCGGCCGCCGTGCAGGTGCTGGCCTCGATTCTCGGCGATACGCCCACCGGCCGGCTGCACAAGGCCCTGGTTGAGAGCCAGCAGGCCACCTTCGTCGCGGCGCTGTTCTATCTGCTGTCCGAGCCGGGCGGCATGACCTTCCTGGCGCAGCTTCCCAAGACCGTGGATATCGAAGCCACAGCAGCACGCCTGATCGAACTGGTCGAACAAGCCCAGAGCACGCCGTTCACTGCCGCCGAGGTCGAGGATGCCAAGCTGCGACTGCAGAAGGGTTTCGAACTGACCTTCAACGATTCCTCGCGCCTGGCCTACTCGCTGTCGGAATCGATTGCGCAAGGCGACTGGCGCCTTTTCTCCCTGCAGCGCGACCGCATCGAGAAGGTAACGGTGGACGACGTGGCGCGGGTCGCCTCGGCCTATCTGAAGGCCAGCAACCGCACCCTGGCGAAGTTCATCCCGACCGAGACGCCGGACCGCGCCGAGATTCCCGCCGCTCCCAGCGTGGCTGAGGCGCTGAAGGACTTCGTTGGACGCGAGGCGCTTGCCGAAGGCGAAGTGTTCGACCCCAGCCCGGCCAATATCGAGGCTCGCACCAGTGATGCGAAGCTGTCCAACGGCACCCAATTGATCCTGCTGCCGAAGAGCAACCGCGGCGAGACCGTTTCGGTATCGCTCAACTTCCGCTTCGCCGCGGAAGGGGATCTGCGCAACCGCGCCGAGGCTGCCGGCATTGCTGCTTCAATGCTCAGCCGTGGCACCGCCAAGCTCAGCCGTGAAGCGATCTCGCGTCGTCTGGATGAACTGAAGTCGCAGCTCAATGTGGGCGGTGGCGCGCAGGGTATTTCGGCAAACATCACCAGCACCCGCGAGCATCTGCCGGCGGTGATGGATCTGCTGGCCGAGATGCTGAAGACGCCCAGTTTCCCGGAGTCCGAGTTCGAACAGCTGCGCACCCAGTACATCGCCGGCATCGAAGAGCGCATGAGCGAGCCGGAATCGATTTCCAGCAATGAGCTGGCGCGCCATTTCAGCCGCTACGAGCGTGGCCATCCGCGCTATGTGGCAACCTTCGCCGAACAGCTTGAGGACATCCGCGCCGTCACCCTGCAGCAGGTGCGCGACTTCCACGCCGAGTTCTACGGTGCAGGCTTTGGCGAGATCGCTGTGGTTGGTGACTTCGACGCCGAAGCCTTTGCCGCGCAGGCCGAAGCCCTGTTCGGCAGCTGGACCACCGACAAGCCCTTCGTCCGCATCGCCGAACCTTTCCAGCCGGTTGAAGCGGTGAGCCGCAGCTCGGAAACTCCGGACAAGGCCAATGCGGTGATCCAGATTCGCGCAGAGTTTGCGATGAACGACAGCCATCCCGATTACGCCGCGCTGACCATTGGCAACAGCATCTTCGGCGGTGGCGGCATGAAGTCGCGTCTCGCCGATCGCGTGCGCCAGACCGAAGGCCTGAGCTACTCGGTAGGTGCGCGCTTCACCGCCGATGCCCAGGACGACAAGGCCAGCCTGGGCATGTTTGCCATTGCCGCGCCGGAGAACATCGCCAAGGTTGAAACCGCCATTCGCGAGGAACTGGCCCGTATCCTCAAGGACGGCATCGCGGATGACGAGTTCAAGGACGCGGTCGAGGGCGTGTTGCAGTCGCGCCAGCTGAGCCGCTCGCAGGACGCGAGCCTGGCCGGGCAGCTGCGCTTCGCCCGCTACCTGGGTCGCGACATGCAGTGGGCAGCCGACCTGGAATCGCGCATCGCTGGTTTGAGCAAGGCCGATGTGGAAGATGCCATGCGCCGCAACTTCGGCGATCTGCAGATCTCTGTCTTCACCGCGGGCGACTTCGCGAAGGTCGCCCCGTAAGCGCACCCTGAGCACGGTGGTGCGCGGGCCTTGGCGCCCGCGCACCGACCGGCTCCAGCAATGCGTTGCTGTCCAGCTCGCGCCACTGCCCGGGTCTCAGAGCCTCCAGCGTGACCGCACCAATCGCGGTCCTCAGCAGTCGCAGGGTGGGCAAGCCCACCGCTGCGGTCATGCGACGTACCTGGCGATTGCGGCCTTCGCGGATCTGCAGCTCCAGCCAGGCATCGGGAACCGACTTGCGAACCCGAACCGGTGGCATGCGTGGCCACAGCCAGTCGGGCTGCGCCAGGCTTCGGCATTCCGCTGGCAGGGTCGCACCATCCTTTAGCGCAAGCCCGTCGCGCAAGGCCTGGCACTGCTCCGGCGAAGGCGTGCCTTCAACCTGCACCAGATAGGTCTTGGCGAGCTTGAAGCGTGGATTGGCGATGCGTGCGATCAGCGGGCCGTCGTCACTCAGCAGCAGCAGACCCTCGGAATCAAAATCCAGCCGGCCAGCGGGATACACACTCGCCGGCAGTCCGAATCCCGCCAGCGTCTGTCGCGGTGGATCGCTGCGATCGGTGAACTGGCAGAGCACGCCGTAGGGCTTGTTGAAGGCGATCAGCATCGACGAAGTGTACGTCGCAACAACGAGCTTGCCTGCTAGGCTTTGCCAATGCACCCACTCTCGCGACTCTTCGCCTACGCCCGCCCGTATCGCCGCAATGCCGCGCTGGCCTCGGTCTATTCGGTGCTCAACAAGATCTTCGACATCCTGCCGGAGATCCTGATCGGCGTGGCGGTCGACGTGGTGGTCAACCAGAAGGCTTCGTTTCTCGCCCGCGCCGGGCTGCCCGATCCGGTCGACCAACTGCTCGCCTTGACTGCGCTCACCGTGGTGGTATGGGCGCTGGAGTCACTGTTCGAATACCTCTATGCGCTGAAGTGGCGCGGGCTGGCGCAGGACCTGCAGCACGAGCTGCGCCTGGCGGCGTACGCGCATGTCCAGCGCTTCGATCCGGATACGCTGGCACGGGCGCGCAGCGGGCGCCTGATGGCGGTGCTCAATGAGGACGTAAACCAGATCGAGCGTTTCCTGAACACCGGCGCCAATGACCTGATCCAGGTTGCGGTGTCCTCGCTGCTGGTGGGTGTGGTGTTTTTCGTGTTGACCGCCGAGCTGGCGGTGTTGGCCTTCCTGCCGGTGCCACTGATCCTGATCGGCGCGTTCTGGTTCCAGAAGCGTCTGGCGCCGCGCTACCTGGCGGCGCGCGAGTCGGCGGCGCTGCTGTCCGGGCGGCTCTCGAACAACCTGTCCGGCATGGCCACGATCCAGGCCTATACCGCAGAAGCCTTCGAAGCCGAGCACCTGCGCCAGGCCTCGGACGACTTCCGCGCGCGCAACGCCGAGGCGATCCGCTTCTCCGCCGCGATCACGCCGGTAATCCGCATCGCGATCTTGTTGGGTTTCGTCGCCACCCTGCTCTATGGCGGCATCCTGGTTCTGCGCGGCGAGCTGGGCGTGGGCAGCTACTCGGCCCTGGTGTATCTGACCCAGCGACTGCTCTGGCCGCTCACCCGCCTGGCCGAGATGACCGATCTGTACAACCGCGCGATGGCCTCGGTGGAACGCGTGATGGGCCTGCTTGATACGCCGGTCGACGTGCAGGCCGAGAGTCAAGCGCTCACGCGCCCAGCGGCCGGTGCACTGGAAGTTGAAGACCTGCATTTTGCTTACGGCAGTGTTGCCGTACTGCGCGGCGTGAGCTTCAGCTTGCGCGCCGGCCAGACTGTTGCCCTGGTGGGTGCAACAGGCAGCGGCAAGAGTACCCTGTTGAAATTGCTGCTGCGCTTCCTGCGTCCCACCGCCGGACACCTGCGACTCGATGGCGTCGACATCGCCGCGCTGGATCCCGCTGAATTGCGTCGTGCCATCGGCTATGTCGCACAGGATCCCTTCCTGACCGACGCCAGCGTGGCCGAGAATATCGCCTACGGTGAACGCGAACCAGACCTGGATCGCGTCGAAGCCGCCGCACGCGCGGCCGAAGCACATGCCTTCATCGCAGCCTTGCCGCAGGGCTACCTGAGCGAAGTCGGCGAACGCGGCGCGTCCCTGTCGGGCGGACAGCGCCAACGCATCGCCCTGGCCCGCGCGCTGTATCGCGAACCTGCCCTGCTGGTGCTGGATGAAGCCACCAGCGCGGTCGACAACGAAACCGAGGCGGCAATCCAGCGCTCACTGACGCGCGCCGCGCGCGGCCGCTCACTGCTGCTGGTGGCGCACCGCCTGAGCACGGTGCGGCATGCCGATGCGATTCATGTGATGGATGGGGGGCGGATTGTGGAATCCGGCACGCACGATGAGTTGCTGGCGCGAGATGGGGTTTATGCAGGGTTGTGGCGATTGCAGACAGGTGAGGTGGTTTGATTCTTGTTTTATGACCTTGGCTCGGTCGGTTCGAGTCGGCGATTCGGGACTCTGCTTTGCTGTTGTAGGGCGGATCTTGATCCGCCATCGCGGGGTGGTTGGCTTGTGCTCCAACACGCTGAGCAACAGCAACAGCAAGATCAAACGCTTTCGCGCCCCTTCGGGGCCACGAGTCACTTTCTCGTACGTCGGGCATCCTGCCCTCCGCCCTTCGGGCCGCCTTCGGCGTTCGGCCTCGCTCCTGCTCGGCTCGTGCTTGCCCAAGAGAAAGTAACC
>JBBSJP010000044.1:0-40466 GCA_038257155.1 Lysobacterales bacterium | reverse complement strand
GGTTACTTTCTCTTGGGCAAGCACGAGCCGAGCAGGAGCGAGGCCGAACGCCGAAGGCGGCCCGAAGGGCGGAGGGCAGGATGCCCGACGTACGAGAAAGTGACTCGTGGCCCCGAAGGGGCGCGAAAGCGTTTGATCTTGATCTTGATGTTGATGTTGATGTTGCTGTTGCTGTTGCTGTTGCTGTTGGCGTGCCAGGCTACAGGACAGGCGATGTCAGTCCTTCAGTGAGCACTTAACAGCATCCGAAGAATCAATCCTTCACTGGCTCCTTCACCCGAAACCAAGCCGCATACAAGGCCGGCAAGAACAGCAAAGTCAGCGCGGTTGCGACCAAGAGCCCCCCCATGATCGCCACCGCCATCGGCCCAAAAAACACGCTACGCGACAGCGGAATCATCGCCAGCACCGCGGCCAGAGCCGTCAGCACAATTGGCCGGAACCTCCGCACCGTAGCCTCGATGATTGCCTCGAACTGGCTGGCGCCGGCGGCGATGTCCTGTTCGATCTGGTCGATCAGGATCAGCGAGTTGCGCATGATCATGCCGGACAGGGCGATGGTTCCCAGCATCGCGACGAAGCCGAACGGCACCTGCAGGATCAGCAGGAAGGCCACAGCGCCGATCAGGCCGAGCGGTGCGGTGAGGAACACCAGCAGGGCGCGCGCGAAACTGCGCAGCTGCAGCATCAACAGGCTGAAAACCGCCACCAGAAACAGAGGTACGCCGGCATTGACCGAGCTCTGTCCGCGTGCGGCGTCCTCGACCGTGCCGCCGACTTCAAGCAGATAGCCGCTCGGCAGTTCGGCGCGCAGGGCATCCATCTGCGGCGCCAGTTCGGCGACGATCTGGGCCGGCATCTGTTCGCCGGCCAGGTCGGCGCGCACCGTGATGGTCGGCAGGCGGTCGCGATGCCAGATGATGCCGTCTTCGAAGCCGTAGTCGAGCGTGGCAATTTGCGCCAGCGGCACGCTGCCGCCAGAGGCCGTGGGCACGGCAAGGCTGTCGAGCAGGGAGATGCGGGTGCGTTCCTCCTCGGGACCGCGCAGCAGGATCTCGATCAGCTCATTGGATTCGCGGTAGTGGCTGACATGGCTGCCCGAGAGAGAGCCACGCAGGAAGGTTGCCACCTGCGCCGAGGTTACGCCCAGCGCGCGTGCGCGGTCCTGGTCGATCACCATGCGCACCGATTTGCTCGGCTCGGACCAGTCGAGATTGACGTTGCCAAGTCCCGGATGACTGCGAACCACGTCGGCGAGGCGCTCGGCCAGTCGCCTTACATCGGGAATGTGCTCGCCGGAAATGCGGTACTGCACCGGATAGCCAACCGGCGGACCGTTCTCCAGACGCGCCACGCGGGTCTGCACGTGCGGAAACTGCTCGGGAAGGTTCTGCTGCAGCCAGGCTCGTACTTCCTCACGCGCGCGGATGTCGCGGGTCAGCAGCACGAACTGGGCGAAGCTGGCCTGCGGAAGCTGCTGGTCGAGCGGCAGGTAGAATCGCGGCGAGCCGGTGCCGACGTAGGCCGTCACGCTCTCGACGCCTTCGCGCTGCATCGCGAGCTGCTCGAAGCGACGTGCCTCAACTTCGGTGGCGAGCAGTGAGCTGCCCTCGGCCAGCTTCATGTCGACCATCAGTTCAAGTCGCGTCGAGGAGGGAAAGAACTGCTGCGGCACGAAGCGGAACAGACCAATCGAAAGCACCAGGGCCAGAATCGTCAGACCGATCACCAGACCGCGATGGTGCACGCTCCAGGCCACCGTGGCGCGGAAGCGCGAGTAGAACGGCGTGGCATAAGGGTCGTGTGCGCCGTGCTGCGTGGGCGGCGCGCTGCGCATCCAGACCGGCAAGCGTGCATCAAGGCGTTCGCGCCACGCAGCGTAGCGCGCAGCCCACGAACCGCGTGCCGGCACCGGCTTGGGGCCGAAGTCAGGCAACAGCTTGTCGCCCAGATACGGCACGAACATCACCGCAGCGATCCAGCTCACCAGCAATGCCAAGGTCACCACCTGGAAGATCGAGCGGGTGTATTCGCCGGTGCTGCTGGCGGCCGTAGCGATCGGCAGGAAGCCTGCGGCGGTGACCAGGGTGCCGGTCAGCATCGGAAAGGCGGTCGCCTTCCACATGAAGCCGGCGGCCTTGAGCCGGCTCAGGCCCTGTTCCATCTTCACCGCCATCATCTCGACCGCGATGATGGCGTCGTCGACCAGCAGGCCCAGCGCCAGCACGAGGGCGCCGAGCGAGATCTTGTGCAGGCCAATGCCGAAGTAGTACATGGCAGCGAAGGTCATCGCCAGCACCAGCGGGATCGAAATTGCCACCACCAAGCCGGTGCGGAAGCCGAGCGAGAAGAAGCTCACCAGCAGCACGATGGCCACCGCCTCGGCCAGAACCTGGACGAACTCGCCGACCGAAGCTCGCACCGCCTGCGGTTGATCGGCGACCTTGGCCAGGCTCATGCCCAGCGGCAGGGTGTCCTGCAGACGCGAGAACTCGTCTTCCAGGCGGCGCCCCAGTTCAATGATGTTGCCGCCATCCTTCATCGCCACGGCGATGCCGATCGCTTCCTTGCCCATGAAGCGCATGCGCGGCGCCGGCGGATCGGCGAAGCCGCGTCGCACCTCGGCCACATCGCCGAGGCGGAAGGTGCGCTCGTTGACCCGAATGGGGAAGTCACGCACGGCTTCGACCGTGTCAAATGCGCCCGACACGCGCAGATGGATGCGCTCACCGGGCGTTTCGAAGAATCCCGCAGGCACCACGGCGTTCTGTTCGTCCAGCGCCTGTTGCACTGCCGGCAGCGGCACGCCGAGCGTGGCCAGTTTGGTGTTGGCCAGTTCGATCCAGATCTTCTCTTCCTGCAGGCCGATCAGCTCGACCTTGCCGACTGCATCGACGCGCTGCAATTCGAGTTGCAGGCGCTCGGCATAGTCCTTCAGGGTGGCGTAGTCGAATCCCTCGCCCTGTAGCGCATAGATATTGCCGAAGGTGATCCCGAACTCGTCGTTGAAGAACGGTCCGACGATGCCGGGCGGCAGGGTGTGGCGGATGTCGGTGGTCTTCTTGCGGATCTGGTACCAGAGCTCGGGCAGTTCGTCCGAGATCATGTCGTCCTTTGCGACGAAGATGATCTGCGATTCACCCGGCCGCGAGTAGGCGCGGATCATCTCGAACTGACCGGTTTCCATCAGCTTCTTCTCGATTCGCTCGGTCACCTGGCTGGCGACTTCCTCGGCCGTAGCGCCCGGCCACAGGGTGCGAACCACCATCGCCTTGAAGGTGAAGGGCGGGTCCTCACTCTGGCCCAGGTTCTGATAAGACCAGATGCCGGCAATGGCAAGCAGCAGCATGCTGTAGACGATCAGACTGCGGTTGCGCAGCGACCACTCGGAGAGGTTGAAGGACATGAGGGGTTCCGGGGATCAGGCGGGCGCTGGGACGTGGTAGTGGATACGCATGAATGTCGAGCCGATCTGGCGGCTCGGCGGGCAGCTCATTGGGCGGGTGGCTGCACTTCGCTGCGCACCAGGCTGACTGGACGATTCTCTCGATCCACCGGACGCACCCGCTGACCTTCGCGCAACAGGTGCACGCCGGCCGCAACCACCCAGCTGTCCGCTGTCAGGCCCGCTAGCACTGGCACGCTGGTCTCGCGGTAGCCGCCGATTTGCACCAGGGTCTTGCGAACCGCGCCATCGGCCGGATCCACCGTCCAGACAAAGCTTAAGTCCTCTTCGGCACTGACGGCGGTGAGCGGCACCGACAGCGATGGCGCGCCGTTGCGCGCAGCGTAGACGCGCGCACTCTGGCCCAGCTCGGCACCGGCGGTGTCGGACGCGAAACTGACCCGCGCCGCGAAGGTGCGGGCCTGCGAGTCTGCCGACGGCGACAGCTCGCGGATCGTGCCGGGAACGCGTTCGCCGGCGCGCGACCAGAGTTCGACGAGCACCGTCTGGCCGACGGAGAACAGCTCGATGCGCTGCTCCGGCAGGCTGATCAATACTTCGCGCTCGCCTTCGGCGGCCAGCACGAATACGGTCTGGCCGGCCGCCACCACCTGGCCGGCTTCCGCGAGACGCTGTGCGATGACGCCGGTATCGGAGGCGGTGAGCCGCGCATAGCTGGCCTGATTGCGCGCTACATCGAGCTGCGCCTGCACCTGGCGCAGACGCGCATCTGCGGCGCGGAAGGCGTTGTCGCGGATCTCGAACAGCGAGGTGCTGATCAGCTTGCGTTCAAGCAAGGCTTGGTGGCGATCGCGCTCGGCGCGCGCCAGGGTGACATCAGCCTGCGCTGCGGCCAGTTGCGCCCGCATGGCTTCGACCTGCAGGCGAACGTCGTCCGGATCCAGCTCCGCCAGCACCTGGCCGGCCTTGACCTGATCGCCCACATCCACCAGCCTGCGAGCGATCTTGCCTCCCATGCGGAAAGCGAGCTGTGCTTCATGTCGCGCGCGAACTTCGCCGGAGTAGGCTTCAAAGGCAGCGGCGCTGGGCTGTGGCTGGATCACCATCGCCGGGCGCAGGATTTCCGGCTTGGCCTGGCCGTTGCCGCAGGCGCTCAGCCCAAGCACCAGGATCAAGGCCAGCGTGGCTTTCACGAGAGAGAAGAAGCGTGCATTTGACATGGCTCAAGCCCCGCCCGGTCGGTCCGGGTTAATATCTGAACTGTTGCGTATAGTATAATTAGTGAACCCGTAAGTCCACTATTACCTTCGGCACGTAAAGAGAACATGACGGAAGCCCGACGCAAGACTGCCGGCCCCGGCCGACCCAAGGATCTGGAAAAGCGCCAGGCCATCCTGGATGCCGCCAAGCGCCTGTTTCCCCTGCACGGCTACGACGGCATCAGCATGGATGCCATCGCCGCGGAAGCAGGCGTTTCCAAGCTCACCGTCTATAGCCACTTCTCCGACAAGGACACCCTGTTCCAGGCCGCGGTGAAGGCCAAGTGCGAGGAGCAGCTGCCGAACGACTGGTTCGAGCTCGGGCCGGGCAACCGCCCCATTCGCGATAGCCTGATCGACATCGGTATGGCTTTTCGTGGCCTGGTCAACAGTGAAGAAGCGGTGTCGATGTACCGCATGATGGCCGCCCAGGCCGGCAATGGCGGGCCCTCCAAGCTGGCCCAGCTGTTTTTCGAGGCCGGCCCCAAGCGCACCCTCGACGAGTTCGAATCCCTGCTGCGCCGCGCCCATGCCAGCAGCGCGTTGAATGTGCCGGAACCGGTGGTGGCGGCTGAGCACTTCTTCTGCCTGATCAAGGGCCTGTGCCACATGCGCGTGCTGATCGGCTGCTGCGAGGTGCCCGGCGAGTCCGAGACTCGCGTGCACGTGGAGCGGGCCGTGGACTTCTTCCTGCGCGCTTACGGGCCGCGTTGAACCTGCCGCATCAACTGTCCCGTTGGCGCCGCGCGAACAGCGTGTGGGCTGCCGCCTGCAGCACGACATACAGCACACCGACCAATAGCAGCAGGTAGACCAGGGAGCCGCCGAACACGATCCAGAACCGGGTCTTGGAGATCGCCAGCACGATGGCGAAGGTCAGCCCCACCAGCACCATCAGGGCCCAGAATCGGTCAAATCCGGGAATCCGCTCGAAGGCCACACGTTGGCCGATGGCCACCAGGGTGAGAGCCATCGACAGCACCGGCAGAGCGTAAAGCAGCAGATTGACATCGAGCAGGTCCTGGCCGGTGAAGAACAGCGCATAGGCGCCGAGCAGCAGGGCGAAAATGCCGGGAAAGCAGGCCAGGTGGATGAGCACTGCATAGCAGACCAGCAAGGCCTTGTCGCGCCCTGCGGGACGCTGCAACAGCAGTCCAAGGATCCAGGCCAGCAGCGGAATGGCTGCGAAGAAGCCCAGCACCCAGAAAGGATGCGCGCCAGCCAGATCGATTGCTTCCCGAAGCGTCATGAGCGCGAAACTCCTTGGCACCGGCTACTTGCCATGGGACGCACCGAGCAAGCTGCTGATAGCTTCGAGCAGGAACTCGCACGCCCTCATCCCGGCAGTTTACTCCCGGTGCGCCAGGCGGCGTCAGATGCCTTGCACTCGCCGCGCCCCCCGATTCGTGCTGCAATGCGCTTTGAAGCGGGGGTGCCCGGCATGGTGCCGGGCTGAGATCAGACCCTTCGAACCTGACCGTGCGAGCCAAGGCGCCGGGCTAGGGAAGCTTCGTGCCAGCAGCCCCCGGCCGCGCGCGCGATCCTCCGTTTCGATCATCGACACCGAGGACGCACGCATCATGAACGCCCAGCCATCCGACCTGGTCCAGCAGGCCCAGCAGCTCTCCGAATCCGTAACGCGGCCGATCTCCGGCTCGCGCAAGATCCACGTCGAAGGCTCGCGTCCCGACCTGCGCGTGCCGATGCGCGAGATCGCGCTGTCGGACACGCCACGCAGTGTGGGCATCGAGCGCAATGCGCCGTTCACCGTGTATGACTGTTCCGGTCCCTACACCGATCCAACCATCGGCATCGACCTGGCCGCCGGCCTTGCGCCGCTGCGCGCCGCCTGGATCGCCGAGCGCGGCGACAGCGAGCAGTTGCGCGGGCTGAGTTCGGAGTTCGGCCGTGGACGCAGCCACGATCCAAAACTGGCCGCAGTGCGGTTTCCCGGCGGACGCGCCCCACGCCGCTCGCTGTCCGGCGCCAATGTCAGCCAGATGCACTATGCGCGGCGCGGCATCATCACGCCGGAAATGGAGTTCATCGCGATCCGCGAGAACCAGCGCATCGAGGCCATCCGCGAGAAGCATCTGCTGAAGCAGCACGCCGGCGAGACCTTCGGCGCCAGCATCCAGCAGCTGATCACGCCCGAGTTCGTGCGCGACGAAGTCGCGCGCGGCCGCGCCATCATCCCCAACAACATCAACCATCCGGAAAGCGAGCCGATGATCATCGGCCGCAATTTCCTTACCAAAGTCAACGCCAACATCGGCAACAGCGCCGTGTCGTCCGGCATCGCGGAAGAAGTCGAGAAGCTGGTCTGGGCGATCCGCTGGGGTGCCGACACGGTGATGGATCTCTCCACCGGCAAGCACATCCACGAGACGCGCGAGTGGATCATCCGCAACTCGCCGGTGCCGATCGGCACGGTGCCGATCTACCAGGCCCTGGAGAAAGTCGACGGCAAGGCCGAGGAGCTGACCTGGGAGATCTTCCGCGACACCCTGATCGAGCAGGCCGAGCAGGGCGTCGACTACTTCACCATCCACGCCGGTGTGTTGCTGCGCTACGTGCCGCTGACCGCGAAACGTGTCACCGGCATCGTCAGTCGTGGTGGCAGCATCATGGCCAAGTGGTGCCTGGCGCATCACCGCGAGAGCTTCCTCTACACCCACTTCGAGGAAATCTGCGAGATCATGAAGGCCTACGATGTGGCCTTCTCGCTGGGCGACGGGCTGCGCCCGGGCTGCATCGCCGATGCCAATGACGCCGCTCAATTCGGCGAGCTCGAAACCCTCGGCGAACTGACCAAGATTGCCTGGAAGCACGACGTGCAGACCATGATCGAAGGCCCCGGTCATGTGCCGATGCAGCTGATCAAGGAAAACATGGACAAGCAGCTGCGCGAGTGCGGCGAGGCGCCGTTCTACACGCTGGGGCCGCTGACCACCGACATCGCGCCGGGCTACGACCACATCACCAGCGCGATCGGCGCGGCGATGATCGGCTGGTTCGGCACGGCGATGCTTTGCTATGTCACGCCGAAGGAGCACCTCGGCCTGCCCAACCGCGAGGACGTGCGCGTTGGTTTGATGGCCTACAAGATTGCCGCCCACGCGGCGGACCTGGCCAAGGGCCATCCCGGCGCGCAGGCGCGCGACAACGCGCTCTCCAAGGCGCGCTTCGAGTTCCGCTGGGAAGACCAGTTCAATCTGGGCCTGGATCCGGAGCGGGCGCGCGAATACCACGACGAAACCCTGCCCAAGGACGCGCACAAGGTGGCGCACTTCTGCTCGATGTGTGGCCCGCATTTCTGCTCGATGAAGATCACCCAGGACGTGCGCGACTACGCCGAGGCGCAGGGCGTGGCGGACGAGACCGAAGCGCTCGCCAAGGGCATGGAGGAGAAGGCCGCCGAGTTCCGTGCCGCGGGCGCGCAGGTGTATCGGCGAGACTGAACAAGCACCTTCGCAAGACGCCAAAGCTGTTGGAGCGAACCCTGTTGGCGACCGTAACGTCCGGCCTTGCCATGACTCGCGGTAGCGGTGAGTCAGCGGTCGCCGACAGGGTCAGCTCCTACAATCTTTGTTTCGCGCGGCCCGCCTCAGCTGCGCAGCCGCCAGCCGGTGCGGAAGATGAACCACACCGCAGTGAGACAAAGCGCACAAAACGCCAGGATTCCCGCCGCGCTCCAGCCGACGCTGACGTCGGATACGCCATAGATGGCCCAGCGCATGCCGTAGATCAGGTAGACCACCGGATTGAGCAGCGACACGGTCTGCCACAAGGGCGGCAGCATCGAAATCGAGTAGAACGCGCCGCCAAGGAAGGTGAGCGGCTCATCACCATCAGCGAGATCACCTGCAGTTTCTGGAAGTCGTCGGCCCATAGCCCGATCAGGAAGCCGAACAGCGACAAGCGGAAGGTGGTCATGACCAGGAACAGCTCAAGGGGTCTTTCATAGTTGCATCCTTGAGCATCCAACGCTCCGCGCTAAGGCAACGATGCTTGACCCCGCGTCTCGCGGCGGCGAAATGGTGACCCCGCGTCTGCAATGACGGTTCGCAGATACCCGGCGTGCGCTCCTGCGAGGCCATTGGCCGTTTCGTCCAAGGCGTCGAACGGTCGCATCGAACCCGCCCGACATCATAAAAAAATCATGCTTCCCTCAGGACTCGCCTGACAGAGGAGACTAAGGTCTGGTCAGGCTGCAAAACTCGATGCGAAACCGCGCTGACGGATTTGCGGTAATTGTCACGGTCAACACCAGCGAACCACGGTGCTGCCGAGACCGGATTGCCTACCTGCGAGGGGGCCACAGCGATGACGCATCGGGATGTCCCGCCGGCTGAAGCTGAGGCCAACCACTGGCGACTGCCTGCAGGAGATGAACCGCAGGCAGCCTCACCCTGAAAGAAACATTCACCTCGAAACCTGGGGCGGTTCATCCAAGCCTTGCGTTGAGTAACAGGAGAATCTCGTGACAACGTTGGTTGCGCAGGTCACCTGCACCGGTCGCAAGAGGAAAACTGCCCTGAACGAGGTGACTGCTTCTCAGGGGTCAGAAGCCAGCACCTTGCTCGCCACGCTGATGCTGCTGTTCGTCGCGGTGCCGGCGTGCGCCGATGCCCTGTCGACGTACAGTCCGGCAGGCCCGCTTCAGGCCTATCTGAGTGAGCCATCGGCCCAGGCTGTGCCGGTCAAGCACTTGTCCGTTGCCACCGAGACCTCGCCGGCCAACCGAGCCGCTATCGATCGTATGACCGCCGCGGCCCGCCGTGACGCGGCTGCCGACAACGCGCCGGCGTGGTACCGCGAGGCCAGCACGGCCGGCGGCGCCACGGCAATCACCGTCAACACGCTGGCCGGCGACGACGACAGCATCTGCGGCATCGATCCCCTCGACCCCGTGCAGGACTGCTCGCTGCTCGAGGCCGTCGCGCTCGCCAACAGCGACCCGGGGGCGAACGTTATCGCGTTCAGCGTCTCTGGGACCATTGCACTCAGCGCCGCCGTCGTGCTGCTGGAAACGACCCGCATCAATGGCTCGACAGCGCCAGGCGGGGTCGGGTCGGTGTTCCTTGACGGGCAGGACGTGGTCGAGAACGTGGTGACCGTTGCTGACGGTGCCGGCTCGGTGATCGAAGGGTTGGTGATCGGTCAGTCGGCGCGGTCGGGCGTTTTGATCATCGCGCCAGCCTCGGACGTGTCCGTTCTGGGCAACTTCATCGGGACGAACGCCGCCGGGGATGACCTCGGCAATGACACGTCGACCTCGGGCAGTGCGGGCATAAGCATCCAGGGCGCCTCGGGCACCACGATTGGGGGCACCGAAGCGGGACAGGGAAACGTGATCGGGTTCGGCCGAACCGGGATCTTTCTGAACAGTTCTCCAGGCACAGCCATCCTTGGCAACCATGTCGGGACGAATGCGGCGGAGGCCAGTCTGGGCAACGCGCTATCTGGTGTGTTTATTTCTGGTTCGACCAGCGCCGCTGAGGTCGGCGGGACGGCACCCGGCGCGGGCAACGTCGTCGGTTTCAACGCTGGGGTAGGCATCGTTATTTCCGACTCGGGTGCGACCGGAAATTCCGTGCAGGGCAACTTGATCGGGACGAACGGGGCGGGGGCCAATCTCGGCAACGGCGGCGCTGGCATCCAGATCCAGAACGCGTCGGGCAATACCGTTGGCGGCACGGAACCCGGCGCGGGTAATACCGTCGGGTTCAACGCAAACGGGATCGTCATCTTCCCGACCACCGCCCTCGCAACGAACAACGTGGTCGCGGGCAACTTCATCGGCACCAACGTCACGGGGGGCAACCTTGGCAACGCGAGCCTCGGCGTTTGGATTGAGGAGGGCTCGGGCAACACCGTCGGCGGCAGCGAACCCGGTGCGGGTAATACCATCGGGTTCAACGGCCAGGATGGGATCCGCGTAGTGGGCGGCAACGGGAATGTCGTTGCGGGCAACTTCGTCGGGACCGACGCCGCGGGGGCCAACCTCGGCAACGGGGCCAATGGGATCACAACAAGCAGCACGGGCAGCATCATCGGGGGAGCGGATGCCGGCAATACGACGGGCTTCAATGAAGTAAACGGCATCGCCATCTACGGTACGCTCACTGCGGTGCGGGGCAACTACGTCGGCACCAATGCCGATGGCATCGCCCTGCCCAACGCGCTGAGCGGGGTCATCATTTTCGGCAACAGCAACACCCTCGGCGGGGCGGCACCCGGCGAAGGCAATACCATCGGTTTCAACGGAGTCGATGGCGTTGTTGTCATAGGCGCCGATGCGGTCGGCAATGTCATCATCGGCAACGCCATCGGCACCGACGCCGACGGTGCCGACCTCGGCAACGGGCGGCATGGGATCTTTTTGACCGATGGCGCCCAGGGAAACACCATCGGCACTGCAGGGGCCGGCAACACGATCGGCTTCAATGGCATCGACGGTGTCGCCCTCAGTGGCATCGTGGTTCGGTCCAATCTGATTCAAAGCAACTACCTCGGAACGAATGCCGCCGGGGCCGACCTCGGCAACACGGGCCATGGCGTATTCATCCGCAACCTATCGGAGGACGTGCGGTTTAACACGGTCGGCCGCAACGTGATCCGGTTCAACAATGCCGGCGTCCGCGTCGAAGGCGCCTCGGATGGCTTCAACTCCAGCGTTCTCAACGCCAGCTCGGACAACGAGGGTCTCGGCATCGATCTCGCCATCGGTGCGTCCGACTCCGGCGTGACCCCGAACGACGGCTGCTTCGACCCGGACACCAGCCTGCAGAACTTTCCGGTTTTGATCTCCGAGGTCGCGGCGTTCGGCGCCAAGATCGTGGACTTCGATCTCGACTCGGCTCCCGGTGAGTATCGCGTCGAGTTCTTTTCTTCACCCGCCGCCGACCCCTCCGGCTTCGGCGAGGGCGGCACGTTACTCGCCGTCGAGACCGTGACGGTCAGTGCCGGCTGCGGAGAGACCTTTCAAGCAACCATGCCAGCGCCCGCCACGGGCCATTTCATCACCGCCACCGCCACACCACTCATGCCCTCCGCCCCATTTGGCCTGGGCGGTACGAGCGAGTTCGGCGCGGCCCTGCTGGTCGTTAGCGAGCCATCACCGATCATCGTGAATACCCTTGACGGGGGCAATGATGGTGTCTGCGGTGGCGACGGCCAGGACGAGATCCAGGACTGTTCGCTACTGGAGGCTGTCGAGCTTGCCAGCAACAGCCCGGGCGCCGACGCGATCCATTTCGCTGTCGACGGGGTCATCCAGATCGCGAGTACGGTGCTGATTGCGTCGTCGGTGACGCTCGACGGCACCACGGCCCCGGGCGGGCCGCACGCCGTGCGTATCGATGCCTCGGGAGCCAGCGGTAACGCCATCGTGATCACCGGCGCGGACGCCTCGGGCTCCGAGATTCGCGGACTGGTGGTTGGGCAAGCGACTGGCTCCGGGATTGTCATCGAATCGGGAGCGGAAAGTGTGCGCGTTGTAGGCAACTTCATCGGCACCAACACGGGCGGCGACAACCTCGGCAACGCTGGGAATGGGGTATTGATCCATGGCGGATCGACGCTCAACACGATCGGCGGCACCGGAGCCGGTGCGGGCAACACGATCGGTTTCAACGAGTTCGGGGTCACCATTGAAGGCGCCGGAACGACAGGCAACACCCTCCTGGGCAACTTCATTGGCACCAACGCCGCTGGCGACCAGACCCTCGGCAACCGTGTTCACGGTGTCCTTCTCCGCAATGGCGCCTCAGGCAACAGCATTGGCGGACCGGGCGCCGGCAACAGCATCGGCTTGAACATTGTCGATGGCGTTTTCATTCAGGGTGCGACGACGACGGGAAACACGCTCCTCGGCAACGCCATCGGCACCAGTCTGGATGGCCAGAACCTCGGCAACGGACGGTTTGGAGTGGTCGTCACCAGTGGCGCCTCCGACAACGCCATTGGCGCGGCAGGCGCTGGCAATACGATCGGCTTCAACGGGTTCGATGGCGTCCTGTTGCAGAGCGCGGGCACGACAGGCAACACGATCGAGGGCAACTACATCGGCACCAATGTCGCCGGCCAGGATCTTGGCAACTTGCGGCACGGAGTCACCGCCGCCGGTGGCGCCTCGGACAACAGGATCGGTGGTGCCGCCGCCGGCGCGGGTAACACCATCGGCCTCAACGGCGGGTCGGGCGTGCTGGTGCTCAACCCGAGCACGGTGGACAACGCCATCCTCGGCAATGCCATCTTCGACAACGATGGGCTCGGTATCGATCTCTCTGAAAGCAGTGTCGTAGGCGATGGGGTGACGCCCAATGATGGCTGCGGCGATCCCGATGCGGGTTCGAACGGCTTCCAGAACTTCCCGGTCCTGCTTTCCGTCCTCGTCGGCGGTGGAAACACGACGATCGACCTCGATCTCGATACTGCCGCCGGGGACTATCGCGTCGAATTTTTCTCGGTCCCGCTGGCCGATTCCTCCGGTCATGGCGAGGGCCTCACTTTCCTGGGAGCGGAGCAGGTCAGCGTGTCTGGGACCTGCGAAGAGAGCTTCCAGGTGGTGCTGCCGCTTACACTCGCCGCGGGCGAACGGGTCACTGCCACAGCCACGCCCGTGAACGGCGCGCAGCCGAGCAGTTTCGGCGGCACCAGCGAGTTTTCGGCAGCGGCGAGTACGCTAGCCACCCCCATCCAGATCGCAATCAATGCCGGTGACGGGCAGAGCGCGATTGCCGGTCAGGCTGTGGCCGTGCCGCCGAGAGTGATCGTCCGGGATGCCAACGACATCCCCGTCGCCGGTGTGGCGGTGACCTTCGCGGTCGCCTCGGGCGGGGGTACGGTGGATCCGATGACAGCGGTGACGACCGGTGCCGACGGCGTTTCCGCAGTGGTGAGCTGGACCCTGGGTGCCACGCCGGGCATCAATACGCTGACAGCCAGCGCCGCAGGTCTGAACGATGTGACCTTCACGGCAACGGGCACAGCCACCTACGCCGTCACCACGACGGCCATCAATGGCAGTATCACGTCTGCAGTCGACCCGCTCGTCGAGGACGGTCAGACCACGACCGTCACCGGGCAGGCGGACCCGGATCACTTCTTCGCCTCGGTCTCCGGCTGCGGCGGGACGCCGCAGAGCAATAGCGACCCCTCGGTGACCAGCTTCAGCTACGAGACCGGCCCAGTCACCGCTGCTTGTGCAGTGGACGCGAGCTTCGTTCGCATCGCATCGGACCTGCAGATCGCCAAGGACAGCAGTGTTCCTGAGGCACTGGACGGCCAGGTGGTGGTTTACTCAATCACCGTGACCAATGCCGGCCCGCTGCCGGCCATCGGCGCGCAGGTTGTGGACACGCTGCCTGCCGAGCTCGTGGATGGCGTATGGGCCTGCCAGCCTGTGGATTCGAACACCGCCTGCCCGCCGCCGCCCCACGATGCGGGCGAAGGCGATCTGTCTGCGCTGGTCGATCTGTCGGTGGACGGCTTCCTGCGTTACGACCTGTCAGCGCGGGTGCAGGCCGGCAGTGGCGCCACGGTGTCGAACACGGCCAGCATCGCGCCGCCGGATGGATTGGATGATGCAGACCCGAGCAACAACAGCGCCACCTCAACGGTGCTGATCGTGCCGCAGGGTGTCTTTGCGGACGGCTTCGAGCCCGATCAGGCGCCGCTGACCGTACCGGCAGCGGCGAAGGCCCAGCGCAAGGCGGCAGGTCGCTAGGCGCAGCGCCCGCTCTCGGAGGAGAGCGGGCGTCGCGATGCGCCGCGCTGATGCGCCGGATGCAGGCGCGCAGCGTGGTCGCGGAGAAGCACGGAGTCGCCGTTTCGCCGGCGCTGTCAACAGGCCTCAAGCACCTCAAGGGGTCAGAAGCACCTCAAGGGGTCTTCAGGTCTTTCATAGTTGCATCCTCAAGCATCCGCCGCTCCGCGCTAATGCAACGATGCTGGACCTGAAGACTCATGTCGTCGCCTCCCGCGCTGGCGGTGCCGTCCACGGTCGGTCCGAAATCGGAAAAATCCTTTTTGACGCCCGTTGGCAGCGGCGGCGAAATGGTGACCCCGCGTCTGCGCGTCTGAGATTGCAAAGAATTCCGCGAAAGAGCCGGGGTTGAATTTGCCGATGTTCCAGGTGGACTTTCCTCGTCGGAGATGCATCGACCAGGGTCATTCGGAGCACCGTCGACTATTTGTCTGCTGATGGCTCCACAATGGCGCGAATTGGAATCAATCTGGATGGACCATGGACGCTGAAGCACTTATTGGTGCCGCGCTGCGCGAAGCCGGCTACGGGCCTGATGCGATCGGATCGGCGATGCCCCGAATCATGCGCATCCTGGATGCCGAGGACGTTCGCATCGCCGCGGGCCGCAACCTGTCCCGCAAGGAACGTGAATACGTCCGTGTGCAGCTCGAGCTCGGGCTCAGCGTGTCGGAAATCGTTGCTGGTTTGAAGCGTTAGGCGCCGTAATGGCGGCGCCGGCGAGTACGCGTCCCACTGCCGCATGGTCGACAGCCTGCGGCTTAGCAACGGTAGGAAGAAGGGCAAAGGCAACCGCAAGTGCGGCAACCGCTTCCTGTTCTGGGCCTGCATCGAGGCCGCGCACTGCGCGCTGCGCTACGAGCCCATCCGCTTCTGGTAACAGCGCAAGCTGGCCAGGAGCAATATGGTGAAGGCCTGCAAGGCGGTCGCCGAAAGGGTCAGCTCTCACAGAACATCCCAAAATCCGCCGCGGCGTATCAGGCCGCCCCTAGGTGCTTTGCGCGAATAAGCGCACCGACCCGGGGCGACCTGGACTCCTACAATCTTCGTTTCCCTCACCCCGGCTCAGCTGCGGAGTCGCCATCCCGTGCGAAAGATGAACCACACCGCGCTCAGGCAGAGCGCGCAGAAGGCGAGGATGCCGGCCGCACTCCAGACCACGCCCACGTCGGAAACGCCGTAAAACGCCCAGCGCATGCCGGAGATCAGGTACACCACCGGGTTGAACAGCGACACCGTCTGCCAGAACGGTGGCAGCATCGAGATCGAGTAGAACGCTCCGCCGAGGAAGGTGAGCGGGGTCATCACCATCAACGGGATGACCTGCAGTTTCTGGAAGTCGTCGGCCCATAGCCCGATCAGGAAGCCGAACAGGCAGAAGCTGAAGGCGGTCATGACCAGGAAAAACAGCAGCCAGAACGGATGCGCGATCTCGTAGGGCACGAAGAAGCGCGCGGTGATCAGGATCAGCAGGCCGATCATCAGTGACTTGGTCGCAGCGGCGCCAACGTAGCCGACCACCACCTCGACCACCGACACCGGCGCCGAGAGCAGCTCGAAGATCGTACCCGACCACTTTGGCATGTAGATGCCGAAGGAGGCGTTGCTGATGCTCTCGTTAAGCAAGGACAGCATGATCAGGCCGGGAATGATGAAGGCGCCATAGCTGACCCCGTCGATATCGCCCATGCGCGAGCCGATCGCGGCGCCGAACACAATGAAGTACAGGCAGGTTGTCAGCACCGGCGCCGCAAGGCTCTCGCCGATGGTGCGGAAGGTGCGCGCCATTTCGAAGCGGTAAATGGCGCGGATCGCGTGGATATTCATCGCGTGGCCCTCACCAGTTCGACGAAGATGTCCTCCAGCGAGGACTCGCGCGTATTCAGGTCGCGATAACCGATGCCGGCTTCCTGCAGGCGCCCCAGCAGGCTGGCGATGCCACGGCGCTCGGCATTGGCATCGAAAGTGAAGAGCAGCGATTCGCCGTTCTCGCCCAATTCCAGCGGCAGGTCGGCCAGGCTGGCGGGTATCGCGGCTAGTGGTTCGGCCAAGCTGAGCAGCAGCTGTTTCTTGCCCAGCTTGCGCATCAGGCTGGCCTTGTCTTCCACCAGCAGCAGTTCACCGTGGTTGATCACGCCGATGCGGTCAGCCATCTGCTCGGCCTCTTCGATGTAGTGCGTGGTCAAAACGATGGTCACGCCCTGTTCGCGCAGGCGGTGCACCATCTGCCACATGTCGCGGCGCAATTCGACATCGACGCCGGCGGTGGGTTCGTCGAGAAACAGTATCTGCGGTTCGTGCGCCAGCGCCTTGGCGATCAGCACGCGGCGCTTCATGCCGCCGGACAGCTGCATGATCTTGCTGCTGCGCTTGTCCCATAGCGACAGCTCGCGCAGTACCTTCTCCAGATGCGCCGGATTGGGCGGCTTGCCATACAGGCCGCGCGAGAAGCGCAGGGTCGACCAGACCGTCTCAAAGGCATCGGTGGAGAGCTCCTGCGGCACCAGTCCGATCAGTTCGCGTGCCTTGCGGTAGTCGCGAACCACGTCATGTCCGTCCGCCAGCACGGTGCCCGAGCTCGGCCGCACGATGCCGCAGACAATGCCGATCAGGGTGGTCTTGCCGGCGCCGTTGGGGCCGAGCAGGGCGAAGATCTCGCCCTTGTGGATCTCCAGGTCGATGGATTTCAGCGCGGCGAAGCCGCCGGCGTACGTCTTGCTGAGCGCGCTGATCGAAATCGCGGGATTCAATGGCGTTCCTTGGCCGGAAGCGGGTTTGCCCGAAAGGCGCAATCCTCGCATTGCCGTGCGCGCGGGAGAAGGGGGGCGATGCTCCACGAACTTCCGCTGGTGGCAGGCAGGCAATGCGGAGTGGCGCAGACCCTTGCCGCGTTGTCGATACCGCTGCAAAGTGGGCCATGGACTGGGTACTTCCTGATGAGACGCTGGGTCTGTTGGTGGCGCTGGGCTGTGGGCTGCTGATTGGCCTTGAGCGCGAGCAGGAACGGGGCCAGGACGATCAGTCCGGACGCCATGTTGCCGGCGTGCGCACCTGCGGCCTGCTGGCGATGTCCGGTGCCATCGCGGCCATCCTGGGACCGGTCGCGTTGGCAGTGCTGGGCGGTTTCGTGGCCCTGGTCGTGGTAGCCGGCTACCATCGAACCAACGCCGAAAATCCGGGGCTCACTACCGAGGTGAGCCTGATCCTGACCCTGTTGATTGGCGTGCTGGCGATGCGCAGCGCGCCATTGGCGTCGGCCCTGGCGGTGGTTACCACGGTGCTGCTGCAATCCAAGCAGTGGCTGCATCGCTTCGCCCGCGAGACGCTTTCGGAAACCGAACTCAACGATGCGCTGCTGCTGCTGGCCTCGGCCCTGATCGTACTGCCGATCCTGCCGGATGGTCCCATTGGTCCGTTCGAAAGCCTGAACCTGCGCCGCCTTTGGCTGTTGGTGGTGCTGGTGATGGCGATCAATGCTGCCGGCTATATCGCGATGCGTGCGCTGGGGCCGAAACTGGGGCTGCCGCTGACTGGCCTGGCCGGTGGTTTCGTTTCCAGCTCCGCAACCATCGGCAGCATGGCGCAGCGCTCCAAGCAAAGCCCCGACCTTACCCGCGGTTGCGCCGCCGCCGGCATGGCCTCGAACATTTCCACCCTGGTCCTGCTCGCCATCCTGCTGACCGCGGGCGACCGCGTGGTCCTGATGCAACTGGTTCCCGGCCTGATCCTGGGTGGGGTGCTGACCCTGGCCTACGCAGCACTATTGGCCTGGCACGCAAGTCGCGAGGGCCTGAATGCCGCAGACAACCTGCGTGAGCGCCCGTTCCACTTTGGACATGCGCTGGCCTTTGCGGCGCTGATCGCCGTGGTGCTGGTGATCAGCCAGCTGTTGAACCAGTGGTTGGGCAGTGGCGGCGCACTGATGACTGCCCTGGTGGCGGGCTTCGCTGATGCCCATGCAGTGGCGATCTCGATGAGCCAACTGGCCGCAGGTGGCGATCTGGAGAGCGGCACGGCCAGCATGGCAGTGCTGCTGGCGCTGACCAGCAACACCGTCACCAAGGCGGTACTCAGCATCGGGAGCGGAACCCGTGGCTTCAACAAGGCCATGCTTCCCGGCTTGGTGCTGATGCTGGGTGGCGTCTGGCTGGGCTGGTTTGGAATGCGCTGGATTGCTTGAGCGCATGGTCGGAAAACCGCAATCGTCTCAGAACGCAAAGATCAGCCACACAGCCAGCACGATCAAGGCGAAGCCGGCGATGTGGTTCCAGCGGATCGCTTCGCCCAGATACCAGATCGAGAACCCGACGAACACGGTAAGGCTGATGACTTCCTGGATCGTCTTGAGCTGCACCGCGCTGTAGACGCCGTGGCCGATGCGGTTGGCAGGAACTGCCAGCAGGTACTCGGGCAACGCGATCAGCCAGCTCACGGCGATGACGATCAGCAGTGGCGTGGTCTTGAACTTGAGGTGGCCGTACCAGGCCAGGGTCATGAAGATGTTGGAGCCAAGCAGCAACAGGATGGGGCTGAGATGGGGACTCATGGTCGGCTGAAAAGAGAAAGGGGCAGGGCAGAACAAGCATAAGCCTGATCTGCCCCGCCCCCAGGTCGGAGCGCTGCGTTGCTAGAGCCGGATCAGTCGTCGCCGCTCAGCGCCGAGAACAGGTTCAAAAGATGACTGAACATGACCACGAGATTGGCGAACAGGGAAACCGTGATCATCACCGGATTGGTCTCGCCACCATTGATCATGCGGCTGGTGTCGAACAGGATCAGGCCGCACATCAGCAAAACCGCGGCGGCGGAGATCACCAGGGACAGCATCGGAATCTGCAGGAAGATGTTGGCCACGATGGCGAGCAACACCACCAGGATGCCGGCAAACAGAAAGCCGCCCATGAAGCTGAAGTCGCGCTTGGAACTGAGCGCATAAAGCGACAGCCCGCCAAACAGCACGGCAGTGGCAGTGAGCGCGTTCAACACGATGCCAGAGCCGCCCGGCAACGACAGGTACGCATTCACCAGCGGCGACATCAGGAAGCCAACCAGCCCGGCCCAGCCCAGGCACAGGCCGATGCTGGCCTGGCTTTCACGCATGCGGTGGATAAGGAAGGGCCCGCCGATGAAGACGGCCATGAACAGGATCCACATGCCCATGTTCCAGCCGAGGTTCATCGACAGGCCGATGCCGGCACCGACGGCACCCACCGCCATGGTTATCGCCAGCAGTTGATAAGTCTGGCGGACGGTACGATTGATCTGCAGGGTCTGTTCGGCGCTGCGAGTTGCCGCGATGCTGTCGGTCATGGTGAATCTCCGTGGTTGGCCGATGGGCAATACTCAAGTTTGGAGACGCTTGCCCCCCGGATCAAGCGGTTCTCGTTCAGTTTTCGAAACCATTGCGGAAGATCAGGTCGATGTCTTCCGGTTCGAGCGCTCCCAGGCTGGGCTCGGCGCCGCGCGGCTGGCCGAGCAAGTCGTCCGCCGGCATCTGGTCGCCACGCGCCTGGCCAATACCAACGCCGGCAGAGCCTGGTCGCCCATAGATGAGCGCCAGATGCTCGAATACGTCAGCGATCCGCGCGAATCCGCCGCCGAACATGCCACTTCCCGGATTCCAGACCGGCGTCACCAGGCCAGTCTGAATCGGCAGGGCCGGATCACCGATCAGGGCGCTGGCATCGTCGTCGCTGTTGACCAGGTCGGCTGCGTTCTGAGGAATCGCGCTGCCGCCATTCCAGTAGCCGTTTCGGTCCAGCTCGAAACTGGCCGTGTCGGCCGGCGGCGTGGTGGAGAAGCGATCCATGCTGCCGGTTGGGTCCGACCAGATGTTGTTATAGAAGTGGATGTTCTGCAGCACCTGATTGCTGGCTTCGCGATTAAGCCGGAAGGCGAAGGCCAATCCGGGCAGATCGCCAACCACGGTATTGGCCCGAAACGTGACGTCGCGGCAGCCCTTCACCCCGAAGGCGGCACGCATCTCGTTGGCACTGTTGCCGAGCATCAGGTTGTTTTCCACCAGCACCTCAAAGGCCTCGTACCAAGGGTGGCCATCTTCACCGCAGAGCACGAAGTTGCTGCCGTTGATGCCCTGCCAGTTGAGGAAGATGTTGCGCCGCACCCGCACATCCTGCGCGCCGAGGTAGATGTCATCCTCGCCGTTGCTGTCCTTGATCACGATGTAGGACGAGGTGTCATTGCCATTGACCCGTCCCGAGGCGACGAAGTCGTTGAAGAAGACATTGCCCTCGACCAGCACGTCGTCGACGCTGTTGATGTCGATGTGCTCGTCGCTGCCGCTCTGGTTATAGAACAGGTTGCCCAGCACACGGATCTCGCGCGCGGCATTGTTGATCTTGAGGATGTCGTTGTTGTAGCTGTCGTGCAGGATGTTGTCGCGCAGCGTGATGCGACGCGCCACGCCTGCGCCCAGTGACTGGATCTGCACTACCAGCGCCGCCGATCCCGGGCCGCTGTGGGCAATATCGAAGCCCTCGATGACAATGCCGTCCACTCCGACGGTGTCGCTGTAGACGGTCAGCACGGTGGCATCGTGGCGCAGCAGGGCGCGGTAGGGCTGGCGCGACCGGATCGTGACTGGTGGGTTGAACACGCCTCGAATGCGGATGCGGCCCTGATACAGGCCCGGCTCGACCAGGATCAGGCTGCCGGCCGGCACCGAATCCAGCGCATAGGTGATGCTGGCCCAGGGCGCCGCTTCGCTGCCGCCCGCGGGTGCATCAATGCCATCGGTGGCGACAAAATAGGTCGACTGCGCCGCTGCCGGCAGCCAGGCCAGAGCGAGCAGCAGCGCGCCGATGCCGCGCTGCGCAAGAGACTGGCGGGAAGCCATTCGCATTCCTCCATGGACAGGCTGTTGCGCATCCTAACCCGCCCAGCCAACGCGTCGGCATTAGGCAGCGCTGTCGACTTCCGGCATTGGGGTGCCTGCCCGGCAACTTGCTAGCATGGAACCCTGCCGTTCGCCGGAGAACCGTCATGCCCCTCACCCGCTCGCGCACGTCCGCGCTCCGCTATATGGCCCTGGTGCTGCTCGTGGTTTACGCGCTGGCGGTACTGTTCTTCTGGTGGTGGTGGGACCACGAGCCCGCGCGTTTCGACCCGGTAGACGCCGCAGAAGTGCGCGCTGCGCAGCGCGGCCAGCCGGTGGTGGTGGGAACCGTCACCACCGAAACCCTGATCCGCATCACCGAGACCCTGCTCGACAAGCGCGGCGGCTATTTGTCGAACGACAAGCTGCCGCCCGGCGTGTGGATGGACAATGTGCCGAACTGGGAATTCGGCGTGCTGACTCAGGTACGCGACATGTCCAAGGCTTTCCGCAACGAGTTCTCCCGCTCACAGACCCAGAGCGTCGAGGACAGTGACCTGCAAGAGGCCGATCCGCTGTTCTCCACGCCCTCGGATCGCTGGCTGCTGCCCGCCTCCGAGCGCCAGTACCGCAAGGCCATCGGTCACGTCGAGGCCTATCTGGGGCGGCTGTCGGACAGCAAACAGCCGGCCAACTTCTATGCCCGCGCCGACAACCTGGCCGACTGGCTGAAGATCGTCGAGGTTCGCCTGGGATCGCTTTCGCAGCGCCTCTCGGCCAGCGTCGGGCAGGTCCGCTTCGATACCGATCTGGGCGGTGATGCGGCGGCCGAGCAGGCCACCGAAGGCGCTTCACAGCGCATGGTGCGGACGCCCTGGCTGGAAGTTGACGACATATTCTACGAAGCGCGCGGCAATACCTGGGCTTTGCTGCATCTGCTCAAGGCCGTCGAACACGACTTCGCTGCCGTGCTAGAGGACAAGAATGCCTCGGTCAGCCTGAAGCAGATCATCCGCGAGCTGGAGGAATCGCAGCATGGCTTGGGCAGCCCGATGGTGCTCAACGGCAGCCCCTTCGGCTTTTTTGCCAATCATTCGCTGGTGATGGCCAACTACATCTCGCGCGCCAATGCCGCGATCATCGACCTGCGCAGCCTGCTGGAGCGCGGCTAGCCGTAGGCACGACCAGACTGGCGTGCCCGGACTGTCCCGTTTCCGCCCAGTTTCCCGTTTTACTGAGAGAAGGCCCGCACCCCTACGGGCCAGTCGGGGAGAGCGACGATGAAACCTGTGTTTGTGGCTGGTTTGCTGGGCCTGCTGAGCCTTAGCTTCGTGCCGTCGATCAGTGCGCAGGAAGCGAGCGGATTCTTCCGCTTCAAGCAGGAGCGAGGCGACTACAACAGTGGCGTGGCGGTGCGCTGGCCTGATCCGGACAATCCTGGTCAAAGCAAGCTGGGGGTGGTGTTGGCTGCGCAGGCGCTGGATGCGACACGCGGCCAGGGCGAAATGGCGCCGCTCGATGCGGTTACCGCTGATCTTGGCTTTGGCGAGGTCTATCTGAAGCTCAGCCTGAACGAGACGGAGGATGGCATCCGCATCGAACACTTGTTCAGCAGCCCGGGTGGATTCAACACCAGCGGCAATGGCGAGGAAAAGATCAGTATTGCGGGCGGCCGCATCAAGGGCAGCTGGAAGCTGCCGCCAACCGAGTTCTTCGATGACACCTACGAGGCCGATATAAGCTTCGACCTGCCGCTGGTCGACCTGAAGGACCCCGGCAAGCCACTGGCAGCGGGTGGTGGCGACCCAGGCAAGGCTTACGCGGCCTACATCGCGGCGCTGGCGAAGGGCGATATCGAGGCAATCAAGTCCGCATTGGGTGAGTCCGGCGGCTGGCGCTTCTCCTGGCTCGAGACCGACCACGACAAGGCCCGCGCGCTGGAAGAAGAAGCGCTGCACAAGCCGGTCAAGGTCAGCGTGCTCGGTGGCTGGGAAGACGGCGACCGCGCCATGATCCGTATCGAGGGCCCGGGCCGCCTGGGCGGCAAGTACACCGGCCGGGTAATGATGCAGCGCGAAGCCGGTGTCTGGAGGGTGGCCTCGCAGGAGCTGAAGTGAGCGACGTGTGGCTCGCCGGCATATGAAATGACTGCGTGAAACGCGCCGCGCGTCCGGCTCGGGCGCGCGCCGCGTCAGTGCGAATGATCGTCGAGCGGAATGTCTGCGCGCGAACGCGTCGTGGCCAGGGCCCGGTACTCGGGCGGTTCGGGTTGCAGGGTGGCATGGCCAATCCCGAACTCGTGGCGCAGGAGGTGCTGCAGTTCGCGCTGAAGTGCAGGCCATTGCCGGCTGCAGCCAATGCCTATATGCGCAGAAAGCCAGCGTTGTTCGCCGCAGATGCTCCACACGTGAAGGTCATGCAGGCAGGTTACGCCGTGCAGCGTCAGTACCCGTCGCTCCAGACGCAGCATGTCGACTTCCTGCGGACACGCACTCATCAGTTCGCAGAGCGGCGACCACATGGCCTTGGCCGAACCATAGCCAACCGCGAGCAGTACCAGCACGGCCGCGATGCGATCCGCCGGCCACCAGGCGGAGCCCCACCAGGCAAGACTACCGGCGGCTGCCAACGCGCCGATCGCCGGACCCGACAGAAATGCAGGCAGCAGGCGCCCTGCAGCGTGACCGGGCCGCGCAGGCTCTCGCGCCTGCAGGCCCATGGCCAGCGCAAACAGCGCCAACACGGGCAGTGCGAAACCGGAAGGCTCGAGATTCGTCGGATCGTGCAACAGGCAGAGGATGAGCAAGGCCACCGATAGCCCCACGCCGGTGACTGCCATCAGCAACCTGACCAGAACCTTTGCGCGTCCGAAGCCGAAACTGAGGCGCTCAGTGGGACCCCGAGCGGACAGGCGCTTTGCGAAATGCATGGCGATCGCGCCCATGCCGAGCAGACTTTGCCGCATGCCTTCCGCCAGCAGCACCCAACTCTCGAGCAGCAGGGCGCCGCCCACCTCGAACAATCCCGCGGTTGCGAACGCCACCGGCCAGCCTGGACTCGTCAGTGCAGCGTGTGGTGCCGCGACTCGGGTCGCACGACGACTGACCGGGCATTCGCCGGACTGGCAGACATCGATGCGACTGTGAGCGTGGCAGCAAGTGGCTTCCATGTCCGTGCTCAGGCTTCGTCGCCCACCACGAAACTCAGCATCAGACCCTGATCCTCATGTTCCAGATTGTGGCAATGGAACATGTAGGTCTGATCGCCGGTGAAAGGCTGGCTGAAGTCGATGCCGATCCGTACGCGCTCGCCGGGCCACACCAGTACCGTGTCGGTCCAGCCACGGTCCTGAGGCGTCAGTCCGGCGCGCCCGGCGGCCTGTTCGCGGATCTGCGCCGGGCTGCCGATGCGTTCCAGAACCCGGAAGCGGAAGGCGTGGATATGCATCGGGTGCGGCATGCTGACCGTGTCATTGGCGATTTCCCAGACCTCGTAGTCGCCGCGCCGCACGCGGAAGCGTGGCGTGTCCATGTCGTCGTGATGGTTGCGCCCGTCAATCAACCAGCGCCGGCCCTCGATATGCACGCGAAAACTGCGTGTCACCGGCGCATTGCGCACCTTTGGCAGCGATGCCAGACGTGACGGTGGGCGAATCGGGCGGGCCGCCTTGCCTTCCAGGTCGATCGCCATGAGATCGAGCGCCTCGCCCAGCGGGGTCGCGCCAGGGTGTTCCAGATGCAGGTCCACCAGCGGTGCCCCATCGTTCTCCATCGGATCGAAGGCCAGGCTGGTCAGGCGGACGCGACTTGCCGCAGGCAGGCGGGCGAAATCTATCAATACGTCCAGGCGCTGCGCGGGGGCAAGAAAGCACTGCTTCACACGCTGTGGCCTGTCGAGCAATCCGGCGTCGGTGCCGAGCAGCCAGAAGTCGAGCGCGACGCCATCCAGTACGAAGGCGATATTGAACGGGCGCGCATTCGAGGCATTCAGCAGGCGGAAGCGGTAGGCACGGCGCTCGGCCTGAAAATAGGGTTCTGGTGTCCAGTTCACCAGCACGCGGTTGCCGATCCAGTCGTCGTCTCCCACCTCGTACTGGAACTGGTTCTTCTCGCTGATCTGCTTGTCCTGGATCAGCAAGGGAATCTCGGTGACGCCGAACTCCAGGTCGAGGCTTGCACGCAGTTGGTCCTCGCGTTCGTCCTCGACCAGCAGCAGCCCGCTCATGCCGCTGTGGATGTGCAGGCCGGTTCGATAATGCGGGTGCGGGTGGTACCAGTACATCGACGCGGCGTCCTTGACCGCAAATCGGTACAGGTTTGAAGCGCCCGGCAGCACCGGATGCAAGCCGCTGCCGTCGTTGCGCTCGTCAACATTCAGCCCGTGCCAGTGGATCGTGGTGCTCTCGGGCAACTCATTGCGCAGTCGTATGGCCAGTTCCTGGCCCCGGCGGACGCGCAGCAACGGGTTGCGCACCAATCGCCCGGCGTGCTCGCCTTCGTAGCACCACATCAAGGTGTGTGGTCCGCCGAGCAGCGGAATTGGCACGACGCGCGAGTACAGCTCGAGTGGCGCGTCCAGGCGCAGGCTTGCCATGAGGTCCTCATGGCCGGGCAGGCGCAAGGGAGTCACGAATTTCGGTGGCGGCGCAATACGCTGCACCGGGGTGGGAAAGCGGCGTGGCTCGAGCAAAGGGTGATGCGCATGATCTGACTGGGCCCCGACGGAGCGTGGCATCAGCCAGGCGGCCGCAGCGCTGCCAGCCAGCATAAGCAGTTCGCGGCGATTGATGGTCATGGCAAGCCCAGCGCAAAGGGCGCGGATTGTAGCGGTTCCGGAGCGGCAATCCTTCAGCCTGCGCGTTGCGAATTGTCAAAAAATGCAACCTTGCTTGTGAGCCGCTTGATGCCGCTCGACGGACAGGAAACTTCGGATATAGTGCGCGCCGCTTGCCAGGGTTTGGGGGCGGCAGCAGGGAACGCAACAGGCGTCGCCGCACGCGACGCGCAGTACCAGATAGCGACGTGCCCATACGGCGCGTGCGGCTGGTTTGGCAGGGAAACAAAGGAATTGATGGGATTCGGCGCCAGCCGGTCTCGCCACTGATCGCGGGGTTCATATGTTCAATCGTGGAATGCGTTGCTGCAGCGCGTGGCTTGCGCTTGGCTTGCTGTTGCTGGCATCGGCGCCCGTTGCGGCGCAGGTTGAAGATGCGATCGGTCGAGGCCAGGCCTGGCTCTCCGCCCAGGTGCAGGCCGACGGAGGTCTGCAGTCCGAGGCCGGATCGGTGGCCCTGCCGCAACAGGCTCGCGCCGAGGCGCTGCATACACTGGCACTGCTCGCCGCCGCGCCGCAGCCACTGTTGGGCAGGGTACAGGCCGACGGCTCGCTGGAGACTGATCTGCGTGCGCGCCGGCATCTGGCGCTGCGCGCGGCGCAGGTCACCATCGAGTGGCCTGTTGGCGCCGACGGCGCGCAAAACACCGACGGTGGTTTCGCCCCGTTGCGTGGCTATCAGAGCACCTCGCTTGACACCGGGCTGGGTCTCCTGGCCCTGGCCCGTTCTCCCGGTGCTGACTTGCAGGCCGCTGGTCGTGCCCTGTCACATCTGGCCGGCAACTACACGGCAGATGGTGGTTATGGAGTGCATGGGCAGGCGCGGGTTGCGGTTTCTGCCCTGATCCTGGCGGCGAGCAATGCCTGGCGCACACGCTTCGATGTTGGTGTTATCTCGCAGCGCGCCGCAACCTGGCTGATCGCGCAGCGCAATGCGCAGGGCGCCTACGACTCGGTCAGCGAAAATGCCCTGGCACTGCTGGCGCTGTCTGGCCACAGCAACGATGCCCAGCTTCTCGATCCCATCGTCGCGGCGCTGCTGGCCAGTCAAGGGGCTGCGGGTGACTGGAACGCCGATCCGTTCGACACCGCGCTGGCCGTGCGGGCGCTGTGGTCCTTGTCGCAGGCGCCGCCACCGCCGAGCGGTGCGTCGATCGTGGGCCGCCTGATCGATGCCGGTACCGGTATCGGTGTTTCCGGCGCCAGCCTGCACCTGGTCGAGCGCGCCGAATCGATGACCAGCAGTGCCAGCGACGGCAACTTCAGCCTGCACGACGTGCCGGCGGGCAGCTACCACCTGCGCATCGAAGCCATCGGCTATGCAGCCCGCGAAATCGACCTGCAGGTGGTTGCCGGGCAGCTCCTGCAGCTCGGCAATGTGCTGCTGAACCAGGCACCGCTGAGCGCCAACCTTTCGGGCACGGTACGCAATACCGCTGGCACGCCGCTGGCCGATGTGCTGGTCGGTGTCGGAACTGCCAATGCCACCACCAACAGCGCCGGCTATTACCGCCTGGTTGGGCTCAATCCTGGTCCGGCCACGATCAGCATGACCCGTTCCGGCTACCGGGCGCTGGCCATCGACACCACCCTGGTGGCGGGTACCGAACACGTTTTCTCGCCGACCCTGTACGCGACCAATGCCACGCCGCCGAGCGACGCCAGCCTCAAGGGTCGCCTGCTCGATGACCAGACCAATGCGCCCATCGCTGGCGCCACCATTTCCTCCGGCAGCCGCACGACGCTGAGCGGCGCGGATGGTCGCTTCAATCTAACCCAGCTTCCGGTTGGCGCTTTCCAGGCCCAGGTTGCCGCCAATGCCTACGCCGGTGTGCAGCTGAGTGGTTCGCTGTCGTCCGGCGTCAACGATGCGGGTGACCTGCGACTGCAGCGCGTGCCCACCAGCAGCGTGCTGATTGGCAACGTGTTCGATATCGAAACCGGCGAGCCTGTGGCTGAGGCCATGGTCACGGTTGCGGGTACGGCGCTCAGCGCCATTTCCGGGGCAGATGGTGGCTACCGCATCGAAGGCATTGCCAACACCTCGTTCCGTCTGCTGGTGGAAGCCGAAGGCTATTCCCTCGCAAGTTTTGACCTGCAGGTCTCGCAGCATGGCACCCACCGATTCGACGTGCAGCTGGCCACCCAGCCGCAGGGAGAGGCGCTGTACTTCCGCGAAGTGCGCACCAATCTGCCCGAGTTCGGACCGTATGAAGAGTTCGAACTGGAAGTGGAGATCCACAATCCAGGCGACACCGATCGCGAGCTGATCGTCGATGCACTGGTGCTCGACGCCGAGGGGCAAGTTTCGTTCGAATTGCGCGCCAATGCCTTCGGATTCGGGCAAAACCCGCCGAACCTGCCGATCACGGTGCCGGCCCAGGCCCTGATTGAAGTGGAGATGGAACGCATCCTGCTGCGCCAGCCCGCCGGCACCTACACCGTGCACGTGCGTGGCTACGACAGCAGTGGTCGCCTGGTGGCACAGGGCACGACCAGCTTCACGGTACGGGCCGAGGCGCGCCTGGCAGGCGGCCTGGTGGTCGATCCACCCCTGCTGCACGCCGGTACCGCAACGCCGGTCCAGTTCACCGCCGAGTTGACCAATACCGGCAATCGTCCGATCCCCGCTGGCGACTATCAGCTCACCGTGACGCTGGAAGCAGCCGACACCCAGACCTCGACCGAACCACGCGTGGAACTGGTTCGTCAGCACATCGGGGCGCCGCTGCGTTCACCACGTGGCGCGGTTGCCGACGCCGAGGGCAATGTCTATGTCGCCAATAGTGGTAGCGGGCAGATCCTGCGGGTCGCGCCTGGTGGTGCGATCGAAGTCGTGGCGACCATTCCGGTCAATGCGGCCGGTGACGTGGCGCGCGCCCCGGATGGCACCCTCTGGGTGTCGGAATGGAATGCCGCACGACTCTGGCGAATCGAGACCAGCGGCGTGCGCACCCAATACACCAGCACCGCGCTGCAGCGCATCCGCGGCATCGCGCTGGAAGACGATGGCAGCCTGTTGATGGCGGGCGAGTTCAGCGCCGCGGCCGGCCTGGACTATCGACTGGTGCGCCGTGCACCGGACGACAGCGAGACCGTGCTGTGGGCCAATGGCCTGGCCGAGCCTTCCAGCGTGGTGCTGCGACCCGATGGTGTCGCCATCGTTTCCAATCGACGCGACAACACGCTTTCCCGCGTGCTGGCGAGCGGTCAGGTCGAGCCCTATCTCAGCGGCTTCAATCGGCCTGGCGCAATGGCACTGGCCGCCGATGGCAGTCTGTTCGTGAGCAATACCGGCGATCACAGCGTGATCCGCGTGGCCCCGGACGGCACCCGCGAGGTCTATGCCAGCGGCCTGAGCGAACCGGGCGAACTGGCGCTGGCGCCGAACGGTGACCTGTTCATCGTGAATCGCGGTCAGCACAGCATCCTGCGCGTGACCGGCGCAGGGCAGGTGGAAGAGTTTGCCCGTGGCATCGCCAACGGCCCGCAAGGCCTTCGGCACGATGCAGAAGGCGGCCTGCTGATCGCCAATGACGACGGCAGTTTGCGTCGCCTGGGCAGTGATGGCCGTTTGAGCGAACTGGCCACCGGCATTGCCAGTCCTCGCGGCCTGACGATTGCCGATGACGGCGCGATTCTGGTGGCCAGCTACGCCGCCGGCAGCCTGCGTCGGGTGCAGGACGGCGCGGTATCCAATTTCGCCACCGGGCTCAGCACGCCGTTTGGCGTGGTGCAGATCCCGGGCGGTGATATCCATGTGTCCGAGTACGGCCAGAACCGTATCGCGCGACTGAATTCGCAGGGCGAACTGCAAGACCGACTGCTGACCCTGGTGCAGTCGCCACAGCGCCTGCGCGTTGATGCCGCAGGTCGTCTGTTCTCGATCAACGCGGGCTTTGTGACCGTCCGCGAGGGCGGAAGCACACGGCGCCTGGTCGCGGCGCGCAGCTACACCGATTTGACGCCCGATGGAAACGGCGGCTTCATCGGAGTGGCCAGTCGCGATGTATACCGCGTCGATGCGGAAGGCAATGAGGTTCGAATCGCTGCCAGTCTGCCTTTCACCATCTACGGCGTCGCAATGGACGGAGCCGGACGCATCCTGCTGCTCGACTATTCGGGCCGCCGCATCCAGCATCTGCAGGAGGACGGCCAGCTCGCCCTCGTCGCCACCCACACCGATTATCCGAACGAGCTGGTCAACACCACCGACGGGCGTGTGTTCGCACGCACCACGGCCGGCCGCCTGCTGCGGCTGGAAGCCGACGATAGCCTGCAGGTGTTCGCCAGCCTCAGCAACTTCTACCAGCTCAGCACCAGTAGCGACGGTGCCGTGGTCGTCCACGTATACGACAGCACCAACCGCTACCATGCGCGCCGCCTGGATGCCGAAACCGGCGCGGCAACGATCTTGCAGCGCACGGACCCGACCATCGCCTCGACCTCGGTTTCCGGGCTGGCACAGCTGACCGACGGCCGTGTCGTAACGGCGGTCGCCAGCCAACACCGGCTGGTGGACTTCGCCGGTGGCACGGTGACCGACGAGCTCGCAGGGTTCATCAACCCGACCGACCTGATCTGGGACGGCTCGCGTGTGCTGTTCGTAGATGCCAGCTACCTGTACTCCTGGCAGCCGGACGGCTATCCGCAACGACTGGGTGCGTTCCCGGCTACCTACCTCACCCTGCGCAATGGCGAGATCATCGGCGCGCGCGCTTCCACCCTGCTGCGCTGGACCGGCAGCAGCTATCAGAACATCAATCCGATCAGTGGCGGCAATACACTCACCGGTGTAAGCGCTTCAGCCGACGGGCGATTGTTCGTGGCCTTCAACGGCGACAGCCGCGTCATCGAGCTCAGCAACGGCAACACGATCGTCAACGACTATGCCGGCATCGTGGCGCCGATTGGCCTGGCATTCGATCCAGATGGTGCCTTGCACGTAGCCAGCACGGGCCCGCGCACCATAGTGCGACTCGGCGCGGCGGGCGAACCGGCGCGCCTGGTTGCGCGCAACCTCACCAATCTGCGTCACCTGCGTTTCGCCGCAGACGGCAGCCTGTGGGCAACGCGTGCCAACGTACTGAGTCGCATCGATCGCAGCAGCGGCGTTGCCACGGACGTGGCCACCATCAGCGGCGCGTCATTCTGGGGTCTTGACCATCGCGATGGCCGTCTGCTGCTGGCCGATTCCAACCTCAACCAGGTGCGTCAGTGGAACGGCAGCCAACTCGGTGTGCTCGCCACCGGCCTGCACAATGTGCACGGGTTGCGGCTTGATGCGCAGGGCAACGCGCTGATGGTCAATCCAAACAACGGCACATTGGCGCGTTATGTCGATGGCGCGCTTTCCGTGGTCGCCAGCGGGCTAGGCACGCCGGCAACCCTGGCGGTTGCTAACGATGCGCGTGTGCTGGTGGCAGGCAACACTGGCGGCGCTTTTCTGGTCGACCCCGATGGTAGCGTGCGCGACGCGCGCATCAACAATCTGGTGAACAACGCTAACCTGACTGGGCTTGCGGCACGCGCCGCGGATTTCCTGTTGTTCGATCAGGCCAGCAGCACCGGCACGATCTACCAGTTGCGCATCGCCCAAGCCTTGCCGCCGCCGCCGATTGGAACGGTGGTGCACCAGGCCGTACGCAGTGCCGATCCGCTGCTGGCCGACGAGGAGCTGCTCAGCATCGATTTCGGCCAGTGGACCCCGCTTTACGGTGGTGACTTCCGTGCTCGCGTCGAGCGCGACGGTGTCACCGGCTCGGCCAACAACTTTGTGCATGTTGGCGGATTCGCCAGCGGCATGCTGACCACTTCGCGTCCCCAGGTTCCGCCCGGAGATCAGAATGTCCCCCTGCGCCTGCAACTGACCGGCGCCGATTTCGCCGCGATTTCGCGAGTCGAAACCGCAGGCTTCCGCCGCGTGGTGGGCATCAGCTTCCCCAAGGGCATCGCGGCTGACCGCGCCGGCAACATCTATTTCACCGATGCGTCCGCGATCCGCCAGGTTGCGCCCAGCGGCGCGTCGTCAGTGTTGGTCACTGGAATAGCGCCGCAGTTCGGGCTGGTTACGGACAGTCAGGAACGTCTCTATCTTCCCAACCGTGCCTCGACCGGACGCTACCAGTTGTTGCGGGTCAGCCTGGATGGTGCGGTCGAGATCCTGCTCGATCTGGGCACCACGGCGGTCAATGGCATTGGCGTCAACAGCCTCGACCAGATCCTGATAGGCCGCAGCAACGCCTTGCTGCGTTTCGACCCTGCCGACTCGACCCTTACCACGGTCAGCAGCGTCGGCATCGGCACACCGCTGGGCCTGGCGGTGGACGGGCGCGACAACGTCTACATCCAGAACACCAGCCATCACGTCCTGCAGGTCACGCCGGATGGCGCCACCCGCACCATCTTCTCGCGCCGCGATGGGGTAATAGATCCGGTGTTCGAGGGCGACGGCTACCCGACCATCACCGCCGACTGCGCCGACAACTTCTACATCACAGCCAGCCAGTGGGCTCGGGTTGGTCAGAACGGTGAGGAGCGCGTGCTGTCGCAGGTAGTGCCGCGCACCGGCCAGGTGGTTGGCCTGCTTGACGTCAGCCGCGTGGATTCGCGTGTTGGCGACATCGACTATCTCGCCTTCGATCGCTTCAACAGTCGCCTGATGATGTGGGATCACAACACCAGTGCGATCTATCAGATCCCGGTGACCTGTGGTGCGATCGGCGTTGATGCCCACCTGTTCACCCGTGCCGATCAAACCCTGGAAAGTTTCGACCAGCAACCCGCGGCCAGCGTGCTGCATGCCGATGGTCGTACCGAGTATGTCTGGAGCCTGCGCGACGTGGCAGCCGATGGTGTGGCGATCAATTTTGACACGCTGCTGACCGGCTTGCGCCTGGGTGAGCGCCGTGCGGCGATCGACAGTGGTTTCCTCAACTTCCGCAACAGCTTTGCGCCGCAGGATATCCGCGTGCCGCTCGCCATTCCGCGCATCGAGGTCGAGAACCTGATTGGCCTGGGGCTCAGCACCGATCGCGCCGAGTATGGTGCGCACCAGGATGCGCAGATCGTGGCAAGCCTGAGCAATGCCAATCCCGTCGACGTGGCAGGCGAGTTGCGCATCGAGGTGCGCGACGCCGCAGGGGAGTTCGTTGCCGACGTGCGGCTGACCGATGTGTTGCTGCCCGCCGGCGAGAATCTCGAGGTGTCGGGCGTGTTTCCGATTGCCGATTCCATCGCTGGCGGTTACGTTGCGCATGCCGTGCTTGTCGCTGAAGGTCGCGATGCTGCCAGTGCCCAGGCGCCTTTCACCGTGCTGGCCGACAACGAAGACGCGGCTGTCAGTGCCCGCCTGCAGCTTGATCGTGCCGAGTACCGCAGCGGCGAGCGCGTCGGCATTGCTTCACATGTGTTGAGTCAGACCGCCAACGTGCTGTTGCACGATCTGCTGCTCAGCGTGCGCGTGTTCGACCTTGAGGGCGAGTTGCGGGCCACCTACCTGCATGCGATTCCGCAGTTGCTGCCTGGAACCACGCGCAGCTTCGACAATGCCTACGACCTGCTGGGTGCCGAAGCGGGAACCTGGCGTGTAACCCAGGAGCTCAGCGATGCCTACGGACGCATCCTGGACACGCGTGAGGCAGGCTTCCTGGTGTTGTCTGATGCGGACACTGGTGACGGCCTGCGCGGCAGCATCACGGCCACGCCAGACAGCGTCACCATTGACACGCCGGTGCTACTCGATTTCTCGGTCGAGAACACCGGCAATGCCGACCTTACAGCCTTGCCGCTGCGCGTGCTGGTACTGGATCTGGAGAACGAATCGGAGCTGTGGCGCTGGGAGGGTTCGGTCGATCTGCCGCGCGCTGCCAGCCTGGAGCTGAGCGAAATCTGGCAAACCGTTGGCATCGAGCCGGGCAACTACACGGCCGTCCTGATGGCAGACGTTGGCGGAACCGAGCGCGTGCTTGCGCGCGCCGACATCGTGCTGACTACCACTGGCGTGATGGTCGAAGCCAGCCAGCAGATCCAGCGCGAGGCCCGCCTGCTGGTGCTCATCGGCTGTCAGGACAGGCCGCACACGCCGCCCTGCTACCCGGCACGGCGCGAGTTCCTGTCTGCTTACCTGACTGAGATGGGCATCGTGCACCGCATTGTGGGCACGGCAACCGAGTTCGATCTGGAGTTCTCCAGCGATCGGTGGAACAGCTACTGGATCAGTGGCGAATGGCAGCGCCTCAGCCATACCCTTGCCGATCGCCTGGTCGAGGCCGCCTTCCGAGGCGATGGGCTGATCGCCGATGGCGAACACGATTCGCGCAACCATCTGCTCGACCCGGTGCTGGGCGTGCGCTATCGCGGCAAACTGGCGCATGCCGACTATCAGGTCGCCGTGTCCGGTTCGCCCTTGTTCGACGACGGCCAGTTCATCGGTCGCGGCTCGGCGGCGCGCTATGAGGTCGCCGGCGCCGTCGTGCACGGTCGTTTCAGTGCATCGCCATCCGATTCGGCCTTGCTGACTTCGGGCTTCGGACTGGGTCGCAGCCTGACATTCGGCTTCGACTTCGTTGCAAGCCTGATGCAGGAGCCGGAATCCGAAGCGCTGCGCGAACTGCTCGATGCCGGCGTGCAGCACATCACGCCCCTGTTGCCGGAACACTTTGTCGCCGGTGCCTTTGTGCCCCTGACCACGCATGTGCAGAACCTGGGCAGCGCGGTGGAGCTGGACGTTCGGCTGGATGTGCCTTCCGCAGCGCGGGTTGAGTCGCATGCCCCGAATGCGTTGGCGCATTCCGACCAGCATGTGCTGTGGCGTGAGCAACTGGAGGAGGCAGAGCGGCGTGACTTCGATGCCGGATTGCGCCTCGCCGATGTCACCGGTGCGCTGGAGGTCGAGACCCGCATTGCGGTAACCGGCGCCGTCGAGCCATTGCATGTGCTGCGCACCGAGATCCCGGTGGTGGCCTTGGGCGATCACGCCGAAACCACCCTGCAATTGATCCGCAGCCTTAGTCCCAACGCGCCCAGCGAGATCAACGCGCGCAACCAGGCGGCCAGCCGCTACTCCGCGGCGCTTGCAACCATCGAGCGCGGCAATTTCGCCAGCGGACTGGTGGACCTGCTGCAGGCGCGTGATTCGCTGTTGCGCATTACCACGGTGGATATTGCCGCGGCGCGACTTGGCATTGACGAAACCCTGCGGAGCGCTGCGTTCCGCTGGTACCAGCAGACGATCGAGGACTGAACGACATGGCCGTTGTTGACTATTCCCGGATCGTGGCGCGGGTATCTGCCACCCTCATCACCGCTGCCGTCGCTTTTCTCGGCGGCTGGTCATCGCCATTGGCGGCGCTTGAGGCGCAGGCCGGCCTTGCTCCAGCGGCGCAGCGCGGAGCGGCCGCGTCGCATTGGCTGAGCACGGCGCTGCCGCTGTCCAGCGGGCGAGAGGCGGCGCGCGAGAGCGTGGCGAAGTCGGGTATCGATGCGCCACTCGGCGAACCCGATGCGGCGACCGAAGACGCCGCCGAACGGCTCGAACGGATTGCAATGTTGACCCGCTTCCTGCGTCCGACCGTGGCACTCGCTGCTGTAGCCGACAAGAGTGCGCCGGCGGCACCCGTCGACGCCCTGGCGCTGGCCGATGAGATTGTCGCGGAACTGCAAGCCCTGGGTGAGTACGAACCGCAGGTCGAGGCGCATTGGCAACGCGAGGCGCAGGGCATGGCCCAGCTCGGTATTCCGGGCCAGGTAGTCAGCCAGCAGGCCCAGCTCATGGCCGAGTTCCGTCGCGAGGCTCAGGAATTCCGCCGCCTGGTGCGAGAGGTTGAGCGCGCCGCCGAGGGACGCGGGCCCCTTGATGCGGAAACCGCGATCCAGGAGCTTGCCGAATGGTTCGCCGGACAGCAGAACCTCAAGGCGTTTGCACCCGTATCACGTGATCGCCTGCCGGCGCAGTTTCTGCGCCCCGAATCCACCCCGGAGCCGGATGCGGATGCGAGCGGCGGTGCGGCGGCAGGAGCCAAGGCGGCATCCGATCCGGCCAGCGCACTCGCGCCGCCTGATGCAGCCGACCTGGCCGCCACGCTGGAAACCGCGCCAACCGACGAGATCCGCGCGCTGGCCGAAGAACTGGGCAACGACCCGGTCGCGATCCGCAACTGGGTCTACAACCACATCGAGTTTGATCCCACCTTCGGATCGATCCAGGGCGCGGCGCTCACCCTGCTCAACCGCCACGGCAATGCGCACGACATCGCCAGCCTGACCATTGCCCTGCTGCGCGTCGCGGGCATTCCGGCGCGCTACGTGCAAGGCAATATTGAACTGCCGATCGAACAGGTGCAGAACTGGCTGGGTGACCTCGAAACACCGGCGATGGCAGGCGATCTGCTACTCCGAGGCGGCGTGCCCGCAACCGCGCTGGCCTCCGGCGGCCAGATCCGCGCCTTGCGCCTGACGCATGTCTGGGTCGAGGCCTGGGTCGACTTCCTGCCCGCGCGCGGCGCGGTCAACCGCAACCCCGATCAGTGGGTGCCGCTGGATGCGGCCTTCAAGCAGTTCGAGTACCAGGAAGAGCTGCCTTGGCGGCAGATCGCTCAGCCGGGATTCGAACAGCTTGCAGTCGAGTTCGCGCAGAACGTGCAGATCGATGCCACCGGCGGCATGAGTGGATTCGATTACGACGCGCTGGACGAGGGCGTTCAGCAGTTGGCGCGTGAATCGGCTGCAACGCTGGAAGCGCAATATCCAGGTGCAACGCCAGTCGACCTGCGTCAGCAACGCAGCATCGTGCCGGTAGAGCGTCTGATGCTGGAGGGCAGCCTGCCGTATCCGGTGGTCAGCGCCGTGCCCACTCGTTACGCGGCGGTGCCGGCCGGCTTGCGTCACAGCCTGCGGGTTTCGTTCTATGCCGACGAGACGGCGCTCCGCTACGACTCGCCCACGCAAACGGTGGACATTCCGTTGGCGCGCATCGGCACCCAGCGCCTGTGGGTGGACTACGCACCGGCTTCCGACGCTGATGCGCAGGCCATCGCGCAGTACGCCGCGGCCAATGCCGAGAGCATGCCCATCGGCCAGATCACGGTGCGCAACCTGCTGAAGCTGAATGACGAGGTCCTGTTCGATGGTGGCAGTGCCCGCATGGGCACACTGCACCACTGGACCGCCGATTTGCGCGATGCACACGGCCAATGGACGAGCACCGAGCCGTATCGTTTCGCTGCCGGCAGCCACGTGCTGTTCCAGCCCAACCTGGCCGGCATCACGCCCGAGCGCGCCGAGCGTGAGACCGCCGGACTGCCTGACCGGGCACGTCTGTCGACGCGCGATTTCCTTTACTACGGCGGCCTCACTTACTGGATGCTGCACGATCGCATCGACGACGAGGCCGCGCGCCATGTTGGTGGCCGCGCGCTGCGACTGCCCTCGATCGGCACCTTCAGCGCGCCGCTGCAGGTGCGCTATTACTTCGGCATTCCGCGTACCGGTTCGTACAAGGGCTATTCGACCGACGTCAAGGCGGTGCGCACCGCGCTCAGCCTGCCCAATCCGGAGGACAGCTATGCCGTAGCGCTGCAGCTTGGCGCCGGCGGTTCGCTGGCCGAAAGCGTGAGCTGGAACCTGGTCACCGGCACACCGCTCACCAATGCCGGCGTTTCCAGTGCCGCCGCGATCCGCACTGCAATCACGGAGGGGCAGAGGCTCTTCCAGATCGACGCAAGCAATGTAACCACCGCATTGGCGCAACTACAACTTTCAGCCGACGCAGAGAATGAAATTCGCGCCGCGGCGCAGGCTGGACTGATCGTGGTCGCGCACGAACGCGAATTGGAAAACCGAGGCTGGCGCGGCGCCGGCTACGTGATCATCGACCCGGTCAGCGGCAGCTCGATGCAGCGCCTCGAAGGCGGCCTGGCGGGTGGCATCAACATGGGTTGCCTGTCGCAGGCGGTGCTGCTGACCGTGCTGTGTGAACTCAAGATCGCGCGCAAGGCGGCAATGTTGCTGGCAGGGCTCGCCGCACGTGCCGGCGCGGCATTCATGGCCACGGCCATGATGACCGCCCTGCTGGGTCCGGCCGCCCTCGCTATTGGCCCGGTGATTGCCATCGTCATGACGGCGATCAGCTACGCCATGGCGGCCTACGAGGTCTACCAGTGGGTGCAGATGATCATGGCCGGGATCGAGGCGCTTACCGAGGGCGACCTGGCCGAGCTTGGCATCGACGATTTGAACGAAGTGCTGTGCTCCTACACGCCAGCCTGCTTCGGCGGGCTGGGCGGCGTGCTTGGCTCGATGTGGGGCAGCGGCGATGACGGCGGTGATGGTGAAGGCAATGACGGCGAAGGCGGTGGTGGCCCGGACCTGGGCAATCCGACCCAGGTCGGCACCGGCGCCAAGTGGCAGACCGACGTCGACTACGTCGGCACTGGCGTTTTCCCGTTGCATTTCGTGCGCACCTATTCCAGCGCGATGCCGCGCCCCGGCAGTTTCGTTGGCAACAAGTGGACGGCAAGCTACTTCGCCCGCCTGCGTCTGCCGCCGGGGATCGGCGGGGCGCCGTACCCCGTCAGCGAACGACCCGACAAGGTGCTTCTGGTGCGCCCCGACGGTGGGTGGTACCAGTTCAATCTGCGCAGCGACCGATACGTTGGCGAGAGCAATATTCCGGGCCAGCTCGAGCGCCTGACTTCCGGCGGCAATACCAGCGGCTGGCAGTACCGCAACTTCGACGACCTGATCGAACGCTACGATGCCCAGGGACGTCTGCTGTCCCTAACGCATCGCAGCGGCGTCGCGCACAGCCTGCACTACGACGCGCTCGGACGCATCGAGCGGGTCAGCGACAGCTTCGGCCGCAGCCTGCGCTTTGGCTACGATCCGCTCAGCAGCCGTCTGGCCAGCCTGACCGATCCCGCCGAGCGTGAAACCACGTATCGGCATGATGACTCGGGCAACCTGATCGAAGTCAGCTACCCGGATGGCCGTTCGCGCCACTACCACTTCGAGGATCTGGCCCGCCCATCGAACCTGACCGGTATCACCGACGAGCGTGATGTTCGCCTCTCGACCTATCGCTACAACGCTGACGGCAAGGTGCGCGAGTCCAGCCGAGCAGGTGGCGCCGACCTGCACCGCTTCGAATACGGTCGCCTGACCACCACGGTTACCGATCCCTACGGCACCGAGCGCACCTACCACTTCGTCAAGCGGCACGACCGGCCTTACCTCAGCCACATGACCCAGCCCTGCAGTGCCTGCGGCAGTGGTGGTGTGGCGGAGACCAAGTACGACGGTCGCGGTTTTGTGTCCGAGCGCAAAGATTTCCGCGGCAACATCACCCGTTTCGTGCGCAACGAGCGCGGTTTGATCGAAAGCCGCACCGAAGCAGCTGGCACCACCGAAGCCCGCACCACGACCTATACCTGGCATCCGCAATTGCGCCGCATCACGCGCAAGGTCGAACCGGTCGAGGGCGGCAATCGCATCACCGACTTTGTCTACGACGAGAAGGGTGACCGCCGCAGCATGACGGTGACCGCTGGCGGCATCGCGCGTATCTGGACCTACACCTACAACGGCTTGGGTCGAGTCGAGAGCATCGATGGCCCGCGCAGCGACGTAGCCGATGTGCAGCGCTTCGAATACGAGGCGAGTACTGGCAACCTGCTGCGCGCGATTGATGCCAACAATCTGGTTACCCGCTACACCCGACACGACGCCCACGGCCGCGTGCTGGAGCAGGTCGATCCAAACGGGCTGTCGACCGAATACGAGTACGACGCGCGCGACCGCATCCGCTTCGTGCGCGTAGGCCCGGAGAATGCAACAGCGCGCGAAGTCACCGAGTACCGCTACGACGCCGCTGGCAACCTCGATCGCCTGATCCTGCCGGATGCCAGCTTCCTCGCCTATGGCTACGACGCCGCCGGTCGTCTCGAGTCGATCCAGGACGCGCTCGGCAATCGCATCGCCTACACCCTGAATGCAGCGGGTGATCGGGAGCTGGAGCGGAGTCTGGATCCCGACGGCACCGTGGTGAAGACGCTGCGTCGCACGATCAACGCACTCGGCCGCATCGAGGCAATCGCCGGCGCCGATGCGGACGAGGCCACGCGTTTCGAGTACGACGCCAATGGCAACGAAAGGTTTGTACGCACCCCGCTGCATGCCGAGCCGCTGGAGCAGCAGTACGACGCGCTTGATCGACTCAAGCTGGCCATCGACCCGATGGGCGGCCAGATCGGCTACGCCTACGATGCACAGGACAACCTGCGCAGCGTCACCGATCCGCGCAATCTCACCACCAGCTACGGCTACAACGGTTTTGACGAACTGACCCGGCTGCAAAGTCCGGAT
>JBBSJP010000043.1:0-42657 GCA_038257155.1 Lysobacterales bacterium | reverse complement strand
TTAGATGGTCTGGACGGCGTCGGCCTGCAGACCCTTCGGGCCGCGAACGACCGTGAAGCTCACGCGCTGACCTTCCTGGAGCGACTTGAAGCCGCTGCCCTGGATGGCGCGGAAATGGACGAAAAGGTCTTCGCCGCTCTCAGGGGTGATAAAGCCAAAACCCTTGGCGTCGTTGAACCACTTCACGGTACCGGTCTGACGATCAGACATGTTTGCAACTCCTTCAAAACAATGGACAAAAAAGTTCGCGCCACGGCTCACGGGCCGTGACGAGACTGTCTTACGAAGGAGCGTAAAGCGATACGATTAACGATGAAGCGGATCTAAGGACCTACTGCATCGAGCCACGATTCACTGTGACTCCGGCATAACAACAGTGGGAGAACAGTACACGCTTTCCATGGCGAAAGCGAGAGGGAGCAAGAAAATGTAGCGGAGCGCGGTTCAGCGACGCGTCGGCGCCCGCCAACTGTTAACTATTGTGACACCAGTGGAATGCGCAGATCGCACCACGTATCGTGGTGCAGCGCTTGATTCACTCGTGGCGCCGTGATCCAGCGCCCTACAGGGGGGACTTCCATGCTCAATCCAGAGCGCCGCAGACTCGACAAGGAAGCGGCGATCGCGCTCAAGCGTCTGTTGAACGACGCTCAGCTGATGACACTCGTAAGTATCGAAAACTTTGGCTGGGAGCTTCGTTTCGTTCGACGCCCCCCAGGGTCCGATCCCATTCCCGTGGTCTTTGACCATGCTGGCAAGCAGTATGGCGTGCTCGAGCGCGACGGAACACTGAACCAGAAGCCTTCAATCGTCATCCGGCCCTGAGCACTGACCAGGCCACTGACCAAGCAATCGCACCTGTTGCACTCAAGCTTCAGGGCTGGCCTGAACAAGCCCATCCTGCAGCTGTCAACCCACGTCGAGTCCGGCACATGTCCAGATCCCTCTTAGCGTAATCAATCACTTGCGCGATCGTCTCGCGGGCCGGCCATCCCTGACGGGCGCCACCTCTGACTTGACCAGAGGTTCCCTAGGACTTCACGATCCAGCGCGTTAAGCTGATCTTCGGATTGCGCCAATTCGCGGGGGACGAATGCTGGCGAACATTGGCCTGCTGCTTGGGCTGACCTTGCTGATCGTGCTGGCTCTGCGTGGGATGAACATCCTCGTGGCTGCCCTGCTGGCGTCGATCGTGGTGGCCCTCACCAACGAACTTGCCCTGCCCCGCGCGCTGCTGGAGTACTTTCCAAGCGGACCCCTCGGGGCCTTCAGCTTCGCCGGACGCTTCTTCATCCTGTTCCTGTGCGGGGCGGTGTTCGGGCGCATGATGGCTGCCAGCGATGCCGCAAGAAGCATTGCGCTGGCCATCACGCGCGGGCTCGGCGCGTCGCGCACCCTGCTGGTCTGCATGCTGGTTTGCGCACTGCTGACTTACGGTGGTGTCGTGGTGTTCGTGGTGATTTTCACCATGTATCCGCTGGGCGTTTCGCTGATGCGCGAAACCAATCTACCCAAGCGGCTGTTCTGCGCTGCCACCGCGCTCGGTGCCGGAACCTTCACCATGACCGCCCTGCCCGGCACGCCATCGATCCACAACGTGATCGCTGCAACTGCTCTTGGCACCGATCTGTTTGCCGGCGCCTGGATTGGCATCTTTGCCAGCCTGTTGATGGCAGGACTTGGCATGCTGTATGTCGAACGCGAATGGCGACTGGCGCGGGCGCGGGGTGAAGGCTATGTAGCCAATGCCCAGGATGATCGAATGGCCCGCAGCGAAGGCACTCCTGACTCACTGCCCCACTGGGGTCTGGCGATGCTGCCGATAGCGGTGGTGCTGGGAACGATCCTGCTGCCGCGCCTGCTGCAGCTTGTCGGCCTGGACCAGACCAGTTCCCCGGTACTGCTTTCCATCGTGAGCCTGGCGCAGTCACAGCCTGTGCTGTGGCCGAGTCTGGCCTTGGTGCTGGGCAGTTTGGCGGCGGTCATGCTGTTCGCGTCGTTGCGCGAGAATTTCTCGCACCTCCTGAGCAAGGGCGCCGAAGATTCGATCATGCCGCTGCTCAACACGGCTGCGGTGATTGGATTCGGCGGCGTTGTGACCCAGACGCCTGGCTTCGCGCAATTCGTGCAGGGGGTGCTGGCGCTCAATCTACCACCCCTGCTGTCGGTATTTGCTTCGGTCAGCGTGGTATCGGGCATCACTGGTTCGGCCTCCGGTGGGCTGCAGATATTCATGCAGACCCTTGCGCCAACCTACCTGGAAATGGGCGTTTCCCCAGAGCACCTGCATCGCATCGCCAACCTCGCGTCCGGTGGTCTCGATTCGCTGCCGCACTGCGGCGCCGTAATCGCCATGCTGATGATCATGGGCCTGACCCACAAGGAAGCCTACCGCGACATTTTCGTTGTGACGGTCGTGATTCCGGTTATTGCCGGCTTGACCTGTGTCGCACTGCTTTCGATGACCTGAGCCCCGCCATCCGGGCAGTGTCCAGAACACTGCCAACGCGCTATCGTCGCGCGCCCCGAACAGCGCAACGATCCCCATGCCGAACATCCGCTTCATGCAGGTTGATGTGTTCACCAACACAGCTGGCCGCGGCAACCCACTGGGTGTTGTTATTGGAGCCGACGCATGGACCGCTGACGCCATGCAGGATTTCGCGCGCTGGACCAACCTGGTTGAGACCACCTATCTGCTTTCCGCCAGCACCAAGGCAGCGAGCTATCGCCTGCGCATCTTCACGCCCCATCGAGAGATCGCTTTCGCCGGTCACCCCAGTGTCGGCAGCGCGCACGCAGCGTTGAACAGCGGACTGGTGAACGAAGCGAGCCCGCTGGTGCAGGAATGTGGCGCCGGTCTGCTCCCCATCAGGGTCACAGGGCATGCCAGCGAACGCGAGATCCTTGTCCGAGCCCCGACGGCAACCGTGTTGTCGCAGGGAATGACGGATGAACTCGCCGCCATAACCACTGGCCTGGCACCAGGACGACTGGCCCCTGCGTTTGTCGAAGGCGGGCGGCGCTGGTGGCTCGCCGAGCTTGCCCATGAGAGCGAACTACGTGCCTGGCGGCCGAACCATCACGCCATTGCCGAACTGGCCAGAGGCAGCGACAGCCTGGGACTGTGCGTTTTCGCCCGCAGTCAGGAGCCCGGCGTGGATCTGGTGGTACGTGCATTTCCGGCGGGCGTTGGCATTACCGAAGATCCGGCCTCCGGAGCTGCCAATGGCCTGATCGCGGCCTACATTGCCCAGGCTGAACCCGATGGGCCCCTGGCTCGCGGCTACCGGGTCAGTCAGGGCAGGGAAATTGGGCACGATGCGCGATTGACAGTACGTATTGAGCAGGGCGAAGTCTGGGTAGGCGGCCCAAGCTGCACGGTAATCGAAGGGACCGTGCACTGGCCCGGTTCGACACCGCCTCACGCTTCGTAGCAGCCAAACCGAGCAGCGACGCACACGCAGACCGACTCCAGATCGGCTACCCTTCCGGGTTCTTTTCACGGGAGTACCTGCCCCATGCGTTCACCCCTCGCCCTTGCGCTGGCTTCCGCTCTCAGCCTTCCACTCATTGGCTGCGGAGGCCAACCAACCGGCAATACCGAGTCCGGCGTCACCACGCCCGCAACAACGGAAGTCGCGGAACAGTCGGCCGACAATGCCTTTTTCGCGCCCAGCCCGTTGCCACTGGGCTATCCCGTGTTCGACAAGATTGCCGACGCGCACTTTGGGCCCGCGCTGGAGCGCGGCATGGCCGCACACAGCGCCGAGATCGACTCGATCGCAAACAACGCCGAGTCTCCCAGCTTTGACAACACGATCGTGGCGCTGGAACGCTCTGGTGAGCTGCTGAGTCGCGTGACCCGCGTCTTCTCCAACCTGTCTTCTGCACACACCAATGAAACGCTTGAAGCGGTCCAGTCCGAGTTTTCCCCGAAGCTGGCAGCGCATCAGGATTCGATCTCGCTCAATTCCAAGCTCTTCGCGCGTGTCAGTGAGCTGTACGCAGATCGCGATGCGCTTGGACTCGATGCCGAATCGCAACGCCTGCTGGAACGCTATTACATCGATTTCGTGCGCGCTGGCGCCAAACTCGGCGACACCGAAAAAGAGCGCATGAAGGCGATCAACGGCGAGCTGGCCACATTGCAGACGCGCTTCTCGCAGAACGTGCTGCGCGAGGTGAATGACTCAGGCGTGTTGGTGGATACCCGCGAAGAGCTGGACGGACTGTCCGACGACGCGATCAGCGCCGCGGCAGAAGCTGCCAAGGCCGCCGGGCAGGATGGCAAGTTCCTGATCGCACTGCAGAACACCACCGGGCAGCCGCCCTTGTCTTCGCTGAAGAATCGCGCGCTGCGACAGCGCATCCACGAGGCCTCCGTGGCGCGTGGCGGGCGCGGCGGCGAGTTCGACAATCGCGAGATCATGGCCAAGGTCGTTGCCTTGCGTGCCGAGCGTGCCAAGCTCATGGGCTATCCGAACCATGCCGCATACGTGCTGGAGGACGCTACTGCCGGCACCACCACGGCAGTGAACGAACTGCTCGAGCGCCTGGCTCCGGCCGCGGTCGCCAACGCGCGCCGCGAAGCAGCCGACATGCAGAAGATCATCGACGCCGAGGGAGGTGACTTCCAACTCGCCGCGTGGGACTGGGACTTCTATGCAGAGAAGCTGCGCAAGGAGCGCTACAACTTCGACGCGGATGCACTGCGCCCCTATTTTGAACTGAACAATGTGCTGGAGAAGGGCGTGTTCCACGCTGCCAACCAGCTGTATGGAATCAGCTTCAAGGAGCGCACCGACCTGCCCGTCTACCACCCGGACGTGCGCACCTGGGACGTCTTCGATGCCGACGGTACCCAACTCGCCATCTTCATCGGCGATTTTTACGCCCGCCCGACCAAGCGCGGCGGGGCCTGGATGAATGCCTACGTGCAACAGAACACGCTGGATGGCACCAAGCCCGTGGTGGGCAACCACCAGAACATCCCGAAGCCGGCTGACGGAGAGCCGACCCTGATGAGTTTCGACGAAGTCACGACCATGTTCCACGAATTCGGCCATGCCCTGCATGGCATGTTCTCGAACGTGACCTACCCGCGCTTTGCCGGCACCTCGGTACCACGTGACTTCGTCGAGTACCCGTCACAGGTCAACGAGATGTGGGCGACCTGGCCTTCGATCCTGGCCAACTACGCGACGCACCATCAGACCGGCGAGCCGATCCCGCAGGATCTGCTGGATCGCGTGCTGGCGGCCGAGCAGTTCAATCAGGGCTTCAGCACCACCGAATACCTCGCCGCAACGGTGATCGACCAGGCATTGCATCAGCTGGGCCCGGATGAAGTGCCAAGCGATGTGGTGGCCTTCGAGGCGCAAACCCTGACGCGCTACGGTCTCGACTTCGCGCCAGTTCCGCCGCGCTACCGCACCACGTATTTCTCGCACATCATCGGTGGCTATTCTGCCGGCTATTACTCCTACATCTGGAGTGAAGTGCTGGATGCCGACAGCGTTCAATGGTTTCTCGCCAACGGCGGCATGAAGCGCGAAAACGGTGACCACTTCCGCAACACCCTGCTGTCGCGCGGCGGCAGCCGTGAAGCGCTTCAGCTGTTCCGGGACTTCGCCGGACGCGAGCCGAACATCCAGCCGCTGCTGGAGCGTCGCGGTTTGACTGGCGACTGATCGGAACCGGAATCGAGATCTTCCTGCGGCTGATTGATGCGCCGCAGGAGGACATCCTGGCCCCACTTCCAACGCAATTGCCAAGCTGATCCTTCCATGGCTGCGTTGCGCAACTCCGGATCAGGCCACTACAGTCGGGACACTGTCCGGTGAGGCCACATGTCCCGAATCCTTGTCTTCCAACATGTCGCTGCCGAACCGCTTGGAACGCTGGATCCCCTGATCCGGCGTCGCGGACATCGCATTCGCTTCGTCAATTTCGAACGCCAGCCCGATGCCGAGCCCAGCCTTGAACGCTATCGCGGCCTGATCGTGCTGGGTGGGCCGATGAATGTCGATGAGCAGGCCAGACGTTCGCACTTGCGCTTCGAACTGCGGGCCATAGAGCAGGCGTTGCGTGACGACAAGCCGGTGCTTGGCATCTGTCTGGGCGCGCAACTGCTTGCACACGTATTGGGCGCACCGATTCGACGCCTGGCGCAGCCGGAGATCGGCTGGCATCCGCTTCGGCTTACCAGACAAGGCCAGTCGGATCCCGTGTTGTTGCCGCTCGGCGAATCGACATCGGTTTTCCAGTGGCACGGCTGCCACTTCGATATTCCCGCGGGTGCCGAGCACCTGGCGCAGGGTGATTCCTGCGCAGAGCAGGCGTTCCGTTATGGCAGCTCGGCTTACGGCTTCCAGTTTCATCTTGAAATGGATCAGGCCCTGGTGGAACGCTGGCTGTCGAATCCTGCGTATCGCGAAGAGCTGACAGCGGCAGGACTGGGCGAGCAAGGCGAGGCAATCCGCAGCCAGACGCGCGAATTGATCGGCAGCATGCAGCGTCAGTCCGACCGCGTGTTCAATGCCTTTCTGGATCTGGTTGGACGTCCGCAACGACGAATTGTGCTGCCTTCGCGGTAGCCGGTAGCGGAGTTTTATCTGTCAAGTTACTTTAGGAAAGTTAATTAACATCCTGAAGTATATTGCTTTTTGTTCCTTGCCGGCGGTGGTATCCCGGCACTGGTTTCGCGTCCATACGCACCCGACTTGACGCGCCGCAGCATCTGCCCGAGAGTGAAGCCGGATGCCAAGGACGGTCGATCCTCCCCCTTAAGCGAGGTGCAGGTGGCATGAGCGGTGCACAGCGAATCGGTCTTTACGATCCGGCCTACGAGCGGGACAGCTGTGGATTTGGGCTGATCGCCCAACTCGACGACACGCCCAGCCGCGAACTGGTCGATGCGGCGCTGGATGCGCTGCGCTGCATGAGCCATCGCGGCGCGGTCGGCGCCGACGGCAAGAGCGGCGACGGTTGCGGCCTGTTGCTGCGACGCCCCACTACCCTGATCACGGCGCTGGCAGCGGAAGCTGGCCTGCATCCCGGCGGCATCGTGGCAGCGGGCCTGGTGTTCCTGCCGCATGATCCGGCCTCGGCCGCCCAGTGTCGAACCGGATTGGAAGCCTGTCTGGAAGCGCAGTCGCTGCCCCAGCCAGTCTGGCGCACCGTGCCGACTCGGCCCGACACGCTGGGCGCCGAAGCCCGCAAAGCCCTCCCCCACATCGAACAGGTCTTCGTCGCCGCGCCACCGTGGATGGCCGAGGCAGCTTTCGAACGCGCGCTGTTCATGGCGCGGCGCAAGGCGGAGAGGCGTCTCGCGGCGCACGAAGATTTTTACGTGGTCACGCTGTCGGCGCACAGCCTGGGCTACAAGGCGATGACCACACCGGACGGGCTGGCCGAGTTCTATCCGGATCTGTCGCATCCGCATATCGCGTCGAGCTGCGCGGTGTTTCATCAGCGCTTTTCCACCAACACCCGGCCACGCTGGCCACTCGCCCAGCCGTTCCGCCTGCTGGCGCACAACGGCGAGATCAACTCGATCCGTGGCAACCGCAGCTGGGCGCAGGCGCGCGGCTCCACCCTGCGTTCACCGCTGATCGACTTCCGCGAACTGGAACCGCTGGTCTCGATGAGCGGCTCGGATTCGCAATCGCTCGACAATATGCTCGAGGTATTGCTGGTCGGCGGCATGGATCTGCTGCAGGCGCTGCGTGTGCTGATTCCACCGGCCTGGCAGGCGGTCGACACCATGGACGCCGACCTGCGCGCCTTCTACGAATACTTCGCCCTGCACATGGAGCCCTGGGACGGTCCGGCCGGCCTGGTGATGCACGACGGCCGCTACGCTGCCTGCGCGCTTGATCGCAATGGCCTGCGCCCCTCGCGCTGGCTGCTGACCCGTGACCGCCACCTGGTGATCGGTTCGGAAACCGGCATCTACGCGGTCGAGCCGACCGATGTGATGGCCAAGGGCCGGCTCGGGCCGGGCCAGATGCTGGCAGTGGATTTCGAACGTGGCGAGCTGCTCGACAACACCGCCATCGATGCCATCAACAAGGCGCGTGCGCCGTTCAAGCGCTGGTTGAAGCAAGGCGCCGAACTGTTGGAGAGCGATCTGATCGATCCGCAGCTCGCCGCCGAGCCGATGCCGCTGGCCGAACTCAACCGCTTCGAAAAACTCTTCGGCGTGACCCGCGAGGAGCGCGAGCAGGTGTTGCGCGTGCTGGGCGAAACCCAGGAGGAAGCCACCGGATCGATGGGTGACGACACTCCGCTGCCGGCCCTGTCGACGCGGGTGCGCTCGCTCTACGACAGCTTCCGTCAGGCCTTCGCGCAGGTCACCAATCCGCCAATCGATCCGATCCGCGAGCGGCTGGTGATGAGCCTGCATACCCAGATCGCGCGTGAGAGCAACATCTTCGAGCTCAAGCCCGAGTTTGCCCGGCAGATCGAACTGAACTCGCCGATCCTGTCGCAACGCAAGTTTCTGCGCCTGCTCGAGCTGCAGGAAATCGACGGTCGACCCGCAGCAATACTCGATCTGCATTATCCGCAGGATGAAACCCTGGATGACGCCTTGCAGCGCCTCTGCGCCGACGCGCAGGCGGCGGTCGAGTCCGGCCGATTGCTGCTGGTGCTGTCGGATCGCAAGGTGCGGGAAGGCTTCCTGCCAGTGCATGCCCTGCTCGCAACCGGCGCGGTGCATCAGCACCTGGTTCGTGCCGGCCTGCGCTCGGCCTGCAACCTGGCGGTGGAAACCGGCACGGCGCGCGATTCGCATCACTTCGCCTGCCTGATCGGCTATGGCGCGACCGTGGTCTACCCCTATCTGGCCTATCAGTGCCTGTGGGCGATGCTCAGTCACGGCGAGATCGTGAACCTGGAGGCGCGTCGCGAACTGGGCCGCAACTACCGGCGCGGCATCCGCAAGGGCCTGTTCAAGATCATGTCGAAGATGGGTATCAGCTCGATCGCCAGCTACCGCGGCGCGCAGCTGTTCGAGATCGTCGGCCTGGCGCCCGAGGTGGTGGCACGCTGTTTCGACGGCACGCCCTCGCGCATCAGCGGCCCCGGCTTCGCCGAGCTCGAAGCCGACCAGCGCAGCCTGGCGCGACGCGCCTTCGATGCCAACCAGCCGATCGAGCACAACGGTTTGTTCCGTTACGTGCACGACGGCGAACGCCACGCCTACAACCCCGACAGCATCGCCACCCTGCAACAGGCCGTGATGAGCGGTGAGCGCGCCGACTGGGACGCATTCGCCAGCGAAGTAAACGATCGCGCGCCGCTGGCGCTGCGCGACCTGCTGGCGCCGCAGCCCATCGGACCGCCGCTGCCGCTCGATCAGGTCGAGTCAGTCGAAACCATCCTCAAGCGCTTCGACTCGGCCGGCATGAGCCTGGGCGCGCTGTCGCCCGAGGCGCATGAGGCATTGGCGATCGCCATGAACCGGCTCGGTGGTCGCTCCAACTCCGGCGAAGGCGGCGAAGATCCGCTGCGCTACGGCACCGAGAAGCGCTCCAAGATCAAGCAGGTCGCCTCCGGTCGCTTCGGCGTCACGCCCAGTTACCTGGCCAGCGCCGAGGTGCTACAGATCAAGATCGCACAGGGCGCCAAGCCCGGCGAAGGCGGTCAGCTGCCCGGCCACAAGGTCAATGAGCTGATCGCACGGCTGCGCTATGCGCGTCCCGGCGTGGGGCTCATTTCGCCGCCACCGCATCACGACATCTATTCGATCGAAGACCTGGCGCAGCTGATCTATGACCTGAAACAGGTCAATCCGCGCGCCCTGGTGTCGGTGAAGCTGGTCGCTCATGCCGGCATCGGCACCATCGCCGCCGGCGTAGTGAAGGCCGGCGCCGATCTGATCACGGTTTCCGGCCACGACGGCGGTACCGGCGCCAGTCCGCTCAGTTCGATCCGCTACGCCGGCGTGCCATGGGAACTGGGCCTGTCCGAGGTTCACCAGACCCTGGCGCTGAACGGTCTGCGCGGCCAGGTGATCCTGCAGACCGACGGCGGACTCAAGACCGGCCTGGATGTGATCAAGGCCGCCATGCTGGGCGCCGACAGCTTCGGCTTCGGCACTGCCCCGATGGTGGCGCTGGGCTGCAAGTACCTGCGCATTTGCCATCTGAACAGTTGCGCCACCGGCGTGGCTACGCAGCACGCCAAGCTGCGCCAATTGCATTTCAAGGGTTTGCCAGAGCGGGTCATGCAGTACTTCCGCTTCGTCGCCGAAGAAACCCGTGAGCGGCTCGCTGCGCTCGGTGCCCGATCTCTTTCCGAATTGATCGCCCAAGGCGAACGGCTGGCGCCGCGTGCCGACCTTGTGGGCCGGCTTGCGGCCCTCGATCTGTCGGCACTGACGGCGCTTCGCCCGATTCAGGCAACCGCCCCAGCTGCGCGTGCCGCAGCCAGCAGTGGCGGTTTGGCTGAGCGCCTGGACGCCGCCTGCGCACAAGAGATCGACGCCGGCCATTCGGTCGAACACAGCGATGTGATCCGCAATACCGACCGCAGCATCGGTGCACGTCTGTCCGGACGCATTGCGCTGAAGTTCGGCGAAGCGGGCGCAGCTGCGCCGGTACGCATCCGTCTGAGCGGCAGCGCCGGACAGAGCTTCGGCGTATGGAATGCCGCAGGACTGGACCTGGAGCTGGAAGGCGAAGCCAACGACTACGTCGGCAAGGGCATGGCCGGCGGCCGTATCGTGCTGCGCGCGCCGCGCTTTCATGGCTGGGGCGCCGAGCCGACCACGATCATGGGCAACACCTGCCTGTACGGCGCAACCGGCGGCGAGCTGTTTGCCGCGGGCAGTGCCGGTGAACGCTTTGCGGTACGCAACTCGGGCGCCATTGCAGTGATCGAAGGCGCAGGTGACCACTGCTGCGAGTACATGACCGGCGGCGTGGTGCTGGTGCTAGGCGGCACCGGCATCAACTTTGGCGCCGGCTTCACCGGCGGCTTCGCCTATGTGCTGGATACCGAGCGCGATTTCGTCGATCGCTACAACCACGAACTGATCGACATCCACCGCATCGTGCCCGAGGCCATGGAGCACCACATGCAGCACCTTCGCGGCTTGATCCGGCGCCACGTTGAACTCACCGGCAGCGCGCGCGGCGACGCCATCCTCGACGACTTCCGCGGCTGGCTCGGGCGCTTCTGGTTGGTCAAGCCCAAGGCCGCCAGCGTCGACTCGCTGGTCGATGCGCTGAAGAGGGCTGCGTGATGGGTGCCTGTCGTGATCCCGGAGTGCAAGATCAAGAGCTGCAACGCGGAGGCGCGGAGAACGCAGAGACGCGCAGAGAAGAGCCTGGAATACGTAGGGTGGGCCTTGGCCCACCGTTGCCGGCGCTTCGCACAAATGGCTTTGGCGCTTCAACAAACGAATGTTCGATGGTGGGCCAAGGCCCACCCTACAAAAGCCATTCCGTGCGTGTTGAAAGGCCCTTTTCCACCATCACTTGGGGGGCTGCCTGATGGCCCGCAATCCCCTGCATTTCCTCGAGTCACCGCGCCGGATGCCGCGCGAACTGCCGGTCAAGGTGCGCCTGGAAGGCTGGAGCGAAATCTACCGCGGCTTCGAGAATGGCGCGCCAGCCGATCAGGCCGAGCGCTGCCTCGACTGCGGCAATCCGTATTGCGAGTGGAAGTGCCCGGTCCACAACCTGATTCCGGATTGGCTCAAGCTGGTGCAGGAAGGCCGTTTGTTCGAAGCCGCCACCCTCGCCCACCAGACCAATCCGCTGCCGGAAATCTGCGGTCGGGTCTGTCCGCAGGATCGCCTCTGCGAAGGCGCTTGCACCCTCAATGAGGGTTTCGGCGCGGTCACCATCGGCGCACTCGAACGCCACATCGTGGACACCGCATACGCCCAGGGCTGGCGGCCTGACCTGTCGAACGTCAAGTCCAGCGGGCGGCGAGTTGCCATCGTCGGTGCCGGGCCCGCGGGCCTCGCCTGCGCCGATGTCCTGGCGCGCGGAGGTGTCGAGGCGCACGTGTTTGATCGGCAGGACGAGATTGGTGGCTTGCTCACCTTCGGTATTCCGCCATTCAAGCTGGAAAAGGACATCGTGCAGCGCCGCCGCGAGATCCTTGAAGGCATGGGCGTCCGCTTCCGGCTCGGCGTGGAGATTGGCAAGGACATCCAGGCCAAGGCACTGCTGGAGGACTTCGATGCGGTTTTCCTGGGCCTGGGAACCTACGCCTTCGTCGACGGAAAGCTGCCCGGCCAGGATCTGCCAGGCGTGCACTGGGCCCTGCCCTTTCTGATCGGCAATGTGCGCCGCGTGCTGGGAAAGGCAGACGCTGACGTGCCCGATCTGGCGGGCAAGCGCGTGGTGGTGCTGGGCGGGGGCGATACCGGCATGGACTGCAATCGCACTTCAGTACGACTTGGCGCGGCCTCAGTCACCTGTGCTTATCGCCGCGACGAGGCCGACATGCCCGGTTCGCGTCGTGAAGTACAAAATGCGCGCGACGAAGGCGTCCAGTTCCTGTTCAATCGCCAGCCCATCGCCGTCATCGGGGATCAGACGGTGGAGGCAGTGCGTGTGGTTGAAACGCGTCCGGGACCGGCCGACGCCAATGGTCGTCACTGGCCCGAGCCGGTTCCCGGCAGCGAACAGGACCTGCCCGCAGATGCCGTGATTATGGCCTTCGGCTTCCGCCCCAACCCGCCGGCCTGGCTGGCCGACCTGGGTGTTGAAACGCAGGCCGATGGTCGCGCCCAAGTCGATGCCAGGCGCTTCGTCTCGGCCAACCCGAAGGTGTTTGCCGGCGGTGACATGGTGCGCGGCGCAGACCTCGTGGTTACCGCAGTCTTCGAGGGTCGCGAGGCAGCAAGGGCAATCCTGCAAACCCTGGGTTTGAGCGGCTAACGGACTGACTTGACCAGCTCAATGCACCAGGAAGCGCCCGTCCTCGACCGGCCGCAAGAAGCGCTTCCAAGTCGGCCGTTGCGCCAACTGTGACCGCTGCCGTTCGCTCATCGACAGCCAATCCTCGCGGGTCAGCACGTGCGCGATGTCGCGCTGCGCCTTGCGGGCCGCGTCGAAACTCAGCCATTCACGCCATTCCGCCAGGTTATGGCGCAGGGCCAGCTCGATGATCAAAGCATCATCAAGCAAGCCAAACTGCGGGCTGGCATCGGGAATCAGATCGCACTGGTCGGTGAAGTAGGCCAGCGCGCCAGCGATTTCGCGACTCGCAGCAAGCGGTGCCTGCCAGCGTTGATCGCGCAGCAGCGCGCTCATCGCGGGTATCAGGCTGAGGCGACTACGGACGAACTCGGGCGCGTGCTCGACGTTGACCAGCGCCAGGCAACGCTCGGCTTGCCGCGCGACATCCAATCGCTCCTGCCCGTCTCGCAGAGCGCCGCTGGCGCCACGCAGGGCTTCGCTGAAAGGCCGCAGGTTGGATTCATCCAGCAACACGGAAACGGGAACAGACATGACGGACTCCTCGGGCAGATGGTGGACCATGCGGTCCGCACGACACAGCTGCTGCGTCGTACCTACAAGATGCCCCGAGAAACCGGATTGGTTGCAGCCCACAAGTCACGACCATGTCGTTAGTCGTGGGGCATTTGTTGCGCTGCGGTTCAGGCCCGCAGCAACAGGAAGGGCAATACGCTCAGGCCGATGAGAAACAGGATGCCCACGATAACGGCCATCACGCGCAAGGGTTCGGCCTTCGCAAGCTGCATGAAGCCGATCGCGCGACCTTCGCGCAGTTCGGTCTCGCGCTCAGCGCGTGCGCGCCTGGCTCTTTCGGACTGGTAGTCTTCAAACCGGCGCTTCGCATCAACGATCTGCTCGTCATGCACCACCCACAGGCTGCCGGCAGTAATGCCCAGCGGACCCGCGACCGTCTCGCGAATCTCGATACCTGCTTCGGCGAACAGCGCGCGCAATTCGTCGAGCTCGTCGTCCGGGACGTTGCGCAGACCCATCAGGCGTTTCGACATTGCGGTGCAGGACTCCGTCTGGATGCGAAGGTTCGGGAAAACTCCGTGAGCCTGCGCCCTGGTGTGGCCATGGCAAAGCCCTTGGCGGAAATGCAGAACGGCCTTGGCTGTTCAACACATGATATCTGCCATCAGCAGGCAAGGGGTCGATCCCAGGCTGTAACGACTTGGTGTTTCGAGCCTTGCGACACCTCGAGGATGCCGGGGCGAAGTCTCCGCCCCGGCATCAGTTCTTTCAACCCTGCTTCGGGGGTTTCCTGGTCCATATGCCGTCGAGGGCGTCGGGCCACTGTTCACAGGACGGCGCCAGTTCATCGAGCGAAAAGCAGACCGGCACCCGAACCCAGCTGTCGACCGCTGCGCCGTCGCGCTGGGCCGGGTTGAACTTCCAGTTCTCCACGGCTGCGATTGCTGCCGCGTCGAACACACCAGGATTGGTGGCCGCCTCAACCTCGATCTGCAGTGGCGACCCGTCGCTTCCCACGTGAACCTTGAGCAGCACGCTGCCACTCTGACCGGCCTCGATGGCTTCCGCCGGGTAACGCGGTGGCTTCACCGCGTTGTAGGAAACCCCAGGCGGGGATTCGGCCGCTGCGTTCACGTCACGCTTCGCATCACTCGAGGCACCGGCCTTGGCGTCAGCAGCCACCGACTGGGGCTGCGCAGCCCAGGCCAAGGCAGAAAGTGAAAGCAGGGCAAGCACAGCCAGCGCGCTGCCGGCCTTCTTTCGTTGGGAACTGGAGAGTCTTTTCAACATGGTGATGCGTTCCTTCAGGGGATGGCTGGACTGCCATAGGCAGCCGACCGGCAGTCCAGGGACGGCCAGCTGCACATTCAGAAGCGTGTCGGCGTAACGCCGGCGCGCATGGGGATACTGGGCCACTACATCCGCATCACTGGCCAGTTCATGATCGTGGCGCATGCGGGCGGCAGCGAAATGCAGCAGGGGATTGAACCAGTAGAGAGTTCGTAGCAGGGTAGCGAGCGCGTTCGCGACGATGTCGCCTCGCCGCAAGTGGCTGCGTTCATGCGCCAGGATCAGTTCCTGCTCGACGGGTCCGAATCGCGATTCAAAATCCGATGGCAGGATGATGCGCGGACGCAGGAGTCCGACAACCGCCGGTCCGTGCTCGGGGCTGGACCCCAACAGCACGCCATCGCCCAATGCGCGCAATGTCCCGAGCTTGCCGAGATACCTGCGTTGCTGCAGGGCGAAATGGGTTGCGCTGAGCAGCACACCCAGCAACCAGAGCATGGAGAGCAGCGGCCATCCCGAACCAGACTGATGGGCTTCACCCGGAATGACCTGCAGTGCTGGCAGGTTCTGTGGCGATGCGTTCACCCAGTGCAAGGCCAGGGGCGTATCCACCGGTGCCGGCAGGGCGACGGCCAGCAGCGCCGCCGGGATCAGGGCCCAGAGCAATGGGACACTGCTCGAACCGAACACATGGCGCCAGGGCCGACGCAACAGCAGCACTACAAGGCAGGCCGCCGAACTGGTGAACAGACCTTCGAGCAGGAAACCGAGCACATCAGGATTCATTGTCGATCTCTCCGATCAGCTTGCGCAACTCGGCGACGTCTCGCTTGCTGAGCTTGCCGCGCTCGCTGAAATGGGCAACCAGTGGCGCCACACGACCGTCGAACAGGCGACGCAGCAGACTGCTGCTCTCTTCCTGCACCCAGTCGGACTGTTTCAGCAAGGGCCGGTATCGATAGCGCCGTCCTTCAACTTCGGCCTCGATCGCGCCTTTTTTCATCAGCCTGCCGAGCAGGGTCTTGATGGTCGGCTCCTGCCAATCGCTGCTGTTGCGAAGTGCCGCCACGACTTCCTCCGCAGTGCATGCGCCGCTTTCCCACAGGACATTCATGACGCGGCTTTCGGCTTCACTGATCTGCATGTTGCTTACACCTGTAATCGACGACTCATGCTTACAGGTGTAATCGGCCAAGTCAAGTAGCCGACGTGCAGGGCCGCATGAAGCTCCAGGCTAAGATGCCGAAACCTTGCCCACTTGCAGGACAACCGCATGCGAATTGCAACTCCAGTAGTGCTTGCGTTGATGCTGCTGCCAGGCCTTGCCGCGGCCGAACGCCATGATGTGCTGGCTGGTGACGTGGAGAATGAGGTGCTCGAGTGGCGCCGCGACATCCATCAGCATCCCGAACTTGGCAACCGCGAAGTACGCACCGCCGCGCTGGTCGCGAAGCATCTGACCTCGCTGGGCATGGAGGTACGAACCGGTGTCGCCCATACCGGCGTAACCGGCCTGTTGCGTGGCGGCAAGCCAGGCCCGCGCATTGCATTGCGTGCCGACATGGATGCCCTGCCCGTCACCGAGCGCGTCGAGCTTCCCTTTGCTTCCAGAGTCACCGCCGAGTACGCCGGCCAGGCCACCGGTGTGATGCATGCCTGCGGCCACGACGCCCACGTCGCCATCCTGCTGGGCGTAGCGCAGGCATTGGCCTCGATACGCGAGGAACTGGCAGGCGAAGTGCTGTTCGTCTTTCAGCCTGCCGAAGAAGGTCCGCCACCGGGCGAGAAAGGCGGCGCTTCGATGATGCTCAAGGAGGGAATCTTTGAACCGTCGGCGCCGGTCGCGGTGTATGGGCTGCACGTCTGGGCCAGCCTGCCTGTGGGAAGCATCGGCTACCGCAGCGGTCCGATGATGGCCAGTGCCGACCGCTGGGTGCTGAGCATCCAGGGCCGCCAGACGCATGGTTCACGGCCCTGGGCCGGCGTTGATCCCATTTCGATTGCCGCTCAGGCGCTGTCGGCGAGTCACACCATCATAGCCCGCCAGATCGACATCACCGCCTCGCCCGTGGTTCTCACCGCCGGACGCATCCAGGGTGGAATCCGCTTCAACATCATCCCCGATTCGGTCGAGATGGAAGGCACCCTGCGCACGTTCGACATGGACGTCCGCCAGGATGTCATCGAACGGTTTGGACGCACCTCGGCAGCCATCGCCGAAGCCGCTGGAGGCAGCGCCAGTCTGGTGGTGGAGAACACCGCGCCGGTCACTGCCAACGACCCGGCGCTGACCCTGCGTTCCGTGTCGGTGCTTCAAGGTGCCTTCGGCGAACCGGCCGTGCGCGAGGTGGCGCTGATGACGGTCGCCGAGGATTTCTCCGTGTTCGCGCAGAAAACGCCGGGCTTCTTTTTCTTTGTGGGCTCGACGCCGCGCAACCGTGATCCTGCAACTGCACCCAACAATCACTCACCCGAGTTCTTCCTCGATGAGGAGTCGCTGGGAATCGGCACGCGGGCACTGCTGGCACTTGCCCTGGATCGGCTCACTGCCGAATAGCGCGCCACTGCTTGAAGCGAATCAGCCGCCCTCCCAGCGCGCCACGTAAACCACCCAGGATCCCTCCTCAATCCGCCAGCCGCTCTCGACGCGCAGGCGTCGGTACTGATCAGGGATAAAGCTGCTGTCGCCTCCGGTCAAGACCACTTGCTGGGTGACGGTTGCGCGTTCGCCATGCATCACCACCTCGGTCGACAGCAGACTGATGCCGATGTGCTGATTGCGCAGCAGTTGCGCACGCAGAATGCCTTGCAGTCGGGATCGATCAAGGTTGTGGTCTCCAGCGAAGTCTTCCGCGACTCCGTCCAGGAAGCCCCGGGGCTCGCGCGCCTCGACCGCCGCCACCATGTCGTCAATCCGACCGCGCAATGCGGCTTCGTCCGGGTCGCCAGAGCAAGCCGCGAGGAAAATGCTGCCAAACAGGATCGCCATCAGCGTGAACGGCATCTTCATGCGTTGTTTCGCCTTGCCTGCTACGGGGGCGTATGGTCCAATCGAAAGCAACTCGGGTGCAAGCACTTCAAAGGCTTGCGGCCGCATCAGACGCCTGTATCGGGAGGGGAAGGCATGAGTGGTGAGCGCATCTGGTTGAAGAGTTATCCGGCAGGCGTGCCGGCGGAAATCGATCTGAACGAATTCTCTTCAATCGTTGCGGTGCTGGCCAAGGCCTGCGAGCGGTTCCGTGACCGACCCGCTTTCGAGAACATGGGCAAGACGCTTTCCTATGCCGATATCGACCGGCTGAGCACCCAGTTTGCCAATTACCTGATCCACGATCTCAAGCTCAAGAAGGGCGAGCGGGTGGCGATCATGCTACCCAACGTCCTGCAGTATCCGATCGCCATTTTCGGCGCGCTGCGCGCCGGGCTGACCGTGGTCAACACCAATCCGATGTATACCGCGCGCGAACTGAAGCATCAGCTCAGCGACGCTGGCGCGTCTGCCATCGTAGTGCTGGACAACTTTGCCCAGACCTTGTCCGGTGTGCTGAAGGACACGCAGGTTCGCCAGGTCATTACCACTGGCGTCGGTGATCTGCTTGGCTTTCCCAAGGGCCCGCTGGTCAACTTCGTCCTCAAATATGTGAAGAAGGCAATTCCCGAATACCGCATCGATGGGGCAATCCGTTTCAACGACGCCCTCGCCCGCGGCAAAGGCAGGACCCTTCCGCAGATCGATATCAGCCACGAGGACATCGCCTTTCTGCAGTACACCGGCGGCACGACCGGGGTTGCGAAGGGCGCAATGCTGACGCACGGCAATCTGGTGGCCAACATGCAGCAGTCCTCGGCATGGCTTGGCACCAATGTGAAGGAAGGCAGCGAGGCCATCATTACCGCCCTGCCGCTCTATCATATCTTCGCACTCACGGCGAACTGCCTGGTGTTCATGAAGTTCGGCGGGGTCAATCACCTGATCACCAATCCGCGCGATATGCCAGGTTTCGTAAAGGCTCTGGCCGAACGTCGTTTTACCGCGATCACCGGAGTCAACACCCTCTTCAACGGCCTGCTCAACACGCCGGGATTCGACACGGTCGACTTTTCCAACCTGCACCTCTCCCTGGGCGGCGGCATGGCCGTGCAGCGCGCAGTGGCGGAACGCTGGAAGAAGGTGACGGGCTGCACCCTGGTCGAGGCCTATGGCCTGACTGAGACCTCGCCCGCAGCCTGCATGAATCCACTTAGCCTGCCCGAGTACAACGGCGCGATCGGTTTGCCGATTTCATCCACCGATGTCAGCATCCGCGATGAGGAAAACCGGCCGGTGCCGTTGGGTGAGGTGGGCGAGCTGTGCATTCACGGTCCGCAGGTGATGAAAGGCTATTGGCAGCGCCCCGAGGAAACCGCGAAAGTGATGAGCGAGGGCGGTTGGTTGCACACCGGCGACATGGCGCGAATGGACGAAAACGGTTTCTGCTTCATCGTCGACCGCAAGAAGGACATGATCCTTGTATCGGGCTTCAACGTGTATCCGAACGAGATCGAGGACGTCATTGCTACCCACCCCGGTGTACTTGAAGTGGCTGCGGTTGGCGTGCCGGACGAAAAATCCGGCGAGGCGGTCAAGGTGGTAATCGTCAGGAAGGACCCGAATCTCAGCGCGGAAGACATCAAGGCGCATTGCCGCACCGATCTCACCGGCTACAAGCAGCCGCGCTTCGTCGAATTTCGCGATGAGTTGCCCAAGTCCAATGTAGGCAAGATCCTGCGCCGGGAACTGCGCGACTCGCCAGCGCCGGTCAAGCCCCACTGATTTCATTTACAGCACTGCTCGTATCCTGCAAAGCGCCGAACGGCGCCTTTGCAGGGCACTGATCAGCGTCCGCCGATGTCGTCCCGCAGACGGCCGCGCGTTGCCATCAGTCGCAGGATGTCTTCCTGCATGACGTCGGTCAGCGGCTGAAAGCGCACGCCAAGCAGATCAAACTCAAGGCGTGCAACGGTCGCAACCACGCGAAACGGCTGCTCGCCGGGAATCCGGATCTCGATATCCACGGGACTTCCGATCTGCAGCGGAAAGCCGCCCGGCCGGAACATCAGCAAACCGCCGATCGAAAGATCATCCAGGTCCCCGACCCAGGACTCTTCGCCGAGATAGATTTCGGCCAGACCGTTTACGATGCTACGGGAAGGCCTGACTCCCGCCGGTGCGCCCTGCCCTTCAGCCGACTGGCTCATCGAAACCCCTTCGTTTGGCGCGCGTTCACGACGCAGCAAGCCTATCAGAACCGGAGCCAAACTCACCCATCTCGGCGCCTCCGATCAAGGCGCCTGGCAACAGGGTCTGGGGGGGCCTCAATGCCACCATTGCGCCCCGCATGGCTCAGGAATCAACCACTTCCGGACGCATATAGGGAAACAGCAGCACGTCGCGAATCGAGGCGCTGTCGGTCAGCAGCATCACCAGCCGGTCGATGCCGATACCCAACCCACCAGTGGGCGCCATGCCCACTTCCAGGGCGCGGATGTAGTCGGCGTCGAAATGCATGGCCTCTTCATCACCGCCCTCCTTGGCATCGACCTGCGCCTTGAATCGCGCGGCCTGGTCCTCGGCATCGTTGAGCTCGGAGAACCCATTCGCCAGTTCCTTGGCGCAGACAAACAGCTCGAAGCGGTCGGTGATACCCGGCTCGCTATCACTCTCGCGCGCCAGCGGACTGACCTCGACCGGATGATGGGTGATGAAGGTGGGCTGCTGCAGATGGTGCTCGACGGTCTTCTCGAAAACTTCCAGCAGCAGACGGCCCCAGCCGAAGCCCGGCTTCACCGCGATGCCAAGGCGGGTGCAGTGTGCGGCCAGGGCATCGCGATCGCGACAGTCGGCAATCGAGATTTCCGGATTGTGGTGGCGTACCGCTTCGTCCATGCGCCAGCGGCGGAAGGCCGGCGCCAGATCGACCTCGATGCCTTCCCAGACAAAGCGGGTGGTGCCGAATACCTCCTGCCCCACGTCGCGGATCAGGCCCTCGGTCAGGTCCATGATCTCGCTGTAGGTGGCGTAGGCCTCGTACAACTCCAGCATGGTGAACTCGGGGTTGTGCCGGGTGGACACGCCCTCGTTGCGGAAGTTGCGATTGATCTCGTAGACCCGCTCCATGCCGCCTACCACCAGGCGCTTCAGATACAGCTCGGGCGCGACGCGAAGATAAAGGTCGATATCCAGGGCATTGTGGTGGGTGACGAAGGGCCGTGCGGTGGCGCCACCGGGAATGATCTGCATCATCGGTGTTTCCACTTCCAGAAAGCGGCGGGCATCCAGCCAGGCGCGAATGGCGCGCACGATCTTCGAGCGCTGCACGAACACCTCGCGCGCCTCCGGATTCACGATCAGATCCACATAGCGTTGCCGGTAACGCTGCTCCACGTCGGACAGCCCGTGGAACTTGTCCGGCAGCGGCCGCAGTGACTTGGTCAGCAGACGCAGCGAGGTACCTTGCACCGACAGTTCGCCGGTGCGGGTGCGGGTGAGTGCGCCTTCCACCCCGATGATGTCGCCGACATCCCAGTGTTTGAAGGCTTCGTAGGTTTCGCCCAGGGCATCACGGGTCAGGTAGAGCTGCATGCGCCCCGACATGTCCTGGATCTGCGCAAAGCTGGCCTTGCCCATCACCCGCTTTGCCAGCAGGCGTCCTGCCATGCGTACACTGCGACCGGAGGCCGCCAGGGCTTCTGCGCCCCAATGCTCGGCGTCGGAGAACTTGGCCTGCAGATCGCCGGCATAGTCACTGCGCTTGAAATCGTTGGGAAAGGCCACGCCTTGCTCACGCGCCGCCTTGAGCTTGGCGCGGCGTTCGGTGATCAGAAAATTCTCGTCGTGTTCAGTCACCATGGTTTCCTGCTTTCGTAGGGTGGGCCTTGGCCCACCGATGCACCCTTCCGCCAGCCTGGCGGAGACAAAGAACCCTGCATACCGGACGATTCTGGATCATTGTCGAACCTGCAGGGGAGCGGTGGGCCAAGGCCCACCCTACATCGCGTCGCTGCGTTTTGCGCCCACTTCCAGACCGGATTTCAGGCTGGCCTCGATGAATTCGTCGAGGTCGCCATCCAGAACCTTTTGCGTATCTGATCTCTCAACACCTGTTCGCAAGTCCTTGATTCTGCTCTGATCCAGCACGTAGTTGCGGATCTGGCTACCCCAGCCGATATCGGACTTGGTGGCCTCCACCGCATCCCGCTCAACATTGCGCTTCTGGATCTCCAGTTCGTACAGCTTGGCCGCCAGCATCTTCATCGCGGTGTCGCGGTTCTGGTGCTGGCTTCGACCGTTCTGGCAGGCCACCACGATGCCGCTCGGCACGTGAGTGATGCGTACCGCCGATTCGGTCTTGTTGACGTGCTGACCGCCGGCGCCGGAGGAGCGATAGACGTCGGTCTTCAAGTCAGCGGGATTGATGGTGATGTCGATGTTGTCGTCCACCTCAGGCGAGACGAACAGCGAGGTGAAGCTGGTATGCCGGCGGTTGTCGGAGTCAAACGGCGACTTGCGCACCAAGCGGTGGACGCCGGTCTCGGTCTTCAGCCAACCGTAGGCGTAGTCACCCTCGACGCGGAAGGTCGCCGACTTGATGCCGGCCACTTCGCCACCGCTGACCTCCATGAGTTCGGTCTTCCAGCCGCGCGACTCACACCAGCGCAGATACATGCGCAGCAGCATCTCGGCCCAATCCTGCGCCTCGGTGCCGCCGGCACCGGCCTGGATGTCGACAAAGGCGTTGCAGGCATCCATCTTGCCGGAGAACATGCGCTGGAACTCCAGCTTGTCCACCTGGACCGCGAGTCGCTCCACGTCGTCCTCCACGGACTTGACCGTGTCAGCATCGTCTTCCATTTCGGCCAGATCGATCAGTTCGTTGCCACCAGTGAGCCCGTCGCGCAGGTTGCGCAGCCCGTTCACCACTTTTTCCAGCTGGGAACGCTCGCGGCCAAGCGCCTGGGCGCGCTCCGGGTCATTCCAGATGCCCGGATCCTCCAGTTCGCGACTGACCTCTTCCAGTCGTTCGACTTTCAGATCGTAGTCAAAGAAACCCCCTCAGCGCATCGAGCCGGGCAATCAGCTCGGCGATGCGCTGACGGATGGGATTGAGCTCCATCATGTCCGTCGAAATCCATCGAAAGGGCGCGGATGATAGCAGTACGGGGTGAAACGGCGTAAGCAAAGTGGTTCGCCCCGGCCTGCAAGCCTTTCCACGCCTCGCAAGTCCGGCCTGACGTGTCCCGCCGCACAGAGGAAACGAAGGCCGGCTGGTACGGTGTCGAACGCAAGCGTTTCCGCGCAGCCACGCCCAATGCCCAAGGATGGCTTCGTCTCGATCCGTTTTCGCCTCCCTCAGCCAGGCACCCGATCGATGTCAGCCTCCAGCAAGCCAAGCACGAGGGAGAGCCGGCTGCGACGCCTGCTTCGGCGCTTGACCGCGAACCGGGACCCGGGCGTTCCCGATCAACCATTGCGCTCCCGCCTGCTCAGTGCCGAGCAGATGAAGCAACAAGGCGCTGAACTGGCGCGTTCGCACCGGATTGCCAAGCGCACCGGCCCGGACCGATTGCTGGGCCGCCTGATCGACAACCAGCAAGTCATCGAATTGGCGGTGCAGGTACTCGCTGCGGCGGTACAGGCGCAACGCCACTTGACGCCAGCCGGCGAGTGGCTGATCGACAATATTCATCTGGTCGAGGACCAGATTCGCATCGCCCAGCGGCACTTGCCGAAGGGCTACAGCCGCGAATTGCCGCAGCTCGCGAGCGGAACCCTGCGTGGCCATCCGCTGGTCTACGACATCGCGCTTACCGCCATCTCGCATGGAGACGGCCGGGTCGATGCCGAAGGACTCAGCGGCATGATCTCCGCGTACCAGGAGATTGCGCCGCTGCGCCTGGGCGAGTTGTGGGCCGTCCCGATCATGCTGCGACTGGCCCTGATCGAGAGCCTGCGACGGGTCAGTTCGCGGGTGATCACCGATCGAATCGATCGGGATCTTGCCTGCGAGTGGGCAGACCGCCTCGTCGATGCGGCTGAGCGCGACCCCAAATCCCTGGTGCTGGTCATCGCTGACATGGTGCGATCGGATCCGCCCATGACCAACGCCTTCGTGGCGGAACTGGTTCGGCGCCTGCAGGGGCGCAGCGCTGCGCTGGCCATGCCCCTGACATGGATCGAGCAGTGGCTCGGCGACGCTGGCCTCCACACCGAAACCATGGTGCAGGATGAGATCCAGCAACAGGCTGCCGATCAGGTCTCGGTCAGCAATGCGATTGGCAGCATGCGTTTCCTGTCGATGATGGACTGGCGTGAGTTCGTCGAATCGCTGAGCCATATCGAACAGCGACTGCGCACCGACCCGTCGGGCATCTATGGCACGATGGATTTCGTTACCCGCGATGGCTACCGCCACGCGATCGAGCGCCTCGCGCGGCTCGCCAGACTGACTGAACTGCAAGTCGTCGACGCGGCGCTGGGTCTGGCGGCTGCGCGGGCAGGAATCGCTGGGTCAGACGACCTGCGCGCGCATGTCGGCTACTACCTGATCGACGCCGGGCTTAGCGAACTGCAAGAGTCCGTGCTGCCGCATCGCAACCCGTTCGCGGCCGGTCACAGCGCAATCCGTGCGAAAACGCTGCCCGAGTATCTGGTCCCGATTGGACTGGTGGTGGCCGTGTGCATCTTCGGAATGCTCGGTGGCACGTCGGGTGCCTTCGCCGGAGCGGGCCTGCTGGGGCTGGTGGTAGTGCTCAGCGTTGTGGCCTTCAGTGAGCTCGGTATCAGCCTGGTGAACTGGGCAGCCACGATGATGGTGCTGCCACGCATGCTGCCTCGCCTGGACTTTTCCGAAGGCATTCCAGCCTCGGCTCGCACCCTGGTCGTGGTTCCCACGATGTTCGGCAATGCGGCGACCATGAACTCCCTGATCGACGCCCTGGAAGTGCGCTTCCTGGCCAATCGCGATCCCAATCTGCACTTCGCCCTGCTCAGCGACTTCTTCGATGCAGACACAGCCGAGCTGCCACAGGACGCCGCCCTGCTGGAACTGGCGCGCCGCCGGATTGAAGCTCTCAACTCGCGCTATAGCCCGGTGAACCACGATCGCTTCTTTCTGTTTCACAGGCCGCGCCTGTGGAATCCAGGCGAGCGCTGCTTCATGGGGCTGGAACGCAAACGCGGCAAACTGTCGGCGCTGAATCACTTTCTGCGCGGTGGCGAGCGCGGCGACTTCCTGATGATCGCGGGCAATACCGATGCATTGGGCTTTGTGCGCTATGTGATTACCCTCGACAGCGATACGCAGCTGCCGCTCGAGACGGGACGCAAACTGGTTGGAACCCTGGCGCATCCACTCAACCGCGCCCATTTCGACGAGCGTCGAACCATCGTCACACGTGGTTACGGCATCCTTCAGCCGCGCGTCGGCACCAGCATGAGCGGGCAGCGCCGCTCCTGGTATGCACGAATCCATGGCAGTGAACCGGGCATCGATCCCTACACGCGTGCGGTTTCGGATGTCTATCAGGACCTGTTCGGCGAGGGCTCTTTTATCGGCAAAGGCATTTATGACCTGGATGCCTTCGAACTGGCCCTCGACGGCCGCTTGCCGGACAACAGCGTGCTCAGCCACGACCTGCTCGAGGGCTGCCTGGCGCGGGCCGGCCTGGTCAGCGATGTCCAGTTGTACGAGGAGTTTCCGGCACGCTATGCGGTCGATGTAAGACGTCGACATCGCTGGATTCGCGGTGACTGGCAATTGCTGCCCTGGCTGCTGCCGTGGGTTCCCCGACGCAATGGACATTTCGCCCTCAATCCGCTGTCGATGCTGTCGCGCGGCAAGATTCTCGACAACCTTCGCCGCAGTCTGGTACCAGCGGCGACTTGCGCTCTGCTGGCCGTTGGTTGGCTGGTGCTGGCTCACCCGCTGGTCTGGACAGGATGGTTGCTTGCCATAACCCTGCTACCGCCACTGGTCGGCTCGTTGCGCGACCTGCTGAAGAAACCGGATGAACTGTCGCTTGTTGCGCATTTGCGTCAGGCACTGGGAGCCAGTCTTGCACGACTTCGCGCTGCCGCAGTGTTGCTCGCCTGCCTGCCCTACGAAGCGTGGTTCAGTCTTGATGCAATTGGGCGGACCCTGTGGCGGCTGCTGCGCCGACACCGCCTGCTGCAGTGGGCCCCTTCGAGCGAAGTCGAGCGCACCGCAGGACACGGCGCCTGGCTGTCGATACGGGAGATGTGGTTCGCACCGTGCTTTTCGCTGGTGCTTGGCTTTGCGATTTGCAGCGTCAATCCGGCAGCGCTGCCCGTGGCTCTGCCGATACTGCTGCTGTGGATCGTTTCCCCGTTGCTTATGTGGTGGCTTGGCAAGGCCCAACCGCGTCGATTAGCGGCGCTGTCCCGCACGCAGGGCCGGTTTCTGGGTCGTCTGGCGCGGCGTATCTGGCATTTCTTCGAAACCCATGTTGGCGCCGAAGATCACTGGCTACCACCTGACAACGTGCAAGAGCATCCCAGCCTGGTGGTTGCCCATCGCACCTCGCCGACCAATATCGGCCTGGCCCTGCTGGCAAACCTCAGCGCGGGCGACTTCGGCTATCTCTCCCAGGGCGGCGTGGTACGTCGTATCGCAGCGACGCTGGACACTCTCCACGCCCTGCCGCGATATCGCGGTCACTTTTTCAACTGGTACGACACGCAGACACTGCAGCCACTGGCGCCGCGGTACGTCTCAGCGGTCGACAGCGGCAATCTGGCCGGGCATTTGCTGACCTTGCGCCAGGGTCTGTTCGCCATGCTCGATCAGCCGCTGCTGCAGCCGCGTACGTTTCAGGGATTGGCCGACGGCTTCGGCATAGTGGCGGAAAGCATGGGCCGCAGTTCCGAACCGGAGGATCTTCCCAGCGCCACCCTGCAGGCCGTGCTTTCCATCGCCCCGACAGGCCTGGCATCGGCCTGCACCGCGCTGGAAGCCATTGGCGCGGACGTCGACCGACTGGTCGAGCTGAGCGCCGCAGCTGATACGGAATCCCGCCACTGGGCACAAGTCCTTGTCCGCCAATGCGCCCAGGCCCGCCAGGACCTGATGCTGTTCCTGCCGGCTGCCTCTGCAGGAGGTATCGCCCCATCCTCTCTCTGGAATGGGCGGATTCCCAGCCTTCGGGAACTGGCGGAGAGTTCGCCAGCGGATGCTCGGCCAGGCAGTGAGCAGCTTGACGAGAGCCGCGAGATAGCCCGCGAGCGAGTAGCTGAAATAGAGCGCCTGGCCCTGCTCGCCGGCGAGTGTGCCCACATGGACTTCGGCTTCCTGTTCGACCGCGGTCGGCAGCTGCTTTCGATCGGCTATGCCGTGGATGAGCGCCGACTCGACCCAGGGCATTACGATCTGCTGGCCTCGGAAGCGCGACTGGCGAGTTTCGTCGCCATCGCGCAAGGCCAGCTACCTCAGGAGAGCTGGTTCGCGCTCGGGCGCCTGCTGACCGAAGTTGATGGTCAGCCAGCCCTGCTGTCCTGGTCAGGCTCGATGTTCGAGTACCTGATGCCGCAGCTGGTAATGCCGGTTTACGAGGACACCTTGCTCGACCAGACCGCGAAAGTCGCGGTGGCGGGTCAGATCGCCTATGGGCGGCAGCGCGGAGTGCCCTGGGGCGTTTCCGAATCGGGCTACAACACCGTCGATGCGCAGATGAACTACCAGTACCGCGCCTTCGGCGTGCCCGGCCTGGGATTGCAGCGCGGCCTGGCTCAGGATCTGGTGATAGCGCCTTACGCCAGCATGCTGGCACTGATGGTTGAACCCGAGGCGGCCTGCAGCAACCTGCAACGTCTCAGCGAAGAGGGCTTTGGCGGGCGCTTCGGACTCTACGAAGCGATCGATTACAGCCCTTCCCGCCTGCCACGCCGGCAAAAGCTTGCCGTAGTTCGCTCCTTCATGGCGCACCATCAGGGCATGGGGCTGCTGTCGCTCTCCCACCTGCTGCACGATCAGCCTATGCAGCAACGATTCATCGCCGACCCCGAGTTTCGTGCCGCCTTGCTGCTGTTGCAGGAACGTGTGCCGCGCACCGGGACGTTCCAGCCGCATGAGGGCGAACTTGCCGCTGATGTCGGTACGGCGCTGCCGGGAGCGACACAGTTGCGCGTCATTCGCAGCGCGGCCACTGTTCGACCAGAGGTGCAATTGCTGTCGAACGGCCGCTACCACGTGCTGTTGACCAGCGGCGGCGGTGGATACAGCCGCCTGCGCGACATGGCCCTGACGCGCTGGCGCGAAGACACCACGCGCGACAGCTGGGGAAATTTCTGTTACCTGCGCGACGTTGCCAGCGGCGATTTCTGGTCAACCTCGTACCAGCCTAGCGGGGTTGTGGTGGATGGCTACGAGGCCATCTTCTCCGATGCCAAGGCCGAGTTCCGCGGCCAAAGCCATGACATCGACTCGCATATCGAGATTGCGGTGTCGGCCGAGGACGACATCGAGTTGCGCCGTTTGCTGATCTGCAACCGCGGCCGTACGCCGCGCATGATCGAGATCACCACCTACGCCGAAGTGGTGCTGGCGACGGCCGTGTCCGACGAGATGCACCCGGCCTTCAGCAAGCTGTTCGTGCAAACCGAACTGGTTCCAGAACGGCAGGCAATCCTCTGCACGCGCCGCGCTCGTGCCCACGACGAGGTGCCACCCTGGATGCTCCACGTGCTGGCCGTGCACGATGCCGAGATTGCGCAGATTTCCTACGAGACCGATCGTTCGCGGTTCATTGGGCGCGGCAACTCCCTGCGGCATCCACAGGCGCTCACCGAGATGGAAGCCTTGTCGAATTCACAGGGCTCGGTACTCGACCCGGTCGTGGCGATTCGTTGCCGAATCCTGCTGGCGCCCGAGCGCATGGCCACGATTGACATGGTATTCGGCGTGGGACGCGATCGTGAGGCCTGCAGCGCACTGATCGACAAGTATCGTGATCGGCACCTGGCCGACCGCGTGTTCGACCTGGCCTGGACGCAAAGCCAGGTAGTGCGACGCCAGATCAATGCCACGCAGGCGGATGCGCAACTTTTCGAGCGCCTCGCAGGCCTGGTGCTGTTCGCCCATCCGGGCATGCGCGCCGACGCCGAGATCCTGCTGCGCAATCAGCGCGGCCAGTCGGATCTGTGGGGACATTCGATCTCCGGCGATTTGCCGATCGTGCTGGTGAAGATCACGGATGCCGCCAATATCGAACTGGTGCGGCAGATGGTTCAGGCACACGCCTATTGGCGACTGAAGGGTCTCAGCGTCGATCTGGTGATCTGGAACGACGACCGGGCCGGCTACCGCCAGCAACTGCAGGACCAGATCATGGGTCTGGTCGCAGCCGGACTGGAGGCACAACTTTTCGATCGGCCGGGTGGCATCTTCGTTCGCTCGGCGCAGCAGATTTCACAGGAGGACCGCATCCTGCTGCAGGCGGTGGCGCGGGTCATCGTCAGCGATACCGAGGGCAGCCTTACTGACCAGCTCGCGCGCCGAATCGTGCCGGAGCCCAGCGTGCCCCTCCTGCAACTGCCGGGCAATGTCCCCCCGCGGATCGGCACCATCGCCGTCAATCGTCTCGAGCCTGCCATTCTGCAGTTCGACAATGGCTACGGCGGCTTTTCTTCCGATGGCACCGAGTATGTGGTGCGTATCCTGCCGGGACGCAACACGCCGGCGCCGTGGTCGAACGTGCTGGCCAATCCGCAGTTCGGCTGCGTGCTGAGCGAGAGTGGCTGTGGCTACACCTGGGCGGAGAACGCACACGAGTTCCGTTTGAGCCCGTGGCAGAACGACCCTGTCGAAGACAGCAACGGCGAAGCCTTTTATCTTCGCGATGAGGAGTCAGGTCGGGTCTGGTCGCCTACTCCGCTGCCCTGTCGTGGCGAGGGCGAATATCGCACCCGGCACGGCTTCGGCTACAGCGTCTTCGAGCATGTCGAAGATGGCATCGCCAGCGAACTGTGGGTGCATGTGTCGCTGCACGATTCAGTGAAGTACTTCAGCCTGCGGCTGAGAAACCTTTCGGGGCGTCCACGTCAACTGTCTGCCACCGGCTACATCGAGTGGGTGCTGGGCGATCTGCGCGCGCGTTGGCAGCTGCACATCGTGACCGAGAGTGACCCTTCCAGCGGGATTGTTACGGCTCGCAATGCCTACAACAAGGAGTTCGCCGGCCGTGTCGCCTTCTTCGACGTCGATCCGACTGGCGACGCAGCGTCGCCCGGACCGATCGCCAGCACCGTCAGCGTGACCGGTGATCGCCGCGAATTCATCGGCCGCAATGGCAGCCTCAAGTCGCCCGCGGCGCTTCGCCGCACGCGCCTTTCCGGCCGCCTCGGTGCCGGGCTCGATTCCTGCGCCGCGCTGCAGGTTCCGATCCAGCTGAATGCTGGTGCCGAACACCAGACCACGTTCCGCCTTGGCATGGGACGGGATCATTCCGATGCCCTGGCCCTGGCCAGAAGGCATCGCGGAAGTCGGGCGGCCGTTCAGAGTCTGGCCGAGGTGCGTGAGCACTGGAAGGCCACCTTGACCCAGCTGCAGGTGCATACCCCGGATCCGGCCCTCGACCTGCTCGCCAACGGTTGGCTTCTGTACCAGACCATCGCCTGTCGTCACTTCGCGCGCAGCGGCTACTACCAGTCCGGCGGCGCCTATGGTTTCCGCGACCAGCTGCAGGACAGCATGGCGATGTTGCACGCCCGGCCAGAGCTGGCACGCGAGCACCTGCTGCTGTGCGCCTCACGCCAGTTCGTCGAAGGCGACGTGCAGCACTGGTGGCATCCACCGCAGGATCGCGGGGTTCGCACACGCTGTTCCGACGACTACATCTGGCTGCCGCTGGTGGCCAGCCACTACGTGCGCTGCACTGGCGACGCGTCGGTCATGGACGAGTCGGTCCATTATCTTGAAGGCCGCCCGGTAAACCCGGAAGAAGAGTCCTACTACGATGCGCCGGGCCAGGCGCAGCAGTACGAAACCCTCTACCAGCATTGCGTACGGGCACTTCAGCGCGCGCTTGCGCTGTTGGGTGAGCGTGGCTTGCCGCTGATCGCCACCGGCGACTGGAACGACGGCATGAATCGTGTTGGCGAATCCGGCCGCGGTGAAAGCGTTTGGCTGGGCTTCTTCCTTTACGAGGTGCTCAACTGCTTCGCCCCGCTTGCCAGGACACGGGGAGATGGAGATCTTGCGGAACATTGCCTGCAATCCGCCCAGCGCCTGCGAGAGAATCTCGAACGCCACGCATGGGACGGCGCCTGGTACCGACGTGCCTGGTTCGATGACGGTACTCCACTCGGTTCCAGCAGCAGCGTCGAATGCCGCATCGATTCGATCGCGCAGAGCTGGTCGGTGCTTTCAGGCGCAGGTGATCCGGCGCGCGCGCGCCAGGCCATGGACTCACTCGAGACGCACCTGGTGCGCCGCGACGCAGGACTCGTGCAGCTGCTGCACCCGCCATTCGACAGACTGGCCAATGACCCGGGCTACATTCGCGGCTACCTTCCGGGCGTGCGGGAGAATGGCGGCCAGTACACCCACGCAGCGATCTGGGCCACGATGGCTTTCGCCGCTCTCGGCGACCACAAGCGGGCCTGGGAGCTGCTGCGCTTGATCAATCCGATCAACCACGCCCTGGATACCGAGCAGGTCGACGTCTACAAGGTCGAACCCTATGTGATGGCTGCCGACGTGTATGCCGTGCCACCGCACGTCGGGCGCGGTGGATGGACCTGGTACACCGGCTCGGCTGGCTGGATGTACCGACTCATGATCGAATCCCTGCTGGGCCTGCGCAAGGAGGGTGATCGCCTGCTCCTGAAACCTTGCATCCCCCCGGAATGGACGCGATACCACCTCAGCTATCGACATGGCAGTAGCCTCTACCAGATCGAGGTCCGCCAGCAGGCCGATCTCATCCCAGGCCTGAGTCTGGACGGTGAACCCTGTGATGAGCCGTGGATCACACTGCGCGATGAGGGCCGGGAGCATCACGTCGAACTGCGCGTGAATGCGTCGCCGCCGGATCCCGCGGGGACCTAGTTTCTCCCTGCCGGCACTGGGCGTGGCACGCGCCAAAGGTCTATGCTGTCGACGGGGATCCATCAGGGGGCGACCGATTGCCCATGGGCAGTAGCGGCCTGCATCGAGGGGCGCCGATGTGCCGGAGCCGGCAGCTTGTCCTGCCGCTCCTGTGCTTGCTCATCTGCTGGCTTGCCAGTGCAAGTGCCGCCACCGATGAGAGCGACCGGCTCGCAGCCCTGGCATCTTCCTCCGAGAACGCGCTGCAGAGCGGCGATATCGAGCTTGCCGTCACGCTCGCAGAAAAACGCCTCGACCTCGCGCTCGGTTCGTCGGACGGCATGCAGCTTGCTCGCGCCCGCCTTGCCCTCGGCAGCCTGCGACGCCGCGAGGGACAGATGCAGGAAGCGGCCGACCTGTTCGACGCCGCGCTTCCGCAACTGCGCGCCGGCAACGATCCACGCGCGCTCGCCCTGGCTTTGACCGCGCGCGCACAGTTGCATCGCAATCTCGGCGAGTATTACGAATCGCTGGAGCTGGAAAGCCAGTCACTCGAACTGCGCACCGCGCAATCGCCTCCTGAGCGGCCCCACATCTCGCTGTTCCACCTCGCTGCCCTGTACGAGCAGATGGAGGACTTCGATCGGGCCCTGAACTTGCAGTATCAGGCACTGGCTGCAGCTCGTGAATCGCCTGACCATGATGCGGAGGCCAGCGCGCTGGTGCGCCTGTCTGGATTGCTGAACGATATCCGCGCAGATGAACCAGACGAAGCCTTGGGCCATGCCAGCGCGGCCCTCACAAGCTTCGAGCAGCAAGGCAACCGCCCCGGCATGCTGGACGCCCGCTTTCACATAGCACGCGCCCATCTCAATGCCGGCCGCTTCGAGCAGGCAGCTTCAATGCTGGATCGGTGCATGACCGAAGCCGTCGCGCTGCGCCAGCGTTCCAGCCAGGCCCACATCCAGTTTCGCCGCGCTGAACTTGAGCTGCGCCGCGGCAATGCCGAAGCCGCGCGAGGTTTCATGCTGGATGCGGTGCAGCGCTATGACGCACTGGGCAATCGGCATCGGCTGGCGAAGGCACATGCCATGCTCGCCGAGATTGCCACCGCGCTGGGCGAACCAGACGCCGCAATGCGCTCGCGCCTGGAGCATTTCCGGCTGCGCGACGAGCTGTTGGGGGCCGGTGCCACGCGTCGCGTGAATGATCTGGTCGAGCGTTTGCGGCAGTCCAAGGAGCAGGCCCGCATCGAGGTCCTGGAGCGCGACAACCACATCCAGCACCTGCAACTGGAGCAGCGCCGAACCAGCGCGTTGCTGAGCGGATCGCTGACGCTGGTGGTGTTGCTCATCGCACTGCTGTTGGCCCTGCGTTACCGTGCCGCCGTGGTTTCCAACCGGTTGCTGGCGGAGAAATCGCGTGCACTGGCAGAGCAGAGCTCCGCCCTCGTTGCCGCCAACGCGCAGCTGGCGGAGCAGGCCGAGCAGCTGCGTCGATTGGCGAACGAGGATGCCCTGACCGGCTTGCCGAATCGCGGGCGGGGCATGCAGATCCTGCGCGACGCGCTGCTGCAGGCACGCAGCACGGGAGCGGATCTTGGCGTGATGATCCTTGACATCGATCATTTCAAGCGCTTCAACGATCAGTACGGGCACCTGGCCGGCGATGATGTGCTGCGCCAGATCACCACACTGATGCGTCAGCATCTGTGCGAGGACGCCATCGTTGCCCGGCTGGGTGGCGAAGAGTTTCTTGGCATCATTCCTCGCGCCGAGCGAACCCTGGAACTGGCCGAGTCGATCCGACGCGAACTGGAGCATCTGGAAATCCACGCCGAAGGCCGCAAGCTGCGCACCACGGCCAGTGTCGGCGTGGTGCGCCTGTCCCAGCTACCGCAAGCCGAGCTTCCCGACTTGCTGCGTACCGCCGACCAGGCGCTGTACGCCGCGAAACGATCGGGGCGCAACCGGGTCATCGTGTGGCCGGATTTCGGCGACGCCAAGGTGATCGAGCTTCACAGTGCCTGAGCCAGCAACTCAGACCGGTACGCAGTGCCTCACCATCAGCTGCACAGCCTGCCCACCACGATAGTCGTCGGGCTCCAGCTGGTAAGCCAACTGAACTCGCGCTGGCGGTGGCTGGCCGCTGAAGGCACCGAAATGGATCGCGGAAACTGGCGGGCCGCCATCCAGGCGCAGGCTCAGCTTGAGGTGCCGCTCGCCCACCACGCGCCAGTCGACGACCTCAAAGGTATTGTCGAACACGGGCTCGGGAAATGCCTGCCCCCAGGGACCAGCATGGCGCAGCGCATCGGCCAGCTCGCGGGTGAACTGGCCTGACTGCAGCGGGCCATCGGTCAGCAACTCACCGCGCAGCTGTTCGGGTGCGAGCCGGGCTGCTGCAACGGCCTCAAAGGCCGCACGGAATGTCTCGAAGCGGGACAAGGGCAGAGTCAAGCCGGCGGCCATGGCGTGGCCGCCGAAGCGCTCGACCAGTCCTGGATGCAAGCTGTCGACCTCAGCCAGCGCATCGCGAATGTTGAAGCCCGCAACCGAGCGTGCCGAGCCACGCAGCGTTTCGCTGCCCGGTTCTCCCGGAGCAAAGGCCAGCACCGGGCGATGCAGCTGATCCTTGAGGCGCGACGCCACCAGGCCAACCACGCCAGGATGCCAGTCGGCGTCAAACAGGCAAAGCGCCGCCGGCAAGGACTCCGCATCCAGCGCCGAGAAGTTTCCCAGTGACGCTTCAGCCTGCTCCAGCATCTGCAGCTGCAGCCCGCGTCGCTCGGCATTGATGCCATCCAGCAGTTCTGCGAGCTCGGTAGCGCGCAGGGGTGAGTCGGTCAGAAGGCATTCGATACCAAGCGACATGTCCTCCAGTCGGCCTGCCGCATTGATGCGCGGGCCCAGCGCGAAACCGAGGTCGGAAGCATACAGTCGGGTGGGATCACGTCGCGCAACCGCGGCCAAGGCGCGCAGCCCCGGCTGGCAGCTGCCGGACCGCATGCGACGCAGGCCAGCTGCCACCAGGATCCGGTTGTTGCGATCCAGCGGCACCAGATCGGCCACCGTTCCCAGCGCGACCAGATCCAGCAGGGTCGACAGGTCAGGCTCACACCCCCCGACCCATTTACCGCGCGACCGCAAGCGCGCGCGCAGCGCCAGCAGCAAATAGAAGACTACGCCAACACCGGCAAGGGCCTTGCTGGGAAACGGATCGTCGACGAGATTCGGATTGACGATGGCGTCGGCAGGCGGCAGCACCGCGCCGGGCAGGTGGTGATCGGTGATCAACACCTGCATGCCAGCGGCACGTGCAGCTGCAACCCCGGCATGGCAGGCGATGCCGCTGTCGACCGTGATCAGCAGGTCCGGCGAAATGTCCCGCAGTTCGCTCACCAGCGCGGGCGAAAGTCCGTAGCCATGAAGGATGCGATGCGGAACGCGATAACTCACCTGGCCTGCGCCGAGCAAGCGCAGACCGCGCACTGCCACTGCCGTGCCCGTTGCGCCATCACAGTCGAAATCCCCCACCACACAGATATGCGCATCGCGCTGGATTGCGCCCTCCAGCAAGTCCAGGGCCGCTTCCAGGCCGCCAAGGCGTTCCGGCGGAATCAGGCCCGCGAGGCGCAGATCAGCTTCCTCTGGGCTGTGCAGGCCACGCGCGGCGAACACGCGCTGCAGCACAGGATGCACCGAAGTTGGCCACTGCGCGGCCGCACCGGGCAGTTCGCGCCGACGAATTCGGAGCTCAGCCTTCACGACCAGGACACCCAGGCGCGACGCCAGAATCGCCAGCGCTGCGACCGCGCAATGAGCACGCCGGGCGCATCTTCGAAATCGAGCTCCAGCTGGGTGAATCTTCCACCCCGCAGAGCTTCGAGAGCTGGAAGAAGCCACTCACCGTGCAGGGATTGCGTATCACGCAGCTCGGTCAGATCCAGCAGAGTATCCGCGCTGATCCCGGCCGCATCCAGCTGCGGGCCGCGCGCCGCGCAGGGCACTCCGGCCCTGATGCACAGGGCGCGAAGCAGTGGGTCGACACCGTACACCCGAGCGAACCGAGTGGTGACATTGTGCGGCCGCTCGCCTGCCCCCCAGAACCACAGGGAATTTACCGACGGAAGCCCCTGCCGCTGGCGTTCCAGATTCAAGGGGTGGTTGTGCAGCACCACCTGCGCCTCACTTAACAGCCGCAACCAACGCTTGCCAGCGAGCCCCGCTGGCAAGTGCGGACGCAGGTCGTCACCGAGCGCATCCTGCGGATCGGAGAAGACCGGCAGTTCGACGCGCTCCGGCAGGCGCAGATACCAACGCGCCGGGTGAGGCGCATCGATGAGCAAGCCCTCGTCGCCAAACAGCGGACGCAGCGGCGTCAGCAGCGCCTGTGCATCGGCCGTTGTCAGTCCCAGCTCACCGCAGGCCAACAGGCGGCCCGTTGCCATATCGGCACGCACATGCGCCGGATCGGCGCGCAGCCAGCTGCCTTCGGCATCGCCGGGCGAGTCCAGAGTGCGGGTCAGCGCGGCGATCGGCAAGCCACGGGGCAGGATGTCGAAAGCGCGCAGCAGGGGCTTGCGCCAGACTTGCGGCTCGCTGCTTGCGTCGCCTGCCCTTTCCCCCGACTCGCGCCCCGGCCGAAGCGCCTGCATGCGCTCCGGCGCTCGCGGGCTCGCCGCAGTGCGGCTCGAAATCCCCGCTCCCCCCGTAAACGGGAGAGGGGAGAAATCCATCGTGTCGGCACGCGCCAGCGCCCTGCCCAACAACTCGGGCAAGGCCTCGCCGCGCAACCGACGATGTGGCGGCATGAGAATCCGCAGGGTGCTCATGCGGTCGAACCATCCGGCAATGCGCGTTCAAGCAGCGCGGCAAAATTCACATCGCCTGCCAGCGTGCCGAAGGCCAGGCCATGCGCGCCACCGAGACGCGAGCGGCAGAAAGCTTCGGCCACCGCATTGGGTGCGTGGCGCAGCAGCAGGCTGGCCTGCAGCAGCAGGGCCATCCGCTCCACCAGAACACGTGCCAGCGGCTCGGCTTCGTTCGGATCGGCGGGCAAGACAAATGCTTCCAGGGCGCGATCGAAGTCAGTTTGCATGCCACGAGCCGTCGCCAGCTCATCCATCAGCGCCGGCATCACGTGCGGCTCGCGATGCAGGGCGCGCAGCACATCCAGGCACTGGATATTGCCGCAGCCTTCCCAGATCGAGTTCAGCGGCGCCTCGCGATACAGCCGCGCCAGCATGGATTCCTCCACATAGCCGGCGCCTCCGAGGCACTCTTGCGCTTCATTGACGAATGCCACCGCGCGCTTGCATACCCAGTATTTGCCGATCGCCGTGGTCAATCGCGCCAGGGCAGCTTCGCTGCGGTCGCGTGGTGCTGCATCGACCGCACGCGCCACGCGCATCGCGAGGGCGGTGGCAGCCTCCGATTCCAGCGCCAGATCGGCCAACACATTGCGCATCAAGGGCTGTTCGATCAGTCGGCGACCGAATGCGCTGCGATGCCGGGTGTGGTGCAGGGCCTGCACCAGCGCCATACGCATTTCAGCGGCTGAGCCAAGCAGACAGTCGAGCCGGGTCAGCGCGACCATCTGCAGGATGGTGGCAACGCCCCTGCCCTCTTCGCCCACGCGCTGCGCGAAGGCGCCGTCAAACTCGACCTCGCTGCTGGCATTGGACCAGTTGCCCAGCTTGTCCTTCAGACGCATCAGGCGGAATGCATTCTTTTCGCCATCAGGCGTCCAGCGCGGCAGCAGGAAGCAGCTCAATCCAGCAGGCGCCTGCGCCAGCACCAGGAAGGCATCGCACATCGGCGCGGAGAAAAACCACTTGTGTCCCGTGAGTCGATACTCGCCGGCCGAGCCCGAGGCCTCGGCGCGGGTGCTGTTGGCGCGCACGTCCGAGCCGCCCTGCTTCTCCGTCATGCCCATGCCGAGCGTGATGCCGGATTTCAGCGCCATCGGCACATCGCGAGGGTCGTAATGCGCGGCGCAGGCCTTCGCAGCCAACTCGGCGAGTGCTGGCACCTGGGCCAGCACCGGTTGACCGGCATAGGTCATGGTCAGCGGGCAGCTGCTGCCCTGCTCGGCCTGATGATGCAGATAGCTCAGGGCAGCCCGCGCCACATGCGCACCGGGCTTCGGATCGCGCCAGGCCAGGCCGGCCACGCCATGCTCGACACCCAACTGCATCAATCGGTGATAGGCGGGATGGAACTCGACCCGGTCGATGCGATGTCCGAAACGATCATGCGTACGCAGGCGCGGACGGTCGCGGTTGGCCTCCACGCCCAGCGCGATCAGTTCGCCGCCCGCAAGCTCTCCATAGGCCGACACCTGCGCCTCGGCCCAGGCCGCGCCTTCACGCGCCAGTGCCGCGCGCAGCGGTGCATCCAGCGCGAAAGCATTGAAGGACGCGAGTTCGGGAACCTGGTTTTCTACGCGGTGGGTGTCGGGCATGTGGCGAGCGTGAACTGGCAGAAGCCCAATGGTACGTGCTTGGCCGTATCCTCACTGACGGGTCAACCGCTTTCCACAAAACGCACCCTACGAGTCAGTCCGCAGCTGAGCTCATAGCCAATGGTGCCTGCAGCCTCGGCAACCTGCTCGATGGGAAGTTCGGCGCCCCAGAGCAGGACTCGATCGCCAACCTTGGCGGCAGGAAGCTGGCGAAGGTCGATGGCCATCAGATCCATCGAGACTCGGCCAACGATGGCAGCGGGCTTGCCGTTGACCAGCACGCTGGTTCCCGGCGGAGCATGGCGTGGGTAGCCATCGCCATAGCCGATGGCGGCGACGCCAATCGACATGTCCTGCGGCGCGCGCCAGTCGCCTCCGTAGCCGACCGGCTCGCCGGAAGCGACGCGATTGATGGCGATGAGTCGCGTGGAAAACGTCATGGCCGGACGCAGGCCAAACTCGGCGCCGGTACGGCCCGCCACCACGCTGATGCCGTACAGGGCACCACCCGGCCTGACCCAGTCGGCATGTGCCTGCGGCCAGCCAAGCACCGCGGCAGAGTTGGCCAGGGATCGTTCGCCTGGCAGCTTGGCCGTCGCGGCCTTGAATCGGTCGATCTGCTGGGTTGTGGTTTCGACATCAAACTCATCGGAACGCGCGAAGTGGCTCATCAAGGCGGGTTCCGGCGCGACGTTGCGCAGGGCGCTCAGCCGCTGCATCACGCCTTGCAGGCGCTCGGAGGAGAAACCCAGACGATGCATACCGCTATCCATCTTGACCCAAAGCCTCAGCACAGACTCCGAGGCCGCGTCGTCGGCCTCCAGCATGCGCAGTTGCTCTTCGCAGTGCAGCACCGTGTCCAGTTCGAGTTGCCGCAGCACGGACAGGTCGCGCGATTCGTCGAAGCCGGACAGCAGCACGATGCGCTGCTGCATTCCGGCGGCACGCAGTCGCTCGGCGTCCTCGATGGCGGCCACGCCGAATGCGTCGGCATCGGCCAAGGCCCGCGCGACCCGCTCCAGGCCATGCCCGTAGCCATCAGCCTTCACCACTGCCATCACCTTGCTGTGGGGGGCCAGGGCGCGAATGCGCTGCAGGTTGTGACGCAACGCGTCGAGATGGATCGTGGCCTGGGTGGCGCGGCTCATAGGGTCGTTCAAGAGTGGCTGGCCGTCGCCCGGGAGCACGGCTGAAGGGGCTTGCAAGGGAGTCTGGAGCGCCACGCAGTCGCGCATCTGGCGGACTTCGGGCGTTTTTCTGACTGCTGATAGGATACGGCCTGAAGCCTGAAGCTTCACGCCAATCACGTTATCGACCCCCCGCGAAAGAGCAAGTCCCGACATGAGCCTGGAAAGCATCCTCATCATCCTGCTGATCGGCGCCATCGCCGGCTGGCTGGCCGGCCTTGTCATGAAAGGCCGCGGCTTCGGCCTTCTCGGCAATATCGTGGTCGGCATTCTCGGCGCGCTGCTCGGCAGCTACGTACTGGGCCTGCTAGGGCTGAGCATTGGCGGCGGAATTCTCGCGGCCATCCTCAATGCCTTTATCGGCGCAGTGATCCTGCTGTTCCTGATCCGGCTGATAAAGCGGGTCTGATCGCACTGCGCAGCCTGCGCGCCCGACAGGTCAATGGCGGCGCAAGCGGATGTGCATCAGTCCAGCCGCCACCGCATCGCCCAGGGCGCTGTGGCGGTCTGGCGTTGGCAGCTGCAGCGCAGCCGCGATGGCTTCGAAGCGGAGATCCGGTTCTCCATCTGGGTGGATTCTGCGCTGCCAGGCGGCGTACTCCCGCTGCACATCAATGCACCGATTGGGCAGGCCGAAGCCAAGCTGCGGTCGAATGGCACGATCCAGCATGGCGATATCGAATCCGATGCAGTAGCCGACCAGCGGGCGGTTGCCGATCAGTGCCAAGAGCTGCTCCAGGGCCTGCTGCAAGACCACCCCTTCCGCCACATCGTCAGGCCGAAGGCGATGATGGCGGATCGCTTGGGTTATGCGTGAGCTATCGCTGCGGACCAGCAGATCAAGGCGCTGACGCAGCTTGAGGCGACTGCCCTCGCCCGGCACCGCAGCAATGGCAAGGATCTCGTCACGCGCGGGGTCCAGGCCAGTCGTTTCAAGATCCAGGGCTACCCACTCGTCGCCGGTGTACGGCTCAAACAGCGCCGCATGCGGACCACCGGCGTGGCGGCGCCGCTCCAGCCAGCGTGTCCAGGGCCAGTTCATAGGTGGAAGCTGCGTTTGAGGTGAGACTTGAAGCTGTGGACCACGGCCAGCGCATCGCGCAGCAGCTCGCGGTCGAGGCGGCGTAGTTCATTGACGCGGAGGAAGTTGTCGGGCGCCTCGCCGCGCTTGGCCGATTCGATCTGGTGGGTCAGGCGCAGACGCAGAAACACCGACAGCGCCTGCTGCACATCGCGCGCCAGTTCGGCGCTCATGCCGCCCGCTTCGGCGATCGCCTCGGCGCGACGGAAGCTGTTGCGGTCCGGCACCGCGTGCCGCAGAGCCAGCGCGCGCAGGCCGTGCACGAGCGGGAACACGCCACCTTTCTTGATATCAGTGCCCTGCTCGCCTGCCTTCACATTGCCGAACAAAGTAAGTGGCGTATGAAACGCCAGCGCTGCGCCGGCGAAATGATGCAAGACCACGTCATTGCGCCCGGCCTGCAGCAGCGCCGGTCGCAGTGTGTCGAACAGTGCGGTGTCGCCAGCCACGGGACGCGCATCCAGGGTTATGGCGAAGTCGAGCATGGCCTTGGGATCGGTGCTGCGCGACCAGCGCTGTAGACGCTCGATCCAGTCCGACACCCCATGCCGCCATTCGGGATTGCTGACCATCACGCCACCGGGACAGGGCGGCCAGCCGCAGGCCTGCAGCTCGACACCAAAGGCATGCATGGCTTCGTCGAGTCCGGCGTCGTCGAAATCATCGGGCAGGATCAGGGCATTGTCCTGGTCGGCCTTCATGATCTGTTCGCGACGTCCTTCACTGCCCAATACCAGCAGGCAGCAGCGCTGCTGCAGTGGCGCGGGTACAGACAGTTCCCAGATTCGCTTCAGCACCCGCCCGTTCAGCGCGCTGACCAGTTCGGTCATGAAGCTCATGCGTGCGCCCTGCGCGTGCAGGCTGCGCACCAGGTCGGTCATGCGAAGCGCGGCGCTTCGCACGTCCTCAAGCCGCGTCGCACGCGCCAGCTGCAGTCCGATCAGGTGCGAATGACTGGAATAGTGGCTGAGTACCTCGGCCATGCCGACCGTGCCAAGCACTTCCTCGCCGTCGACAACCACGACCCGCTCGACATGATGCTCGGTCATCGACACCAGGGCCTGGAACAGCACCTCGTCGGGCTTGACCAACAACACCGGCCTGCGTATCAGATGCTTGATCGTGTCGTGCGGCTGCAGGCCATCGAGCGCAAGCGCATCGAGAAGATCAGTGCGGGTGACGATGCCCAGGCCTTGTTCGGCATCCTTGACCAGTGCACAACTCACCGCCAGGCGCTTCATCTCGGTGCGCGCATCCCGCAGCGTGGTCTGGGGCTCCAGCATCAGGGCCGGTGCAAGCTGCGCCTCGGAGACTCGGGTCAGCATGGTTTCGGCCAATTCGCCTGGCCGCTCCTGCGAAGCCAGCATCTGGCGCTTGGCGCTCAGGCCCTCCAGAAACCAGGCCGCAAAGCGGGCATTGCCCTGCTGCACCTTCGAGAATGCCGTGGCATCAATCGCGAAGCACAGCGTCTGCTCAAGCGCCTCGTAGGTGAAGCGGGCCTGGCCCATCATCACCGCGAAGGCACCCAGGATGTCACCTGGGCCGTACTCACCGAGACGCTCGTCACCGCCCTCGCCTGGGCGCACAGCCTGCATGCGGCCTTTCCAGATCACATAAACCGATTTCGAGGGTTCACCAACCGTGAGCGGGCGCTCGCCTTTGGCAAAGTAGATGAGGTCGGTGGCCTTCTGGAGGCGAACGAGCTCACCGGGCGCCAGGAGGTTGAATGGCGGTTGGGTGGGGTCGAGGTCGAGGCTACTCATGGGGGCTGTGTTGCCAGGTTTGATTTGAGCTTGACACTGATTGGGTGCTATTTGTGATACTCCTCGGCGGGCGAGAAGCTGATGGTGGAGGGCGGATCTTGATCCGCCATTGCGGGGTGGTTGGTTTGCTGTCCAGCTCGCGCTGCTAAAGCAAGATCAAGATCAAGATCAAACGCTTTCGCTCCCCTTCGGGGCCACGAGTCACTTTCTCTTGCTTGCCCAAGAGAAAGTAACCAAAGAGAAGGGCACCCCGGATTTCCCGCCCCGCGCAAAAAGCGCGCGGGGTTCCCTGCGTTGCTCAGAATCCGTCGGCCGGCGCGAACTCGGCCA
>JBBSJP010000042.1:0-43129 GCA_038257155.1 Lysobacterales bacterium | reverse complement strand
GGATGTGCGAGTTCGCGCCGGCCCGGTCATGGCGAGCAGCGCAGGGGACCGCGCGGGCTTCATCCGCGCGGCGCGAGACTGGGGTGTCCTTCTCTTTGGTTACTTTCTCTTGGACAAGCAAGAGAAAGTGACTCGCTGCCCCGCAGGGGCGCGAAAGCTCTTGATCCTGATCTTGCTATTGATGCTGCTGCACCTGTTGCTGTTGGTATTGAAGTGCCAAGTCAGCAGTTTGGACTGCAATCCAATATGCCCATCATCCAGCCTCAGCGCGAGGTCCCGATGAATACGTATGCACTTTCCGTGCATCCCACCACCCCTCGGCCTACCATCGGCCCGGGGCGCGATGCGCCCGATGCGCCACTCGACCCGTGGGAGGGAGAAGGGCACGGGATCGAACCGCCGGGAGGGCTTGAATGCGCGCCAAACCAACACTGTCGTTCTGGCAGATCTGGAACATGTCCTTTGGTTTCCTGGGCATCCAGTTCGGCTTCGCCCTGCAGGGCGGCTTCATGTCGCGCATCTTCCAGACCCTTGGCGCGGAGAAGGACGCGCTGCCCCTGCTGTGGATTGCCGCGCCGCTGACCGGCCTGTTGGTGCAGCCAGTCATCGGCTACCTGTCGGATCGCACCTGGCATCCGATCCTGGGGCGGCGCCGGCCGTACTTCCTGATCGGCGCGATCCTGAGTTCCATCGCGCTGCTGTTCATGCCGCACTCGCCGACCCTGTGGATGGCGGTCGGCATGCTGTGGATCCTGGATGCCTCGATCAACATCAGCATGGAGCCGTTCCGCGCCCTGGTCGCGGACAAGCTGCCCGAGCAGCAGCGCTCCTACGGTTTCGTGGTGCAGACCCTGATCATCGGCATCGGCACCTGGGTGGCCAGCAACCTGCCCTGGCTGGTCAATCAGATGGGCGTGTCGAACGTTGCCGGCCCGGGCGTGGTGCCGGATTCGGTGAAGATCGCCTTTGCCATTGGCGCCTTCGTGTTTCTCGCCAGCATCCTTGTCACGGTGTTCACCACGCGCGAGGATCCGCCCGAGGACATGGCGAAGTTCCAGGCCGAGCGTCGCCAGGGCAGCTTGATCACCGACATCGTGCAGCTCGTCGTGAACATGCCGAAGCAGATGTTCAATATTGGCATCGTGCAGTTCTTCAGCTGGCTGGCTTTTTTCAGCATGTGGAGCATGGCCACGCCGGGCCTGACCGACCATGTGTTCAAGGCGCCGGCGCCGAATCCGGCGGCCTTCGACATGGGCATTCCGGCCCAGGCCGAGGCCTTTGCCAGCGCCAATGGCGCTTTCCAGAGCGCCGCCGATCAGGTCGGTTCCTACATGGGCTACTACGGACTCTCGTCGATGGCTGCGGCCCTGCTGCTGGCCTTCTATGCGGCACGCTTTGTATTGAACCGGCGCCTGGTGCATTTCGCTTCGCTCAGCCTGGGCGGCATCGGCTTCCTCTCGATGGCTGTGGTGCCCGAACCCATGTACCTGATCGGCAGCTTCGCCCTGGTCGGGATCGCCTGGGCCAGCATCCTGTCGATGCCCTACGCCCTGCTGGCCAGTTCGGTTGATCCGGCGAAGATGGGCGTGTACATGGGCATATTCAACATGTTCATCGTGATTCCGCAGATCGTCGCGGCGACGTTGCTGGGCCCGACCCTGCGCCTGCTGTTCGACAACCAGCCGATCTATGCCTTGGTGATCAGCGGCGCCAGCCTGCTCGTCGGCGCGCTGTGTCTTGTGCGTGTCGTTGAGCCACGCGCCTCGGCGCAGCCGGTGTCGATGGCGGCGGCGCATTGAGCGTGATCCCAGGACAACAAGGAACTCGTTCCATGCGCGCATTGCTGACCATCCTCACCACAAGCCTGCTGCTGGCCTGTTCGGCTGAGGCTCCGCGACCGCAAGCGCCGGATACTGCGACTGCGGCGCCGTCCTACTACGGTACCCTCGAACCCTTCGCCAGCGAGGCGGTGTATTTCGTGGTCACCGACCGCTTCGTCAACGGTGATCCGGACAACGACCAGCGCGGGCAGGGCGGTGCGCATCGCAGCTTCGACATTCCGCTACCCGAATGCGACGGCGTGCAGGCCAACATCGGCTATCTGGGCGGCGATTTCCGTGGCCTGCTGAACAACGCCGGCTACATCCGCGACATGGGCTTCACCGCGGTGTGGATCACGCCGATTGTGGAGAACCCGGACCAGGCATTCAGCGGCGGCGATCCGATCACCTGCACCAGCTTCCTCTCCGACCTGGGCAAGGCCGCTTACCACGGCTACTGGGGAATGAACTTCTACCGGCTCGACGAGCACCTGCCCAGTGCCGGACTGGACTTCGCCGACCTGACCCGTGAACTGCGCGCGCAGGGGCTCAAGACCGTGCTGGATATCGTCGCCAATCACGGCTCGCCCAGTTGGAGCATGCCGCAGCCGCAGCCGGGATTCGGGCAGGTGCTTGCTGCCGACGGCACACGGGTTGCAGACCACCAGAACCTGCATCCGTCGCAGCTCGATCCTGCCGGCAATGCGCTGCATGCCTTCTACAACACGGCACCGGATCTGGCCCAGCTGGGCGATCTCAATCCCGACAATCCGGCCGTCATGGACTATCTCGTCGGCGCCTACCTGCAATGGATCGAGCAGGGTGCGGCGGCCTTCCGGGTCGATACCATCAGGCACCTTCCGTTGTCGTTCTGGAAGGAGTTCGCCGCTCGAATCCGGCAGCGGCATCCGGGCTTCTACCTGTTCGGTGAGGCCTTTGATTACGAAGCCGTCAACATCGCGCCCTTCACCTGGCCGGAGAACGGCGCCATCAGCGTGCTGGATTTCCCGCTCAAGAAAGCGCTCGACGAGGTGTTCGGACAGACAGGCGCCGACTTCGCCCGGCTTGGCGAAGCCCTGTACCTCACGGACGGCCCGTACCAGAACCCCTACGATCTGGCCACGTTCTACGACAACCACGACATGCGGCGCATGCAGGCCTCCGATGAAGGCTTCATCGATGCGCACAACTGGCTGTTCACCGCGCGCGGCATCCCGGTGATCTATTACGGCTCGGAAGTCGGCTTCATGCGCGGCCGCGCCGAGCACGCCGGCAATCGCAATTATTTTGGTCAGGAGCAAGTTGATGCGGCGGCGAGCCACCCGATTCGCACCAGCCTGAGCCGCATTGCCCAGCAGAGGAAGGCATCAATCGCGCTGCAGCGCGGCCTGCAGCTCACCGTGCGGCTGCAGGGCGACGAGGCGGTGTTCTATCGCGTGTATCAGCATGATGGCGTCGCGCAGACCGCCCTGGTGCTGCTCAACAAGGGTGACTCGGCGCGACGCATGCTCGTTACCGAGTACCTGGAACCCGGCGTGTGGCGCGAGGGCATGGATAAGCGCGGCATCGAGATCGGCGAGCGCCTTGATATGGAAGTGCCGGCGCATGGCGTGCGGGTGTTTCTCCACGACGCGCCGATCACGCGGCCGGACACCCTGCAGCGCCTTGATGCCTTGATGGCAAGGAAGTCCTCGCGGTAAACGGGATCCACCGCAGCACGGTCGTCGCTGCGGTGCACCAAGGCGCACCCTACGAGAAGCAGGATTTTGTAGGGTGCGCCTTGGCGCACCGAGAATCGGCACCGGCGTGAAACGCATTACGCCCGCGCGGTCGATCCGCGCAGCGCCAGGCGAGTTGGAATCGTGCGGCTCTGCACGGGTTCGTCGCGGATCAGGCCGAGCAGGCTCTCCACCAGCACCTCGCCGGCCAGCAAGGTGTTCTGCTGCACCGTGCTCAGCGCTGGATTGGAGAAGCCCGCCAACGGGATATCGTCGAAGCCCGCGACCGCCACGTCGCCGGGAACCTGCCAACCCAGTGCCTGCAGTTCGCGCAAGGCACCGATTGCGATCAGGTCGCTGGCCGCAAAGACCGCGTCGAATTTGACTTGCCGCGCCAGCAGTTTCCGGACAGCCTGGTGGCCGATTGCTTCGTTCGACTGCTGGGCATCCACCAGCAATGCCGGGTCTGCAGGAATGCCGGCCGCGGCCAGTGCTTCCAGATAGCCCTGGTAGCGATCGCGGAACTCCGGGCAGTGCTCGGTCGTGTTGCCAAGAAACGCAATCTTGCGCCGCCCTTGTGACAACAGGTGCGCGGTGATGTCGCGACCGCCCTGCACATTGTCCGAGCCGATCGACACCCAGGGCTGCTCCGCCACCACCGCACCCCAGCGCACGAAATGGGTACGCTGTGCCACCAGTTTTTCGAGGGTGGACTGGTAGGCGACGTAATCGCCGTAGCCGAGCAGGATCAGACCATCGGCCTTCTTGCTGTCCTCGTAGTCGCGATGCCAGTCATTGGAAAGTTGCTGGAAGGAAATGAGCAGGTCCAGACCACGCTGGCCACAGGCGCGGGTGATGGAACTCAGCATCGAGACGAAGAAGGGATTGATCAGCGAATCGTCGAGCGACGGGTCCTCGAAGAACAGCAGGGCCAGGGTGCCGGAGGTCTGACAGCGCAGGTTGGACGCGTTCTTGTCGACCTTGTAGTTCAGTTCGCGCGCAATGCGCTGCACCTTGCGGCGGGTTTCACTGCTGACCAGTGGGCTGTCTCGCAGCGCACGCGACACCGTCGGCTGCGAAACTCCAGCCAGATGAGCGATATCGAGCGACGTGGGCTTGCCCTTGATCTGCATGCGGTAAAGCGAAGGTGGACAGGGGAATCATACGCCTGCCGGTCATCAATGCCGCGAGGAAAGCATCGTGGCGACGGTTGCACGCGGAACTGAACAGGTCGCCACTCCTTGTGACCCAGCTGGGGACGGACGTCTGCCTTGCCTGTCGCTCGCGCGCGAACCTGCTTGAACTGGATGCGTGGCGGTGTCGCTTGTCGGCTGCGGCATGCAAGCTCCACTGCGTGCTGTTTTGCGCAGTGTTGTTCAGTATCGACTTCACGCACGGGCAATTGACACAAACCGGACAGCAGGCCAGTCTCTCGCACGGGGAAGCAGGGAGCCATCGGGACGGGGAGGTCTCGCGTTGACTGTTGAAGGCTCGCAGGTATTCGAAATCGCGATTGTCGGCTCCGGCCCTGCCGGGCTGAGCGCCGCTGCGCGCGCGGCCGAGTACGATGCGCAGGCCGGAGGAGCCCAGCCCAGCCACATCCTGCTCGAATCGTTCTCGGCGCACGCCAAGACGATTCACCGCTACCAGAAGGGCAAGTTCGTCATGGACGAGCCCGGCTTTCTCGACCTGCGCAGCCCGGTACGCTTTCGCGCCGGCCTGCGCGAAACGATCCTGGAACGCTGGCAGCGCGACCTGGAAGCCAAGGGGGTCAACGTCCGCTACAACGCCGACGTGGTGGCCATTACCGGTCAGCGCGGCGAGTTCCGGCTGCGCCTGAAGGACGGTTCCGAGGTTCGCGCCCGGCACGTCGTGCTGGCGATTGGCCTGGAGGGCAATCCGCGCAAGCTCGATGCACCGGGTGAGGACGACGGTCTGGTGCAGTACCAGCTCGACGACCCCGAGGCCTATCGCGACGAGACCATCATGGTGGTCGGCGCGGGTGATTCTGCGATCGAGAATGCGCTGGGGCTTGTGCGGCAGAACTCGGTCGTGATCGTCAATCGGCGCGAGGAGTTTTCCCGCGCCAAGGAAGGCAATCTCAACGCCGTGCTGGGTGCGATCAACAGCAAATCGGTCGACATGCAGTGCTTCTACCGCAGCAGTGTCGCCTCGATCGAGCCGGCCGGCGCGGACCGCATGGGTGTGGTGAATCTGAAGACACCGGACGGCATCAAGCCGATCCGCTGTCACCGCATCATCGCGCGCCTGGGCGGTGTGCCGCCGCGTGCTTTCGTGGAGAGCTGCGGCGTGCAGTTCCCGAGCGAACGGCCCGATGCGCTGCCGGCCCTTAGCAGCACCTACGAATCCAATGTGCCCGGGCTGTACATCGTCGGCTCGCTGGCGGGTTACCCGCTGATCAAGCAGGCCATGAACCAGGGCCAGGACGTGGTCGACACGATCCGCGGCGTGGACGTGCGGCCGGTCGACCACACCCTGCTGGCACTGCAGTTCTCGGCCTTGCCCTATGTGGCCGACGTCGAGGAAATCCTCGGGCTCTATCAGCAACGCATCCCGATGTTCCGCCGCATGAACGCGCTGGCGTTCCGTGAACTGGTGATCGAGAGCCGGGTCATCATGAGTGCCCCCGATGCCGCAGCGCTTGCCGAAGCGCGCAGCAAGGCGGCGCGGGCGGCGAAAGCGCGATCCGAGGAGCAGCGCGCGCGGCAGCGCGAGCGGCTGGCGCAAATGCAGGCCGACAAGGAGCCGCTGACCGCAGCTGACAAGGAGCCGCCGCCCGCGCCCAAGGCCACGGAAGTCAGGCTGCAGGACGAGTTCCTGTTCCGTAGCGGTCAGTACAGCAGCAGCTTCTATACGATTGTCGAAGGCGAAGTGACGATCATCAGCGAGGATGGCAGCAAGAGTTTCGTGCTGGGTCCTGGGCAGTTCTTCGGTGAGATGAGCCTGATCTCGGGCCGTCCTCGCCGCGGGAGCGCACGAATCGGACCGGAAACCATCCTGATCGAAACGCCGCGCCGCACCATGCTGAAGCTGATGAACTCGAACGACGAGGTCCGCGCCGGCATCGATCTGATTTTCGTGGTGCGGGCCCTGCAGCAGCATTTCGCGCCTGGCCTGCCGATGGCCGAGGTTCGCGATATCGCGCAGCGCGTGGGTCTGCACAGTTTTGCCGCCGGCGAGGCGATCTACAAGGAAGATGAAGTCGGGGATTGTCTGCACCTGATTCGCAGCGGTACCGTGGCGTTTTTCCGCCAGAACGCCGGTGTGCAGGTTGCGGTGGGTCACTCGCACAGCGGCCAGCTGTTCGGACAGCTGTGCCTGATGGGCGATCCGACGCGCCATGAGACCGCGCGCGCGGCAGTGCAGGTGGAAACCATTTCACTCAAGGCACCTGAGTTCCTCGCCCTGCTGAAGAAGGACCCCAACCGCATCGCGCCACTGCAGACGGAAACCACCGAACAGCTACGGCGCATCTCGGTGATGGAGTCGCAGCCCGAGGGTGGGCATGTGGTTTCCTTTCTGATGCGAGAAGGGCTCGGTGAGGCAACCAACGCCATCATCATTGATGAAACACTTTGCGTGGGGTGCGACAACTGCGAGAAGGCCTGCGCCGAGACCCATGGCGGTCGCTCGCGGCTCGATCGCAGTACCGGCGCCTCATATGCCTCGGTACATGTGCCGATCTCCTGTCGGCATTGCGAGAAGCCGCACTGCATGAAGGACTGCCCGGTGGATGCCATCCACCGCGCGCCCACCGGTGAAGTATTCATCGACCACTCCTGCATCGGCTGCGGCAACTGCCAGACCAACTGTCCGTATTCGGCGATCCGCATGGAGTACGACGCGCCGAAGAAGCCTGGTCTGCTGTCCTGGCTGTTGTTCGGTCTGGGCGCCGGACCCGGTGAGAACCCCGATGCCAAGCCGAGCAAGCAGGCCAAGGACAAGGGCGTGAAAGCGGTCAAGTGCGATGCCTGTATGGGGATCAAGGGCGGCCCGGCCTGCGTGCGCGCCTGCCCGACTGGCGCCGCGGTGCGCATCGGCCCGGATCGATTCGCCGAACTGATCGCAAAGCGCTAGACCGATCATGCAATCCCGCCCGATGCACCAGAACCTGCTTGGCTACCGTGGCAACCGCTATCTTTGGATCGCGGTAACCCTGCTGCTGGCCTGCATCGGAGTCTATTTCAGTCAGACCGCCGAACTGCCACCCAACGGCGGCTCATGGCAGGGTTACACGCTTGGTGGTATCGCGACTGCGCTGGTGCTGTGGCTGTCCTGGCTGGGCATCCGCAAGCGAAGCTACCGCTCGCGCGTCGGCAGCGTGCAGGGCTGGACATCGGCGCATGTCTGGTTGGGACTGGCGGTTCTGCCGATCGCCGCGATGCACGGTGCTTTCCAGGTTGGCTGGAACATCCATACCCTGGCCTTTGCCTTGATGATCATCGTGGTGCTGAGCGGCATCTACGGCCTGTTCGCCTACGTGTCGCTGCCGCGCCGACTGGCGCGCATCGCCGGGGGCAAACGTCGCGATGACTGGCTCACTGAACTCAATCGCATCGACGCGCGCCTGCGCGAACTGGTGCAAGGCGCCGACGCGCACACCCGTGCCGTGGTGGAAAGCGCCATTGATCGCGCCACGCTGGGTGGTGGCGTGACAGCGCAGCTGTTCGGCCTGGACCGGTCGCGCATCGTCGATCCGGCAGGTGCCGGTGAAGCGGGGCGTCTGGTGCCCAATCCGGGTCAGCAGCGCCTCATCGATTACCTGTCGGAGCGCATCCCGCACGCTGAAAAGCGCGGCGAGGCCAGCATGCTGCAGGAACTGCTGTCACTTGCCGGTCGCCGCCGCATGGTGCTGGAGACCCTGCGCAAGAGCATTGCCCTGCAAGGGCGCCTGCAGATCTGGTTGTACCTGCATATTCCACTGACGGTTGGATTGCTGGCCGCGCTGGCCGTGCACATCCTCGTCGTGTTCCTGTACTGGTGAGTGCCGTGCAGATCCTGATCCGCCGCATTCGACGCGACCGCAAGGGCAACGAGGAGTTGTTCGAGCAGACCCATGGCGGAGCCAGCCTCAGTGTCGGGCACCGCAATGACCAGACCCTGCAGCTGCTCGATCCCGGTGTGGCGCCCTCGCACGCGGTGCTCAAGGCCCGCCGCGGCGGCGGGTTCGATCTGCGCTGTGTTGGTGCGGCACGGGTGGAGTTCGATGGACGGGCCGTTGCCAGCGCGCGCATTGGCATCGGCCAGAGTTTGCAGATTGGCCAGCAGACGCTCACTGCCGCCCAGCCGCCACAAGGCTTTGACGCCGCGCTGGACGTGCTGGAAATCGAGCAGGGCGAGTCGCACGGCGCGGCTACCCATTTCGTGGTCGGGCTGGAGCCTGCCGGCTTGCGCAGCCGACCCTTGTCCTGGTTGCTGCTGCTGTTCATTCCGCTGCTGTTCCTCGCGCTGCCCCTGGCCGGCTATTTCGATCCCGTAGTCGGTGACTGGTTGCGCGCCCAGCAGGTGCTGCCTTCCGATGCATCCTGGTCGAGCGGACCCTTGGCCAATGCCCACCATTCGCCGGACATCGGCAGCAATTGCAATGTCTGTCACCTTGAACTATTCGAACCGACCCCGGACCGCGCCTGCCTCGTCTGCCATGAGACGGTCAACGAACACTACGACCAGCAGCGCGTCGAATCGCTGCTGCTGGGCGCGATGCAGTGTGCGGCCTGCCACAAGGAGCACAACGAGCCAGGCAATGTGGTGCGGCACGACAGCGCCCTGTGTGTGGACTGTCACCGCGACCTCTCGCAGGTTGCCGAGCACGCGATGGGCAATGAACTGACCGAGCCGGTAGCGGGTTTCGCGCCGGGCAGCCATCCTGAGTTCCGGCTGTCGATGCTGCAATTTGACGAGTCCCAGTGGAGTTGGTCGCAGCAGCGCATTCGCGGCAACGCCACGCCGCTGCCGAAGGAGGGTTCGAACCTGCGCTTCCCGCACGACCTGCACATGGATGCGCAGTGGGTGCAGTCGCCGGGAACCGAACTGGCCCTGGGCTGTGTCGACTGTCATCGCCTCGGCAGTGACAACGAGCACTTCTTCCCGATCACGATGGAAAGCCACTGTCGCAGTTGCCACTCGCTGGCCTTCGACGAGGCCGAGCCCGAGCGCCAGCTTCCGCACGCCGATGTGCCCTGGGCGGTGCTGACCATCGAGGAACATTTCATCCGGCGCTTTGCCGACCCCAGCCTGCGGGTCGAGACTGCACCGGGAAGCAGCCGACGTCGTCCGGGTCGGATCGAAGAGCCCGTGCTGAGTTCGACGTCGCCGCTGGCGATGGCGCGCGAGCGCGCCGAACTGGAAGTGCGCAACCAGTTTTCGCGCTCCGGCTGCGTCACCTGTCATGAAGTCACCGAGCAGGCCGACAAGCCCTTGCGCGAGCGTTGGCGGGTCAAGCCGGTGCGCCTGGTATCAGACTGGTATCCGAACGCGCGCTTCGACCATTCGGTGCACCTTACCCCGGGCGCCAGCGGCCCCGATGCCGACCGCGCATGTCTGAGTTGCCATGCAGCGGACGTATCTGACAGTAGCGCCGATATCCTGATGCCGACCCTGGAGTCCTGCCTCGACTGCCATGGCGATACGCGGGAAGTCGGCGTGGTGAAGCTCGACTGCACCGCCTGCCACGGATTTCATCAAGCCACGGGATCGCCGCTCAAGACCATGCACGGGCTGGGCGCCACCCTTCAAGACGAGTCGGGAGATCAGCCATGACCCCACGTACCGCTTGCTGCCTGATCGCCGTCCTTGTTGGACTGGCGGCGAACTGCGCGCTGGCTTTGCCGGCACTGCAGGTGGACGCGCTTGAGGTCGATCACGAAGTGCCAGCCAAGAACCTGCTGAAGCCGGCCCTGCTGGATGATCCTTCCTCGTCGCCCAAGCCGTGCCCGCTGTGCCAGTCAGCGTCCGAGACGCCACCGAACGCGGCCGAGTTCCTGAGTGCCGAGGAGGTCGGTCGGGTCATCGCGCAGGCCGTAGGCCAGGCGCGCGCACAGAACCTGGTGGCAACCATCGCGGTCAGCGACCGGGTCGGCAATATCCTGGCGGTGTATCGAATGCAGGGCGCGGTGCGCGATGTGCTGCTGTCCACCACGGCGACGGGCCAGCCCGGCATCGACGGCGGCCTGGAGGGCATCGTGCTGCCTGCTGCGGTCGGTGGCGATGCCTTGGCGGCGATTGCCAAGGCCGTCACCGGCGCTTACCTGTCGAGCGGTGGCAACGCATTCACCACCCGCACCGCCAACCAGATCGTGCAGGAGCACTTCAATCCGGGCGAAATCAACCAGGCTTCGGGGCCCTTGTTCGGTGTGCAGTTCAGCCAGTTGGCCTGTTCGGATTTCATGCGCCCGTTCAACGGCGTGGGGGCCGACGCCGGGCCGAAGCGCTCGCCGCTGGGTCTGTCGGCCGATCCCGGCGGCCTGCCGCTCTACAAGGGGGCAGTGCTGGTCGGTGGTGTGGGCGTCATGGCTGACGGCCGCTACAGCATCGATCCGCGCATCTCGGATATCGACAGCGATACCGATGAGCTGATTGCGCTGGCCGCGACCCTTGGGTTCGAACCACCGGCCGATATCCGTGCCGATCGCATCACGGTAGAGGGCAAGACCTTTCGCTATACCGATGCGCGCAGCAATCAGATCGCCTCAGGGGTATCCGGTGCCAGTTTCGCTGCACTGGGAGCCGCGGACGGCAGCCTGCTGGCGGTGCCGGGCTACACCAGTGGCACGCTGCAGTCGGGTACGGCCTTCGGTCATCATGACTCGGGCCTGCGCCCGGCCAACGCCGGCACCTTTGTTGGGCGTGATGCCTTCGTGTTCATCGATCCCGACGGCATACAGCGTTTTGAACCCAGGCCTGGCAGCGACGGAATCGCGGCGCTCGGCGAGGCCGAAGTCGAAACCTTGCTCGACGCCGCGCTGGAGATTGCCAATCGCAGCCGCGCCCAGATCCGTCGCCCGCTGGGGACGCCGGCACGGGTGACTATTTCCGTGGTTGATACGCAAGGTCGCATTCTCGGCATCGTGCGCAGCCGCGATGCGCCGGTGTTCGGCGCCGATGTGTCGCTGCAGAAAGCGCGCACCGCGGCCTTCCTGTCGTCGCCGCAGGCCGCAGGATTCCTGTCTGCGCTGAGCGAGCCAACGGTTTACCTGAACCCTGATCTGAGCCCCCGCCGCAGTGTCGATGTGCGCAACTATCTTGGCGCGTTACGACAGTTTGTCGCCCCCACCGCCCTGGCCGATGGCGTGGCCTTCACCGACCGCGCCGGCGGAAACCTGTCTAGGCCGTTCTACCCGGACGGGGTGCTGGGCAATCCACACGGACCGCTCAGCAAGCCGGCCGGCGAATGGAGCGTGTTCTCCACTGGTCTGCAACTCGACCTGGTGATGAACGGCATCATCCAGCACGTCGGCTTCACCGCCGGACTGCCCGGGTTCAGCAGCGATGCGCCGCCCAACTGCGTGGCGGTGGCGCTGGGTGGCGGACTGTCGCAGGCACCCGGCGGCAATCTTGCCAATGGCATGCAGATCTTTCCCGGCAGCGTGCCGATCTATCGTGGCGAGACCCTGGTTGGCGGCATCGGCGTGTCGGGTGACGGCATCGACCAGGACGACATGATCAGCTTCCTCGGCCTGCAGCTGGCCGGCGAGCGCCTCGGCGGCAGCATCGGCCACCCGGCGCCTGCACGCCGCGCCGATCAGCTGACCCCGATGGGGGTGCGGCTGCGCTATGTGCAATGCCCCTTCAGCCCCTTCCTCGACTCCAGCGCGCAGAACGTCTGCGCGGGCCTGTGATCATGACGCCGCGCAGCCTGCTCTCCTGTGCCATCGCCTTCGGCTTGTCGATGGCATCGCCCCTGGTGTTGTCGGCTGCGCCCGACCCGGCGCCAACCGCCCTTGGTACCGAGGACTGCCCTCCGTCGAAAGACGAAGACCTGCGTCAGCGCCAGCGTCGCCGCCCCGGCGATCCGGGCCGCGACTGCGTGCCGACGGTTGATCCGGATGGCAATCCGGTCGTGCCAGATCCCGCCAGTGATGCGCTGCGGGTGCCGCGCCGCTACAGCGATATTCCGCGCCCCGGCACCGCCGAGTTCGACGATCCCATCGCCATTCCGGACCGTTGGCGAATCGTCGATGCCTTGTACGAAGAGCGCTGGTACGACCCGTACAACCGCAACGTGCTGAAGGGTGACAAGCCGGTGCACGGCGAGGACTGGTTCTTCGCGGTCAACGCCATTTCCGACACAGTCTACGAGTCGCGCCAGGTGCCCACGCCGGTGGGTGGGCAAAGCACGGGGGATCCGGGCAGTAATGACATTTTCGGTGGCCCCAACCAGTACTCGCTGGTGCAGACCATGCTCGTGGAGTTGGTCTACCTGAAAGGCTCGACCGTCTTCAAGCCGCCTGACTTCGAATTCCGCCTCACCCCGGCTTTCAGCTACAACTACAGCAGCGTCGAGGAAATTCTCGCGCTGAACGCGGATCCGCGTCGCGGCACCACGCGGCGCGACACACATCTCGGCCTGCAGGCCGCATTCTTCGATTACCACATCCGCAACGTCTCGGATCGATACGACTTCGACAGCTTCCGCATCGGCATCCAGCCTTTCAATGCGGACTTCCGCGGCTTCCTGTTCCAGGACAGCCAGCTTGGCGCGCGCCTGTTCGGCACCCGCGACAACAACATCTTCCAATACAATTTCGCGGTGTTCCGGCGCCTGGAGAAGGACACCAACAGCGGCCTCAATGATCTTGGCAAGCGTCTGCGCCGCGATGATGTTTATGTCGCCAATCTCTACTGGCAGGACCTCTTCAAGCTCGGTCTGCAGTCGCAGTTCACCATTGCGCACAATCGCAACGGCGAGGACCGAGACTTCTTTTTCGACAACAACCGCTTCATCGCGCGACCGGCCTCGATCGGCACCGAGCGGCCGCGCAAGTACCAGGTCACCTACCTGGGCTACAGCGTCGATGGCCACATCGACCGCGTCAACCTCAGCGCCACGGCCTACTACGCCTTCGGGCGCGAAAAGAATGCGGTATTCGTCGACCGGCCATCGGACATCCGCGCACATTTCCTCGCGGCCGAAGCCTCGATGGACTACAGCTGGATCCGGCCCCGGCTGTCCTTCCTGCACGCGTCCGGCGACAAGGATCCCTTCGACGGCAAGTCGACTGGTTTCGATGCAATCTTCGAGAATCCGCAGTTTGCCGGCGCCGACACCAGCTACTGGATCCGCCAGGCAGTGCCTTTGATTGGCGGTGGCCGCGTGTCGCTGTCGGGTCGCAATGGCGTGCTCAACTCGCTGCGCTCGAGCAAGGAGCAGGGCCAGTCGAACTTCACCAATCCCGGCACCGTGCTGCTCGGGGTCGGTGCCGATTTCGACCTGATTCCACAGTTGCGTCTTTCCTTGAATGCCAACCAGCTGGCGTTTGATCGCACCGAAGTGCTGGAAGTGGCGCGCAACCAGGCCGACATCTCGCGCAACATCGGCACCGACCTGTCGGCCTCGCTGATCTGGCGTCCCTACATGAGCCAGAACATCGTCATGCGCCTGTCCTACGCCACCCTGATTCCGGGCCAGGGCTACGACGACCTGTTTCCCGACCAGGGCGCGCCGCACTCGCTGCTGGCCAACATCATTTTGACCTACTGAGGACGAGCGATGAGGCGAATCCTCCTGATGCGAACCTGGCTCACCTGCAGCACGATCGGATTGCTGCTGGGTGCTTCGCTGGCCTTCGCTGCCGGTGGCCACGGCGAAGCAGTCGAACGCGACTACACGATGGCAGCAGCCGCACCCGAATCGCAAAGCGCCGAGGCAATGCAGGCCAAGAGCGAAGGCTGCCTCAGCTGCCACAGCAAGACCGACCAACCCACCATGCACCGCAATCCGGCGGTCAAGTTGGGCTGCGTCGATTGCCACGGTGGTTCGCCGGACGTACACAAGCCAGAAGGTGCGCTGCGTGTTGACGCGGCGTATCTGGCGGCGATGGAGCAGGCCCATATCCTGCCGCGCTATCCAGATGAATGGAAAACCCCGCGCAGCGCATTGCCCGAGCGCACCTACACCCTCCTCAATCGCGAGTCGCGCGAGTTCGTGCGCTTCATGAATCCGTCCGATTACCGCGTGGTCGACGAGGCCTGCGGCGCCTGCCACCAGGACACCATCCACGCCGCGCGGCGCAGCCTGATGGCAACCGCAGCGATGTTCTGGGGCGCGGCGGCTTACAACAACGGCATCCTGCCCTTCAAACAGTCGATCCTGGGCGAGAACTACACGCCGGACGGTGCACCCGCGGGCATCAGCGCGCCGGTCGAGCCCACCCCGGAAATGCTGGCGCGCGGCATCCTGCCCAAGCTGCTGCCGCTGCCGGCCTTCGAGACGATCAAGCCGGGCGACGTGTTCCGCGTGTTCGAGCGCGGCGGGCGCAACATCATCAGCCTGTTTCCCGAGACCGGCCTGCCCAATTCCACTGGCCTGATCCAGCGTCTGGAGGAACCCGGCCGGCCTGATTTCCGCCAGTCCAATCGTGGCCCCGGCACCGGCGCGCGCATCTCGGTGCCGGTGCTGAACATGCACAAGACCCGCCTCAATGATCCGCAGATGTGGTTCGCCGGCACCAATGACCAGCCCGGTGACTACCGCAATTCCGGCTGTGCCTCCTGCCACGTGGTGTACGCCAACGACCGCGATCCACGCCACTCCGGCCCCTATGCGCCCTTCGGCCACACCGGCACCAGCCAGACGGCCGATCCCACGATTCCGCGCGAGGTCGAAGGCCATCCGCTGCAGCACCAGTTCACCCGCGCGATTCCAACCAGCCAGTGCATGGTTTGCCACATGCACCAGCCCAACATGTTCATGAACACTTTCCTCGGCTACACGATGTGGGACTACGAGTCCGACGCCAAGCACATGTGGCCGGCGCAGCAGCAATATCCCGACGATGCGCGGATGCGCGAGGTGCTCGAGCGCAATCCCGAATCCGCAGCGACGCGCGGCCTGTGGGGCGACCGCGAGTTCCTCGACCAGGTTGCCGAGCTAAATCCGAAGCTGTCCGATACCCAGTTCGCTGACTACCACGGCCACGGCTGGAACTTCCGCGGTGTGTTCAAGCGCGACCGCAAGGGCAACCTGCTCGATGCCGAGGGCGAGCAAGTCGCCAATGACGATCCCGACAAGTTCAAGAAAGCCGTGCACATGTCCTCGATCCACGTCGACAAGGGCATGCACTGCGTCGACTGCCATTTCGAGCAGGACGCCCACGGCAGCGGCCACATCCATGGCGAGGTGGCAATGGCGGTGGAGATCGGCTGCGCCGACTGCCATGGCGATGCGCGCAAGTATCCCAATCTCTACACGTCCGGACCGGCGGCGCAGGAAGGCGGCAAGGACCTGCGCCTGATCCGCAATCCCGACGGCAAGCGCCGCTTTGAATGGATCGGCGACACCCTGATCCAGCGCTCCGCGGTAACGCCGGGTCTTGAATGGGAAATGTCCCTGGTCAAGGACACGCTCGATCCCTTGCATCCCGAGTACAACGAGAAGGCCGCGCGTGCCAAGCTGATGGGCAGTGATTCCGACTCGCAGGCCTGGGGCGAGGAAGTCGCCGATGCCGATCTCGCGCACAGCTCGGAAAAGATGGAGTGCTACGCCTGCCATACCAGCTGGACAACGAGCTGCGGCGGCTGCCACCTGCCGGTCGAAGCCAACTGGAAGACCGAGCGGCATCACTACGAAGGCGGCGAGACGCGCAACTACGCGACCTACAACCCGCAGGTGGCGCGCGACGAAGTCTTCATGATCGGCCGGCACAGCCCGGCCAAGGGCGGCAAGATCGCGCCGGTACGCTCCACCTCGGCCCTGGTGCTTTCATCGACCAATGCCAACCGCGAGCGCATCTACGTGCAGCAGCCGCCGGTCGCGGCCAGCGGCTACAGCTCGCAGGCGATGAACCCGCACTACCCGCACACCGAGCGCAAGACCGAAACCCGCGTCTGCAGCGATTGCCACCTGGCGCGCGAAGGCGACAACAACGCGATCCTGGCGCAGACCCTGATGCTGGGCACCAAGTACATCGACCTGGTCGGCTTCCACGCCTACGTCGGCGGCGCCGGCGAAGTCGCCGCAGTGCAGGTCACCGAATGGGACGAACCGCAGGCGGTGATCGGCAGCTACCTGCACAGCGTTGCCTATCCCGACTGGTATGCCGAGCACCAGGCGCGCGATCAGAAACTCACCACCGGGCACCGCCACCGCGCCGGCGATGTCGGCTGCCTGCAGCTGCGCGGCGAGTACCTGTTCGCGGCCGCCGGCAAGCAAGGCTTGCGGGTGTATGACGTCGCCTCGATCGCCAACAAGGGCGTCTCGCAACGCATCATCAGCGCGCCCTTCGGGCCGCTCGGACAGACCTCGCGCATCGCCAGCCGCAATGCCACCTGTCTCAGCCTGGTCACCACCCAGCCGATCCATCCGGCGCGCAACGAAGGCGAGCTGATGCGGGTGAGCAATCAGGAGCAGCCTTTCCACCCGATCTACAACTACGCCCTGATCACCGATGCCGAGGAAGGCCTGATCCTGGTTGACATCAACACCCTGGCCGACGGCGAGCCGCGCAACAACAAGCTCGAACGCGCGCTGACCTGGAATCCGGACGGCGTGTTGAACGGCGCGCGACATATCGAGATGGGCGGCTATCGAGCCTATATCTCCACGCCGCGTGGTCTCGTCATCGTCAACCTCGACACGCCGATGGCGCCCAAGGTTGAAGCTACGCTGGCGCTGAACGACATGCGCAGTGCGGCCCTGCAGTTCCGCTACCTGTTCGTCACCGATGCCGATGGCCTGAAGACCATCGACGTGACCAATCCGGCCGCGCCGCGTCTGGTGCCAGGCAATACCATCGCGCTGCAGAACGCGCAGCGGGTGTTCCTGGCGCGCACCTACGCCTACGTCGCGGCTGGCGCGGATGGACTGGTGATCGTCGATGTCGAAAAGCCCGAAGCGATGCGCGAATACCAGCGTTTCAACGCGGGTGGCGCACTGAGCGATGCGCGCGATGTGGTGGTCGCGACCACCAATGCCTCCTTGATCGCCTACGTCGCCGATGGCAGCGGCGGCCTGAAAGTGCTGCAGATGACCTCGCCAGACTCGCAGCCAAACTTCTACGGCTTTGCGCCCGAACCCAAGCCCGAGTTGATCGCGTCGTACCCGACCAAGCGCCCGGCGCTGTCGCTGTCGCGCGCCCTGGAGCGCGACCGCGGCGTGGACGAAACCGGCGGCCAGATGGCGGTCTTCGGCCGCCTCGGCTCGCGTCCGCTGAACCTGGAAGAGATGCAGCGCCTGTACCTGAATGCCAACGGAGAGCCCTGGTATGTCGACGACAAACCAAACAAAGACTGAGCCAAGGCTCCTCGTGGGGATTGAGAAAGTGGTTCGAGACGCCGTCTCGTTAGGTCGCTTGCGCGAGCAGCGCGATTGCAAAAATGATCGCACTCGAGGGCAGTGTCCAGACCATGCCGCGAGACAGATCCCCGAGGTTCCGGCTCTCATGGCGTCGCCAAGGGCGGATCAAGAGCTGCAACGCAGAGGCGCAAAGAACGCAGAGACGCGCAGAGAAGAGCGAAGCGGGGGAGGAGCGAAGATAAGAAGTGGCTTTGTAGGCATTGGTCCGGCCGTGCTCTCTGCACCAGCTGCGGCTGTTGCATCACCACTTTCTTTCGCTTTTCTCTGCGATCCTTTGCGTACTCTGCGCCTCTGCGTTGCAGCTCTTGATCTGGCTCTTGTTTCGAGCCGTTCACGCCGTTACCGGCAGCCCAGGCGCTTTGCGCCGCTGGTAGCGTTTGCCGTGCTGGTTTCCACCAGCGTCTTCGCCCAACCGCCGCTGCCAGCCCACGACACCCAGCAACACCTCGGCCCTGCGACCTGCGCCAGCAGCGTCTGCCACGGCCGCGCCAATGCCGATGACAGCACCAATGTGATGCAGCACGAGTACCGCGTCTGGACCCGCGAAGACCCGCACTCGCGCGCCTACACCACCTTGCTCAGTGATGCATCGAAGGCCATCGCACAGCGTCTTGGCATCGGCGAAGCGCACGAGGCCAAGATCTGCCTCGACTGTCACGCCGACAACGTGCCGGCGGAGCGCCGCGGCGAGCAGTTCCAGCTCACCGACGGCATCGGCTGTGAGGCCTGCCACGGTGGCGCCGGCGAGTGGATCCGTTCGCATGCCGAAGCCGGCGCCAGTCATGCCGACAACCGGGCCAAGGGGTTGTTTCCCACGCCCGATCCGGCCCAGCGCGCACGGCTGTGCCTGTCCTGCCATATGGGAACGGAGGAGAAGTTCGCCGGTCACGACATGATGGCGGCCGGACACCCGCGCCTGACGTTCGAACTGGCGGCGTTCACCGCCAACCAGCCGGCACATTTCGTCATTGACGCCGATTACGTAGAGCGCAAGGGTGAAGTCACCACCGCAGCAGTCTGGGCGCAGGGCCTGGTTGGTTCGCTGCGCGCCCAGATCGAGTTGCTGCGCAGCCCGCGCCTGGACGGGCACGGACTGTTTCCGGAGTTGGGCCTGTTCGACTGCCACTCCTGTCACCACCCGATGGACGATGTGCGCTGGACACCGCTGGCCCTGCACCGTGGCCTGCCGGCCGGCGCGGCACGACTCAACGACGGCAATCTGGTGATGGCGGTAGCGGTGGGGCAGGCGCTAAGTCCACAGCGCGGCGCGGCGCTGGAGCAGGCTGGCAATGCCTTGCATCGGTCGACCCTGCGTGACCGCAGTGCGCTGCGGACGCGAGCTGCCGAGTTGCTGACCCAGGTCCAAGCCTTGCAAGTGGACTTGGCAGACCGCCGCTTCGAGCCGGCCGAATTGCGTCAGCTGCGTGGTCTGCTGCTGACGCGCGCCGGCGAGGGCAAGTTCCGCGATTTCGCGGCGGCCGAGCAGGCTTTCCTGGCGGTCGAGACCCTTTCGATCGAACTCGGTGAAGAGGCCGCACTGCGCGGCCCGCTGGACCGCTGGTTCGCCACGCTGCGCGACGAGCACCGCTTCAATCACCGTGGCTTTGCCGCGCAGGCGGCAAGTCTGAGGCAGTCCTTGAACTAGCCTGAACGGCGATCGGGAGGGAGAGGCAGCGTGCCGCGAGGTTGCAGCACCCGAGCTGACGCGTCAGCTTCGCCTGAACCAGCCGCGGATCGTAGCCATCATGCGTGACAGCAAGCCGCCCTTGCCATTTCCGCTGCTGCCTTTGGGCAGCGCGCCACCCGCATCGAATGCCAGTTCGATATTGCCAAGACGGATCTTGTCGCCCGTATTGAGGTGCGCGCTAAGTACCTTGCGACCGTTGACGAAGCTGCCGTTGGCCGACATCAGATTGACGATCTTCCAGCGTCCGTTCTCCAGGATAATCTGGGCGTGGCGTCCGGATACGCTCTCGTGCTCGATGAGGACATTGGAGGCCGCATCGCGACCAATTTCCCACTTGCTGCGGCCGCCGCGCGGATCGAGCAGAAACAACTTGCCGATCACGGAATGATTCAGGCCGATCAGGTTCGGAACATCCTGCTTGGTGCTGGCGCGCACCGCTTCGATGATGCCGCTGGTGCCTTTCTTGGGCTGGGACAGTTCGCGCAGCAGCTGCGACGACATCATCATGGTGCTGGAAGCACGCTCGAGCTGTGCCGACTCGGCCCAGCTTGCCGGCATGCCAACCGGAGGCGGCGTGCCCGGCCGCTGGGGCTTGGGTGGCGGGGCAGCTGCCGGCGACTGTTCGGTGCGCAGCGACTTCAGCGATCCCGGCAAGGGCGTCTTCGCCACGGTCGTCGCCTCGTGCTTTGAAGGCGGACTCTGCACGGTGATCTCGGGCAATTCTGTGGCAAGGTCGGCCGTGACGGCACGCATGCCGATCACGGTGCGATCACGGTCGACCGGACCCGGTTTTCCGGCAGCGTCAAGCGGAACCACACGGTAGGTGATCGCATCAAAACCGATCAGATCCTGCGCAGTGAGCGGAGTGGCCTTGGTGATGCGCCGACCGTTGATGAAGGTGCCATTGGTGGAGCCGGGATCTTCGATCCACAGTTGGCCATCGCGCGTGAAGAGCTGGGCGTGCAGCCGCGATATGACCCCCATCTTGATGACCAGCCCACAATCATCCTCGCGTCCGACAGTCAGCCTGGTGCCAATCGGCGTGATGGCGCCGTCGGCCTCGCAGCGCAGCGCGAACGAATCGGGGGAAGTGCTTTCCGACTGGGCCATGGGGTATGCCGATACTCGAATCACCGCATTGTAGCGCAGCGTATGTCGACGTCAGCGGGGCCCGCTTGCTGGCTGGCCTGACCCATCTGCACAAGCACGAGCGGCCATTGGTGCGGGACAGGGCCTGATGCCGCGGGACTTGCTGCTGCCCTGAGGAGTTTGCAGCTGAACGCCGTCACTACAGAATGCGCGATATTTCCACACATCCAGGCAGCGCAATGCATGAACGGAATCGGCAGTGATTCACTGGTGGATCTGTTTCACCCCGAGCCTGTCCAGTGGGGGCTGCGTGGCGATCCATTCCTGTGGCGAGAGATGCGCGACGCGTTGCGCGAGCATCCGCGCCCCAGCAACGAAGTAGAGTGGCTGGCCCTGTTGAGGGCGACCTGGGTGCAACTGCTGGGCGACGCGCCGATCCGAAATGAAACGGCGTATGTCGAGCGATTCGCAAGCGGAGGCATGTCGAGCGGCCAGGTCAGCCTCGCATTCTGGCGCGACACGGCGCTGCCGCTGCTCTGTCGCCGTTACTCCGACGCAACTCGCCAGAGTCGCCTCTGCAATCTCACTGGGTGCGCTTGATGCGCGCCAGAATCTCGGAACGTGCCTCGCGCAGGATCGAGTCCCGATCCAGACTTTCGACAATCTCCCGCACCACGCGCTTGGGGCCATCTTCGCCCCAGCTCTTGCCCGCCGCCAGATACTGTTCCGCCGCCCGCCCAACCAGCACCGTGGCGTACCAGGCCAGCGCGCCTTGCGCACCCGCGGTCAGTGCGGTGGAGAGTCCTGCGCTGCCCAGCTTCAGCGCTGAAGCCACCAGATGTATGCCCCAGATCGCACCCATCAGCGCGGCCAGCTGGGCCGCGATGGTGGCCAGCAGCCTTCCCGCTTCCGAGCGCGTCATGGGCAGTCCGTAAACCTTGGACAAATGCACCACCAGCGCCACATCAAGTGAGGCAGCAGCGAGCAGATCGGCCACCGGAATGGGATTCAAGGCCACGCTGATGCCCTTGGCCAGGCAATACAGGCGGACGATGCGCTCGGCGGCTTCATGCCGCAGCGTGGTCAGCCGCTCGGCCACTGCGTCGGCCAACTGGCCGGCGAACAGGCTGGCATTGAGCGCCAGCAAGGTTTTCCCCTCCGCTTCGAGCACTGCCAGAACGCGCGCTGTCAGGGCGCTGACATCGGGCTTGCGCTCGCGTTGGCGCTCCAGCTCACGGCCCTGGCTGTCCACCTCGATCACGGTCTGCGGCGCAGGCAATGCCATCACTTCGACCAGGTTTTCCGGCCGCACCAGGCCGGCGGAATGCTGCAGAAGGCGCTCGCGCAGTGCGGCACGTTCGCCATCGCTGTAGCGATCAGACTTGTTCAGCGCCAGCAGCAGCGGGCGCTGCTGCTCGGCCAGGCGGCGCAATGCATCGACCTCGACAGCGGTCAGGTCGGCATCCACCACGAAAATGATCAGGTCGGCACGGCTGGCGACATCCTCGGCGAGCTGCTCGCGTGCTTCGCCTGACAGCTCGTTGATGCCCGGTGTGTCGATCAGCTGCACGCCGTGATCGGCCGCCACCTGCCAGCGCAAGAGCCCGGCCCCGGTGGTGGTGCCGTGCAGCACGCCTACCTCGAACACTTCGCGCCCGGCCAGCGCATTGAGCACCGCCGACTTGCCGACGCTCACGCGGCCGAACACCGCAATCTGTAGCTCGCCCTGCTCGAGGCGCTCCAGCATTGCGCCGACCTGGGTGTAGTCCTCGGCCAGCGATTGCCGCACGCCGGCAGGAATCGCCGGATCATTCAACAGTGCGCGCAGGCTGTCCGCAGCTCGGCTCAGGTGCGCGGCCGGACCTTCACCGACCATCGGCTCGGCCACCTCCGTGCCTTGGCCATGCCACCAGGAACGCAGGCGGGTGCGCAGGGACATGGAGGCTCTTCAATCCGCCTGCAAATCCAGTTGCGTCCGCACCAGCACCTCGTCATCAATCACGCTGGTGTCAGCCCATTCGCCGCCACCTACGCCGAAGGCCAGTCGACTGAGCTTTGCCTCACCCTGCAGACGCGCGCTGTTGCCTTCGCCGGCAAGCCAGCTGAACTCCAGTGCCACCGGCGCGGTGACACCGCGCAGCGTCAGTTCGCCGAGTGCGCGATACCTGTCGCCGCCCAGTGACTCGAAGTCCGCCGCGCGGTAGACCGCTTCCGGGCTTGCCGCAACGTTGAAGAAGTCTTGCTGCGGAAGCAGTTCATCGCGCTCGGCATTCTCTGTATCAGCCGAAGCCAGCACGATGCGGACGTCGAACTCGGCGGCATCAAGCGCCGCCGGGTCGAACCGGATGCGCGCCTCGAACTCGTGGAAACGCCCTTCGAACGACTCGCCCTGCGCGTTGCCGACGAAGCCGAGGCTCGATTCAGGCGTAGCGCGCCAGTCGGCTGCGGCCAGGCCGAGCGGCAGCAGCAGAAGTGATGCAGCAACAATCGACTTCATTTCAATTCTCCGGAGTTCGCCAGGGCAGCATGCGGCGCAGCGTGGCGTCGTGATCAACCAGGTGATGCTTCAGCGCGGCGCCGATGTGCAGCACCAACAGGGCCAGCAATACCCAGAGGGTCGTTTGGTGGACATCCAGTGCGACGGCCTTCAGTTCAGGATCAGGGCCCGACAGCGAGGGCAGGGTGACGAGATTGAACCAGCGCAAGGGAAAATTGCTGGCCGAGTTGTACAGCCAGCCTGACAGGGTCATGGTGAACACAGCCAGGTACAGGCCAGCGTGGGTGATCCGCGCTGCCCATTCCTGCCAGGCCGGAAACGTGGCCGCGGGCCCTGGCCGGCCGGTGTAAAGCCGCCAGGCGAGACGCACCAGCATCAGGCCCAGCACGGTGATGCCGACGCTCTTGTGCAGGGCAAACACTTTTACCTTGTTGAGCGAGGTCGGCATTTCGGTCATCAACAAGCCAACCAGCACCAGCCCGATAATGCCCAGCGCCACCGCCCAGTGCAGGCCGATGCTTATCGCACCCCATCGCGTCTCACTATTGCGCCACAGCATCTTTGCCTCCCCGTTCACGCTGCGCTTCGATTTCGATCGTCACCTCCACGGCGTCACCGATCACATTTGGATAGGCCTTCATGCCCAGCGCTGCGCGGCTCAACTGCATGCTGGCGGAAAAGCCGGCAGTATGGCGCTTCGTCATGGGATGGCGGCGCTCGCCATTGAAGTGCACCGCCATGCTGGCCTCACTGCGTTCACCGCGCAGGGTGAGCTGGCCGTGGACGCGGAAATTCTCCCCATCCAGCACTTCAATTCGGGTCGACTCGAAGCGCGCCTGTGGATGCTTCTCGGCGTGCAGGAAATCCCGCCGCAGCATGCGCTTGTTCCAGTCGGCATCACCCAGATCCAGGCTGGCCAGGTCGAGATCCACCTGCAACTCGGCGCTCGACCAGTCAGACGCGTCAAAACGCAGTTGCCCTTCGGGTTTGGCAAAACTGCCAATCGCCTTGGACAGGCCGATATGGTCGATGCTGAACACCACGCGGCTGTGCACCGGGTCGAGGCGGTAGCTGCGCAGCTCGGCATGTGCCGTCATCGAAAGGGCCATGCCGAGCAGGGTGGCGCACAGTTTGAAACGGAAGGTACTGCTCATGGGTCTCTCACCTCGCGTGATGTGCTGGCCTCGTCGAGCGCCTCGCGCGCCAGGCCCAGCACGAGGCCGATGCGCTCGGTGGCCGGACCCTTCAGTGCCAGGGAAAAAGCCTCGATACTCGCCTCGCGATCGAACTGTCGGGTCTCGGCAAAGGTGCTGGCCAGGGCGCGACCCAGGCTGTCGAAGATAAGCCCATAGGCCACCGCATGCATCAGTCCGCCGCCCAGTGTCCCAAAGCCCGGGAACGCCTTTAGCGCATTGCCGACCACCGCCATGGTGAGGGTGCTGGTGGTGCGCACCAGGCCGCCGGCGCGCGCCAGAAAGGCATCCAGGTCCAGATCGCGGACCTCCAGCCCATGAATCTTCGCCAGTTCACGGATCAGGGCCGTTGCCAAGACGCCCTGGATGACCAGATCGCTGCCTGGCGCAACGGCAGCCATCGCGCCCACCATGGCGCGGCGGGTGTAGCGACGCACGGTTTCCTCGCTGCGACGCTGACGCAGGGCAATCTCGGTCAGGGAAAGTTCTGCATCCAGGCCGGCAACCACGGCGGATTCGCGTGCCGGTTCCAGTGCGGCAACGCCGGGACGGATCGCCCGCAGCAGCGCCTTCTGCAGTTCAACGACATCGGCGGGGCGTTCGCGCTGCAGGGATTCTTCGCGTCCATCGGGAAGGCGGCGCAGGACGGTCTCCTGCGCACCGGCGCGCGCTGCCACCCAGCTGCCGCCAAACACCTTGGCGTGCTTCGACAGCCGCCCTCCCAGTGCCTCGAGTTCAGCCTGGTTGAAGCGGTCGGCCTTGTTCAGCACCAGCAGCAGCGGCTTGCCGAACGCGGCGATACGTTGCAGTTCCGCATGCTGACTGCGGCTGAGGTCGCCGTCGACCACATACAGCAGCAGATGCGCGCGTGCCGCCTCGCGCTCCGCCAGGGCGGCCCACGTCGCTCCATCGTGTTCCTGCGTGCCCGGTACGTCGGCGATCTGCAGTTCGCGTCCACCCGGCAGTGCCCCGCGCGCATGGCTCACTTCGCGCGTGCTTCCGCCGCGCACATCGATCTCCACATCAGCCTGCGGGGCGAGGGCACGGACAAGGCTGCTCTTGCCCGTGGAAATCGCACCGAACACTGCCGCGTAGATATCACCCTCGGCACGTCGTCGATCCAGCTCGGCCAATTCGGCGCGCGCCGAGTCGGCAGCGCCGGGCTCGGCCTCCAACTCGGTGATGCGGCGCTCCAGTGTCGCGCGATCAAGTGCTTCGGTCTTGGCCTTGCGCGGCCGACGCGGTCGAAGCAGCCACCAGAGTACGGCTACCGATGCCAGGCCAAGGATGCCCAGCAGTCCAAGATACAGCGCGCGCAGCCAGCCCGGCATGGCCTCAAGCCGCTGCCAGACCGACAGCGCCGAGTCGGTCAGCGCCAGCAGCGAAGAGGCCGCAATCAGCACACCCACGATCACGGCCAGCGCCAGCAGCCAGCGCAGCGGTGTGGTGGGGCGTGAACCGGTTGGGCGGGCCGATGTCATCGACGCATGCTGCCACAGGCTGATGCAATGGCGCGCGAACGCCGGGTTCGCCGCTCGCTGCAGAGGCGGACTTCTTGAATCACGCGCCCAGGCTTGTCAGCATCTCGGCCATGCGCTGCCTACTTGCCCTGCTGCTCGCGCTGTTGGCTCCGCCTCTGCAGGCGCTGCCGGAGACGCCGCTGTTCCATGGGTTTGGTCCCGAGCAGGGCCTGCCGTCCAGCAAGGTCGCGGCCCTGGCGCAGGATCGCGATGGCTATCTATGGGCTGGAACGAGCGATGGTCTGGCGCGCTTTGATGGCGAGCGATTCGCGCTCTGGCAGCATGCGCCAGAGCGCGCAGGCTCGCTGCCCTCCAATGCGATCCAGTCGTTGCTGGTGGATTCCCGCAATCGCCTGTGGGTGGGAACGGCGGGCGGCGGTCTGGCGGTACTGGGTACGGACAGGGAGACGTTCGAGCGGCCCAGTTTTGACACGCGGCCCGGCGGCGGGGTGCGCGACGTCTGGGCGATTGCCGAGACGTCTGACGGTGCGATCTGGTACGGCGGCTTCGACAGCGGGCTGTTCCGCCTGCAGCCGGACAGCGGCGAGATTCGTCGCTTTCTGGCGGATGCTGCGCGCGCCGACGCCTTGCCCAGTGACGATGTGCTGTCATTGGCGGTCGATGCGAGTGGCACGCTGTGGATAGGAACGGCTGAAGGCCTGGTGCGTGGCGACGGCTCCGGCTTTGTCACCGAGCCCGCGCTGGCAGGTCGCCTGATAGTGAAGGTTCGCGCCACACCCGACGGTGGCCTGTTGATCGGCACCGGCAGTGGACCGATCCTGCGCAGCGCCGATGGAAGGCTGTCGACGCCTACGCTGGCGGGCAGCGAGCTGCCCTCGCTGCCAGTCACCTCGCTGCAGCACGATGCCAGCGGAGCGCTGTGGTTCGGCACCGCGCATGGTCTTTACTTGCTGGACGGCACCGACGTGCAACGCTATCGCGCCGACCGACGCAGGCCCTTCACCCTCGGTGCGCATGCGGTGATGGATCTGCTGCTGGACCATGAAGGCGGGCTCTGGATCGCCACCGAGGGTGGTGGCCTTGCGCACCTGCCGCGCGACTGGCGGGCCTTCAGTGTCTGGGTGTTCGCATGGGACCAGCCCGATTCGCCCAGCATGCTGATGGCGCGCGGCCTGGCTCAGGGTGCTGACGGCATGCTGTGGCTGATTGGTTCGGGTGGCGGGCTGGATCGCCTCGATCCGCAGACAGGACGCTTTGAACGCTTTCTCGACGGTGAGTCGAAGCTCGAAGAGCGACGCGGCTGGAGCGTGCTGGAAACGGCTGACCGGGCAGTCTGGATCGGTCATCAGCGCGGCTTGAGTCGTTTCCAGCCAGATCGCGGTGAATTGCGTCACTGGTGGAGTGACAAGCCGGGCCCGAACGCACCCCTGGCCGGTGCCGTCGACCTGCTGCTGGACGATGGCGACGGCGGTTTCTGGGCCTCCATGCTCGGCGCCGGCATCGAGCGTCGCGATGCACAAGGCGAACTGCTGCAGCGCATTGTCCAAGGTCCTGCGACTGGCTTGCCGGCCGGCAATGTGGAGCAGATAGTGCTGGGGCCGGATGCCGCGCTATGGGTCGCCAGCGCACGTGGGGTGTTGCGCTGGAACGGTGAGCGGTTCGAGCGTCCGGCAGGGTTGCCGGATGCGCCCGCCTCAGCGCTCGGGTTCGATGGCCGCGGTCGTTTGTGGATCCATCAGCGCGACGCGCTGCAGGCCTACGCCGTGCGCGATGGTGAGGCGAGTCCGTTGCTGCACTTCGATGGTGAAAATGGTTTGCCTGCGGTGCAGGCGGATGGACTCTTGCCGGACAAGGCCGGTCGCATCTGGCTGACAACCCAGCGTGGACTGGTGCGCATCGAGCCTGACAGCGGCGACATCCGCCTGTTCGGCCTGCGCGATGGTCTGCCCAGCATCGAGTTCAGTGATCGCCCTGGACTGGTGACGCGCGAAGGCTTGATCGTGGCCGGCGCGATGGGTGCCCTGATCGCCTTCGATCCGGACCGGCTCGACACCGAAGTCGACTTGCCCTGGCTGCGCATCGAGCGCGTGGCATTGCGCCGCGTGGGAGAGCGCATCGAGCTCGATCCAACTCGCCCGCTGCAGCTGCGACACGACGACCGCGAGCTCACCGTCGCAGCGCGGTCGATGAGTTTTGCCGATCCCGAACGCATACGCTACCGCTTTCGCCTGGACGGCTACGACGACGACTGGGTGGAGCAGCGCGGACGTGGTGATCGTGTATTCGGTCAACTTCCCGCAGGGCGTTACCAACTGCACCTGCAGGCCAGCGATCGGCTGGGGCGGTGGCGCGGCGAGCCAGTGCTGCTCGGCGTCGCGGTGTCGCCGCCCTGGTGGCAACGGGCCGAATCGATTGCCGGCATGCTGCTGCTGGCGCTGCTGCTCGGCTGGATCGCGCTGCAGGCCTGGAAGCAGCGCCTGCAGCAGCGTCATGCCGCAGCGCTGGCCGAACAGGAGCGGCGCCTGGCCCTGAGCGCTTCCAAGGCAAAGACCGAATTCCTGCAGCATCTGGGCCACGAAGTCCGCACCCCGATGACCGGCGTGCTGGGCATGACCGAACTGCTGCAGGGCACCGACCTGCAGCCTGTCCAGCAACGATACGTCGAGGCCATAGCGCGCTCCGGTGAGGTGATGTTGCGGGTGGTAAATGATGCATTGGACCTGGCCCGTATCGAGGCCGGCCGGCTGACGCTGGCAGAACAGGCTTTCGACCCGGCGGTGCTACTGCGTGAGGTCGCCGAGCCGTTGCGCGCTTTGGCACAGGCCAAGGGCCTGGCATTTGACCTGAACCTCACGGCGTCGCCGCAGGGCCTGCTGGGCGATCCCATGCGCCTGCGGCAGATCCTGCTCAACCTGGGCAACAATGCGGTGAAGTTCACCGAGCGCGGCGTCATCACTCTGCGTTTGCTTGCGCCCGAAGCGGAATCCAGTCTGGTGGTGGAAGTGGAAGACACCGGCCCCGGTCTGGACGCGCAGCAGCAAGCCCGATTGTTCCAGCGCTTTGCCCAGGCCGATGGCGCCTACACCGCGGCTCGGCACGGGGGCAGCGGCCTGGGCCTGTCGATCTCGCGCGAGCTGGCCCGCCTGATGGGCGGAGAGATCACACTCGACAGCGCGCCAGGGCGCGGCTCACGTTTCCGACTGTCGCTTTCGCTTGCACCGGCTGCTATTCCAGTCGAGGCCGAGAGCAGGGCTTTGCCTGCACCTGCGCCCGAAGCCCGCAGCCTGCGCCTATTGCTGGTTGAGGACGATGTCACCGTGGCGGCCACCATTAGTGGCCTTCTGCAATCGCTCGGACACGACGTTTCCCTCGCGCCGCATTCGCTTGCCGCCTTGACCGAACTCCAATCGGCGCGCTTCGACCTTGCCCTGCTCGATCTTGACCTTCCCGGCATGGACGGTTTGGCGCTGGCCCGTCTGCTGCGCCAGCGCGGGGAAACCGTGCCCCTGCTGGCGGTTACCGCGCGTGCCGATGCCGAGGCTGAAGCCCAGACTGCCGCTGCGGGTATGCAAGGCTTTCTGCGCAAGCCGGTCTCGGCCATGCAGCTCTCAGTTGCGATTGCGGCGGCGATGACGCGTCAGCCCGGCGACTGATGCGGCTACAACTACTCCGGGCGCCCCAACAACCTGCATCCCGGTCGCCGACAGGTCGGCTCCTACCGGAGCAGCGATTGTCACCCATCAGGCGAGGGCTATCCCCAAGGAGCTTTCAGCACGCCGTTGGCGTTCCGCTGTCGCGGAGCAAACCGGTGCAAGAAGCCCAGGGATTCCGTTCTCCTTCTTTTCGAGACCACAAGAAAGCAACGGGTGAGCTTATTCTGATGGAAGCACATGCATCCTTCAGAACCCGTTCGTGGTGAGGAGCCGTGGTTCGATCAGGCCGCCTCGACCCTTCGATCCGCACTCTGTGCGGCCTCAGGATCTCGCTCGGCCCGCCTCACCATGATCGGGTTGGCGCGTAGCGCCTCGTAGCCGCGTTGGCGGCCGACCGAGCGTAGCGAAGGCGAGTCGCACAGCGACCGACCGAGAGCGCGTCTCGAACCACCTTTCGCGGGTGGTTCGAGACGCGCGGCCTCGACCTTCGGTCTCGATCCGCGCTCCTCACCACGAACGGATAGGTGATGGTTGGCGAAAGGAGCTGCTGGAAGCCGAGCGGTCCCGAGTGCCAATCTTCTGAGACCAAAAAACAACCGGTTAGCTTATGTTTGATGGATGCGCACCTGTGCGCGACCGGGTTGTTCGGGAGCCATCACACGGGGTGGCGACCTATTGCAAACCGAAATGAGAGTGGTTATCGTTTGCATATGCAGCAACGCGCAGACAGTACACGCTGTTTCCCGCGCTGCTGACCTACTTTCCGACCTCCTCGAGCACTCCATGAAAAACAACACACTCCGCACCAGGGCACTCACTTGCACGTCCGCATCCCTCCGCCAAACAGCGCTCGTCCTGGCAGTGGGTGTCGCCTGCTTCGGTAGGGTCGATCTGGCGCTGGCGCAGGATCAGATTGCTGCAGCGGACCTGCCACGCCTCGATGTCGTCGGTACCGTCGAGGACAAGGACAAGCACATTCCAGGCTCGGTCGAGGTCATCACGGCGGAACAGATCGACCGGATCCAGCCACGCTCAACCGAAGACGTGCTGCGCCGCGTACCCGGGATCTACATCAAGCGCGAGGAAGAAAGCGCCGTGGTAACCAACATCGGCGTGCGTGGACTCACCGCGGGCGACTACAAGACCCTGGTCCTGGAAGATGGCGTGCCGGTCCAGCCCGGCCTGTTCGTGGGCAACAGCCGTTACTACAACCCACGCATCCAGCGCATGGATGGGATCGAAGTGCTGAAGGGCGCGGCCTCGCTGCGCTATGGCCCGAACACGATCGGCGGCGTGATCAATTTTCTTACCCGGACGCCGGAGGATGGCGCTTCGGTCGCCCTGCGGACGGGTTCCTGGGACAGCTACGAGGGCACGGTCGAACTGGGTGCCAGCGCCCGCTCCGGCGATGCACGCTTCGGACTGATCGCTACCCGCGCCGAGAGCGATGGCTTCATGGACAAGGGCTATGACATGACCGACATCATGCTGAAGTCCGGCATGCTGATCGGTGACAACCAGTCGATCGGCATCAAGTTCGCGCATTACCAGAACGACGCCAACATTTCCTACCGCGGAATCTTTCCGGATGCCTACGAAGCCGGTGCCCGTTTCAACCCCGCGCCGGATGACTTCTTCCTGACCGGTCGCACCTCAATCGACCTCAACCATGATCTGGACATCAGCGACCGCGCCCGCCTGCAAACCCTGCTCTACGCCAGCGAAACGCACCGCGACTACTGGCGCTTTGCCACCGTGAGCGGCGCTGCCACCACGACCAATGCCGATGGCTTCACGGTCTGGAACTACAGTGACAACGTCAACGGCAACAATCGCGAATTCTCCCGCGTGGGTCTGGAGTCGCGGCTCAGCCTAGATCACGATGCCTTCGGCACCGACGGCGCGGCCGAGATTGGCCTGCGCTTCATGTACGAAGACATGGAGGACGTGACCGTGCTGGCCGTGCGCGAGCGGCCGCGCACGCCCGATGCGGCCCGCGGTGGCGTGTCGCAGGACCGCCTGGACTCTGCCAACAGCCTGGCGCTGTTCGCACAGAACCGCTTCGACATCGACGACCGCCTGTCCATCACTGCCGGCCTGCGCGTCGAATCCTACGAGCAGAACCGAAAGGATCGCCGCCAGAACACCCCGACCGACAACTACCGCAATACCGAGGTAATGCCCGGCCTGGGCGTGACCTATGCGCTCAACCCAGAGCTGCAGCTCTTCGGCAGCGTGTATCGCGCCTTTGCACCGCCGCTGGTTGGCAGCGTGCTGGGTTCCGCCGACACGCCCACAGAAGCCGAGAAGTCGGTGAACGTCGAATTCGGCCTGCGCGGCGAAACGGGTCCGCTGAGCTATTCGGCCGCAGCCTTCCAGATGGACTTCTCCAACCAGGTGGATCCGGGCGTGTCGGGTATTCGCGCGCCCAACGAGGGCAGCGCCATGCACCGGGGCCTGGAGGCCGCCCTTGGCTACGAACTGGCCAGTGGCTTCCGGGTGGAAGGCAACCTCACCTGGATCCCGACGGCCGAGTTCAGCGAGGACCGGCCGGGTGAGGCGCTCGCCGGCAACCGCATGCCTTACGCACCCGAACGCATGGCGAACCTCGCGCTGTCCTATGCGTCCGGCCCCCTGCAGGCCGCACTGCTTGTGAACTACGTCAGCGAGCAGTTCGGCGACGGCATGAATGTTCGCGAATTGACCACCGCCTCCACCGGAACCTGGGGCGGGCTGATGCCGGGGTACTCGACGACCGATCTGACCGCCAGTTACGAACTCAGCCAGAACATCAGCGTCTCGGGCGCAGTCAAGAACCTGACCGACAAGGACTACATCGCCGGCCTGCGCCAGGGAATCTACGTCGGTCCCGAACGCAGCTTCGAGCTGGGCCTGCGCTATACCTTCTAGACCCAAGCACGCAGCGTGCCCACGCAGAGTGGGCCATCGCAACACCCACGTAGGGTGGGCCTTGGCCCACCGTGGCGTGCAATGTCGGATGCCCAAGGAAGGTCTGAACAAGTCCATCCTGGACTTGTCAGCCCACGTCGAGTCCGGCACAGGTCCGGACTCGACTTCGCGAAATCAATCGCTTGCGCGATCGATTCGCGGGCCGGCCATCCATGGCCGGCGGAACCTCTGACTTATTCAGAGGTTCCCGAAAGCAATCCTCCTGCCCGAGCCAGCCGTCGCCACCGCCGCTGGCCGCACCCCACGCTGCCATCGACACTCACCGGTGCCATGAACCTGCGACCCTTTCGCTTCGGGGCGCATCATGGGGAGTGTGAGTACCTCTTCGGCCTTCGACATTGACCTGCCCCCAGACCTGCTGCCGCAGGCGCTGCGCGGTCTGCCGGCGGCGCAGGAACGGCTGTACAGACTTTTTGAAGCGCCGGTCTACAGCCTTGCCCTGCGCCTGTTGAATGACCGCGGCGAGGCCGAGGACGCGCTGCAGGATGCCCTGTTCAAGGCGCTATCCGGGCTCGACCGGTTTCGCGGAGAAGTGCCATTCTGGGCCTGGTTGCGACAGATCGCGGTGAACGAAGCACTGATGCGTTTGCGCCGCCGCCGTCGTACCGAAGACATCGACGATCTGCCGGAGGCCCTGCTGCAGGGCGAAGGCGACAACCTGCCGCTTAGCGCGCTGCACGCCGCCGAGTTGCAGAAGGCGCTGGCGGCACTGCCTGACGCCACGCGCAGCGTGCTCTGGCTGTACCACGCTGAAGGCTATACCCACGACGAAATCGCCACGCTGATGCAGCGCAGCGTGAGCTTCTCGAAATCCCAGGCGATGCGCGGATTGCGCCGCCTGCGGCAATTGCTCGACTGCGACCACAAGGTGCTGACCCATGCCTGAGCACGATTTCCAGCGGCCGGGTGTTGACCCTGGCAAAGCCTTCGGCGCACTACCGCCCGAACGTCCACAGCGCGATGCCTGGCCACGCGTAGCGCAGCGATTGCGCCAGCGACAGCGTGCCCGTCGCCAGCTGCCCTGGGCCTTGGCCGCTGCTGCCCTGCTCGCCCTGGCACTGTGGCTGCCGCGGACCATGGCACCCGCAACGATGGCGGATCAAGCACTGGTCGCCAGCACACCGGCGGCCAGCGAACTCATCCGTCTCAAGCAATCCAGCGCGCATCTCGAATCGGTGCTGCGCGAGCTGCAGGACGATGGCGAGGATGCGGGCGCTGCGATGCTGCAGGCCCGCCTGCATGACGAGATAGCGGGCATCGACGCCCTGCTCGCCAGTTCGCCCACCTCGCCCGAGATCGAACACTGGCTGTGGTCAGAACGCGTGCTGCGTCTGCAGCGTCTGGCCGGTCTGAGTTCCAACACGCAAATGCTCGCCGCGCAGGCGAGCCAATCCAGCGATTCCCCCACGATCTACTGATAGCCGCCATTGCGGCCCGGAGGCAACCATGAAACTGCATGTATCACTACTGCTGGCCCTGTTGGCTGGATCCATGGGCAGCGTTACCGCGCAAGAGCGAAGCGAGGCCGAACTGGCCCAGATCCGCGCCGAACTCGAGCGCGCACGTGAGGCCCTGCGGCGCGAGACCGACCACGTCAGTGAATTGGCACGCCAGCTTGCAGAGGAAGCCTTGAAAGGCCACGACTGGGGCGCCGCGTTTGCACCTCGGCCGCGTATCGGTGTTGTGCTGGGTGGTGAGGACGGTCCCGGCATCGGCGTATCTGCCATCACTCCGGGAAGTCCAGCCGAAAGCGCTGGCCTGCGCGTAGGCGATCGGCTGCTTTCGCTGGACGGCAAGTCGCTGGACGGCGACGACACCAGCGAGCGGCGTGAAGCCTTGCAGCAGATCCTGTCCGGGCTCGAGCCGGGTCAGCGCGTTCGGCTGGAGTATCAACGTGATCGCCGCAAGTCCAGCGTGGAGCTGGAGCTGGAAGCCGCGCGCCCACTGGCCTTCGATGCCGCCCATCAGGCCCGCCTGTTCGAAGAACTGGCGAAGTTCCGCGCCATCGCACCGCCGCACATGGAAGGCCTGGAAAACCTCGGCGCACTCACTCCGTTCACCGCCCTGTGCCTGGATGCGGAAGACTGCTTTGGGGCCACGAATGTCGATGCGCTGCGTTGGCGCGGGCTGCGCCTGGTTTCGCTGGAGCCCATGCTGGGTCGGTACTTTGGCAGCGACAGCGGTGCGCTGGTGCTGGCGGACCGACACGGCCTGCTGGCCGGCGTGCAGCCGGGCGATGTTGTACTGGGCGTCGACGGGGCCGTGATTTCTACCCAGCGGGATTTGCTTCAGCTATTGGCTGAAGCCGAACCGGACGCGAAACTGCAGCTCGACCTGCTTCGCGACCGCAAGCGGCTGCGTACCGATGTGACCGCGCCAAAGCGCACCAGTGCACAGGACCTGCTGCGGCGCCTCGCCCCACCGCCGCCACCGCCCGCACCGCCAGCCCCGCCCGCAGCGCCGCGCGCTCCCAAGCCACCGGTTCCTCCCGCCACGCCCCGTGCTCCCGCGCCGCCTGCACCGCCACCGCCGCCTCCGGACACTATCTAATCCAGCGAACGGCAGCACGGTTCGCCAGGCAGCTGAACCACCACCACCCCTCCGCTGCTGCCATGCCCGTGCTGATGTCTTCGTGGCGGGACCGGGCGCAAATCGAACTCGTAGGTTGGTGCTGAGCGCAGCGAAGCCGTGCGCGATCTCGAATCACGCTAGCGTCCTGCAAACCGCGATGTTGGGCTTCGCTACGCTCAGCGCCAACCTACCAAAGTGGTTCTCGTTGCTCTTCAAGACCGAACGGCTCTCTGCATACCGACCCGCACTCAAACATCGCGGAAGTCTGTGTGCGGTCTGGATAGGACCGAGTAGTGTCCCCGTTCCCCGTTCCCCGTTCCCCGTTCCCTGTTCCCCGTCTTCCGTCCCCTGCATAATCACCGCGCGCTCATACGGCGCATTCATTGCAACAGGGGATGGACAAATTCTTGCTGTTGGGCCTGATTCTTGCGGCCCTGGTGTTGTTCGCTTCCGAGCGCGTGCGTGCCGATCTGGTGGCACTGGGCCTGCTGCTGTGCCTGTTGCTTTCGGGCCTGTTGACGGTGCAGGAAGGCTTCACCGGATTCGCCAGTCCGGCGGTGATTACGGTGATCTGCATGTTCGTGTTGTCGGGTGCCCTGGTGCGCACCGGTGTGGCCGATTCGCTGGCCGCCTTGGTGATGCGCTCCGGACTGCGCGGCAGGGTTGGCCTGACCTTTGGCGTAATGCTGCTGGTCGGCAGCATGAGTGCCTTCATGAACAACATCGCGGCAGTGGCGATCCTGCTGCCCAGCGTGTTTGCCATCGCGCAGCGCTCGCGCGTCCCGGTGACCAAGCTGCTGATTCCGCTTTCCTTTGGTTCCCTGATGGGCGGCCTCACCACCCTGGTAGGCACGCCGCCCAATCTGCTCGCGGCCGAAGCGCTCAGCCGCGCAGGCTATGCGCCTTTCACGATGTTCGATTTTCTGCCCACCGGGCTCAGCGTAATGGCGCTCGGCACTCTCTACATGATGTTTCTTGGCGGTCGACTGATCGCGCAGCGCACCCCGGCAGCAATGCCGGAGGAAAACGGCACCATGCGCCGCTATGTCACCGAGGTGAGCATTCCGCGTGGCTCAGGCCTGGTTGGCAAGACCATGCCGAAGGCACGGCTCAAGGAAACCCTGGGCGTCAGCGTGTTGCGCGTGCACCGGCGCTACAGCGAAGCGCGCGGTGAGTCGCCCGCCGACCGAACCTGGATGAGTCACGGGCGCTACGGACGCGACGAGGGCGATGGCTGGTACAGCTTCGTGCCCTGGCCGGAAACCACTCTGCAGGCCGAGGACCACATGCAGCTGGAGGGTGATCCGTCGGCCTTGCTGCAGCGCCAGGGTACCGGCCTGTTCGAGATCCTCAGCGAGCAAGGCGCCGGCAATGACGACGGCGAGGGCCAGCTGGTTGGCGAGGTCGCGCTCGCGCCGGGCTCGCGCTCGCTCGGTATCGCGCTGGAGGATGCGGCATTTCCGCAGCGTTATGGCGTCACCGTGATGGGCCTGCGTCGCAACGGTCGCAGCCAGGTTGAACGACTCAATCAGCTGCGCCTGGAAACGGGAGACGTGCTGCTGGTGCGCGGCAATGCGGCAGCGCTTGCCGAACTGGCGCACAACCCGGATTTTCTCGTGGTGAACCGGCTCGATCATGCCGAGCGTGATTACGCACGTCGCTGGATCGCCATCGCCATCATGCTGACCACGGTATTGGCCGCCGCCACGGGCCTGATGCACATCGCAGTGGCGGCCTTGGCCGGCATGCTCACCATGGTCGCGGCCGGCTGCCTGCCGGTGCGTGACATCTACAACCAGGTCGACTGGCGGGTGATCTTCATGATCGCCGCAATGATGCCGCTCGGCATTGCGATGGACGATGCGCATACCGGCGCGGGACGCTGGATGGCCGACGGACTGCTGGTCATCGCCGGCGGCAACAGCCCGACCATGGCCTTGATGCTGGTGGCTCTGCTTACGATCGGGCTTACCCAGGTGATGTCGAACGCTGCCTGCGTGGTGCTGATCGCGCCCATCGCCATTGCCATTGCCGAAAGCCTTGGCGTGTCGCCGTATCCCTTCGTAATGGCGGTTGCGATCACCGCCAGCACCGCGTTCCTTACCCCGATCGGACACCAGGCGAATGTGCTGGTCTACGGTGTTGGCAACTATCGCTTTGGCGACTTCGTGCGAGTCGGGGGCCCGTTGACCGCGGCGATCCTGTTGTTGGTGGCGTTTGTGGTGCCGGTTATTTGGCCGTTTTATTCTTAGGGCTCAGGGTAAAGGGGGAGCGTTGCACCTGGTGTAGGAGCGCATTTCTGCGCGACCGAAATGTGTGGTTCTCGCCTCACCCATGAGTTGGGCCCAGCAGTCGCGCTCCGACACGTCGCGTCAGAACTGCCGCATGCGCATGGCCTGGCGCGGACAGGGCCGCTACCGGTTCGCAGCTCAGCTGGGTTCCGGTGTAGTTCCGGCAGGTGTTGAAACGCAGTGCGCTGGCTTGCCAGCCTTGACTCAAACGCCATAAGCGATCAGCGTTTCGTTGTGCCGTACAGTCGAATGCGCTGGGCGACAGGTTGGCAAGCGTGTGAGGCAGCTGAAGCAGCAACGCGTCCCAAGCGAAGTGGTTGCTGTCGGGTAACAATCCGAGCGCGAACCCCGGCCTCCCAGGCTGGTCGTCGAACCACAGCAGTTCGATCGGTCCGCTGCACTCCAGCTCGACGGTCAGTCTGGCGCGCACGGCGCAAACGAGGCCGAGCAAGTGCCTCTGCAGCGGCCAGGGCGCTTGCGCAGGCGGTGCCTTGTTGGGCCAACCGACGACGGCGGGGAACAGTGCCAGCACCGAGCCCAGATCGGGAAGCCTTTTTATCAGCTGATCCCAGCATTCGCGAAGTTCACCTCCTTCAGTGTCACTGCGCGGCCAAGCCGCTTCAGCGGGCGAACCGGCATCGGATGCGGCGACGTGCGACGTGGTGAACAGGCTCATGCGGCTGCCGACTCGCTACTTGACAAGGATCAGCTTGCAGGCCCGCGTATGCCGCAATTGATAAAGCTGGGTGCCATGCTGGATCAGCACCTCACGCGCATCTCGCAGCAGGTCGCGGCTCTGCGCGGTGGCTTCGGGTCTTGGGTTCGACCGGATGTCGCGAGACGTGATCGTTACTTTCGGATCTGTTTGGGTCGAGTGCATGGCTTGGCTTCCTGTGGCCCTTGAGAAAGGACACGAAAGGCAAATAATACTCATTCGCATTTAAGTGTCAAGCGAGGAGTACGCGAGGCACCGACGAGCGCGACCCTAGCCGCGCAGCGCAGCCAATCCCGAATTCGCAAGCAGCTCAACCATGCTGCCCACATCCGCCGCGCGGCTGGACGAGGCATTGCCCTGCTCCGCGCGCTTAGCCACGCCCTGCGCGATCGCTGCCAGCCGAAAGAATGAAAAGCCCAGCACGAAGGCCCAGTCCTGCGGCTGCAGGCGGCCGCCGCAGGCGACGTAGTGCGCCAACAACTCAGCTTCCTTCGGCAATCCTAGTGCTGCGCGATCCAATCCGCCCAAGCCCGGAAGGACCGGGTTGCGCGGCAGGCGCAGTGCCATGCAGTAGTAGCCCAGATCGGCCAAGGGATGACCCAGAGTGGACAGCTCCCAATCCACCACGGCCAGCACGTGCGGCCGCTTTGGATCGAAGATCAGGTTGTCGATGCGGAAGTCACCATGCACCAGGGCGGCGGCGCCATCGTCGGCCGGACACATCGTTGGCAGCGCTTCGATCAGGGCATCCATCGCCGCGATGGGGCGGCTTTGCGAAGCCCGGTACTGCTCGCTCCATCGCGTCAGCTGGCGGGCAAAGTAGTTGCCCGGTTTGCCGTAGTCGCCCAGCCCGACGGCTGCCGGATCAATGGCATGAATCGCCGCCAGCACACGTATCGCTTCGCGGTGGTAGTCGCCGCGCTGCGGCAGTGGCAAATCAGGCAGCGACGGATCGAAGAAGATGCGGCCTTCGACATGGCCCATCACATAGAACATCGAACCGATCACCGCATCGTCCGCGCACAGCAACAGTGGTTCGGCCACCGGCACGCCGCTCTTGTGCAGCGCGCGCAGCACGCGGAACTCGCGATCCACCGCATGCGCCGAAGCCAATAGTTGCCCAGGAGGCTTGCGCCGCAGCACATAGCAGCCGTCGCCAGTGTCCAGGCGATAGGTGGGATTCGATTGGCCACCAGAGAACTTCTCGGCACGCAGCGGCGATGTGAAGCCAGGCAGGTGCTCCGACAGATAGCCGCTGAGAGCATCGATCGGCAGGGCGAGAGATTCGCTCATGACGGGGGCGTCCAGACGCTTGGGTGGTTGACAGGGTAGGGCGACACTTGGTCTGCCGTCGAGCGCGTCTTTCCGGTTCGTGGTGAGCCGGTGATCGATGTAGGCGCCCGGCCACGGACACGCCCCACATGATTGCGGCTGCAATCACTGCCAGCAGTGGCGAATTGCGAAGCTCGACCGCCTTCATCGGGCCATCGCCGATCCATGCCGGGACAAGGAATCAATGCAGTGCCAGCGTAACGAACCCGATCACCCACCAGACCGCGATGAGTAGCTGCACGGCAAAGCACGCGAATCGAATCTGTACCGCCAGCGCACTGGCCGACAGCAGATGCGTGATGGATTGCGCCACTCGTGCAGCCAGCATCCACAAGGCCAGCGGGTCGGTGATCGTGGTGTTGCGGGTTGCCAAGGCAAGCAGCAACAGCCCGCCAATGATCGGAAAGCTCTCGTAGCAGTTGGCATGCGCCCGCGCCAGCCGTTGAGCGAACGGCGACACGTCGCTGCCGTCGATGAGGAAACTGTCGGAGCGTTTGCGCCCGCTCAGCACCAGCCAGCTGCGCATGCTCTCCATGAGCAGCATCAACAGCAGGGTCCATGCGACGAAGCCCAGCAGGGCGAGCGCGGTAGCAGTCATCGAAACCTCCAGGGTGATTTAAGGATGCAGGCCGGTCGAAGCGGTCCAGTGGCGAAGCGGGCGGTGGCCTTTCTCATGATGCACTTGCTTGACGAGCTCAAAATGGAGACCGGATGGTTGGCAGCTTGAGTTCGGGCCGCCGATACTCGGTCAATCAGCCATCCAGGGGTCGGTGCTCGGTTCCGGCACCAGCAGTCAGGAACAGCAGGGTCGTTGGCTCAGTCGTCCGGGCCGTGTGCCAGACGTTCTGCGGCACAATCACATAGGAACCCGGTTCAGTCAGGAAGACGATTCGCTCCTTGCCGGACTCCTCAAGCACCAGGCTCGCCGTCCCTGAGAGCAGCATGACCAACTCATCCCCGGCCGGATGGCGTTCCCACATGGCCCAGGGCTCAGTGAAGCTGAAGGCCGTCATCAGCCTGCCGCGATCCAGCTGAGGATGCTTGCCCGCAGCCAGCTCGCTCCAAAAGGCGTCCGAGACCGGCATCACCTCGGATTTTCCACCTTCATCGAAGTGCACGTACGCAGAAAGAATGTTTCTGGCTGAAATCACCGTCGCCTCCCTTGGGGCCTGCCAGCTGAGGAAGATCGTTTCACGCCGCGATGCTTTGCGTCATGACCAGGAACCAGTCGCACCCGACGCATGCTCAGCGCTTGTGCCACATGACGGATCATTTCCTGCCTACAGGTGACGAACGAACTCGGGCGGCAATTCCCAGCGATCGTGCAAGCCATCAACGTACGTGACCGGAATGCGTGACAACTCGTCTTCGGTGACACCCTCCAGGCAACCGATATTGATGCCGTACATCTTGCCGATCGCGGTCTGGTTGCCAATGCCAAACACCCTGACACCGCAGTGCCGGCAGAAATAGTGGTGGTTCTTCCCGGCGCCGAAGACGTAGCGAGTCATCTCTGCCTCGCCCGACAGCAGGCGGAACTGATCTGGCATGGCAATGGCCGGCCAAAACCGGGTACGTCGGCAGATCGAGCAATTGCAGCGATAGCTCGACTGGCACAGGTCCAGATCAGCCTCAATCGAAACCGCGCCGCAGTGACATCTGGCTTGGTAGGTTTTCAGCATGCGCGACATCCTGCATGGCTAGGAAAGGCTCGTGCTATCCGGCTTGCGAACACGTGCTACTGGTCAAAGGCCGACGAGTGCGCGCAGCAGGATATCGCAGGGTTCGCAATGGCTGCTACATGCAGCGGCCCACGATTGCACACCCGGACAACAGCCACGCCCACCACTGTGCAGTCAGCAGGCCGGCGCTGTTTGCAGCAAGGTTCAACCTCACGCCGTAGCCAAGTACGAGCAGCACGACAGTCAGCAGGACAGTGAAGCCCGACAGCCCTGCGACAAACATGGCTGCAGGCTCATTGAACGAGACGCCGCGCAGTTCATCAGGTCCAACGAAGGCGAAGGCTCCACCAGCGACAAGCGATGCTGGAATGCTTGCCCACATGGCAAGTGAAGCCAGAATCAGGCGGCGTTGCCTGATGCTTTGATCCTTGCGGCGACGCAAGAAGGCAAACAGCGGCAACGCCAAGAACCCGACAAGAAAAGGCAGCGTATCAAACCTCAGCAGATCAGCCGTAGTGCACTGGATCACCGTGAGTGGGCCACTTGAAACCGCGCCACGCGACCGGCGGTCGAGGATCGGGCGATTGAACACCGCAGGTTCGCGCGGGCAAAGTGGATTACACAACTAACCAGCATGTGACGCAGCCTCCAGCGCATGAATTGCATCCCGGTGTTCGCGCTGCAGGTCGGGCATTGCGCGCAAGAACGAGACAACAGCAGTGCGCTGTGCTGGTGACAGCAAGGACCACCATGCGAAATAGCTTGGGCGCGATGGGTTGTCCTTTGGCGGCTTCACGAAATCTACCGTCGAGTCTGCGAGGCCGGAATCGGGATCTGCCAGCGCGGCCAGCAGGAAGGCAGGCAAATAGGCGCCGACCGCAGGTGGCGTAAGAAAACGCAGCGAAGCCGACACCATGGCCAGTTCCGAAGCGGCGACATCCTGCCATCGTCGACCCTCGAACGTGGCGCGTGCGCCCTCATCGTCATATGTCTCGATCGCCACCGCCTGGCCCAATGGAAGGCATGCAGAAGCGAATGCTTCGCGAACTTCATCGGCTGCTACGGACTGCTGATCCACCCAGGTCCGCTTGGGCGCACGGCCTTCCATCAAGGGGACGAAACGAGCACGGTCGTGGAAGGCCCGATCTGCAATCCGTGATTGATTGCGGTTACGTCCAGCATCAGGCTGAAGGGCTGGCTCCAGGTGTCTGGGGGATCCAGCAGACGGAAAGTAAACCGGGCTACGTTATCGCCCAGATCCTTGGCGACAATTGGGAAATTGGGGAACGCCATGAAGGGATCCTGAGGCTTTTCCGGTTCCGAGCGGAAGACAAGACCGACCTCTGAAATGTCGAAGGCCGAATCGTCTGGAAGCGAAATCTCAAGAGTGACAGTCGCATACGCGTCGCAGTTACCATCAACCTCGGATGAGGCTCGCTCGAAGGATGCCAGCTTGTTGCCGCGCGTTGAAAACTGACCAGCTGTGCGCGTTGAAAATTGACCAGGGATTGAGACCGAGGGACAGGTCCCTCGGGATGGGTTGAGTCTACCTCTGGAACCGGCTCTTGGCTGTCAGTCGGTTGTGTCGGTCACCTCCTTGGCGGCATCTTCTCGGTCCTGCTCACGTGCCCGGATTCGCGCCTTGACCTTGCTGCTGCTGTGGCGGAAGCGGTAGGACTCGTTGCCGGTTTCGATGATGTGGCAGTGGTGGGTCAGCCGGTCCAGGAGGGCGGTGGTCAGCTTGGGGTCGACAAACACGTTGGACCACTCGCGGAACAGCAGGTTGGTGGTGATGACCACGCTGGTGTGCTCGTAGAGCTTCGACAGCAGATGGAACAGTAGGGCGCCGCCCGCCTGCGAGAACGGCAAGTAACCCAGCTCGTCGAGGATCACGAGG
>JBBSJP010000041.1:0-43534 GCA_038257155.1 Lysobacterales bacterium | reverse complement strand
GAAGACAAAGCTGAAGACCGTCGCGACGGAGCACATGCAAGCGCTTGAGCAAGCGCCAGAGCGCGTCATGAAGTACTTCCAGGATCCCCGCGTGAAGTACGCTGCATGAAGAATTCAGACTTCAGCGGGCCGGATCAATAGGAGCCTGCGCGGCAGAAGACAACCGGGCTGCAAACGCGCCTGCGCGGCCCGGAATTCCGCCGATTCTTGGCCTGTAGAACCACTACAGGCCGGCGAATCGTCGAAATTCCGTTCTCGCGCAGTCACGCTTTCGCCTCGATTGCTTCTGCCGCAAAGGCTCCTAGGCCCAACAGCGGAGTAGTGCGCGAAGCAGGTGGCGAACCTGATGGCGAACCTGGTGTTCGCGATGGGTTGAGCTACTCGGCCTTGTAGCCGAAGAAGCCTTCCAGCATCTTCTCGCTACCGGCGTAGTCGGCTGCCTGCGCGGCTTCAAAACGCGTCGCACCGATCTCCACCAGCACCTCATACACCGAATCGTCTTCGTGCAGCTGCAGCAGAGCTGCCTGCACCGCATCACGAACCGATTGATCAAGCGTGCCGGAAGCCGTCACGGTGGGGCCGGGGAAATCCTGCGTGGTCTGCACGGCCACCAGGTTCGGATACTGCTGCGCGAGGAAGGTTGGAACCATCGCGCCTTCGGCTTCGCCAGAAAATACGATCTCCACCCCATCGCGCCAGGACGTCGCCTCGGAGCGGATGTCCGGCTGGGTCAGCGGATTGCGATACATGCGCGCCAGCAGCGCGGCTCCCAGGCTTGGCGAGGGCATGCTGATCACGCGGTAGCCGATCAAGCCGTCCAGGCCATTTTCCGAGTAGTCGCCGCTGGCCAGCAGGGTGTAGCTGGTTCTCTGGGCGCTTCTGGCGAGCGGTACGTAGCCCATGCGGTTGATTCGGTAATCGACCAGATGCGCCTCTTCGAAGGTGAAATCGACCGGTGTGCTGTTGCGGATGTCGCGCCAGTGGAAATGATAGTTGCGCGGTGTCAGCAGCTTGAAGCGAAAACCGGTGGACTTGCTCAAGTAGTCCACCAGCGGCTTGTAGACCTCCTGCGCGCGATCCGGCGGATAGCTGGGTTCGACGACGAGGGTGTACTCCTGAGCGCCGAGCAATTGCGATGTGAAGCTTGCCGCCACCGTGACAATTACCGCAAACAGCCTTTTCATGGTCGTCCTTCCCCCGGATCCTGTGACTCACGCTATAGCAGAATTCGCAGCTGATTCCAATGCCGTGCTGTGGCAAGTGCGCGGCAATTGGCGATTGTCCAAAGCCTTGGTCAGTTGCCGGTCAGGCCCGCTTCAGCAGCTTGCCGTCGATTTGAAGTGTCTGTGATTCGGTTCCCGGGTCAATCGGAAGCACGGCAAGGCCTTCGGAGCCCGCGCAATCGTCCGAGGCCGAGCAGATCAGGCGACCTGTTGGCTGCCCCTGACTGCTGATCTCGCCACGCTGTGGTAGTACCTCGTTGCTGCAGACGCGTTGCAAGGACCGCTTTACCTGTCCAAGGTAATGCGAGCGAGCCAGGATCTCGTGGCCAGGAAAGCAGCCCTTCTTCAGACTGAAGGCAGCCAGCGCGTCCAGCCCCAGCATATGCGCGGTGAAGGCCTCGACATCCGCCGGATCGATGCGCGGGATGCCGTCCCGTACGTCGGCCAGACGCCATGCCTGCGGCTCGTTTTCAGGCTCCGCTGCGCGGGCCTCGTCCGGCAGCAGCAGAAGCGAGCGCTGCGGCGCAATGGCGAACTGCAGCGCCGATTCGAGGGTGCCCGAGATCTCGCGGCTGTCTGTCACCAAACCTTCGCCCCAGGCACCTTCAACCCGCAGAGCCAGAGGCAGGAGCCGCAGCTTGCTGCGAAAGACGAAGCGTGCGAGGCGTTCGCCCAATTGCTCGGCGGGAAAATCCGGCAGCACCGCAAGCAATGTCTCGGCATCGAGCCGAAGCAGACGAAACAGCGCAATCACGCGCCCCTTCGGGTTCAGCCAGGCGTTCCACTGCCAGTGTCCTGCAGGCAATGCCGCCGCATCATTGGCGAACTGGGACTGGGCAAAGGCAGTCGCATCGGGCCCCATCAGGCCGAGAACGCTGCTGCCTGGAAGTTGAAACGGGCGTGATGGCGTGATGTTCGGCTTGCTCGACATGGTGCTAGGCATTAATCTTCAAAGGCTTTCCTGGTTGGCAGCATGATAGGTCAAAGCTCCACGCTCCCCGATCCCGATCCCGAAACCACTTCCGAGTCCGCAGATTTGGTGGCGGAGTCCGTGGGTGTTGCGCCGCAGCCTGCGACGCGGGAAATCGGTGGCCGCGACGGACCCGACCCTGTCCGCTACGGCGACTGGGAAAAGAACGGCCGCTGCATCGATTTTTGACGCGCCCCGCACGCCGAAGTCGCGATCATCTGCCTGTCCCACTCCACATACTGGTGAAACGCCCATGCCGTCGCGCGAACGACCGCTTTCTCCCCATCTGCAGGTCTACCGCTGGCAGATCACCATGCTCATGTCGATCCTGCATCGCGCGACAGGGATCGTGCTGGCGCTCGGGTCGCTCGGTCTGGCCTGGTGGCTGCATCTCCTGGCAAGCGGAGGCGAAAGCTACGAGACCTTCAACGAGCTGGCGCGATCGCTGCCCGGGCAGATCCTGCTGCTGGCCTTCGCTGTAGCGCTGATCTATCACCTGCTGAACGGCATCCGACACCTGCTCTGGGATGCGGGCTGGGGCTATCAGCTGCCGAAGGTCTATGCCAGCGGTTACACCGTTTTCGTGCTTACCTTGCTGCTGACGGCCGCGATCTGCTTCGTGGCGCTGGTAGGAGCAAGCCCATGAGCCACTTACGACACCCCATCGCAACGGCTCGTGGACTGGGATCAGGCAAGGACGGTACCCACCACTGGTGGCTGCAGCGCCTTACCGCAGTAGCCCTGGCGCTACTCACTCCCTGGTTCATCGTGGTGATACTCGGCCTGATCGGCGCGGATTACGCGACGGTTCGCCTGACCTTTGCCCAGCCCGTCACCGCCAGCCTCCTGCTGATCTACGCACTGGCGCTGTTCTGGCACGCGCGCCTGGGTCTGCAAGTGGTGATCGAGGACTATATCCATTCCCGCCTGCTCGAGGTCGCCCTGCAGCTTGCCGTGCAGCTGGTGTTCGTTTTCGCCGCCGTGCTCTCGATCGTTTCGATCGGTCGCCTCGTCTTTTCTGCCTGAGCTGCCAATGAGCGCCTACAAGGTTCATACCCATCACTACGACATGGTCGTGGTCGGCGCCGGCGGCGCCGGTCTGCGCGCCACCTTTGGTCTGGCCCAGAAGGGCCTCAAGACCGCCTGCATCAGCAAGGTGTTCCCGACTCGTTCGCACACCGTCGCAGCGCAGGGCGGCATCTCCGCCGCGCTTGGCAACATGGGCGAAGACGACTGGCGCTTCCACTTCTACGACACGATCAAGGGTTCGGACTGGCTCGGCGACCAGGATGCGATCGAGTACATGTGTCGCGAGGCGATTCCCGCGATCATCGAACTGGAGCATTACGGCGTGCCGTTCTCGCGCACCGAGGAAGGCAAGATCTACCAGCGCCCGTTCGGCGGCATGACCACGCACTACGGCAAGGGCACCGCGCAGCGCACCTGCGCCGCCGCCGACCGCACCGGCCACGCCATCCTGCACACGCTCTACCAGCAGTCGCTGGCGCACCAGGCCGAGTTCTTCATCGAATACTTCGCGCTCGACCTGATCATGGACGAGGAAGGCGCCTGCCGCGGCGTGCTGGCGCTGGACATGGCCAGTGGCGAGCTGCACCTGTTCCGCGCCCACGGCACGGTGCTGGCGACCGGCGGTTATGGTCGCGCCTACTTCAGCGCCACGTCGGCGCACACCTGCACGGGCGATGGCGGCGGCATGGCACTGCGTGCTGGTCTGCCATTGCAGGACATGGAGTTCGTGCAGTTCCATCCCACCGGCATCTACGGCGCCGGCTGCCTGATCACCGAAGGCGTGCGCGGCGAGGGTGGCTACCTCACCAACTCCAAGGGCGAACGCTTCATGGAGCGCTATGCGCCGAACGCCAAGGACCTGGCGTCGCGCGACGTGGTCAGCCGCTCGATGACGATCGAGATCCGCGAGGGTCGCGGCGTTGGCGAGCATGCCGACCACATCCACCTGAACCTGCAGCACCTCGGTCCCGAGGTGATCCACGAGCGCCTGCCCGGCATTGCCGAGACGGCCAAGATCTTTGCCGGCGTCGATGTCGCCAAACAGCCGATCCCGGTGCTGCCGACCGTGCACTACAACATGGGCGGCCTGCAGACCAACTACCACGGCGAAGTGGTCACCCTGAAGGACGGCAATCCGGATCACGTGGTGCCTGGCCTGTACTCGATCGGCGAAGCGGCCTGCGTGTCAGTGCACGGTGCCAATCGCCTCGGCTCGAATTCGCTGCTCGATCTGGTGGTGTTCGGCCGCGCCGTGGCCAACCGCTGTGCCGCAACCATCACGCCCAGCGCCACCCACAAGACCCTGCCGACCTCGATCTGCGACAAGGCCCTGGCAAATCTCGACAGCGCGCGCAATGCCAAGGGCGGCACGCCCACCGCCGAGATCCGCAACCGCATGCAGCGCGTGATGCAGGACCATGCGGCGGTGTTCCGCACCGGTGAGACCCTGGCCGAAGGCGCGCGCAAGATCCGCGAGGTGCAGGCAGGTTTCTCCGACGTCGGCATCTCCGATCGTTCATTGATCTGGAACTCCGACCTGGTTGAGACCCTGGAGCTGCAGAACCTGCTGGGCCAGGCCGTGGTGACCATGGTGTCGGCCGAGAACCGCACCGAGTCGCGCGGCGCGCATGCACGCGAGGACTACGCCGAGCGCGACGACGTGAACTGGCACAAGCACACCCTGTGCTGGTTCGATGAGACCGGCAAGACCCACATCGACTACCGCCCGGTGCACATGAATACGTTGAGCAGCGATGTGGAGCCGGTGCCGCCGAAGGCCCGAACTTACTGAGTGTAGGGTGCGCCTTGGCGCACCGTCGTCGGTGCGCCAAGGCGCACCCTACTGAAACCCGAAGGTCAAAGCGAACCATGGCCGAATTCACGCTGCCGAAGAACTCCAAGGTCACCAAGGGCAAGCACTTCCCCGTGACGAGCCCAAAGGGTGCCGTGCGCACCTTCAAGGTGTATCGCTGGAACCCCGACGACGAGGCCAATCCGCGTGTCGATACCTACGAGATCGACATGGCCAGTTGCGGGCCAATGGTTCTCGACGCGCTGATCAAGATCAAGAACGAAATCGACCCCACCCTGACCTTCCGTCGCTCCTGCCGCGAGGGCATCTGCGGTTCCTGCGCGATGAACATCGACGGCACCAATACCCTGGCCTGCACCAAGGGCATCGAGGAGTGCCGCGGCAAGGAAGTGCCGATTTATCCGTTGCCGCACATGCCGGTGGTGAAGGACCTGGTGCCGGATCTGACCCACTTCTACGCGCAATATGCCTCGATCAAGCCCTGGATCCGAACCCAGAGCGCGCCGCCGCCGGATGCCGAGCGCCTGCAATCGCCGGCCGATCGCAGGAAGCTCGATGGGCTTTACGAATGCATCCTCTGCGCCTGCTGCTCGACCAGTTGCCCAAGCTACTGGTGGAATGGCGATCGCTACCTCGGCCCTGCAGTCCTGCTGCAGGCCTATCGCTGGATCGTCGACAGCCGCGACGAAGACACCGGCGCGCGCCTCGACGACCTGGAAGATCCGTTCAAACTCTACCGCTGCCACACCATCATGAACTGCACCCGGACCTGCCCCAAGGGTCTGAATCCGGCGCAGGCCATCGGTGAGATCAAGAAGTTGATGCTGCAGCGGCGCTCGGTGTAACCGGTGGCCTCGCTGGTGACTCCCTACCTCTGCTGAAGTGAAGCCTTTTGTCGCCGGGATGGGGAGCGCGTGACATTCGCAACGGACTTGGTGTGAGTCGTTCTGGCTCGACCGCATCGCCGATCTTCTGGATCGTCTGCGTCGTCTTGCTGGCGCTTGGTTTCGTTCGAGGAGGATGGCTGCTCCTGCACGAGCCGCTGATTGGACTGGCCAACAACTTCGACATGATCCGCGTGCAGGGCTGCATCGATGCGTATCCGCTGCGGGACGCGTCGATACCGCCAGGGCAGAACAGCTGGCAGGCGCCGCTGCCGCGATACACGTTCCGCAATGACTACGCACCAGGCTGCTTTCTGACCTCGGAAGCCCTTTTCGCGTTTGCTGCCTTGCCGCCGATGCGCTGGCAGGCAGTCCGATCACCCGATGGCGGGTTTTCCCTGCGCTGGATCGGCGCGGTCAAATTCACCTCGCTTGCCGTGCTGGCTGCCTGGTTTGCATGGATCCAGTTGCTTGGCAGGCAGAGGATACTGGCCGCGTCAGGTCACGCCCTGGTCGTTGCGCTGGTTCTGTTCGACCCCGGCGTGACGGTATACCTGAATACCTTTTATGCCGAGTTTGCGGCCGTGTTCTTTACCTATGCCGCCGTAACCAGCATCGCCATGGCGCGCGGCCAGGAGAAACCCTCGGTCTGGCTCTGCGCGCTGATCGCGCTGGCAACCCTGCTGGCCTGTCTGAGCAAGATCCAGCACATGCTGGTCGGTGCAGTGATGCTGGGTGCGCTGTTGGCGTCGGCTCGGTTCGGAGGTTTGCGTGTCCAGACACCGCTGATCCTGGCTGTTGCACTCAGCGCGGTTGGCGGCCTGACGATCCAATCCCTGCACATGCAGGCAGACCGATCAACCTCGATCCGGCATGCGAACCTGACCAACACGGTGTTGATGGCCGTACTCCCCAATTCCGACGACCCGGCGCGGACCGCAGCGACCCTCGGATTGCCAGCCGAGTGCGGCGCACACGCCGGCAAGAGCTGGTACGTCGCCGGCGTGCAGCAGAATCATCCGTGCCCGGAGCTGCTCGAACTGTCGCGCAGCAAGTTCCTCAAACTGGCGCTGCTGGAACCCATGGTGGTCGTGCGTACCTATCTGGGGGCAATTGAACGTGCGCGACCGTGGCTGCACGACATCTGGGGGTTGGTGGCAGGTGGCGAACGGCTTCGCCTGCCCGGGAAGTTCCTGACGTTGAATGATGCGATCCAGTGCCTGTCCTTGCCCGCGTTTGCCGCATTCCTGCTCTTGCCTGGCGCGCTGTGTGGCGTAGCCTGGTGCACCGCGTGGCGTCGCCGTGTGGATCCGGGAGTCGCCTTCGTCCTCGTCTTCACCGCGCTGTTTCCGCCGATCGCATTGGGCGTGGTGGTGTTCGGCGATGGATATGCGGGGACAACGCAGCAATTCCACCTGGGAATGACCGTGCTGCTGGTCTTTTGGACCGTCATCATCTTCTGGCTCGTTGCGGCCTGCGGCAAGGCGTTGGCCAAGCATCTGCGCAACAGGGGCGCCGCAGCCGAACCGGACGCCCAGTCTGACGCGGCCAGCGACATGTTCCGTCGTAGCGCTGAAACTGCCTGAGCCAAGTACGCGCCTATGACGTCCTTGCCCGGTTGCACCGATGAGAGCGAACTTCGCCGCCTGCGCTGGCGTTGCCGGCGCGGCATGCGTGAGCTGGACCAATTGATGCTGCGTTACCTGGACCAGTGCTGGACGCGGGCCGACGCAATTGAGCGCGCCGAGTTCGAGACCTTGCTGGCGTGTGAGGATGACCGCCTGTGGCGCTGGTTCATGGGCCGCGAGATTCCCGAGGATGCCACGCTTGCAAGGCTCATCCAGCGCATCGTCAACCTGCCTCTGTGAGTTGCGCGCATCGCGCCTGCTCGCGGCCTTCCTGGTGCTGCTGGGGTTGCTTGGCGTCGTGTCGGTTTTCCTTTCGGCCTTGAACTTGTTTGCTGCCTTGGCGGTCGCAGGCGGGGCATCCGGCTGGTCGCTGCTGCTGGCGCATCGCGAATGGCGCCGTCCGCCGCTGGTGCTGTTGCTGGGCGAGATCGGCCAACCCGCCACCCGCATCGAGAATGGAAACGAAACCGTCGTGACCCTGCAGGCCATCTACTTTCGCGGCAGCTTCGTCATGTTGCATTGGCTGGATGTCGACGGCGTTCGCGGCCGGCGTGTGCTGTGGCCCGATGCACTGGCCGAGTCGCAGCGTCGCGCCCTGCGTCGGCGCTACGGCGAAGGCGGCGACAATGCGACCGCCGGTATGGCAGGCTAGCCGGATGTTCAAACCACTCTCACTCGCCATTGGCCTGCGCTACACCCGGGCCAAGCGCCGCAACCACTTCATCTCGTTCATCTCGGCCGCATCGATGCTGGGCATCGCGATCGGGGTGACCGCGCTGATCACCATCCTGTCGGTGATGAACGGCTTCGGCGACGAATTGCGCAGCCGCATTCTGGGCATGGTCGCGCACGCCACCGTCAGCGGCGCCGGCGAGTCGCTGCGCGACTGGCCGCAGGCCGTCGAACTGGCGCGCAAGGATGCACGCGTGCTGGGCGCAGCGCCGTACGTTGAGCGCGAAGCCATGCTGCAGGGGATTCGCAACCAGGGCGTGCTGATTCGTGGTGTCGATCCAGCCCTGGAGCCCTCGGTATCGGTGCTTGCCGACAAGATGGTTGCGGGCTCGCTCGCTGATCTGGCGGCAGGTGAATTCAATATCGTGCTGGGCAAGGAGCTGGCCTATTCACTGGGCGCCGGTCCAGGTGACTTCGTCACCGTCTTCGTGCCGGAATTTCGCACCACGCCAGTCGGGGTGTTGCCGCAGCTGAAGCGTTTCCAGGTGGTTGGCTTGTTCGAAGCCGGGATGCAGGAGTACGACCTCGGCATGGCCATCATCCATCTGCAGGACGCGCAGCGCCTGCTGCGCCTGGGTGATGGCGTGACGGGCGTGCGGCTGAAGCTGGTCGACATGTTCGAGGCCTGGAAGGTAGCCGCCGACCTTCGCGATGGCATGCCAGGCTTCTACAGCGTGCGCGACTGGTCCAGCCAGCACGCCAACATGTTCCGCGCCATTCGCACCGAGAAAGTGGTGATGTTCGTGATTCTCTCGCTGATCGTCGGCGTGGCGGCCTTCAACCTGGTCTCGTCCCTGGTCATGCTGGTGCAGGACAAACAATCGGACATCGCCATCCTTCGCACCCTGGGCATGAGCCCCGGCCAGGTGATGCGCGTATTCGTTGTGCAGGGCAGCCTGATCGGTGCGGTCGGCATCGCGCTGGGGCTGATTGGCGGGGTAGCCCTCACTTTCAACCTCGATCTGGTGGTGAGTGGGGTCGAGGGCCTGTTCGGCATCGAAGTCATGCCCAAGGACATCTACTACATCACCGGGGTGCCGACGGCCCTGTACTGGAGCGAGGTAGCGATGATCGCCGGCATAGCCATCGTGATGTGCCTGCTGGCGACGATCTACCCGGCCTGGCGCGCGGCGCGCACTGATCCGGCGGCGGCGTTGCGCTATGAATAACGCGATTGGCGATTCGAAAAATCCCGAAGCGGTGCTGCGCTGTGTGGGTCTGGGCAAGACCTATGAGGAGTCGAAGGCGCTGCGGACGCCGGTGTTTGACGGGCTGGAACTGGCCGTGGCACGCGGCGAGAGCGTGGCGATCGTGGGCGCCTCGGGAGCCGGCAAGAGCACCCTGCTGCATATCCTTGGTGGTCTCGACAAGCCGACCGTCGGCGAAGTGTTTGTCGCGGGCGAACGCATGTCGGCGCTGTCAGACACCGCGCGTGGCGCGTTGCGCAACCGGGCGCTTGGCTTCATCTACCAGTTTCACCACCTGCTGCCCGAGTTCACCGCGCTCGAGAACGTCATGATGCCGCTGCTGATCCGCGGACAACCGGTGGCCGAGGTGATGCCCATTGCCGAGGCCCTGCTGCGGCGCGTAGGACTGGGCGAGCGCCTGCAGCACAAGCCGGGCGAACTCTCTGGCGGCGAACGTCAACGCACCGCCGTGGCGCGCGCCTTGATCAATCAACCGGCCTGCGTGTTGGGCGACGAGCCCACCGGCAATCTCGACGAACACACGGCAGCCGGCGTGTTCGAGTTGTTGCTGGAGTTGAAGCGTGAGCGCGGCACCAGCCTGGTCATCGTGACCCATGACCGCGCCCTGGCGCGACGCCTGGACCGGGTGCTGGAGCTTTCCGGCGGCCGCCTCCGACAGCTGGAAGCTGCCTGAAAAAAAGCCGGCGTTTTCCTGCCCGGCGCAATCACTATCCTCTTCCTGAGGCCCCCGGAAGCGTCGTGGCCGTCTTCCGGGGGCTGTTCTCAGAACTTGTAGGTCGCACCGATGTAGAAACTGTCGTTCTCGGCATCCTTGGACGGAATGTTGGACTCGCGTTCGCGCGTTTCGAAGCCGACTTCCACGCTGAATCGCTTGCCGAAATCCTTGCTCGCCTGCAGTGCCCAGGTATGGTTGTCGTCGCGGCGCCGCGGCTGAAGGTTTTGGTATTCAACGGTATCGAACTGGTAGCCCAGTCCGGCCGTCATGTCCCATGGCAGCTTGCGGGTGTAGGCAATCTCGAAGCCAGAGGCATCCGTGTTGCGGGTGGTCTGGCTGGAGTCCTCCACCTTGGGCGCGAACTTCAGCTTGAATATGTCGAAGTCCGTGGCCTTGAAGGAGGCCGTCAGCGCCACGGTGTCGACCGTTGCGTCGGGCGATGTCGGCTTGGCTAGGTCCTTGTCCTGATAGTTGTACGTGGCGCCCAGGCTGAGGCGTTTCGACACCTCATACGAGTAGGCCAGGGACACCACGAAGGTGCTGACAAAGTTGCGGCTGTCCTTCTCCAACGTGACCCAGGATACCGATGGCTTGAACGTGTGCGGGCTGCCTTTCGGGGCAAATTCGAGGCCCGTGGTCACGGCGTAGTTGAACTTGTCGAGATCGTCGCGCTGGTTGTGCGTGTCGGTCGCGAAGCGCAGCCCATTGGTCCATGCGATCGACTCGTTCTTGAACGTGTACTTGTGGTTGAAGGCGAGCTTGGTGGTAAAACGGCTTTGCTTGTCCACGATGTTGTCGGCGTCGGGATCGAGCAGGTCATCGACACCGTCCCCATCCTCGTCAACGGCGTCGTCGATCTCTATTTCGTCTTCGTCGGGATCAACATCCACCAGATCGTCGAAGGCGTCCTCGAAACCGTCCTCATCCTCATCCTCATCTTCGTCGTCCTCACTGCCTTCGATGCCGTCCTGATCCTCGATCCCGAACTCGGAGAGTTCAGCGAAATCGAAGCGGTCGCCGGAAGCGGGCGCGGCGCCGATATTGTTGTTGGTGCGGTATTGCATTTCCACCGAGCCTTTGAACTTGTGGCCGGCCTTGCTCTTGCTTTCTTTTGCCAGTGAATCGGTTGCGCAGCCGAGCGCGGCGACCGCGATCGCCGCGAACAGGATGTTTCTACGCATGTGAGCTCCCCAGATGCCCTGATTGTTCGCCAGTGAGGATCGCCACGGCGGGTCGCCAGCCCTGGACTGCAGCTGGTCCCGCCGGACTCCCCGGCGCGAGCATACGCCTCCGTGTGGCGCCCGCGAAGAGGGTGGTTTTTCCCTAGGAAGGTGCCGCTTCGCCCTTGCCACAGGCAGGGCAATTCAGCGCGGCAAGTGCAGCCGGCGGACAGGATCACCGGGGTCGCGCTTGCGTGACCGGTTGACCGCGACGGGACAGGGGGCAGCGGGCCTGTCGAGCTGCAAAGTCCTCAGATCGCATGGTGGGCTATGAGATGGCTGAGGTACTTTCACGATCGGGATCGACCGGCTTTCGCACCCACGGCCGGAAGCGGCGCAGGCGCAGTGCCGGCTTCTCGACCAGCTTCCAGGACGCGATGCCCAGCGCAATGGCGAAGGGCAGCGCAATCGCGGTGTGCACCAGCGGTGAAAGCCCCGGCAAGTGGTAAGCCAGCACCTGCTGGGTCGGGAACCCCCACAGGTACAGGCCGTACGAGCAATCGCCAAAGCGATTGAACCAGTACCAGCGCGTCCGATAGGCAAACCAGAACACGAACACCGCTTCGCTGAGTGCGAGCATGGCCTGATAGGCGGGCGTCGCGCGCAACAACCAGGTTGCCAGCGCGCAGACCAGCAACAGCCTTCCGCTGACCGGCAGTTGCTCGCGGTTGAGGTAGACGAATGCGCCGATCGCGAACAGCCCGGCAAGGCGCAGCCATTGGCTGAGCGGGAAGCCGGGAAGTTGCTCTGGTGCCAGCACGCCGATCAGGCCCACCAGCAGCAACACGATGTTTCCCAGCCAGCGTCGCGCCAGCAGCCCGAAGGCGCCAAACGCCAGCACCCACACGTACATCCGCATTTCCGCCGGCAGGGTCCACAGCGATCCATTGATGGTGGCGCGCTTGGGGTTGTCGGCAAACACCTCCGGCAGATTCCACTGCAGGTTGACGGTGAACTGCATGTTGCGGGTGATGTAGCTCCAGGTTTCGGGGTGCGTGAAGTACTCGGCAAGCGGCAGTCGGGTGTAGACCGCGCCGAGCACCAGCGCGCAGAGCGTCACGCAGACCAGAAGGGCCGGAACGATGCGCAGGAATCGCGCCAGCGCGAAGGTCAGGATCTTCGGGTTGCGCAGGAAGCTTCCGGTAACCATGAAGCCGCTGGTCACGAAGAAGATGTCCACCGCGATGGCGCCCGAGTAGGTTCCCCAGCCCAGCGTCCTGAACAGTTCCGGCAGCCCTTCGCCGCCGGTGATCGAATAGCTGTGGCCATAGATCACCAGGGCTGCGGCCAGGAAACGCAGCAGCAGGAAATTGTCCTGCTTGCGGTCCAGGCATTCCTGCACGGTTGGTGGCCTTGCCGAGCCTGTCATTGTCAATGCCCCGGAATCCATCATGCTTTTCGTATCGTCAGGCGTGCAGTCAACCACGCCCTGCCTTTCGGCGCAGTCAGGAGAGGCAGCCACGTCAGGTGCGAGCCAGGCAGCTTCCTGGAATTCATGCGGCAAGCCCGAGCAGGCTGCGAGCCACGGCTTCACCCACCTTGATGCCATCCACGCCGGCCGAAAGAATGCCACCGGCATAGCTGGCGCCTTCACCGGCCGGGTAGAGCCCCGCCGTATTGAGGCTCTGGAAGTTCTGGTCGCGGCCGATCTTGAGTGGCGAAGAAGTGCGCGTCTCGACACCGGTCAGCACAGCAAAGGGCATGTCGAAGCCGCGGATCTTGCGGCCGAAGGCCGGCAGTGCCTCGCGCAGCGCAGTGATGGCATAGTCCGGCAGGGCGGCACGCAGGTCGCCCAGGGTCACGCCGGGTTTGTAGGACGGCTCTACCTCGCCGAGTTCGCGCGAGGGCCGGCCGGCTATGAAGTCTCCGACCAGTTGTGCTGGTGCACTGTAGTCGCGTCCGCCCAGCGTGAAGGCCTGCGATTCCAGCTGGCGCTGCAGCACCAGACCGGCCAAGGGATGCTGCAGTCCGGCGGGCTGTCTTTCCACACCACAGCTGTTGCCAAGCGTTGCCACGAAGGCATCCGGCGCATTCGGATAGTCGCGCGGATCAATTCCCACCACCATGCCGGCATTGGCATTGCGCTCGTTGCGCGAGTACTGGCTCATGCCGTTGGTCACCACGCGCCCGGGCTCGCTGGTGGCCGCTACCACGGTGCCGCCAGGACACATGCAGAAGCTGTATACCGAGCGGCCATTGCTGGCGTGATGCACCAGTTTGTAGTCGGCCGCGCCGAGCAGCGGATGGCCGGCATGCCGGCCCCAGCGCGCCCGGTCGATCAGGCTCTGCGGATGTTCGATGCGAAAGCCGATCGAGAACGGCTTGGCCTGCATCTGCACACCGCGTTCGTGCAGCATGGCAAAGGTGTCGCGCGCGCTGTGACCCAGCGCCAGAATGGCGTGGTCGGTGCGCAGCTCGCTGGTTTCGCCGCTGGCCTGATCCAGCACACGCAGCCCGCGCAACTGACGACCATGCTTGCCATCTTCAACCAGTACGTCGGTGACGCGCTGCTGGAAGCGGATCTCGCCGCCCAAGGCGATGATCTGCTGGCGCAGGTTTTCCACCACCTTGACCAGCTTGAAGGTGCCGATGTGTGGGTGCGCGGCATAGAGGATTTCGTCCGGCGCGCCGGCCTTGACGAACTCGTGCATGACTTTGCGACCGAGAAAGCGGGGATCCTTGATCTGGCTGTAGAGCTTGCCGTCGCTGAAGGTGCCGGCGCCACCCTCGCCAAACTGCACATTGCTTTCCGGGTCGAGCTTGCGCCCGCGCCACAGGCCCCAGGTGTCCTTGGTGCGCTCGCGAACCGGCTTGCCGCGCTCCAGCACGATCGGCCGGAAACCCATCTGCGCCAGTACCAGGGCGGCGAATATTCCACAGGGGCCAAAGCCCACGACCACCGGACGCAGGGGCAGGTTGGATGGCGCCTGTCCCACCGGCTGCCAACGCATGTCGGGGGTGGGGCGAATGTTCGGATTGGCGGCGAAGCGTTGCAGCAACCCGGCTTCCTGCGCCGCTTCGGCCAGCTCCACGTCGATGATGTAGACCACCAGCAACTCGGCCTTGCGTGCATCGAAACTGCGCTTGAATACACGCACGTTCGCCACGGCGTTGGGCGCCAGCGCAAGTGCATCACAGGCTGCCCTGTGCAGCGGCGCGTCAGGCGCGTCGGCATCGGACAGTGGCAAACGGACTTCTGAAATTCGGATCATTGCATGCAGGCCCGTGTCGATCAGGCAGGTGGCAGCGCGGCAGGGCGCGATGATACGCGTGATACCTCGCCCAGTGCCGCAGCGACGCGCCGATGGCAAAAAACATTCGTGACCTCTGCGACGGTCTTGCCCTATACGTCGTCCTGACCAACTGAACAACAACAAGGAGCTGCAATGCATTTTTTCGCTGCCGGTGTTCGATCCCGTGGCCCGCACAGCTGCAGCCCGACACCTGATCGTCTGGCCCTTGCCCTGCGCACCACTTTGGCCGGCGTCGGTGCTGTCGGCCTGGTACTGCCGGCACTGGCGGCGCAATCCGCCGCTGAGCCCGAGGCGGTCCAGACCGGTTCTCGCATCGCGCGCCCACACAATCCGGTGGCTGCGTCGGTCGTGGTGATCGACCGGACACAGATCGAGCGCTCGGGACACAGTTCACTGGCCGACCTGTTGCGCGGCATTCCCCAGAACAGCTTCGGCTCGGCCCGCCCCGCATCGGGCACGGACACCCAGTCATTCGCCGGCCTCGGCCTGCGTGGCCTGGGGGAGGGCAACACCCTGGTGCTGATCGATGGACGCCGCGCGCCGAAGGCACCGAACGCCGTGCAGGCGCACGACCTCAATGCGATACCCCTGGCGGCAGTCGAACGCATCGAGATTCTCGCCCACGGCGCGTCGGCCATTTACGGCAGCGATGCGGTCGGCGGCGTGGTGAACATCATCCTGCGGCGCGATCTGGAGGGTGCACAGGTAAGCTTTGGAACCGGTCGGCCAAGCCGCGACGGTGGTGAAACCGAGCAAGGCTCCGCGTTGTTCGGCGTCAGTGGCGACCGCGGCAGGATGACGGCCGGCGCTTCCTACAACAACCGCGGCATTGTCATGCAACGCGAGCGACACTGGTCGCGAGGCGGCCAGTCGACGTTCTCGAACAATTTCCTGCAGGCGTTTGCCAACCCCGGCTCGCTTCATGGCTTCGATCCGGGTGGCTTGCTCACTCACCCGACCAATGGTTCGGTGCCGCCGGGCGGCTGCGTCGGCCCTGGCTTCAGCATCGTCAGTCCACGCTGCTTCTACGACTTCACGATTGCAGCGGCCGACGATGCCGAGATCCGCAATCGTTCGCTGTTCCTGCGTGCCGATTACCAGATCAATGACGACTGGTCGACCTACCTGCACGCCAGCGTCAGCCGGGTCAAGTCGTTCGGGCGCTACGCAGCGGCGCAATCCTCGCCCTGGCCAGGCGGTGCTCCCTTCATTCCTGTCGGGTCGCCGAATCATCCGGCGGTGCGTTTTCCCACGGCTGGTTACGACCCGAACACCCCGGTATTCCTTCGCCATCGCTTTGCCGCAGTGGGTGAGCGCGAGACCACTACCGACGCCAACGTCCAGGACCTGAGCTTCGGCTTTCAGGGCCGCATCGGCGAGGTGGAACTGGACTTCGGCGTACGGCAAAGCGAGTTCAAGACGCTCGAGCTGGGCCGCAATTTCGTGGTGGCTGGGACCGCGCAGGACTTCATCGCCAGCGGCCAGTACGACATCTACGACCCATTCGGCAATGATCGCGAGGTTCTCGATGCGATGAGCGCAACGGTAACGCGTGACAACGGCAGTCTGCTGCGGGAAGTCTTCGCGACCGCCAGGTTTGATCTTTTCGAGTTGTCTGGCGGCAGTGCGGGCATGGCCGTGGGACTGGAACAGCGCCAGGAGGCATTTCACGACATCTACGATTCCCTGAGCAATGCCGGCCAGATCATCGGTTCGATGCGAGGATCGACCGGCGCTGAGCGTGACGTGTCGGCAGCTTTCTTCGAGATGTTGTTGCCAGTTGTCGACAGACTGGATATCGCGTTGGCCGGACGTTACGACCGCCATGGCGAGCACGCCAGCGATTTTTCGCCAAAGCTATCGCTGAATTGGCGTCCCCTGGAAACTCTGGGACTGCGCGCCGCGTTTGGCGAGAGTTTTCGCGCAGCCTCGTTGAATCAGCTGAACGTGGCGCCAGCAAGCGTCGTGCTTGGCCAGCTCGTCGATCCGGAGTTTCCCATCTGCAATCCGGGACCCATCTGCGACGCGATCTATCCGACCTTCGCGGTGGCAAACCCAAAGTTGGATTCGGAACGCGCCCGCCACGCCCAGCTCGGCCTGAGCTGGCAGGCGATGGACTCACTCAGTCTGGCGCTCGACTACTACGACGTATCGATTCGTGGAACCGTTGCCGGGCTCGATGCACAAGGCGCGATCAACTGTCTCGCCGGGCTCGCAGCGTGTCCTCGTGGCGTTGCCAGCCTTCCCGCCACTGCGGTTCCCGGTTCGCCAAACCTGGGCCTCGGCGTGGCCCGCCACCCGGTGACCAGCGAGATCCTGTTTATCCATCATGGCTGGGTGAACCAGGGCAGAGTCGAAACCCGCGGTCTGGATTTCAGGGCCGATGGCCATCATTCTCTGGGCGCATGGGGCGAAGTCGATGTGCGCCTGCAGCTGGACTATGTGCACAGCTACCGAGTCGGAACTGACGATCTGGGACTGGGTGGCGAGCAGGTGGACCGTCCTGGCCTTCCCCAGTACCGCGCCAGCCTGTCCAGCCATTGGCGCTATGGAGACTTTGACCTGGCCTGGGATGTCAATTTCATTCACAGCACCAGGTCGAGTGCCGGAGAGCTCCTCGACTCGGGCCTGAGCGACTATGGCTACGCACTCAGTCTGCCTTCCTGGCTTACCCACGATCTGCAGGCGAGTTGGACCACCCCCTGGAACGGCAAGCTGGTTCTAGGTGTACAGAATCTGGCCGACAAGGATCCGCCGCTTGATCCCCTTGATCCCGGTGGGCGTGGCTATGCCATGTCCTTGTACGACGGTTACGGTCGGGTTCCTTATCTGCGTTATACCCAGCGCTTCTGAGGACAACCGGGGCCAGGCACGTGGTGGCCGCCCTTCGCCAGGCGGCGCCGCGCGCTGGGTTGTTCCCGCGACCTTTTGAAAAGTCCGGGTTAGCATTGGACGCATGACCAAGCCACTTTCCCGCCTGCGCCGCTGGCTGACTGCTTTGGTCGCTGTCGTGCTGCTCGTCGCGCTGGCGCTGATGCTGCTGGTTCTGCCGCTGCGTCCCTCAAATCAGCGGGACTGGGCTGAGGATCAAGCACGATTGGCCAGCGCTGTGCTCGACGGCGATGCGCTACGCATCAGCAATCTGCGCAATGCCGTGTATCGCTCGACCAGCGATTTCGACGTGCACTGGGAGACGCGCAGCTATGACCTGCGACAGCTGGTGTCGGTCTGGTTCATGGTCGAGCCTTTCGCCGACTGGCGTGGCCCCGCGCACACCTTGCTCAGCTTCGGCTTTGCCGACGGGCAGTTCCTGGCGATCTCGGTGGAGTTGCGCAAGGAGCGCGGCGAATCGTTTTCACCTCTCCTGGGTTTGCTGCGTCAGTACGAACTGATCTACGTCCTTGGCGACGAGCGCGACCTGATTGGTCTGCGCGCCAATCATCGCCAGGACGATGTGTACCTATATCCGATCCGCACCACGGCCGAGGGTCGCCAAGCCCTTTTGTTGTCGATGCTGGAGCGCGCCAATGCGTTGGTCATGCAGCCGGAGTTCTACAACACGCTCACCAGTACCTGCACCAGCAATATCGTCGACCACATCGAGCTGATTGCGCCGGGGCGGGTGCCCTTCAGTTACAAGACGATGCTGCCGGGCTATGCCGATGACCTGGCGTTCGAGCTTGGTCTGATCGATACCGATCTGCCGCGCGAGTCGTTCCGCGCGGCACACAAGATCAACGATCTGGCCCGGCTGCATGCCGATAGTGCGGACTTCTCGGCAGGCATCCGTGCGCGATTCCGGCACGGTGCCTCCATCGAGCCAGCGGCAATCAGGTAATGCTGGCTGCGGCATTCCAGCACACCACAGCTCGCGTTCGATTTGCGCCCTTGGGCCCGGCTGCTGCGCTGAGTCTTCTGCTGGGGGCGCTGCTGGTTCTGCGTCTGGAAGCGCTGCCGGACTCTCGATTGCTTGCAGCTGGCGTAGCGCTCGGCGGGCTGCTCTGGTTCGCACGAAGCGGGCCACTGCGTCTGTTGGGTGCAGCGCTGTTCGGCGCTGGCTGGCTGCTGCTGACCGCCGCGTGGGTGCTGGCCGACCGGCTTCCTGATGCCCTGGTCGGCGAAGACTTGCGCGTCGAAGGCAGGGTGATAGGGCTGCCCGAGTCAGGTGAGCGCCAGCAGCGTTTCCTGTTCGAGGTGCAATCAGGCGAGGCCGAGGCGTCCGCGCTGGCGGGAACGCGGCTGCGCTTGAGCTGGTTTGGCCCCGCGCAGGCGCTGAGGCCGGGCCAGGTATGGCCCCTGGAGGTGCGGCTGAGACGCCCGCGCGGCGTGCTGAACCCGGCTGGCCATGACTTCGAGCGGCGCGCACTGGAGCGACGTATCGCCGCCACCGGCTACGTGCGACGGGCGCTGGCAGAAGAACCACTGCGAGTCGAAGCGGGTCTGGACGGTTGGCGGATGCAGCGTTCGGATGCACTCGCGGCGTCCATTTCCGCGCCGGGCGTGCGTTTTGTCCAGGCATTGGCGCTGGGTGATACGCGCGGGCTCGGCGAGCGCGACTGGGAAGTGTTGCGTGCCACCGGCCTGACGCATCTGCTGGCCATCTCCGGCTATCACATCGGTGTGGTGGCCGGTTTTGCCGCCCTGCTGGCAGGACTGTTCTACCGTGCCTGGCCGCGCATCGGTCTGTACTTGCCACGCCCGCAGGGCGCAGCGCTGATGGCATTGCTGGCAGCGACGAGCTACGCCGCCGCGGCCGGCTTTTCCCTCCCGACCCTGCGCGCCCTGCTGATGGTGGCTGCGGTGCTGTCGGCAAGGCTGTTGCGACGTCCGGGTTCGCCCGGGCAGTCCCTGGCACTGGCGCTGATCGTCCTGCTGCTTTTCGATCCGCTTTCGCTGCTGGCGCCGGGCTTCTGGTTGAGCTTTTTGGGTGTGGCCTGGCTGCTGTGGTGCCTGCCGCGCGGTTCGGGTGCTCCGCCATGGCGTGTGTTGCTGACCGCGCAGTTGGTGGCTGCCATCGGTCTGCTGCCCTTGACCATCTGGTTCTTCGGTCAGGCCTCGGTGATCGGCCCCATCGCCAATCTGATTGGTATTCCGCTGATCAGCCTGGTGGTTGTGCCGCTGTCGCTGCTCAGCCTCGCCGGTGTTGCCATCGGCGTGCCAGCTGCGGGCCTGCCTGGCGCGCTGGCAGCCTGGACAATGGACATCTGCATGCCCTGGATGGACCGCGCCGCATCGCTGGAGGGCGCCCTGGTCTGGCTGCCGGAAGCCAGCCTGCCCGCCATCCTGCTGGCCTTCGGCGGCGCCTTCTGGCTGCTGTTGCCGCGCGCCGTGCCCGGCAAGTCCCTCGCACTGCTGTTGTTTCTGCCCTTGCTGTGGCCGGCGCAACAGGCATTGAAGCGGGGCGAAGCCGAGATCTGGTTGTTCGATGTCGGGCAGGGGCTTTCCCTGCTGGTGCGAACTGCCGAGCACGCGCTGCTCTATGACGCCGGACCGTCTTACGCGGGCGGCCTCGACATGGGCGAATCGGCGGTGGTTCCGGCCCTGCGCGGCCTAGGTGTGAAACGACTCGATGCCTTCGTCATCAGTCACGGCGACAACGACCACGCCGGCGGTGCCGCTGCTGTGCAACGCGCGCTGGCTCCCACTCTGAGTTATGCGCCGAATGGCTGGCAGCCAGGTTCGCACGCGCTCTGCGAAGCGGGCCTCGCATGGCAATGGGATGAGGTGCGCTTTGTCTTTCTGCATCCGTCCCCACACTTTCCGTACCTGGGCAACGATTCCAGCTGCGTGCTGCGCATTGACACCGCCAGCACCAGCATCCTGCTGTCCGGCGACATTTCGGAGGTGGTCGAGCAGCGCCTGCTGCGCGATGCCGCTGACGAGCTTGATGTTGACTGGCTGCTGGTGCCGCACCACGGCAGTAGAAGCTCGTCCAGCGAGGCATTCATCGATGCCGTCTCGCCGCGCCTGGCGCTGGTTGCCGTAGCGCATGGCAGCCGCTTCGGGCATCCGCATGCCGAGGTCGTTGAGCGCTATCGGCAGCGCGGCATCAGGCTGCTCAGCACGGCCGAGAGCGGAGCGCTGAGTCTGCGGCTTGACGAAAGTGATCGCGTGGAAGGGCGGCGCGAGACGCACCGGCGGTTCTGGCACGAGCCTTGATTTCATCCACCTCGAGGTGGGAACGACGAGCCCCTTTGCAGCTGCAGTCGCAGCGGCTTGGCTAAGTTGGGAAGTGGACAATTGATGCTGGGGCTGGGCAGGAGCTCCTCACCCGAGCCTTCGGCCCACCCTCTCCCGCGTGCGGGAGAGGGGAAAGCGTTGTGTCCGTAGCCGGCCCTAGAGAAGAGGGGCATTTGATGTTGGCGCTGGGCAGGAGCACCTCACCTGAGCCTTCGGCCCACCCTCTCCCGCGAGCGCGAGAGGGGAAGCGTTGTGTCCGTTGCATGAACGGTTGAGGCCCGGCGGCACGCTCGCCAGCACCTGCCCTGCGCCGACAGCGCTGGTCGACGCGGTATCATCCCCTTGGCCTTTGACGCATGGAGTGGCAGCTAGCGTGCTGGAACTATTTTTGGCGGGTGGTTGGGTGATGTGGCCGATCCTGGTGTGTTCGGGACTGGCGGTTGGCATCATCATCGAGCGGTTCTGGAGCCTGCGACGGCGCGAGGTGTTGCCTCCCTCCCTTGGTCAGGAAGTGCGCGACTGGGCCAAGCAGCATGTGCTGGATCCGGCCCACATCGAAACCCTGCGTGGCAATTCGCCGCTCGGCGAGATTCTGGCCTCGGCGCTGGAAATCCGCGATCGGCCGCGCGAACAGATCCGCGAGCGGGTCGAGGGCGTCGGCCGGCAGGTATTGCACCGCATGGAGCGCTTCCTCAATACGCTGGGCACGATCGCCGGCATCACGCCGCTGCTGGGCCTGTTGGGCACCGTGTTCGGCATGATCCGCATGTTTCTCGGCATCCTCACCCATGGCGTGGGTGATGCCAGCCGCCTGGCCGGAGGTATCGGTGAAGCCCTGGTCACCACTGCGGCAGGTTTGTGCGTGGCGATTCCCGCCCTGATGTTCTACCGCTATTTCAGCGGCCTGGTGGGCGAGTACGTGCTGGAAATGGAGCGCGAGGCGATGATGTTGCTCGATACCATCGACCAGCAGGAACACAAGCCGGCGCCGCGACGGAGGAGCAGCGCCGCATGAATTTTGGCGCCTCCCGCCTGCGCGAAGCGCCGGAGATCAGCCTGACTTCGCTGATCGACGTGGTATTTACCTTGATCATCTTCTTTGTGATCACCACCACCTTCGACGAGCGCAGCGCGCTGAAGCTGGAGCTGCCGGAAGCTACCCGCAGTCTGCAGGCGGCGCCTCAGGATCCACTGATCGTGGTCGTGGATGGCGATGGTCGCTACTTTGTCGGCTCCAACGAAGTGCTCAAGCGCGACAGTGATTCATTGCGCGCTGCGATCGAAGCGACGGCGGGCGAGAACAGGGATCGCCAGGTGATCCTGCGCGGCGATGCCCGCGCCTCGCACCAGTCGGTGATCACCGCACTGGATGCCATTGGCAAGGCCGGCTTCAGCCGCATCTCGATTGCCACGGCTGCGGCGGCGGACGAGCCAAAGTGAGTCCGCAGACTGTCGCCTTGCCGGCGGCCTGGCCGACCTATCGACGACTGCTTGGCTACACCGGCAGCCACTGGCATATCGCCGTCATCGCGGTGCTTGGCATGGCACTGGAAGCGGCCGCTGCGGCCGGCTTCACCCTGCTGATGGAACCCATGATCGACGGCACCTTCGTTGACCGCGACCCCGACATCATCGCCTGGATGCCCTGGGCCATCATCATGGTCTTCGTGGTGCGGGGCGCGGCCGTTTTCATGGCCGATGTGGGCACCGCGCGGGTCGGACAGAGCGTCGTGATGGGGCTGCGCCAGCAGGTCTTCTCGCGCTATCTGCGCCTGCCCAGTACCTTCTTCGACAAACATCCCTCGGCCGCCCTGGTGACGCGCCTGTCCTACAACGCCGAGCAGGTCTACCAGGCCAGCGCTGAAGCCGTGAAGGTGCTGGTCACCGACAGCCTCACCATTCTCGGCCTGTTGATCGTGATGCTGATCAAGAGCCCGATGCTGACCCTGTCGATGCTGGTGCTGGCGCCGCTGATCGGTGGCATCGTCAGCATCGTCAGCCGCCGCTACCGGCGCATCAACCGCGAGATCCAGGGCGGCATCGGCAACGCCACGCATCATGCCGAACAGGCGGTCTCCGCGCAGCAGATGGTCAAGGTTTATGGCGGCGAACCGCGCGAGCGGGCGCGCTTCGAGCAGATCAGCCGGCGCGTGCGCAGTCTGCAGACCAAGGTCGCCGCGACCCGCGCGGTGAGCACCGCGACCGTACAGATCCTGGCCGCGTCGGCACTGGCTGTGGTGGTGGCGCTGGCGGCGCGCCAGGCGGTCAACGACGACATGTCGGCCGGCCAGTTCATGGTGGTGATGACCGCGATGCTGGCCATGCTGCCGTCACTGAAGCGTTTCACCAGCGTGCAGTCGCAGGTGCAACGCGGTGTGGCAGCGGCAGCCAGCCTGTTCGAGATTCTCGATACCGCCGAGGAGAACGACAGCGGTGGCTTGCCGATTGGACGCGCGGTCGGTGAAATCGAGTATCGCGAGGTGCGACTGCAGTACGCCGGCAAGGACGAGGCTGCCCTGCAAGGCATCTCGCTACGCTGCGCGCCTGGCACGGTGACTGCCCTGGTCGGCCGCTCGGGCAGTGGCAAGAGCACCCTGGTTCGCCTGCTGCCGCGTTTCTACGAGCCCAGCAGCGGCACGATCCTGCTCGACGGCAGGCCGCTGGCGGACTATTCGCTGATCGACCTGCGTCGGCAGATTGCCGTGGTCAGCCAGGAAGTGGCACTGTTCGACGACAGCGTCGCGGCCAACATCGCCTACGGTGATCTTGCCGAAGCCTCGAAGGATCGCATCGTCGAGGCTGCGCGGGCGGCCAACGCCCTGGAATTCATCGAGCGCCTGCCACAGGGCTTCGAGACCCGCATCGGCGATCGTGGCGCGCTGCTTTCCGGAGGACAGCGCCAGCGCCTCGCGATCGCGCGCGCCATCCTCAAGGACGCACCGATCCTGATCCTGGACGAAGCCACGTCGGCACTGGATACCGAATCCGAGCGCCTGGTGCAGGACGCACTGGCGCGCATCATGCGCGGCCGCACCACCCTGGTCATCGCGCACCGCCTGTCGACCATCGAGCATGCCGATCAAGTCGTCGTGCTTGAGCAGGGCCAGGTCGCCGAGCGCGGCAGCCACGCCGAACTGCTGGCGCAGGATGGCCTCTACGCGCGCCTGCACCGGATGCAGTTCCAGGGCAGTTGATTATCCTAGATTCCGCAGTTGACCGCTCCAGATTTCGGGCAAACCCACGATGCAGATTGAAATATCACCAAGTTATCCCCTCGCCCGTTTGGGGAAGGCCGCTACACGCCCGATAGCACGTCTGTCCTGCCGCCTGGCTTCGTTGGTCGGCCGCTTCGCGGCTGCGCCTTCGCTTCGCTCGGTCGTCGTTGCAGGTGTCCAACCTGCGCCTCCTCACGCCTTGCCAGCCAGCCGGCCAGACGCACTCTCGGGCGCGTCCAACTGCGGAATCTAGGATCGATGGCCGAAGGCGGTGGCAGCGGCGGTGGCCTGAAGGCGCGCAGCGAAGCCAGGCTGCTGCGCGTCTGGTACGAGGGTCAGCGCCCCGGCTGGTTTCTCAGTGCATTGGAGTCACTGCACAGCGTGGTGCGCCGTGTGCGCGGCAGCAGCCGGCCGGCCGCTCCGCTTGCGGTGCCGGTGATCGTGGTAGGCAACCTGGTTGCTGGCGGCAGCGGCAAGACACCCCTGGTGATTGCCCTGGTGCAACGCCTGCGGGCGGAAGGCTACCGGCCTGGCGTGATCAGCCGTGGCTACGGCCGCAAGCGAACCGGTCTGGATTGGGCCACGGCCGATTCGGATCCGCGCCAGGTTGGCGACGAGCCGCTGCTGATCGCCCAGGCCTGCGGCGTGCCGGTGGCGGTCTGCGCGGCGCGGCGCCACGCTGCAGAAGCCGTGATTGCCGAAGGCTGCGACGTGATCGTCAGTGATGATGGCCTGCAGCATCACGCCTTGCCTCGAACGCTTGAGATCGAGGTGGTCGATGGCCAGCGCGGCTATGGCAATGGCCGCCTGTTTCCCGCTGGCCCACTGCGCGAACCGATTGGCCGCGCGGTCGATTTTCGCGTGGTGAATGGCGAGGCAAGGCCCGGGCTTGAGCGTGCCGGTGATGTGGCAATGCGCCTGGAGCTTGGCCTGCCACTCGCGTTGCGTGATTCCGCACCGCGCCCCTGGAACGAGTTCCGCAGCGCCGACTGCGTTGCCTTGGCCGGCATCGGCAATCCACAGCGCTTCTTCGAGGCACTGCGCGGGCAGGGACTGCAGCCGGAAACGCGCGCCTTCCCCGACCATCACACCTATACTCCTGCTGATCTGGAATTCGCGCGTGGACGCTGCCTGTTGATGACCGACAAGGATGCGATCAAGTGCCGAGCCCTCGTGGCCGACAATGCCTTCCGGGTGCCAGTCGCGGCGCAGCTTCCGGAGTCTTTTTTTCAGGCCGTACTGGAGCGGCTGCAATCCTCATGATCGAGTTCAGCGTTGCCATTCCGGCCCGCTTTGGATCCACCCGATTGCCGGGCAAGCCGCTGCTCATGCTGGCCGGCAAGCCGATGATTGCGCATGTGGTAGCGCGCGCCCTCGACGCAGGTGCGACGGAAGTCGTCGTGGCTACCGACGACGAGCGCATCGCGCAGGCGGCGACGGCCGCGGGCGCAACGGTTTTCATGAGTCGAGTCGAGCATGCTTCCGGCACCGATCGGCTGGCCGAATGCGCGGCTGGCCGCGGCTGGGACGATGCACGCATTGTGGTGAACCTGCAGGGCGACGAGCCGCTGGCGCCGCCCCCTGCACTCGCTGGTCTGGCCCGCCTGCTACACGAGTCAGGCGGCGAGATGGCGACGCTCGCCAGTCCGCTGCGTGAGGCGCGCGATTGCTTCGATCCGAACTGCGTCAAGCTGGTCTGCAACGCGCGTGGCGAAGCCATGTACTTCAGCCGTGCGCCGATTCCCTGGGAACGCGACCGCTACACGCGCGACCGTATTGCCCCACCGGCCGAAGGCGCGCTGCGGCATATCGGTGTCTATGCGTATCGAGTCGGGTTCTTGAAACGCTTCGCTGCGATGCCTCCGGCGCGCCTGGAGCAGCTCGAAGCGCTCGAGCAATTGCGCGTGCTGGCCGCAGGCGTGCCGATACATGTCGGAATCCACGAGGGCGATTGGCCAGCTGGAGTGGATACCCAGGCCGACCTGTTGCGGGTGGAGGCCTTGCTGCGAGGATGAATCCGCACTGCGTGCTTTTCTGTTTTGCCGCTGTGGTCTTCAAAGAGCAGCACGCATGACGGCGACCAAGAGCGCGTCAAGATCCATCTTGTTCATCTGCATGGGCAATATCTGCCGCTCCCCGCTGGCAGAGGGAATTGCCCGGCATGTGATGGATCAGCAGGGTCCGGCCAGTCTTGCGCAGTTCGATTCGGCCGGCACCCATGCCTATCACGTCGGGGATCCACCCGACCCGCGATCGGTCGATGTGGCAGCCCGCAATGGCATCGATATTGGCCGCTTGCGCGCGCGTCAGGTATCGGTGGAGGACTTCCGGCGCTTTGACCTCATCCTGGCTGCCGATCAGCGCAATCTCCACGAACTGCGCCGACTTCAGCCGAACGGCGACGTGGCAGAACTCGACCTGCTGCTGCCCTGGACCGGCTCGAGTCAGCGCGAAGTTCCCGATCCCTACTATGGTGGCCTGCTTGAGTTTGAGCGGGTCTACGCCTTGCTTGCGGACGCCATGCAAGGCCTGCGCGAGCGCCTCCTGCATGGTGGCTAAGGAAACCAGGCTGCCTTGGGCTGGTCAAATGGCGGCATAATTCGGCGCGCGCCATGTCAACCATTTCTGCCGCACAGCGAGAGAATCGGATGCTTCCCAGCAGCGAACGGCCACTGTCGCCGGAACTCAGTCCGCTACTGGAATGGGTCAATGCGCAGCCGCAAACCGTCCGGGCACATCGTGGCCGGCTGCTGATGCTGGTCTTTTGGCAGGCCGGACAGGCTTGCAGCCACAACCTGCTCTCCGACATCAGCCAGCTGCTGAGTCGTCACGGCGACAGTCTCAGCGTGCTCGGTGTGCACTGCCCGAAGTTCGAATACGAGCGTGCCCCCAAGGCGGTGTTGAAAGCGGTGAATCGCCTTGGGCTGCGTTTCCCGGTGGCCAGCGATCCGGGCTTTGTCGCGTGGCAGCACTTCGAGATCAAGGCCTGGCCGAGCCTGGTGCTGATCGACACCCACGGTCGCATCGTGTCGGTCGAAGCCGGCGACGCGCAGCGCGCCGGACTGGCCGCCACCATCGATGCCTTGCTGGAGGAGGCATTGCTGGATGGCAGCCTCACCTACGAACCGCAGCCGGTGGCGACGCGCGCCGAGCCGCGCTTTGCGCTGCAGTTTCCCGCCGGACTGGCCGTATCGCCCGAGCACCTCTATGTCGTCGACAGTGGCCACCACCGGATCCTCGAGTGCACCCTCGAAGGCCAGGTGCAGCGGGAGTTCGGGTCCGGTCATCCGGGTTTCCTGGATGGTCCCGGGCCGGAAGCGGGATTCTGGTCGCCGCGCGGCATCTGCCTGCTGGGCGATGCCCTGTTTGTCGCCGACACCGGCAACCACGCGTTGCGACGCATCCGCCTGAAAGATGGTGAAGTGGAAACGCTGGCCGGCAATGGTGCTCCGGGGTCGCCCCGGCCGAGCAAGGCGGCGGCAACGCCAAGCGATATGGTGCTCGACGCGCCCTGGGATGTTGCAGGGCAGTTCGACCGGCTTTACATCTCCATGGCTGGCTCCCAGCAGTTATGGGAGTTCAACCTGGGCGAGCGTCGACTCGACCTAATCGCCGGATCGGGCAAGACGGAGTTTCGCGATGGCGTGGGACAGCGCGCCGGGTTCGGACAGCCAGCTGGACTGGCTCTGGTCCAGCAGGCCCTGTTCGTGGCTGACTCGGGTGCTTCGGCGGTGCGCACCGTGCAGACCGGCAATGGCACGGTGCAAACCCTGGTGGGCCACGGCTTGTACGAGTTTGGCGATGCCGATGGTGTGCGCAGTGTGGCGAAGCTGCAGAGCCCCCAAGGGCTTTGCTCTGATCCTCGCGTCGCCATGCTATGGGTCAGCGACACCTACAACGACTGCATTCGCGCCTTGCGCCTCGGTGGCAGTGAGCTGCGCAAACTCGATCTCGACTACCGGCTGCACGAACCCACCGGTATTGCGGCCTTGCCTGGCGTGCTCTACGTGTCCAACAGCGCGGCGCACGAAGTCATCCGGATCGATATCGAATCAGGTGTTGCAAGACGCCTGCCCGTGGGCGAATGAGTTCGGGCGAGGCCGATTTCCCCGACTTCGATGGCAAGGCGGTCGCGCGTGCGCTGAGCCAGGCGCCGGGTGTCTACCGCATGCTCGACGCTGCAGGTGGCGTGCTGTACGTCGGCAAGGCGGGCAGCCTGCGCAAGCGCGTTGGCAGCTATTTCAGCAGCAGCGCCAAGGACGCGCGCATCAGCGCGATGATCGCGCAGATCGGCGCGATCGAGGTCACGGTCACGCGCAGTGAAGGTGAGGCACTGCTGCTTGAAAACCAGCTGATCAAGACGCTGCGGCCGCGCTACAACATCCTGCTTCGCGATGACAAGAGTTACCCCTACGTCTACATCTCCACGCACGACGAGTGGCCGCGCATCGCGTTTCATCGCGGATCGCGCAGCAAACCGGGACGCTATTTCGGCCCCTATCCAGGGGTCACGGCGGTGCGCGAAACGCTCAATCTGATGGCAAAACTGTTCCACCTGCGCAGCTGCGAAGACAGCGTGTTCCGCAACCGCAGCAGGCCATGCCTGCAGCACCAGATCGGACGCTGCAGCGCGCCCTGCGTGGCACTGATCGCGCCGCAGGCGTATCGCGACAGCATCCATCGCGCCGAGCTGTTCCTGGAGGGCCGCAGCGAGCAATTGGTCAATGAGTTGCAGGCCGCGATGCAAGCCGAGAGCCAGTCACTGGCCTTCGAGCAAGCCGCGCGCACCCGTGATCTGATCGCTGACCTGCGCAAGATGCAGGCCAAGCAGCTGGTCGAGGGTGATCTGGGTGATATCGATTTCATTGCCTGCGCGCAACGCGAAGGAGTGGCCTGTGTGGTTTTGCTGGCGCTGCGTGGCGGGCGCAATCTGGGTACGCGGGCGTATTTTCCGAAACTTCCCGGGGCCAGCAGCAGCGCCGAAGTGCTGGAGGCATTTGTTCCGCAGTACTACCTGGAGCGCAGTGCACCGCCTGAAGTGGTGTTGACCGAGTCGCTGGTAGAGGCGGAATTGATCGCCTCGGTGCTGGGCGAGGCGGCGGGGCGCAAGGTGCAGATCCGCCACGCGGTGCGCACCGAACGGGCGCGCTATCTGGACCTGACCCAGCGCAACGCAGAGGCTGCGCTGGCTGCCAACCTGACCGCCGGCGAAAGTCAGCGGCGCCGGCTCGAGTCTCTGCGCGAGCTACTCGAGCTGGACGCGGCGCCACAACGCATCGAATGTTTCGACATCAGCCATACCATGGGCGAGGCCACGGTGGCGTCCTGCGTGGTGTTCGATGCCGATGGCCCGGTGCGTTCGCAGTATCGGCGCTTCAATATCGAGGACATCACCGGTGGCGATGACTTTGCCGCGATGCGCCAGGCGCTGCAAAGGCGCTTTCGCAAGGCAGGCGAGGGCGCTCTGCCGGATCTGCTGCTGATCGACGGTGGCAAGGGGCAGTTGCGCCAGGCCAGCGAGGTGCTTCAGGAGCTTGGCGTCGAGGGCGTCGAACTGGTGGGTGTGGCAAAGGGCGAAGCGCGCCGTGCCGGAGAGGAAACCCTGGTGCGTCCCGCGGGCAGTGATCTGCGTCCGGGTGGCCAGTCGCCTGGGCTGCATCTGATCCAGCAGGTGCGCGACGAGGCGCACCGCTTCGCCATCACCGGGCACCGCGGGCGTCGCGCCAAGGCGCGCCAGCGCAGCCGTCTCGAGGACATCGAAGGCATTGGTGCCAAGCGCCGGGCGACCCTGCTGCGGCACTTCGGTGGACTGTCGGGGCTGATGCTGGCGGGCGTGGCCGAGATCGCCGCAGTGGAAGGCGTCGGCCCGGCCCTGGCGCATCGCCTGTACCATTCGCTGCACGGAATTGATGAAAGCCCGGAAACCTCGGCATGAAGCTGACCATTCCCACCGTACTTACCCTGTTTCGCATCGCGCTGATCCCGGTGCTGGTGGTGATTTTCTATCACGACGCCAAGTGGACCCATTTTGCCGCCGCATTCATCTTCGCGGTCGGCGCGATCACCGACTGGCTGGACGGCTGGATCGCCCGCCGCTATGGCATGTATTCGGATTTCGGCGCCTTCCTGGACCCGGTGGCGGACAAGCTGGCGGTCACTGTCGCTCTGTTTCTGATCGTGCAGGCACATCCGACGGCCTTCATGGCACTCACCGCAGCCGTCATCGTGGGCCGCGAGATCACCATTTCGGCGCTGCGTGAATGGATGGCAGAGCTTGGCCAGCGCGCTGCCGTCAAGGTCGCTGGCGTGGGAAAGATCAAGACCATCGTGCAGATGGTGGCCATTGTCGCGCTGCTTTATCGTGAGCCATTGGGGCCAATTCCGGTGTTCCTGATCGGCCAGATCCTGCTGGCTGTGGCAGCAGTACTGACCCTGTGGTCAGGCTTCAACTACCTGAAAGCCGCCTGGCCGGCGATGAAGACCTGATTCCACCGCGCGGGGCACAGGGCACCAGTCGTGGACAGGCTGGGCCGCTTTCCCTATCATTCCGGCTCGCCTGAATCCCTCTTGCCCGCTCGGGTCGGTTTACCGCACCCGCAGGCTTTCGCGCATTCCGCGAGGCCCAAGGTGGTGGACACGCACCCTTCCACATCCAAGGCGAAGCCCGTGATTCATCCTGCACTGCTCGCGCTCGAAGACGGCACCGTTTTCGAAGGCGTATCTGTCGGCGCGACCGGACTTCGCGTCGGCGAGGTGGTGTTCAACACCGCCATGACCGGCTACCAGGAGATCCTTACCGATCCCTCCTACGCCAGGCAGCTGGTCACTCTCACGTATCCACATATCGGCAATACCGGCTGTACCGGGCAGGACGATGAATCCCAGCGCGTGTTCGCGTCGGGCCTGATCGTGCGCGACGTTCCACGCCGGCCCAGCAGCTGGCGTTGCGAAGTTGCCCTGCCGGAATGGCTGCTTGCACGTGGCGTGATCGCAATTGCCGGTATCGATACCCGCAGCCTAACCCGTCGACTGCGCAGTTCGGGCGCCCAGAATGGCTGCCTGATGGCCGGTGAGGGCGTCGACGCTGCCACCGCCCTGCAGGCGGCGCGCGAGTTCGCCGGGCTCAAGGGCATGGACCTGGCGAAAGAGGTAACGACCGGCGAGCGCTACACCTGGCTCGATGGCCAGCTCGATCTGGACAGCGGCCTGGTGGCACGCAGCGAGCCGCGCTTCCACGTGGTGGCCTACGACTTCGGTGTGAAGCGCAACATCCTGCGCATGCTGGCCGAGCGCGGGTGCCGGGTCAGCGTGGTGCCGGCGCAAACGCCTGCCGCACAAGTGCTGGGTGAGAATCCCGACGGCGTATTCCTGTCGAATGGCCCGGGCGATCCGGAGCCCTGCGATTACGCCATCGCCGCGATTCGCGAATTCATTGCGGCGAAGTTGCCTGTGTTTGGCATCTGCCTGGGCCATCAGCTTCTGGCCCTGGCGGCCGGCGCGAAAACCATGAAGATGAAGTTTGGTCACCACGGTGCCAACCATCCGGTCATCGATCTGGACGGCGGCCGGGTAATGATCACCAGCCAGAACCACGGTTTCGCCGTCGACGAGTCCAGCCTGCCCGCCAATGTGCGGGTCACGCACCGCTCGTTGTTTGATGGCAGCAACCAGGGCATTGCCTTGAGCGATGCGCCTGCCTTCAGTTTCCAGGGTCACCCCGAAGCCTCACCCGGACCGCACGACGTGGACGGGTTGTTTGATCGCTTCATCCAGTCCATGCACATCCGCGAAGCTGTTTGAGAAACCAACATGTCGAGAATCTTCAGTGCGTGCCTTGCCTTGTTTGCCCTGCTCGGCACCTCAGCCAGCCTGGCGAAGGAGTTGCCGATCGAGGACTTCTTCAAGGATGCCGAGTTCAGCAATGTCACGCTCTCGCCAACCGGCGAGTACATCACCGTCTCGGTGCCGCAAGGCGATCGCACCCTGCTGGCCGCGTTCCGCGTCGCCGACATGTCGCTCGTCGCCAAGTGGGACTATGGCACCAACCAGCACATTGACCGGGTCAGCTGGGTCAATGACGAACGCTTCTTCATGTTCGTCACGCGCAAGACCGGCAGGTTCGATTTCCGGGTGGTCACACCCGATGTTTACGCCAGCGACGTCAGCGGCAAGCGCCGCACCGACATTCCCAACGGCGGTTATTACCAAGTCGTCGATACCCTGGATGACGACCCCAGGAACATCCTGGTGCAGCGGTCCATCGATTCGGCTTTCCTGTTCAAGATGGACGTCTACACCGGCAAGACCGTGACCGTCGCGACCGCGCCGCTGCGCTTCGGCAACTTCCTGGTCGACCACGACCGCAAGGTGCGCTTTGCAGTCGGTCTGGAGGACAACAATGAAAGCGTCACCCTGCGCCGCGACGGCGAGAAGTGGGTCGAAGTGCACCGTGCCGAAATGGGCGCTCCCACGCGACGTCCACTGATGTTCGCGCCGGACAATCGTCAGGTCTACTTCGTGATCAGCCAGAAGGGTGAACCGTCGAGCCTGTATCTGATCGATCCGGAGTCGCGCGAACAGAGCCTGATCGTCAACAACGCCAATGTCGAAGCCGATGAATACCTGGTAAGCAGCGACCAGAAGACCTTGCTGGCGGCGTCCTTCATGGACGGTTTGCCGAGCTACCAGTTCATCAATTCCGACCATGAAGAGTCGAAAGCCTACGCCGGGCTGATCAATGCCTTCCCGAACCACGCGGTGTCATTCCGCGGCATCAGCGATGATGGACGCTACATCCTTTTTCTCGCCTACAGTGACGTCGACCCGGGTTCGTACTACCTGTTTGATCGGCAGACCGTACAGGCCAAGTTCCTGCTCTCAGGCCGCAGCTGGATAAAGCCGGAAGAGATGTCGCCGATGCGGGCGATCAGCGTCACCGCGCGCGATGGCAAGATCCTGCATGGCTACCTCACCATTCCCCAGGGCAGCGATGGCAAGAATCTGCCGCTGATCCTGCACCCGCATGGCGGCCCGCATGGACCGCGCGATGAATGGCGTTTCAATCCCGAAGTCCAGTTCCTCGCCAACCGCGGCTACGCCGTGCTGCAGATCAATTTTCGCGGCTCGGGCGGCTACGGCAGCGCCTTCGAGAGCGCCGGCTACCGCGCCTGGGGCACCACCATGATCGACGACATGACCGATGCGGTGCAGTGGACCGTCGAGCAGGGCATTGCCGATGCTGATCGTGTCTGCGTGTACGGCGCGTCCTATGGCGGCTATGCCGCGCTGCAAAGCGTGGTGCGTGAACCGGATCGGTATCGCTGCAGCATCGGGTACGTAGGCCTGTACAGCATGGATCTGTGGATGAAGGACAGCGATGTGGCCGACACCGAATCCGGGCGCGAATACCAGAAGCGGGTTTTCCCGGAAGACTCCGGCGCGCGTGCGGCCCAGTCGCCAGCCTTCAACGTCGAGCGGATCAAGGTGCCGGTGATGCTGGTGCATGGTGCCAAGGATGCGCGTGTGCCGATTTCACAGTACCGCCTGCTCAAGAAGAATCTGGAAGCCGCCGGAAAGTCGCCCGAAGTCGACATCGTCGAAGCCAAGGAAGGCCACGGCTTCTACGACCTCGACAACAACGTGCGCCTTTACACTGCGATGCAGGCTTTCCTGGACAAGCACATCGGCAGGCCGCGCAACGCGGCGGCAGAGTAGTCAGAGGCACCAACAACCCTGCTTCCGGCCGGGGGCAGGGCTTGCAGCGCGACCTGGATTTCACAGAACAACCATGCCCAAACGCACCGACATCCACACCATCCTCGTCATCGGCGCTGGCCCGATCGTCATCGGCCAGGCCTGCGAGTTCGACTACTCCGGTGCGCAGGCCTGCAAGGCGCTGCGCGCGGAGGGTTTCCGCGTGGTGCTGGTGAATTCAAATCCGGCCACGATCATGACCGACCCGGAGACCGCCGACGCGGTCTACATCGAGCCGATCGACTGGCGCACGGTCGAGAAGATCATTGCCAAGGAAAAGCCCGACGCGCTGCTGCCGACCATGGGCGGCCAGACCGCGCTGAACTGCGCACTCGACCTGGCCGACAATGGCGTGCTGGAGAAGTACGGCGTCGAACTGATCGGCGCCAAGCGCGAAGCCATCCGCATGGCCGAGGATCGCGAGCTGTTCCGCATCGCCATGGCCGAGATCGGCTTGGCCTGTCCAAAAGCCGAGATCGCGCGTTCGCTGGAGCAGGCCCTGGATATCCAGACCCGCGTCGGTTTCCCCACCATCATCCGCCCCAGCTTTACCCTGGGTGGCTCGGGTGGCGGCATTGCCTACAACCGCGAAGAGTTCGTCGAGATCATCGGCCGCGGCCTGGAGCTGTCGCCCACGCATGAAGTGCTGGTCGAGGAATCGGTGCTGGGCTGGAAGGAATTCGAGATGGAAGTGGTCCGCGACACCGCGGACAACTGCATCATCGTCTGCTCGATCGAGAACTTCGATGCGATGGGCGTGCACACCGGCGACTCGATCACCGTGGCGCCAGCGCAGACCCTCACCGACAAGGAATACCAGCGCCTGCGCGATGCCTCGATCGCAGTGCTGCGCAAGATCGGCGTCGACACCGGCGGCAGCAATGTGCAGTTCGGCATCAACCCGCGCGACGGCCGCGTGGTGGTGATCGAGATGAATCCGCGCGTCTCGCGCAGCTCGGCCCTGGCCTCCAAGGCCACCGGTTTTCCGATTGCCAAGATTGCCGCCAAGCTGGCGGTCGGCTACACCCTCGATGAACTGCGCAACGAGATCACCAACGGCGCCACGCCGGCCTCGTTCGAGCCGAGCATCGACTACGTCGTCACCAAGATTCCGCGTTTCGCCTTCGAGAAATTCCCCGCCGCCGATTCGCGCCTCACCACCCAGATGAAATCGGTGGGCGAGGTGATGGCGATCGGGCGCAGTTTCTCCGAGTCGCTGCAGAAGGCGCTGCGCGGCCTGGAGACCGGCAAGATCGGTCTCGATCCCACTGGCCTGGACCTGTCTTCCGAAGACGACCTGATCCGCCTGCGGCGCGAACTGAAGGATCCCGGCCCGGATCGCATCTTCTATGTTGGCGATGCCTTCCGAGCCGGCATGAGCGTGGCCGATGTCTACGCGCTGAGCGCCATCGATCCCTGGTTCCTTGACCAGATCGAGGACCTGATCCGTAGCGAGACCGAAGTAGCCGACGCGGGTCTTGGCGGTCTCGACAAGTCACGCCTGCGCGCCCTCAAGCGCCTCGGCTTTTCCGATGCCCGACTGGCCGAACTTTGCGGCACCGACGAGCAGGCGCTGCGCGCGTTGCGCCACGCCTTTGGCATCCGTCCGGTGTACAAGCGGGTCGATTCCTGCGCCGCCGAGTTCGCCACGGACACCGCCTACCTGTATTCGACCTACGAGGACGAATGCGAATCGGCGCCGAGCTCACGCGACAAGATCATGGTGCTGGGCGGCGGCCCGAACCGGATCGGGCAGGGCATCGAGTTCGACTACTGCTGCGTGCACGCCGCGCTGGCGCTGCGCGAGGATGGTTTCGAAACCATCATGGTGAACTGCAATCCGGAAACCGTCTCGACCGATTACGACACTTCCGACCGGCTCTACTTCGAGCCGCTGACGCTCGAAGACGTGCTGGAAATCGTCGAGCTGGAGAAGCCCAAGGGCGTGATCGTGCAGTACGGCGGGCAGACCCCGCTGAAGCTTGCGCGTGCGCTGGAGGCGGCCGGCGTGCCGATCATCGGTACTTCGCCCGATTCCATTGACCTCGCCGAAGACCGCGAACGCTTCCAGCAGCTGATCCAGCGCCTCGGCCTGCAGCAGCCGCCGAACCGCACCGCGCGCAATGCCGAGCAGGCCCTGACCCTGGCGCGCGAGATCGGCTACCCGCTGGTGGTGCGTCCCAGCTATGTGCTGGGCGGGCGCGCCATGGAAGTGGTGTATTCCGACGCCGACCTGTCGCGCTACATCCGCGATGCAGTGAAGGTGTCGAACGATTCGCCGGTGCTGCTCGACCGCTTCCTCGACCATGCGGTTGAAGTGGATGTGGACGTGATCGCCGACGCCGATGGCACGGTGCTGATCGGCGGCATCATGGAGCACATCGAGGAAGCCGGCGTGCACTCGGGCGATTCCTCCTGCTCGCTGCCACCGTACTCGCTGTCACCGGCCCTGCAGGACCGCCTGCGCGAACAGGTCGCGCAGATGGCGCGCGGTCTCAAGGTGATCGGCCTGATGAACACCCAGTTCGCGATCCAGATTGATGCCGCCGGCGACGAGCAGATCTTCGTGCTGGAAGTGAACCCGCGCGCCTCGCGCACCGTGCCCTTCGTGTCCAAGGCCACCGGCATGCCGCTGGCCAAGATCGCGGCGCGCTGCATGGTGGGCCGCAGCCTGAAAGCGCAGGGCGTCACGCGCGAGATCGTGCCGCACTACCATTCGGTGAAGGAAGCGATCTTCCCCTTCGCCAAGTTCCAGAACGTCGATCCCATCCTCGGTCCGGAGATGCGTTCCACCGGCGAGGTGATGGGCGTGGGTCGCAGCTTCGGCGCCGCCTTCGCCCGTGCCCAGGAAGGCGCCGGCATCCGCGCGCCGCGCATCGGCAAGGCCTTCCTCTCGGTGCGCGATCCCGACAAGCAGCGTCTGCTGCCGGTGGCGCAGGCCCTGATCGACAACGGCTTCACCCTGGTGGCGACCGGCGGCACCGCGCAATTCCTGATCGCCCAGGGCCTGGCCTGCGAGCACGTCAACAAGGTGGTCGAAGGCCGCCCGCACATCGTCGACCTGATCAAGAACGACGAAATCAGCTATATCGTCAACACCACCGAAGGCCGCCAGGCCATCGCCGACTCGTTCTCGATCCGGCGCGAAGCCTTGCAGCACCGCGTTACCTATTCCACCACCATCTCCGGCGCCCGCGCCCTGCTGCACTCGCTGCAGTTCCGCAACGGCGAGGAGGTTCTTTCACTGCAGGAACTGCACAAGGAGCTGCGCGCATGAGCAGCAGAGCGCCCCTGACCTCACGCGGCGCATTGCGCCTGCGCGAGGAGCTCGACCACCTCAAGGCGGTCAAGCGCCCCGAGATCATCAATGCCATCGCCGAGGCCCGCGCCCACGGCGACCTGAAAGAGAACGCCGAGTATCACGCCGCGCGCGACATGCAGAGCTTTACCGAAGGCCGCATCAAGGAACTCGAATCGGTGCTGTCGAACGCCCAGGTGATCGACGTGGCCAAGCTCAACGCCGGCCAGCGCATCGTATTCGGCGCCACCGTCGAACTGGCCGACGAAGCCAGCGACGACACCGTCACCTACCAGATCGTCGGCGACCTGGAATCCGACATCAAGCAAGGCCTGCTTTCGGTCTCCTCCCCCGTCGCCCGCGCCCTGATCGGCAAGCACGAAGGCGACAGCGTCGGCATCGAAACCCCGCGTGGCCGCAAGGAATACGAAATCATCGCGGTGCGCTACATCGATTGACCACAATGCCCGCCAAAGCGCCCCTCATCGCGTGGGGTGCGCCTTCCCAGCACTGCTCGCCGCCTCGTAGGGTGGGCCTTGGCCCACCGATTGAACGCCACCAAGCAGGTTTTGCCTTGGCGCATGGACGACGCCCTGCATCGCCGGAGCACCAACCACATGCATAAAAGCCGCCTCGCCGGATTCATCATCGACTGCCAGACCGACGACCTGCACGCCGCCGCCGACTTTTGGAGCGGTGCCCTCGGAATGCGCAGCGAGCGCCTGCCGGCGGAGGAGGGCGAGCGCTATGTGCGTCTCGTGGACCCCGAACAGCGCATGCACATCGAAGTGCAGTCCGTCAGCCACCCCAGCCGAGTTCATCTCGATATCGAAACCGACGACGTCGAAGCGGAAGTTGCGCGCCTCGAGCGGTTGGGCGCGCGGGCAATCAGCCGAGTCCACACCTGGGTGGTGATGGAAGCACCCACCGGCCAACGGTTCTGCGTGGTGCGCGCGAAGGGGCAGGGGTTGGACAACAGCGCAAACACCTGGTGACTCGTCACAGCGCGCCGCTGGCTTCGCGCTCTTGCTTTGGGAGGGCGCCGCTCCTGCGGCGCTGCTCTTGCCCATGCCAGGTACTGACGCTGCCTAAAACCCCTTGCGATCGTGCTCTTGGGACGACGCCACTCCCATTGCGCCGCACTCCCTTGCATTCGGAAGACGCCGCTCCCATGGCACTGCGTGCCTCTCGCCCTCGATAGGGTCCGCTTCTTGCGAAAGACTCCGGACCTATCTCTCCAGCGGACTGCGCACCCCGCGTGCTCCCCGATTCAGTACATGGGTGTAGATCTGCGTGGTCGATACATCCGCGTGCCCAAGCAGCTCCTGCACCGTGCGAATGTCGTAGCCCGACTCCAGAAGATGAGTGGCAAAGGAATGTCGCAAAGTGTGGCAAGTGGCGCGCTTCTCAAACTCGCATCTCCTCACCGCTGCCTTCGTCGCGCGTTGCAGAACACCTTCATCCTGATGCTGCCTGCGCAGCACCCCGCTGCGCGGGTCACGAGACAGCACCGAAGCCGGGAATATGTACTGCCAGATCCATTCCCCCGGGGCTCGCGGGTACTTGCGCACCAATGCATCCGGCAGCCACACCTGGCCGAGCCCGCGTCCAAGATCTCGGCGATGCAGCTCAGCCACCTGCGTCAGCTGTGCGCGGAGAGGATCCACGAGACTGGGCGGCAGCATGGTCTTGCGATCCTTGCCTCCTTTGCCCAGCCGAACCGTGATCTCGCAACGCCCGAAATCGATATCCTGAACCCGCAGCCGCAGACATTCCAGCAACCGAAGCCCACTGCCGTAAAGCAGGCTTGCCTGCAACCATGCAACGCCTTCCATTGCGTCCAGAAGGCGCGACACCTCGGCCCGCGTCAACACCACTGGAAGGCGTTCTGGCCGCTTGGCCCTTTGAATCTCGTCCATCCATGGCAGATCCACGCAAAGCACCTGGCGATACAAAAACAGCAATGCTGATAGCGCCTGATTCTGGGTTGATGCGGCAACCTGTCCGTGCACCGCCAGATCGGTCAAGAAGCCCTCAACCTCGAGAGCCCCCAACTCGCGCGGATGCCGCATGTCGCATGCCAGAATGAACCGCCGCACCCATCCGCAGTAAGCCTCCTCGGTGCGACGCGAGTAACCCAGGCGCCGAACCCGTTCTGCCACCTGCTCAAGCAGCCTGGGCTGGAAAGTCGACGGCCGCGCGCCTCTTCTTGCCCCCGCCGCGCCTGAGTGAGAGGATTCCATATGTGTGCTCCTGTAGCCCGAGAAAGACCGCAAGACTAGGCCGCAGGACTAGGCCAAAACATAGGAGAACACTGTTGATTTTTGTAAGAATTTTCCTACAAGCCCGTCCGATTTCATCGATGCTATGCCATAGCACCACATTTCGCATTCAAGCCGAATAGGCGTTAGGCCGCTTAACTACCTATGCCGTACTTCAAAGTTAGACTTTCGGGCTCGGGAATCTCGTATGCATTCGATGATGGCTCTGCACCTGTGATCGGATTCTTTACCACTCGGCTCGTAAAGTCCCACGATCAAAGTCAGGCACATCATGCCGCGATGGAAGATGTACTATCAGAGTGGAGAGCGCCCGGCCCTTACGCCGCCGCCAACGCTGGATCGCTACCGGAACTAGTTGTTGAGGAGTCGTGGCCCGTTGGGTTTCTATCTGGTGTCTTTGGTCGCAAGCCTCGTGGCTACACGTTCTATATCAATGAAGACTAAGCACCCTAACTATGTGCTCAACCGGACCGTCGGGGACATGTTACGTTCAAACCAATCCATCTCGGCCCTCGGCCGGTTAGCACGGCGTTAGCGGTAGCACACCATGAAACTTTGCAAACGTTGCAACGAAAACGAGGCAAGTCCTGGAGCAGTAGCTTGGGGCGCGTTTCTGCCTGTTTTGATCGGCCTGCCTGCTCTTTCCAGCGATGCTTACTGTAAAGACTGCGGGGGTGGCATCACCTTTATTTCAGCACTGGCCTCTCTAGCGTTTCTCATTCTCGCGTTGATTGTCACGATTGCGTTGTGGTGACTACCTCTAACTATGTGCTCAACCGGACCGTCGGGGACATGTTACGTTCAAACCAATCCATCTCGGCCCTCGGCCGGTTAGCACGGCGTTAGGTCCCGCATTGAGAATTCTCGCCACTTCTTTGCTGACGACGCTGCTTTGTCTTGGCGGGTGCGCCTCCCAGCCTCAGTTCGTCGCAACTGCTGATTCTCGATTTTTCATGCGCGAACCTCTCTTTGTCACCGAGTTATCTTCCAGCGCAGGTTTGATTATTGGTTATAACGGTCCAATTAAAGATGCAGCTGTGGCAACTGGTAGGGTTCGCATAGGCTACATTTGTGACCGAAACGTCGTTCCTCTAGTTAGATCAAACCACTGGATTAATGTTCCCTCACCAGGTGAGTATTCTCTGTCTTGCAACGGTTCTGGGCAACTCACTCTAAACCTTATCGCTAGCGGAACCTAACTATGTGCTCAACCGGACCGTCGGGGACATGTTACTTTCAAACCAAACCATCTCGGCCCTCGGCCGGTTAGCACGGCGTTAGCCTTCTTTATGCCTGATTTGTCGCAACTTCAGATCATCGCCGGAATCCTGCTTACCGCTGTCACTGTGCTGGGCGTGGTTTTTGGTTGGTTTGGGAAAGTCTGGGCAACTCTGATGCGGCGCTTTAGGGCCACGCGGTCAGGTGCTCTACTCGAGGTTCCGCCAAAGACTGTGGTCGTTCTGCCGATGTCTTCGCCACGAGACTTCTGGTGGCACATGGGCTCGTCTGGTGGAAAGTCTGCGATGCAAATTTCAGCTGAGTTCAAGTGCACTAATATCAGTGTCTACGACGCATTGATCACGGGTGCGCAACTCAGAAGACCAAAGTCCTTCGGCATAGTCTTGACACGCGCTCAGGGTGAGAACATCTATGGTTCGTACTCAATCCCTACACGCTCCACTTCGATCGTTAGTGTCAGCTTTTGGGTTGCTCCGCCTGTCTGTAAAGAGGGTGTGCCTTTCAAAACCGACCTTGCTCTCCAAGATCAGTTTGGCAACCTGCACTGGGTGAAAGATGTTGTGTTTAGGTATCGGTAACAGAAGGCTAACTATGTGCTCAACCGGACCGTCGGGGACATGTTACGTTCAAACCAAACCATCTCGGCCCTCGGCCGGTTAGCACGGCGTTGGGCGTCAGTGAGTTTGGTGACTTGTCAGTGTGGCTTTTCGAGTCGTTGAGATTCAGGCCCTTCATGCATCCACAGCTCACTCATTTGCGGCGCGCATTTTCGTCCATTTCAGGTTTGCCGCTCGGTCCGCGCCTTGAGCGCGATAGCGGTAGCTACTCCAGGTCACACATTGGTTTAGCGCAAGCTTCTCATGTGTGCGCTGTCGATCCGGTGGCAACGGTACGCTTCTCGCTGCGCCTTCAAGTTGCGTCCATCGTCCCAAGCGTTCAATCTCTGCTTCGTGCATGCACAGGCAAGCTGGTGGCTGGCGGTGCTTCACAGACGCCCAACTATGTGCTCAACCGGACCGTCGGGGACATGTTACGTTCAAACCAATCCATCTCGGCCCTCGGCCGGTTAGCACGGCGTTAGCCTTGGGAGGCCGTAGGTCGTGTCATTGAATTGCCCGCGCTGCACCCAAAAGCCTTTTTCGGTTTTCCGGCTCCTGTGCATTGGCCCAGCCCGTAGCGCACGGTGCCAGTCCTGCGGCTTTAAATTATCTGTTGGCTGGGTGGCCTTTCTTCCCTTTCTCTTATTCTTTTCGCATCTGCCTGTTATCGCAGCATTCATTGCCTTGTTCTATTTCGGCGCCGCCTTCGGAGGTTTCGCTGCATTTGTCGCGTTCATCGCCGCTGGCTTTTTGGTTGGCGCGCCACTCGCTTGGGTGTACGCTAGGTTTGTGCAACTCGTTCCGGCTGATTAGAGCGATGCGTAGCTCCCCGCAGTCCAAGTCTAACTATGTGCTCAACCGGACCGTCGGGGACATGTTACGTTCAAACCAAACCATCTCGGCCCTCGGCCGGTTAGCACGGCGTTGGGCGTCAGTGAGTTTGCTTTGTCAGTGTGGTTATCAGGGTCGTTGGTACTAGGCTCTTCTATGCATCCACAGCTCACTCAATTACGGCGCGCGGTGTCGCCGATATTCAACTCTTCGCTCCGAACGCGCCTTGTGCGCGACAGCCGTAGCTTTTGCAGGTCACACGCCGGTTCTCGGCAAGCATCTTCAATACGCGCTGTCGATCAAGCCGCACCCTTCGGCATCGCGCTGCGCGTTCAACTTGCCACCAAAGTTGCACGTGCACTTTCTGCTTCTCGGGCTTACACCGGTACACTGTTGGCTAGCGGCGCTTCACCGCCCCCCAACTATGTGCTCAACCGGACCGTCGGGGACATGTTACGTTCAAACCAAACCATCTCGGCCCTCGGCCGGTTAGCACGGCGTTAGACCGCGCAATAGGCCTACTCGCATGGCGACAGAACCAAAGTACTGGCCCGCAGGCGGAACGACCCCGGTTCCGTCAATCACATCGGCTGCGTCTGTGTTCATTACCGAGCACTCCCGACTGCTAGACTTTGACCTGTTCTTCTCAAAGGGAGTGCTCAATGCATTGAAAGCAATGCGAAACAGCGCACCTACCGAGAGCCCTAGCAACCCACGCGCTCACAGCTCACTTTTACTCGAGCTAGTCCTAACACGGACTGTCGACAATTTCCTCTGCTTCGTTACCGATCTCCTCGCTCTTATCTACGCGGCGAGGCCGGAGACGCTCCGCTCCTCGGAGAGCGAGAAGCTTGAGTTTATTTTGCAGTTCGCAGACATGACCCAACTTCGGTCGGCTATTGCGGAGAAGAAAGTAGAGCGCCTTTCCTACCTTGGGCTGCGCGATTTGTGTGCGCACATCGAGTCGCAGATGTCCTTCACCTTGTTCGAAACAGCGAACGACTTACATAGGGCAGCTTTGATCGTTGAGCTTAGAAATATCTGTGTTCACGCTCGCGGAGTGGTTGGCGCAACGTCAGCCAAACGCTTTCCTGAGCTTCAGCCTCAGATCGGAAGACGCATCGACCTGACCAACTCCTCTGTCACAGATCACAGGAAGTTCCTTGAGGACAGCGTTTTCGGTATCGACCTACGCGCAACAAGCAAGTTCAATCTACCTGCGACTGCACTCCCAAAGCCGCCGCCTGACCTTTAGATGCAAGCGCGGTCTAACTATGTGCTCAACCGGACCGTCGGGGACATGTTACGTTCAAACCAAACCATCTCGGCCCTCGGCCGGTTAGCACGGCGTTAGCTCTCATGGGAAGCGATGTAGGTACTGTATTGCCATGCACGTCTGTGCTGAGCTTCTCAGTAGCCTTGGATTGTGTTTCTTTTCGCTTGTCCACGGTCTACGTGTTC
>JBBSJP010000040.1:0-45512 GCA_038257155.1 Lysobacterales bacterium | reverse complement strand
GGTGCCCTGCTGACTTACACCATCACGGTCACCAACATCGGCAACACCCCACTGACCAACGTGTCCGTCAGTGAACAGTTGATCACGCCGTACAGCACCAACTGCCCGAGCGTGGCTGTGGGAGCGACCTGCGTCCTGGTCGGTACCTATACCGTGACCGCGGGCGATGTGACCACCGGGACAATCACCAACACCGGCACCGGCGACTCCGATGAGACGCCGCCCGATGACGATACCCTGATCACCCCGGTTGTCGGCAGCCCAGCGTTGTCTACCGCAAAGGCGTTGACCAACAACGCCGACGGCGATGGCTCGCTCAGCATCACTGAGGGTGACCTGCTGACTTACACCATCACGGTCACCAACATCGGCAACATCCCACTGACCAACGTGACGGTCAGTGATCCGATGATCACGCCGAACAGCACCAACTGCCCGAGCGTGGCAGTGGGTGCGACCTGCGTCCTGGTCGGTACCTATACCGTGACTGCGGGCGATGTGACCACCGGGACGATCACCAATACGGGCACCGGCGACTCCGATGAGACGCCGCCCGATGACGACACCCTGATCACTCCGGTGGTCGGCAGCCCGGCACTGTCCACGTCCAAGGCTCTCACCAACAACGCCGACGGCGATGGCTCGCTCAGCATCACCGAGGGCGATCTGCTGACCTATACGATCACGGTCACCAACACCGGCAACGTGTCGCTGACCAATGTCACGGTCAGTGATCCGATGATCACGCCGAACAGCACCAACTGCCCGAGCGTGGCAGTGGGTGCGACCTGTGTCCTGGTCGGTACCTACACCGTGACCGCGGGCGATGCCGCTGCTACGCAGATAACCAACACCGGCACCGGCGACTCGGATGAGACTCCGACAGATGACGACACGGTGATCACGCCAGTAGTCGCTCCGCTGCCTTTCCAGGTCCAGGTGACGAAGTCGGTCGATTCCCTGCTTGCTACGGGACCTGGTCGCTTCCGGGTTATCTACCGCTTGACTGTCGAAAACCCCGGAGCCGCGGATACCTACACGCTGCTCGATACGCTCGACGGTACGTCCACGGGTGTCCAGTTCCAGGGCAACGCGCAGGTGGCTACCACCGGAGGCATAATCAATCCGGCGCTCACGAACGGAGAGTTCGCGCCCGCAAACGGCGTGGCGGTGCAGATATCCGATACCGACACCCTGTTGACCCAGGGAGCCACCCACACCTATCTGGTCGCGATCACCTTGGCGGTGGATGGCAATGCGCTGGTTGACGGCGAATGCAACGGAACGCCAGGCGCCGGACTCTTCAATTCCGCAGAACTGGCGGGCGTGCCGGGCTCTGAGTCTGAAGCCTGCGCATCCCTGGTTGGCGGTCGCCCGGCCATCGAGCTGGTGAAGACGGTCGAGCTCGGTGTTGATTTCAACGACAACAACTTTGGCGATGTCGGTGACGTGCTGAGCTACGGATTCTTCATCCGCAATGCGGGAACCCAACCGCTGTCGCGGGTGCATCTGCTGGATCAGGGTGTTGCGGATCTGGAATGCGATCCGCAGACCATGACGGGACAGCCGCTGGATGTATTGCGCAATGATGAAATTTTCAACAGCAGCTTCTTCGGTGTTGGTACGCTCGCGCCTGATGACTCAATATTCTGCTGGGCTACCCACGTGCTGACCGAAAACGATCTGGCGAATCGCCGAGTGGTGAATACCGCAACAGCGTCTGGACGAGGCCTGTCGGATGAAACGGTGCAGTCCACCAGCACGGCAATCTTCGGAGCCTTCCAATGAGCCAGCAGAGCGTGAACTTCCCGAAGGCCGTGTTGGCGAGCGAGGGCAATCCCATGATCCGGCCAAATAGAGCTCTTGCAGTGCCACTGACTCGTACCTGCTTGATGACTGCTGCCGGGCTCCTGTTGGCGGTCCTTGCGGCTCCGCAGGTTCTTGCAGCTGACAACGCCGCGCAATCGAGGGTCTCGCTGATCCGCGGCGGCAGTGAAGTGCAGGTTATCGCCAAGATGTCTGGCGGATCTGTGCGGATGGAACACCACAGCAAACGGCTGAGTGCGGTCCAGCTCTTGCCGGGTCAGGGCATCGTGGCGCTCGCTGGTGGAGCGGTTCACGACGACACGGACGATGACGGCGTGCTGGATGGGGGTGAATCCATTGATTACAGCTACACGGTGGTCAACCTGGGCGACTCGGCCCTGTCCAGCCTCTCCCTGGTAGACGACATTGGCGCGGTGGTTTGCCCCCAGTCCACTCTCGCGATTGCAGCCCATATGATCTGCAGCCGCAGCTACCAGATCACGCCGGCCGACGAACTGGCAGGGGCGGTGATCAATGAGGTTGAAGTGGTGGGTCAAGACGCCGGCGCGTTGGCGGTGCAGGCTGCTGATCTTTTGATCACGCAGAATCTAGCCGGTGCTGCGGGGCTGCGGGTGTTCAAGAGTCCGCGGGTCATCACCGACGTCGATGCCTCGGCAACCGTCACACAGAGCGATCTGCTGCGTTACACCTTCCTGCTCAAGAACAGCGGTGCGGAGACGCTTTCGGCCTTGAATCTGACCGAGCCAGATCCGAGTCGCATCGACACGGCGATCACTTGCCAGGCCACATCGCTGGATGGGTTGGCTTTCTCTGGCAATGGCAGCGGCAGCTTGGTGGCCGGCGATTCTATCCTTTGTTCGGCCGATTACACGGTGCGCGACAGCGATGCGGCGCTGGGCCAGGTGCTCAACCTGGTCGAAGCACGTGGTACGGCGCCGGTGGCGGGTTCACTGTTTGCCAGCGGCGCGTCGGCGGTTGTGGCGGCTGCCACGCCGATTCCGATGATCGGCGTTTCAAAAATCCTCAGCGAGCTTTCCGGCAGCGGACCCTATCTGGTCCGGTTCACGATGGAAGTGCGCAATTACGGGCCAATGGCCTTGACCGATGTGCAGGTAACCGAGGATCTGCGGGACACGTTTCCGCTGCCGGTGAGCTTCACTGTGCAAGCCGTCGATGTGACGGGTAGCGCACTGGCCAATGCAGGCTTCGACGGTGAATCAGACATCAACCTGCTGGATGCGTCGCAGAGCAACCTCGCGGTGGATGGGGTGATCGCGATCGAGATGCTGCTGGAGGTGGACCCGCAGGGGCTGTTCGGGCCGTTCCTGAATACCGTGACGGCCAGTGGCCGCGACGTGAATGATGTTGTGGTGGCCGACGAATCGGTTTCGGGCGCTGACCCGGATCCGGACGGCGATGGCACGCCTGACGAAGGGTCGCCCACACCCATTGTTTTCCCGCCGCGCGCTCCGGTGCTGGTGCCTCCGGCAGTGATTCCCTCAGCATCGGGCTGGAGTCTGATGCTGCTGGTTCTGGTGATGTTGGGCGCTGCAGTCTGGCGGGGCAGGGCGAGCTGATTTCGCGCTGCGGATCGGCGCGGTAAGGGCGAGCTATCAGGCAGCGGCGGTTCAAGATCCGCCCTCCGCGTGGTGGCGCGGAAGCCAACGGCAAGTCGGTACGTGCCCTGTAGGAGCCAACCCTGTTGGCGACCGGGATGATCGGTTTTGCCTACCTCTGATGTGAGGGCAGGATCTGCGGTCGCGCACAGGGTGCGCTCGTACAGGGGTCCGGCGTTTGTTGGCTGATGCTGCTGGAGGGCGCATCTTGATGCGCCGCTATCGGACGCTGGAGTGGGATGGCTTCGTAGCAAGCGGTGGCGCAGTGGCGGATCAAGATCCGCCCTACGACAGCGTGATGCGGGAAATGGTGGGGCGATTCTCCACCCTGTCGGAGCCAACCCTGTTGGCGACCGGGATGATCGGTTTTGCCTACCGCTGATGCAGGGCAGGATCTGTGGGTCGCGCCCAGGGTGCGCTCCTACAATTTCAGCAGAAGATCACGATCTGAACGCCACGGAGAACCTGCGTACGTCGCGATCCCTAGCCGCGAGCCTGGCACCAGGCGAGTGCTGCGTCGCCTTCCATGGGGCGGCCAATGTGGTAGCCCTGTGCCAGGTCGCAGCCGACATGGCGTAGATACTCAAGGCTGCCTGCATCCTCCACGCCTTCGGCGGTGGAGCGAAGACCCATGCTGCGGCCCAGATCGACGATGGACTTGATCACCACGCGCGACTCCTGCGACGACGCGGCGTTCATGACGAAGGACTTATCGACCTTGATCTCGGAGAAGGGCAGGCGGGCCAGTTGCAGCATGGACGAAAAGCCGGTGCCGAAGTCATCGATCGACAGCTGGAAGCCCTTCATGCGAAGGCGGGTGAGCAGGTCGAGCGAGGCCACCGGGTCTTCCATGGCTGAAGTCTCGGTGAGTTCGAAGATCAGTCGCGAGGGCGCCAGGCCGAACTTCTGACAGTTTTGCAGTGCTCGATCCACAAAGTCGTGATCAGCCAGGGTCTTGGCGGAAATATTCACCGACAGGGTTGCCGGATGAGCGTCGTGCGCGTGACCGCCTGCAAGAAAGTTGCTGCAGAACCAGGCCAACGAGCGCTCCAGAACAAAATCGGTCAGAGGGTCGATCAGGCCAGTGGATTCTGCCAGCGGAATGAAACGATCGGGCGGTATGAAACCGCGCTCTGGGTGGGTCCAGCGCACCAGCGCTTCGAAACCCGCCAAGGCTCCACCGTCACAAACTATTTTCGGCTGGTAGGCAACGAACAGCTGCGATTCATCGATGGCCTTTGCCAATTCGTCTGCGGTGATCTCGCTCGAGGGGCTGGCTGCACGCGTGGGCTTGGCAGGGGCCTTCGCGGGTCCAGGCGTACCCAACATCGAGCGAAGCGCGCTGGGTGAGAAAGGCTTGGAAAGCACTCCGGCAATTCGCAGGCCGTGTTCTGAGGCCGATCGCCCGGCAGCATCCAGTACGCGATGGCCAACGCCGCTGGTGACGATGATGCTGGATGTGCAGCCCCGTTTGGCCAGTTGCCCCAAGACTTGCACGCCGTCCATTTCCGGCATGATCAAATCGAGTGCGATATGCGTGGGCTGCCAACTCTCCAGTTCCGCAAAGAATTCGGTATGACTGGAAGTGAATCGCGCTTCGAGCCCGGCGCTTTCGGCAATGGCGCGAATCGTCTGGCCGATCATGGCGTCATCATCGAGGATGAGGAGGCGGTTCTGGCTCATATGAGGTGGTTTTCTCGTGCGACACCGGCTGGCAGTGTGCACCATAGGGGGGTATTGCGGCCACAGATCGAAGTCGGCCGGTTACCGGTATGGGGGATGGGTCACGCCGAATTCTTGACGCGGGCGACAGGCGGTATGGGTGGCGGCGGGGTGCGATTTATTGCCGTGCAGATAAATGCCGTGAATGCTACTGACATTCAGCTCAGTGAATTGCGTACGGCGCGTGCCAAATCGGCAAGCCGGTATGGCTTGCTCAGCAAATTGACGCCGGGATCGACTCTTCCATCGTTCATGATGGCGTTGTCGGTATAACCGGATGTGAACAACACTTTCAGGTTTGGTCTGGCCTTCACCGCGACGTTTGCACGCTGCTTGCCGCTGATACCACCGGGCATCACCAAGTCGGTGAAGAGCAGGTCGATGCGGGTATTCCGGGCGAGGATGCGCAATCCTTCCTGCGCACAGCCTGCCACCAGGATGCGAGAGCCGAGCACGCGGCTGTGGTGAATGGCGTTGGAATCGCGGCGAGCGGTGAATCCGCGCGGATCCGGTTTGATCAATCACGCTTCATGTCTGTCCAAGCGTCGCGCGAATCAGGCGCGCCAGTTCACCGCGTCGGTACGGCTTGCGCAGCAGGTGCACGCCGGGGTCGAGTCGCCCGTCATGGATCAGGGCATCGTCGGAATAGCCTGAAGTCCAGAGGACCGGCAGGTCGGGGCGAAGCTCGCGCGCGGCGTCGGCGAGTTCACGACCACTCATGCCCGGCATTACCACGTCGGTGAATAGCAGGTCGATGTCAGGGTGCTGCCGAAGCATTTCCAGTGCCTGTGAACCATCGCACGCAACCAGCACGCGGTAGCCCAGCATTTCAAGCTGAGCCTGGGCATAACTTCGCACCAGGTCTTCGTCCTCCACCAGCAGGATCAGCTGGCCATGGCCAGGCCTTGGCGGGGGCGTCGGCGTGCTGGAGGGGCGGCTTTCAATTTCGGCAACGCAGGGCAGATGGATCCGGATGGTGGTGCCCTGGCCGGGTTCGGATTCGATCTCGATCTGACCCCGGGATTGTCTGACGAAGCCATAGACCATGGACAGGCCGAGGCCAGTTCCCTTGTCACGCGCCTTGGTGGTGTAAAACGGCTCGAATACGCGCGGCAAGTTTTCGGGCGAAATGCCGGTGCCGGAATCGGACACCGTCAGCGATACGTAGCGGCCGGGCGGCAGTTCGGAATCGGTTGCGACTGTTCCAGTCTGGCGTTGCATCTCGCTGGTGCCGAGGTGCAGGCGACCGCCCTCCGGCATGGCGTCGCGCGCATTGATGCAAAGATTGAGCAGGGCACCTTCCAGCTGTGCCGGGTCGACCATTGCCGGGCTGAGACCTTCCGTCAGCGCCAGTTCGATGCGTACTTCGGTGCCCAGGCTGCGCTGCAACAGGTCGTGCATGCCAAGCACCAGCTCATTGATGTCGACCGCCGTCGGTTCGAGCGCCTGCTTGCGGGCAAATGCCAGCAGACGCTGGGTGAGGTCAGCCCCGCGCCGACTGGCCTGATCGATCATGCGCGCCAACGATTGCAGCTCCGAATTCTCGGTCAGGCGCTCGGCAAGCAGTTCGGCATTGCCCTGGATGACCGTCAGCAGATTGTTGAAATCATGGGCGATGCCGCCGGTGAGTTGGCCAATGGATTCCATCCGCTGCGCCTGACGCAATTGTTCCTCCAACTGCAGGCGCTGGGAAAGGTCGGTCATGCCACCCACCATGCGCAGTGATTTGCCCTGCGGGTCGGTAATCAGCACGCCACGATCGAGCACATGGGCGAAGCTGCCATCGGCGCGGCGAAATCGGTAGCTGTGCTGCCAGCGCTCGCCGCCACGGGTGAAAAATTCGCTGAGACTCGCTACTGCGGCAGCTCGGTCTTCGGGATGGATGCGCTCACTCCAGTCAGCGGAACCGGGGCCGGAGGCCAGCTCGAAATCACCGAACTGATGCAGGAAGCCCTCGCTCCACCACACACTGTCATCGCGCAAGTCCCAGTCCCACAGCGCATCCGAGGTAGCCTTGGCAATGCCCTGGAAGCGCTGCTCGCTGTGGCGCAGATCCTGTTCCTTGCGGGCCAGGTGCTCGGCCATATCGTCGATCGCACCAGCCACTTCGCCGAGCTCATCATCGCCCCGCAGCGCTATGCGCGCGCCAAGGTCTCCCTCCGATATCGCCTGGATGCCGCGCTGGATCCGCGCCAGCGGCGCGCTGAGGCGTCGATAGGTCAGCATCAGGGCCAGCAGGGACATTCCGGCGAGCATGGCTACACTGAAACGCACAACCCAGGCCAGCCTTGAAAGGGTTTGATCGGACTTGGCATGGCGGAGCCGGATCAAGTCGTTAAGTGCTTCAAGGAGACGGCTATGGTGGATCCGCATCTGTGCCGCCATGGCCGATGCCTGGGTCAGGGGTGGCATGCCTGCAGCCGAACCGGCCGCGCCTCGCGATGGCCTCAGACTGTCCCCGAGGCGGGCAATTTCCTGGAGGTGCCCTATGGCGGCGGCAGTCTGGGGATCGGGGTTCGACTCCAGCGTGGCGGCCAAGCTGCGCGCCTGGTTGGCAATTCCGGAGTCAGCCCGAGTGGCGTCAGGCAACAGGGTGGCATAGTCGATAGCCACGCCCAGGCGCAAGGCGTCGCTGCGCTGGCCGCGAAGTCTCTCGATAGCACTGCGCTCCTGGTCGATGACTGCCCAGAAGTACTGGGAAGTGGCGATCATCACGGCCAGTCCGACGAGGCCTGTTGCCATGGAGCCCAATGCGATTTGCCGCAGTCTCACAGGGTTCGCTCCTCCTCTGCCGCCAAGCCCAGCGGGGCCCTGCCAAGATCATGGCAGTCGAACGGCGCGGAGCGCATCTTCAGACAGGAACCGAAACACGGCAATCCCGAAAGCCAGAAAGCCGGCTGCCACATTGCCATCGTCTCCCTTTGTCAGCCGTGCAGGATTGCTTCGCCTATCTTGCGCGCCAGTTCGGCACGGCGATAGGGCTTGCCAAGCAGCAGCACCCCAGGGCTGAGTCGCCCGTCCTGCATGATGGCGTTTTCGGTGTAGCCAGACGTGTACAGCACGCGCAGGCCAGGACGCAGCGCGCGCGCCGCATCGGCCAACTGCCGTCCGCCCATGCCGCCGGGCATCACCACGTCGGTGAACAGCAGGTCGATGTCATCGCGCTGGCGCACGATGTCCAATGCCTGCGGGCCATTCTCGGCGACCAGCACGCTGTAGCCCATAGCGAGCAGTTGAGCTTCGGCATAACGCCGCACCAGGGCGTCGTCCTCGACGAGCAGAATGTTCGCTGCGACAGGCTTGGTGACAGTCAGTGGGTCTGCTTGCGTAGTGCCTTCAAATGCGGGATCACCGTCGTAGCGCGGTAAATAGAGCTTCACCGTGGTGCCCTCGCCGGGCTCGGAGTAGATCGAGACGTGTCCGCAGGACTGCTTGACGAACCCAAATACCATGGCCAAACCAAGCCCGGTGCCCTTGCCCTGTTCCTTGGTGGTGAAAAAGGGCTCGAATACGTGCTGAAGATCAACAGGCGAAATGCCACTGCCGCAGTCCGTCACAGCCAGCATCACGTATTGCCCCGGCAGAACCTCCCAGTTCTGCGACGCATAGACATCGTCCAGTGTCACGTTAGCAGTCTCGATGGTGAGCAGGCCACCCTGCGGCATGGCGTCCCGAGCGTTGATACACAGGTTGAGCAGTGCACTTTCCAGTTGGCTCGGGTCCACGTTGGCCAACCACAGATGCTGCGCACGCTCCAGTTCGATCTCGATGTGTTCGCCCAAGGTTCGGCGCAGCATGCTGTCCATGCCAGCGAGCAGTTCATTGAGTTCCACCACGCGCGGTTCCAGCGCCTGTCGGCGGGCGAAGGCCAGCAGCCGATGGGTAAGCTCGGCACCGCGCTGGCTGGCGATGTCCACCATCTTGGCAAGTTCGGCCAGGCGGGGTTGATCGACCAGCTCCTCGCGCAACAGTTCGGCATTGCCCTGGATGACCGTCAGCAGGTTGTTGAAGTCGTGGGCGATGCCGCCGGTGAGTTGGCCGATCGACTCCATGCGCTGCGACTGATGCAGCTGCTCTTCCAGCGCCAACCGATCGGTAAGGTCGGTCATGCCACCGACCATGCGCAAGGCTTTGCCGCTCGCGTCGCGAATCACGTGGCCGCGATCCCTCACGGTTGCGTAGCTGCCATCCTTGCGCTGGTAGCGGTACTGCCCTGACCACTGCTGCCGTCCTTCTTCGATGGCCCTGTGCACGTCATCCACGACGCGTTCGCGGTCATCGGGATGGATGCGCGAGGTCCACGATCGAATTGACGGTTCGATTTCGTCGCGACGAAAGCCGAACAGGACTTCGAAACCGTCGTTCCACCACAAGGCCTGGGTAGTGAGGTCCCAATCCCAGATTGCGTCATTGGTGGCCTTCGACAGCAGCCGGAAGCGCTCTTCGCTTTGGCCCAGCGCCAGCTCTGCGAGCTTGCGCTGACTGACGACGCGGAAATACACAGCCAGTCCTTCGGCCGAAGGCGTCATCGTGATATCCAGCCATTGCTGCAGCGGCTCGTAGAAGATCTCCAGCGATTCCGCCTTGCCACTGGCGAGCACACGCTGGATTGCCGGATGGATAGCCGTAAGCTTCGCCTCCGGAAACGCCTCCCAGATTCGCCGGCCCAGCAAGTCGGCGCGCTTGCGACGCAGCACACGTTCCGCCTGCGGATTGAGATAGAGAAAGCGACCATCGGCATCGATCAGGTAAAACGCCTCACCCATGTTCTCCATCACCGAATCAAGGCGCGAGGCGAGTTGCCGTCGGTCGCTCTCGATGCGTTCCTGGCTGGTCTTGTCCTGCACCAGCGAGAAGATTGAGGCGAGATTGCCTTGTTCGTCCTTCAGTACCGAGTTGTACCACTCGCACTGCAGCACTTCGCCGTCGCGGGTGTAATTGCGATTGCTCGATACATTGCGCGCCTCCTCGCCCTGCAGCATTCGGTGCATCGTGGCTGCAACCAGCGAAACGTCGTCCTCGTGCACGAAGCGCCAGTCATCGAGTGCCAAGCCCAGCACTTCGGACTCGCTCCAGCCGAAAATCGACTCGGCGCGCGGCGACCAGCGCGTGACCCGAAACCGGTTGTCCCACTCCACCACTGCCAGCGGCAAGTTTTCGACATGGATGCTGAGCATTGCGCGGTCCTGCAGGGCCCTGGGTCGCGCTGTTTCGTCTGGATCAGACATCTTCCATTGGTTACTATTGATCGTGATTGAGCATGCAAGCTAACCCCGGCCTCCTTACCCTTGCGTGAGCGCGCGCAATTCGATCCCACCGTACGCTCACGCCAACTGGAGTTTCTGGGAAGTTTCGGGGGGCACGCTGCTGCGCAGCTGACCTTGCTTGCGGATGAAGAGCAGCGCCGCAGGAGCGGCGCCCACCGGTAGAAAGGGCAGCATGGTCGGAGCGGTGTCCTCCCGAATCCATGCACCTCGCGAAACCGCTCTGGCTTCGGGAGGGCCGCGCTCCTGCGCGGCTGCTCTTGCTTCAGTTGCTCGCGAGGCCAATCGGAAAACGTGGCCCCCCGGCCAGCGCCTGTTCGAGGCGCAGCGCCAGATCCGCGCGCCGATAAGGCTTGCTCAGCAAGTGAGTGCCCGCGGGAATTCTTCCCTGTTGCAGCATGGCGTTTTCGGTGTAGCCGGATGTGAAAAGAACGGGAGTCCCGGGGCGCAATGAACGGACCTTTCCGGCCAGCTCCACGCCGGTCATTCCACCCGGCATGATGACGTCGGTAAACAGCAGATCAAACTGCAATCCCCGTTCTACCAATACGATCGCTTCGGGTCCGTTGCTTGCGGTTGTCACTTCGTAGCCCATCAGCTGCAACTGGCCTGCGGCGTATTTCAGTACCAGGGCGTCGTCCTCGACCAGCAGAATCTTGCCGCGACCTGGTGTCGTATCGGGCCGGTTCACGTTGGGGCCGGCGGATTCGATCGGATGCTCGGCAAAGGGCAGGAACAGGGAAACGCTCGTGCCGGCGCCCGGTTCGGAGTGGATCTCGACGTGGCCGTGCGATTGCTTGACGAATCCATAAACCATCGCCAGGCCCAAGCCAGTGCCCTTTCCCATCGGCTTGGTCGTGAAGAACGGCTCGAACACCCGTGGCAGGTGCGCAGGCAGGATTCCCGATCCGGTGTCGGAGACGGTCAGCATCACGTAGCGTCCCGGTTTCACATCCGGATGGCGTTCGCAGTGGTGCTCATCGAGCACCGCGTCGCGAATTCTCACACTCAACTGACCGCCATCGGGCATGGCGTCGCGCGCGTTGATGCACAGGTTGAGCAAGGCGTTCTCCAGCTGCGGGCGGTCGGCCAGGGCAGGCGACGTTCCGGTGGCACAGCTGAACTCCATGGCGATCTCTGCGCCCAGCAGTCGCTTCAGAACCGAAAGCAGGTCTTCAACCATCGCCTGGGTATCGACCGAGGTGGGCTCAAGTGCCTGGCGACGCGCGAAAGCCAACAAGCGTTGGGTCAGTTCGGCACCGCGCTGCGCTGCGGTGGAGATGATGCCGGCGAGGTCGCGAAGCGAATGGTTGTTGCGGGTCATTTCCTGCAGCAGTTCGGCATTGCCAAGAATGACGGTCAGCAGGTTGTTGAAGTCATGCGCGATGCCGCCAGTAAGCTGGCCAATGGAATCCATGCGCTGGGACTGGTTGAGTTGCTCCTCCATGCGGATCTGCTCGGTAACGTCGGATACGCCACCAATCATGTGCATTGGTGCGCCCTCGCCATCGCGCAATATGACTGCCCGGTCCGAGACATGACTGTATTCGCCGTCCCGGCGTTGGAAGCGATAGCGGGCCTGCCAGAAATCTTCGCGGCCCTCGAGGGCCGCCTGCACGCTGCTGAGAACCGCGTCGCGCTCGTCCGGGTGGATGCGTTCCGACCAGGCTGCGCGGGGCGTTTCGGCGCCGTCCTCGGGAAAGCCGATGTCGCAGTCCTCGCGCCGATTCCACCACATCACGTTGCTGCGCAAATCCCAGTCACGCACCGCATCGACGCTGGCGTCGACCACACAGCGCAGACGCTCCTCACTGATCAGCAGGGCCTGTTCCTTGCGATGCCTTTCCACCGCGATGGCAATCAGCGGTACGAAGTAGGCAATCGCCGCATACTCCGAGGAGGAAGGTTCGCGTACTTCCTTGAAGTACAGCGCGGTGCTGCCCAGACCAGTGCCGTCGTGCCCGATCACCGGCAGGGACCAGCAGGCGCGAAGATCAAACTGCAGCGCCATTTCGCGGTAGTTCACCCAGCGCGGGTCGATGGCGATGTCGGCCACCACCACCGGCTGGCGCAAGTAGATCGCGCTGCCGCAGGATCCGGCCTCCGGGCCGATCACCAGACCATCGACCATCTGGGTGAAGGGTGCGGGAAGATTGGGTGCATTGGCGGTGCGCAAATGGACGCCATCCGGGTCCAGCAACATGATGGCCGCCGTGCTGTCCGGGAACATCAGTTCAAGTCCACGCGCAATTTCGTCAAGAATGCGGTCCAGCGGTGCTCCACTGGCCACCAGTTCAAGGGTGCGTAGCTCGGTGCTGCGTACCTGCTCGGCGGCAATGCGGGCGCTGGCGTCGGAGAAGCTCAGCACACCGCCGGCGACGCTGCCGTCATTGCCCAGCATGGGCGCGCAGACAAAGTCGACCGGCAACCAGTTGCCGTCGGCATCGAGCAGGCTTGCGCCGTGTCGACGGCGTGGCCTGGCATCGCGCAAGGTCGCGCCGATCGGATTCTCGATTTCGCTGGTTTGCTCGCTGGGTTCACTGAGGCCAAGCAGCAGTTCGGCCGCGTCGCGCTGCAACAGCGCGCCTTCCGGGCACTTCAGCAGCGCGCTCGCAGCCGGGTTGCAGCCGACGATGCGGCCTTGGGCATCCAGCGCCAACACCGCGTCTCCGACCGAATTGAGAATCATCTGGGCAAGCTGGGGCGAACCCATGCAATGCACCGCCGCCTGTAGCGATTCGACCGCCGGATCGACGCGCGGCGCGTGCCGCGTGCTGTGAGGACCAGCGCGTTCGCCTGGCGCAGCCGTCCGCTGGATCTCGGGGGAGTTGGTCATCAACATGTCAGGCCTTTGGGAGGTGCGGCTGGCAGGGCCATCCGGCTCGTCGCTGAGTGCGTCCGGGACATCACCGAGGGCAATTGCAATCACGAAGCTACTCGGATGCTGCCCGGCATTTGAGACGCACTGCGCAGTTTGTGTCGCGCCCGCCGCAGGTGTGTGATTCTGGGGCGAGAGTCGCCGCACAAGTGTGCTCGGTGACCGGCGCAGTCGTGTCGCAGTCGACACTTGGCACTTGGCACTGTCAACGCCTGGAACGCTCGCGAGCTATCGCGCGCCCGCGCCCGTGCGCAGATTGCTCGGCAACCAGATACGCGCTCTGCGGGGGGCTGGCGCCGGGTGGTTGCAGATCAGGGCGCGTCGAACAGCACGATGAACTTGCCCTTGGTGGCGAGCAGCCCCTCGCTTTCGAACTGCTTGATTACACGTCCGGCCATCTCGCGTGAGCAGCCGGTCAGGCGCGCAAGTTCCTGCCGCGGAATGTGGATCTTGGTGCCCTGCGGATGACGCACGGAGTCGGGCTCCTGGCAGAGCTCCAGAAGGGTGCGGGCAATTCGGTTTGCTACATCCATGAAGGCCAGGCGGCCGGCCTTGCGGTTGCTCTGCAGCAGGCGACCGCTGATCTGCTTGACGATGGCGAACATCAGCGCGGCGCAGTCGCGCGCCGAAGAGCCTTCCAGCAGGCTGTGCAAGCGCTCGTAGGAGATTTCCGCCAGCTCGGTGACGCTGCGGGTGCGCAGGATGACTTCCCGCTTGGTGCTTTGCACAAACACGCCCATCTCGCCGACGAAATCGCCCGGATTGATATAGGTGAGCACCAGTTCCTGGCCGCTTTCGTCTTCGGCCAGCACGGACAGCGAACCCGAAATCACGAAGTACATGGTGGTCGCCGGGTCGCCCGGTCGGAAGACCTCGGTCTTGCTCGGGTATCGGCGCCGATGGCAATGCGCAAGGAACGCCTCGAACGGACCGAGTGCGGGCGCCGGGGCTTCTTTTCGGGCAGTGCGGGACAGCACATTTTGCAGCAGGTATTGAGTCATGAAGCGCTTTCCATTGCCTTTCGATGTTTCCCGGACCTCGCCCGACGATACGCCAGCCTTCCTGACTGAACTGATTGGGGCGCTTTATCGCAACCAGCTTACGACGCCGACTGCGTCCTGCCCAGCCTGACAGCCCGAATCGCCATCGCCACTGCCATCGCTATACTGCGCGCTTCGTGTCGGAGACCTCGGATGACCCGCCAGCTGCGTGTTCCTCATACGCTTGTACTGCTGTTCGCGATGATGCTGCTGGCCTGGGCCAGCACCTGGATACTGCCGCAGGGCCAGTTCGAAACGGTCAAGAACGAGCAAGGCCGCGATGTAGTGGTGGCAGGCACCTATACGCCGGCGGCCGAACCGGTGCGACTGTCGCCGGTGGCGGTGCTGACCGCCGTGCCGCGCGCCATGGCCGAGGCGCAGGACATCATCTTTTTCGTGTTGCTGGTGGGTGGCGCCATTTCGGTACTGCGCGCCACTGGCATGATCGATGCGTCACTCGGTGCCATCCTGCGCCGCATCGGGCACAGCCAGACCTTGTTGATCGTGCTCGGCATGGCGGTGTTTGCCGGCGCCTCATCGGCGATCGGGGTGGCGGAGGAGTACATACCCTTTGCCGCGATGCTGATCGTGCTGTGTACCGCGATGCGCATGGATGCGATGGTGGCCATGGGCATCATGGTCGGTGGTTACGGCATCGGATACGGTGTTGCAGCGCTCAATCCGTTTACCGTGCAGGTGGCCCAGGGCGTTGCGGGTCTGGCTCCCACCTCGGGCTGGGAGTTTCGCCTTGCCCTGTTCGTTCCGTTCCTGGCGATTGGCGTGCATCACGTGTGGAGCTATGCGCGCAGGGTGCAGGCCAATCCCGAGGCCAGCTTGCTGATCGGCGTGGATATGCCCAACCGCCCGCCGACTGAATACCCTGCGCTCGATGGTCGACGTCTGCTGGTTCTGATCATGGCCATGTTGACCCTTGGCGCGATGGTTTGGGGCATCGCCGCGCGCGGCTGGTATCTGGTCGAACTGGGTGCGCTGTTCCTTGCGCTTTCGTTGTTCGCCGGGCTGGTTGGTGGTCTGGGTGCCGACGGAACCGCCAAGCGTTTCGGCGAAGGCGCGGCTGAACTGGCTACCACCGCGCTCCTGATCGGCTTCGCGCGTTCGATCGCGCTGCTGCTCGAAGATGGACAGGTGCTGCATACCATCGTGAACTCGCTCTCCCAGCCGCTGTCGATGGTCGGCGCCCAGGCAGCGGCCGTGGGCATGCTGCTGATCCAGTCGGTAATCAATTTCTTCATTCCCTCGGGTAGCGGGCAGGCCTTCGTGACCATGCCGATCATGGCGCCGTTGGCCGATCTGCTCGGCATCAGCCGGCAGGTGGCGGTGCTGGCCTATCAGTTCGGTGATGGCTTCTCGAACATGATCGTGCCAACCAATATCGTGCTGATGAGCATCCTTGGCATTGCCGGTATTCCTTACGATCGCTGGTTCCGCTTCGCCTTTCCCCTGTTGCTCAAGCTGACGGCGGCCGCTGCCATCACCATGGTGATCGCGGTGTCCATCGGCTATTCCTGACCTCGCTGCGGAGATTCCCGATGTTGATTGGTCGATTGATTCTTGCACTGGGCCTGGCTGGCCTGTCTCTCACGGCGCAGGGCGAGCCCCGCGGTTTCGATGTACGCGATCTGGTTGCCTTGGATCGGGTGTCTTCACCCGTGCTGTCGCCCGATGCGCGCAGCGTGGTGTTCACCGTGCGCGAGGCCGACGTGCCGGCCAACAGCGCCAAGACGGCGCTTTTTGCTGCCAGCCTGCACCTATCCGACAAGCGCGGCATGCGGCGCCTGACACCCGATGGCTGGAGCGTTTCCAGCCCCAGCTTTGCGCCCGACGGAACAGTGTATTTCCTGTCTTCGAAAGCGGGCAGCAACCAACTCTGGTCAACCGGGATCGATGGCGGCGAGCCCCGGCAGATCACCGACTTTGTGCTCGACGTTGGCAGCTACAAGCTGTCGCCGGACGCCGGCCAGGTCGCGCTGAGTTTCGAGGTGTTCCCGGATTGCGACGCGCTTGCCTGCACTCGTCAGCGGCTCGATGCAAAGAAGGAGCAGAAGGCCAGCGGCCAGCATTACAGCCAGTTGTTCGTGCGCCACTGGGATACCTGGAAGGATGGCCGCCAGGCACAACTGTTTGTCGCGCCGCTACGTGATGGCAAGGTCGGCGGCGAGCCGGCCAAGCTGGCTGTCGGCGCCGCTGGCGACGTACCGCACAAGCCCTTCGGTGGCAATGCCGACTATGCCTGGGCGCCGGACGGTCAGCAGCTCGCCGTCAGCGTGCGTGCCGCCACGGTCGACGAGCCCTGGTCAACCAATTTCGATATCTGGCTGGTGTCGCTGCGGGCTGGAACTGCAGCGCGCAATCTGACGGCCGACAATCCGGCCTGGGACGCTGATCCGGTGTTCTCGGGCGACGGCAAGACGCTGTATTACCGTGCCATGCGCCGGCCCGGTTTCGAAGCCGACCGCTTCGCCCTGATGGCGCTCGATCTGTCCAGTGGCGAGCGGCGCGAGATCGCCAAGGAGTGGGACGCGTCGCCGGATGGCATCACGCTTTCGCCGGACGGCAAGTGGATCTACACCACGGTCAGCGAACTCGGGCAGCGCCCGCTGGTGGCGGTGGACATCGCGCGCGGCGATGTGCAAGCGATTGCTGGCGGCGGCAACGTCAGCAGTTTCAGCGTCGGTGGCAGCACGATCGTGTTTGCGCGCGACACGCTGAGTTCGCCTGCTGATCTGTTCAACGCACGCCTGAATGGCAAGGGCGAACGCCGCGTCACGCAGTTCAATACTGCGCGCCTTGCTGACGTACGCCTTGGCGAATTCGAACAGTTCCGCTTTCCCGGCGCGAACGATGAGACCGTGCATGGCTACGTGATGAAGCCGTGGAACTTTGAATCCGGCAAGACCTATCCGGTGGCCTTCATCATTCACGGTGGCCCGCAGGGCTCGATGGGCAACAGCTTCCACTACCGCTGGAACCCGCAGACCTATGCCGGCAAGGGCTTCGCCGTGGTGTTCATCGATTTCCACGGCTCAACCGGCTATGGCCAGGCCTTTACCGATTCCATTTCGGGCGACTGGGGCGGCAAGCCGCTCGAAGATCTGCAAAAGGGTTGGGCGGCAGCGCAGGCGAAATTCCCGTTCCTGGACAGCAAGCGTGCCTGCGCGCTGGGCGCCAGCTATGGCGGCTTCATGATCAACTGGATCGCCGGCAACTGGCCGAATGGTTTCGCCTGTCTGGTCAACCACGATGGCGTGTTCGACCAGCGCAGCATGTACTACAGTACCGAAGAGCTCTGGTTCCCGGAGTGGGAGCAGGGCGGACCGCAGTTCCAGGTGCCCGAGAACTTCGAAAAACACAATCCGGTGAACCATGTCGGCAAGTGGAAGACGCCGATGCTGGTGATCCATGGCCAACTGGACTATCGCGTGCCGCTGGAACAGGGCCTTGCTGCGTACACCGCCTTGCAGCGGCGTGGGGTTCCCAGCGAATTCCTGTACTTCCCGGATGAGAACCATTGGGTCTTGAAGCCGCAGAACAGCATCCAGTGGCATGACACGGTGAATGCCTGGCTGCAGCGCTGGACGGTGGGGAAATCGGAGTAGGTTGGAGTCTGCGAGAGGCTTCCGGCGTTCCCCTCTCCCGCGCGCGGGAGAGGGTGGGCCGAAGGCTCGGGTGAGGGGCTCAACCCACGGCTTGGGTCGATGTCGGCACAGGGGTGCCGACCTACGACGGCGCATCCGTAGGGCGGCATCCCATGCCGCCATCATTGCTCCTCAACTCCCGCGCGCGGGAGAGGGTTGGCCGAAGGCTCGGGTGAGGGGCTCAACACACGGCCTGGGTCGATGTCGGCACAGGGGTGCCGACCTACGACGGCGCATCCGTAGGGCGGCATCCGATGCCGCCATCATTGCTCCTCAACTCCCGCGCGCGGGAGAGGGTGGGCCGAAGGCTCGGGTGAGGGGCTCAACACACGGCCTGGGTCGATGTCGGCACAGGGTGCCGACCTACGACGGCGCATCCGTAGGGCGGCATCCCATGCCGCCATCGCGAAAGTCGCTATGCTGGCCGCCTTGCTTGCCAGACATCAGGATGATTGTTGCAATTCGACCATCGTCTAAGACGGCGACTTCGTCACGCTGGATTAAACTGTTACAACGTACGCTGACGAATGGATAGCGTGTGGCAACAGGACGAATGAACGGATGAGTCGTGAAACGGCGCAGATAATTGATCTCGGCCTGTTGCGCAACAGCTGTGCGAAGTGTTCCCTGCAGCAACTGTGTCTTCCGGCATCCATAGGCTCGGGAGACCTGGATCGCCTCGACAGCATTGTGCGCAATCGTCGCCCGCTGCAGCGGGGCGAACGCCTGTTTGGCGTGGGGACCCCGCTGGCGGCGCTTTTTGTGGCGCGCGACGGGGCCTTCAAAACCACCACGCTGAGCGAAGACGGCACCGCACAGATCATCGGCTTTCACCTGCCGGGCGAGTTGATCGGGCTTGATGCGCTCGGTACGGAGCGCCACCGCTGCGAAGCCGAGGCGCTGGAATCGGCAACAGTTTGCGAAGTTCCCTATACCCAGTTGCAGCAGATTGCGGCACAGGTGCCCGGGCTGCAGCGCCAGTTGATGCGGGTCATCGGGCGCGGAACCGATCAGGATCACTCGCACCTGGCGATGATGGGACGCAAGCACGCGGTGGAGCGGGTTGCACTGCTCCTGCACTCCATATCCGAGCGCTACCGACTGCTGGCTCGTCCGCACGATGCCTTCACCCTGCCGATGAGCCGTGAAGACATTGCCAACTACCTTGGTCTGGTGATCGAAACAGTCAGCCGTGCGTTTTCAAAGCTGGCCGACGATGGTGCGATCTCGGTACGCGGCAAACACTTGCGGATCACCTCCGAGCAGCGCCTGCTTGATGTCGCGGGACACTGAGTAGCGCATTACGGTTCATCAGCGTGCGGGCCAGGTGAAGGAATCGCCACCAGCCCCTCAAGGATCCCTGTCATGTCGAAGTTGAATCGCCCGGCGGTCCTTTGGCTGCCCGCCTTGGGAGTGGGAGTTCGGCCCAACCAGCGCTTCGCCGACGCACTGCGCGTCGCGGGTATCGAAATCGTGGTGCATGAGTGGCGTGGACTGGGCAGTAGTCCGCTACGCGCTTCTCGCGCGTGCGACTGGGGCTACCGCGAGCTGCTGCTCGAAGATATTCCGACGGCATTGGCGCAGGCCAAGTCCAGTCAGCCGGATCGCGACTGGTGGATAGGCGGACACAGTCTTGGCGGCCAGTTGGCCCTGCTGCACGCGGCGCGCCAGCCGGAGTCGGTAAAAGGCAGCCTGCTGATCGCCAGTGGTCAGCCGCACTGGCGCGCCTTTGGTGGTCTCAAGGCACTGGGTATTCTCGCTTTCATGCTGGCTGTGCCACTGGTGAGCTTGATAGTCGGGCACTACCCCGGGCAGCGACTGGGTTTCGCCGGTCGCGAGGCGGCGCGATTGATGCGTGACTGGGCGCGCACCGGGCGGCGTGGAGACTATCGCCTGGCATCGTTGCCCTGGAACGCGGAACTGGACCTGCAGCGCTACACCGGTCCGATCAGGATGCTGCACATGGCGGACGATGCCCTGGTTCCGAGTGGTGCAGTCGACTTGCTTCAGCAGAAGACACCGAAGGCCGACTGGCAGCGTGTCGAACTTCATGCCTCCAGCTTCGCCGAGCAGCGTGCTGACCACTTTGGCTGGCTGAAAGAGCCTCAGCCCGTGGTTGAGCAGGTGCTGCAATGGTTGATGCCTTCGTCCGCGCAGGGTGGTCTATGATCCGGAAGTAGGAAACGACCGTCGGCAGGCAAGCAGGGGGCTGGAGTGTTTCGACGCGTGATGGGGTTCGGCATAGCGACACTTTGCCTGTTGCTGACTCCGGTCGCAGCAGTCGAACTGGTGGCCAACCGCATGACCCCTGATCTGCCGGTCTTTCCGCAGTTCTTCTCGGTGACACAGGGCCCAGACCGATCGATCTTCCTGGGTGGAACCGGCTCGCTATTGCGCAACGATGGTGGCGAGTGGCGCAGCATCGAGATTCCCAATGAGGGCCCGGTGCGGGCCCTGCATACCGATCGCCATGGCCGGGTATGGGTCGGCGGATTCGACTTCGTCGGGGTGGTGGAGCGTCAGCGCGACGGCCGGGACGTGCTACGCGTGCTGCAGCGCCCGCCTGGCATGGCGCCGGACTATCGGTACATGGATATCTGGCGGGTGCTGGAGCGCGACGAGGGCATCTATTTTGGCGCCCTGCGTGATCTGATCCTGTATCGGCACGACACCGAGCCGGTGCGTCACTGGCATCATCCGGGTCGCTTGGGTTCGATGATCAGCGATGCACAGGGCCTGCTGCTGCAACTGCGCGGCGAAGGTGGCGGCATGCATCGCCTGATTGATGGCCAGCTCCGGCCGGTGCCCGGAGGCACCGAGTTTGGCGAACGTCTGGTCTACAATCTGCAACACGTCGGCAATGGCCGGATGCTGTTGCACGACATCGAACCACGCCTGGCGCTTGGGTCGGGCGATGCCTGGGAGCCGATTTCCCCGCAGCCGCCACGCAGTCACCTGGATCATCTCACCACCTCGCTGGCAGCGCCGGATGGTCGCGTGATCTTTGGCGGCGATGACGGCGTGCTGCGGGTGCTCGATGCGCAGCAGCAGGGTTTCGAAGCGATGCGCCTGGGCGGCGGATACATCAGCGATCTGCACTACGATCGTGACGCTGCCCTGCTTGTGGTCGATGCGCTGGGTCTGGCTCGTGTCGATCAATCGACCCCCTGGCTGCGCTATTCGGCCGATGACGGTCTGCGCGGTGCAGTGCACGGCATCCTGCGTCACCAGGGACGCTTGTGGCTGCAAACCGAAGCCGGTGCGTTTGCGGCGGCGGCGCCGGATGGAATTCCAGTGGGGTCCTTTGTGCCGCAGCCATGGACGGTGTCCGAGGCCTGGGATCTGCTGGCGCTGGACGACGGCCTGCTGCTGGCGGAATCCTACGGGCTGCGTGAAGTACTGCCCGATGGCAGCGTGAGGCCGTTGCCGCCGGACGATCTGTATCCGCGCATGCTGCTGCGTTCACGCCTGAATCCAAATCGTGTGTGGGTTGGAACCGAGCACGGTCTGGCGCTGTTGCAGCGTGGCGACTTCGGATGGCGCGTTCAGACCCGGCTGGAAATGCCCGGTGAGTTGGTCAACTCGATGGTCGAACTGGACAACGGGCAGTTGCTGATCGGTGTTTCCGGCAGCGGGCTGGCCCTGGCACGGCTCAGCGAGGAAGGCGGAACGATTCCTGCCCTGCAGATGCAGCCTGTGGGTCTGGGCAGCACCGCCAATGTCAGTCGCTTGGGCGATACCGTGCTGATCTCCACACCTGACGGCATCCAGCGCTGGGAAGGCGACAGCGCCGTGCCCGAATCGCTCGGTGGTCTGGATGAGTTGCGTCAAACCAGTGAGATGCTGGTGTTCGAGCAGGCGAGCGACGGAACGCGCTGGGCGATCAGTTTTGCGAACGTTTATGCGCAGCCGCCCGGTGGCCCGTGGTCACTGGTTTTCTCGGCCGCGCCAGGCGACGGTCCGCTCACCGTTCTGGAACTGCTCGACGACGGCGGCGTTCTGGTGGGTGGCAACGGCCAGCTGTTGCTTGGCTCGCCGCCGCCCGTGCGCAGCGAGGCAAGCCCCATCGTGCCGCGCCTGTCTTCGGTAATGGTGGAGCCGGAGCAGGGTTCACCCAGGATGTTGAATCTCGATGAGCCAGCCGTGCTGGATGGATGGGCCGGTGTGCTGCGATTCCAGGTCGGATACCCCCACTTCGCCACGGGTGCCAAGCCGCAATACCGTTTCCGCTTGCTTGGCTTGGGCGAAGGCTGGAGCGAGTGGAGCGGTCTTTCCAGCTTCACCGTTGCGGCCCTGGATGCGGGCAGTTATGAGCTGCAATACCAGGCTCGGCGTCAGCGTGGGCAGCATCACGATGGTGTTTCCTTCATGCTGACCGTGGTGCCGCGCTGGTATGAGAGGCGAACCCTGCAGGTGCTGGCGGGCACCTTGCTGGCCCTGCTCGCCGGGCTGGTATTCAGTCGGCGCTACCGGCGGCGCGCCAAGCGCTTGGCACGACAGAACATCGAGCTGGATCAGCTGGTGCGTCAACGCACCTTCGACCTGGAACAGGCGAATGTGCGACTGCGCGACCTGGCCGAACGAGACGGACTGACCGGCGTCGCCAATCGCCGACTGTTCGATCAGCATCTGGCCAAGGCGATTCGTCACAGCCATGCCGATGGCAGCGAGCTATGTCTGTTGCTTTGCGACGTGGATCACTTCAAGGAGTTCAACGACAGCCACGGCCATCTGGCCGGCGATGAGATGCTGGTGTGCATTGCGCAGGTGTTGATCGGCAACGTGCGCGGCGACACCCTCGTTGCGCGTTATGGCGGCGAAGAGTTCGCTCTGGTGGCGCAGCGTTGCAGCCTGGACGCGGCGCTGCAGATGGCCGAGCGCCTGCGCGCAGCGGTCGAAAGTGGCTGTGGAGGCAACACCATCAGCATCGGAGTGGCTCAGTTCGGGCCGGACACAACCCAGTCTGGTCAGAGCCTGATCGAGCGCACCGACGCGGCGCTTTACCAGGCCAAACACCGCGGACGAAACCGGGTTGAGCGCAGTTGAATGATGCAGGCCCGCTCTTTCATACCGGCTCAATCAGTCGTGGGCCCTGACTGCGCGGATTTCCCACCGCGCGGTCGACCGAATGAAAACGCAGCTTTGGCGGCGCCGCAGCCACGGCCATGGCGCCGGCCTGCTGGATGGAACCGTGCAACCAGTCGTGCAGAAAGCCCGCTTCCAGCATCAGCGGCATGCGTGAGTGCAATTCTTTCACCGGGTCTTCGGCTTCGCGGGTCAGGATGGAAAATGTCTCGGGGCGTTCATCGCGTGCCGGTTCCCACAGGCCGGCGAACATCAGCAGCGCCTGTCCCACGGCATGGATGTAGTACGGCTGCTTGACCTCGCCTTCCTGGCGCCATTCGAAGTAGCCCGAAGCGGGCACCAGGCAGCGCCGTTCCTTCCATGCAGCGCGGAAGGCCGGCTTGGTGGCTGCGGTTTCAACCCGCGCGTTGAAGGTCGACCAGGCCAGCTTCTCATCCTTGGCCCAATGCGGCAGCAGACCCCAGCGCATCGGGCGTGCTTCTCCGCCCTCGGGATAGGCGACGATGGTCCAGGCCGGCATGCTGGGCGCGATGTTGTAATGCGGCTCGAGATCCTGTGCAGGCAACAGCAGGCTCATCGGCTGGGAAAAGGCCAGCACGTCCGACCAGCTTGCGACCTGGGTGAAGCGTCCGCACATGGCGCAGACTCTACTCGAACAGCTCGGGCTGCGGCATGGCCTCGTCATCATCGAGGAAGTTCGCCAGGCCCACGCCAACCAGGCGGTAGCGGGTGTGGGCCGGAAGTTCGACCCTTTCGCGCAGGGCCAGCGCGATCTCGCCGAGTTCGACTCCGCTGCATGGTGGGTGTGGCGGGCTCAAGCTGCGGGTGAGCAGGCGGAAGTCGGATGTCTTGAGCTTCAATACCACGGTGCGTGCGGTGCGGCCGCTGCGTCGCGCTGCCTGCCAGGTCTTGTCTGCCAGTTGGCGGATTGCCGACTCCAGTTCGGTAATTGGCAAGTCTTCGGCGAAGGTATCCTCGGAGGACACCGATTGAGTGGGCCGCTCCGGTTCGACCGGCCGCTCGTCCTGTCCCAGCGAAAGCTGATGAAGTCGCAGCCCCCAACTGCCGAAATGCGATTGAAGCTCGGCCGCGCTGCAGGCACGCAGGTCGCCCACGCGTCGCAAGCCCAGGGCATGCAGGCGCTGCTCCATCACCTTGCCAACGCCCGGCAAGCGGCCAACCGGCAATGGGGTCAGAAAGCTGATCGCGCGTTCCGGTCGGATGACGTACTGGCCGTCCGGCTTGCGCCAATCGGAAGCAATCTTGGCAAGAAACTTGTTGGGCGCGATGCCGGCCGAGGCGGTCAGCTTCAACTCCTCGCGGATCGCATCGCGGATATGCGTGGCGACAGCGGTTGCCGTTGCAAGACCAAGGTGGTTCCGGGTCACGTCGAGATAGGCTTCATCGAGCGACAAGGGTTCGATCAGTTCAGTGTGCCGGGCAAAGATCTGCCGGACGTGCTGGGACGCCTGCTTGTAGCGGATGAAGTCGGGCGGCACGAATACCGCACCCGGGCAAAGTCGCTCGGCGCGAATCGCCGGCATGGCCGAGCGCACCCCGAACTTGCGCGCCTCGTAGGAAGCCGCGCAGACCACCGAACGCTGCCCGCGCCAGGCCACTACCACCGGACGCCCGCGCAGGGCAGGGTCGTCGCGCTGTTCGACCGAGGCGTAGAAGGCGTCCATGTCGACGTGCACGATCTTGCGCATAGGGTTGATGGTGAGGCCGCGGCTTGGCGACGTAAACTGGGCGCGTGAGCCCGAACAGCGAACACCTCGAAACCTACCGCGAGCGCTATCGCGCCGAAGAGATTCCGCGCGGCTATCGACCTTGGCTGCACTTGCTGTTCACCTTCGGTGGCGGCGGCCTGGCCTTGGCGGGGTGTCTCTGGCAATTTGATGCCGTGCAGCCCATGGAGTGGCTAGCCGTGCCGCTGGCCTTCCTCTACGCCAATCTGGCCGAGTACCTGGGGCACCGCTTTCCGATGCACCGGCGCTTTCCGGGCATGGGCATGATCTACAAACGGCACGCCGGTCAGCACCATCGCTTTTTCAACCACGAGCACATGGCCTTCGGTCAGCGGATCGACGTGCGCGCGGTCTTGTTTCCACCGCTGTTGGTGATCTTCTTTTTCGGCGGCTTCGGCCTGCCGGTCTGGCTGCTGCTGGACTGGGCGATCTCGGCCAACGTCGCCTGGCTGTTTATCGCCACCGGCGTGGCCTATTTCCTGAACTACGAGATCCTGCATTTCGCCTACCACCTGCCGCCCGAATCCTGGCTCGGCCGCCGCGCCCTGATCCGCCGCCTGCGCTGGCTGCACACCCTGCACCACGATCCCAGCCGCATGGCGCGGATCAACTTCAACATCAGCTATCCGATCTTCGACGTCCTGTTCGGCACGCTTGAGCGGCGGGATTGATGAGGTCCCCCTACAGCTAAATCGAAGCATGGGCCCCGCCCCTGTAGGGCACGCGTGTCGCGTGCCGCGGGGACCGGATCTGCGGCGGCAAGCCACAGGCTTGCCCTACAGAAAGAGCGGAGCCGGTGCGCTGCTTTCTGAAGGGCACGCGTGTCGCGTGCCGCGGGGACTGGATCTGCGGCGGCAAGCCACAGGCTTGCCCTACAGAAAGAGCGGAGCCGGTGCGCTGCTTTCTGTAGGGCACGCGTGTCGCGTGCCGCCGGGACTGGATCTGCGGCGGCAAGCCACAGGCTTGACCTACAGAAAGAGCGGAGCCGGTGCGCTGCTTTCTGCAGGGCACGCGTGTCGCGTGCCGCCGGGACTGGATCTGCGGCGGCAAGCCACAGGCTTGCCCTACAGAAAGAGCGGGGCCGGTGCGCTGCTTTCTGCAGGGCACGCGTGTCGCGTGCGGCGGAAGTTGATTCTGACGCTCAAGCGGCCTTTGGCTTGCGCGAGACACCCAGCAGAAACAGCGCGGCAACAAGCAGGGCCAGCCAGGCGGGAGAGGATGCGGGGATCTGGATAGGTCGGTTGATGGCGAGGTTCTGCGGCACTACTTCGACGCTGGTGGCGATCAAGAGACGGGGCAGCTTGGGATCATCCATGTCTTGTCCAACCAAGCGGACTTCGTATTGGCCCGCAGCCAGGGGAGGGATGGGGATCTCGATCTCGTAGATCTGGGTCGGTGGGCAAAGGTATAGAGGCGACCATCGAGCCGTAACCTCGATCACCTCATCCGCAACGCTCACCATTGCACCCTCGGAGGACAGGTAGCCCGTCAGGCATGGAATCACCAGCATCACCATCTCGAAGGGTCGATCGGCGACGGGCGGACCTGGGGCAAAGCTAACGAGGGAGGGGTCCAGAAACTGGGCACGCGCTAAGACTGGCGAGAACAGCATCAGGAACAGGGCCAACATTCCTGCCAGGCGAATCAGGCTTCGGAGTTCCATGGTGCTGCCCAGACTAGCGACGTCTTCAAGCCCATGGTGCAACATGCTCGAACGTGAAGAACGCTTGGTTCGGAGCATGATTTTCTCGTGACCATGATTGAAGGGCGACGGTACGGGGTTGACGGGTCGGCAGCAATCGCTTGTCGACCGCAACGCGCAGCAGCGCACACTTGACGTGATCGCAGTCCACAGAAAGGCCGGAGCCGGAAAGCCACCTGCTTGCCCCTCAAACGACGAAGCCCCGGCTAACCGGGGCTTCGTGATTGCAACCGACGCCTGATAGTTGGCGTCTGACCTCTGCCGCAGCATCCATATAGGGTGCGCCTTGGCGCACCGAAACTAGACCGTGCAGCGGTGCGCCAAGGCGCACCCTACCTCATCAGAGCAAGGGAACCAGCAGCAGGGCCACGATGTTGGTGACCTTGATCAGCGGATTGATCGCCGGGCCGGCGGTGTCCTTGTACGGATCGCCGACGGTGTCGCCGGTGACCGAGGCCTTGTGGGCTTCGGAACCCTTGCCGCCGTGGTGGCCTTCCTCGATGTACTTCTTGGCGTTGTCCCAGGCGCCGCCGCCGGTGCACATGGAGATGGCGACGAACAGGCCGGTGACGATGGTGCCCATCAGCAGGCCACCGAGTGCGTCGGCGCCGATGAAGTAGCCGACCAGCACCGGCAGCACCAGCGGGATCATCGAGGGCAGGATCATTTCGCGGATCGCAGCCTTGGTCAGCAGGTCGACAGCCTTGTCGTACTGCGGCTTGCCGGTGCCTTCCATGATGCCGGGGATTTCGCGGAACTGGCGGCGCACTTCCTCCACCACGCTGCTGGCGGCGCGGCCCACGGCCTGCATGGCGAAGGCACCGAACAGGTAGGGAATCATGCCGCCGATCAGCAGGCCGATCACCACGTTCGGGTTGTCGATCGAGAAGTTGATCGCCTTGCCGGACTCGGTCAGCTTGTGCGCGTAGTCGGCAAACAGTACCAGCGCAGCGAGGCCGGCCGAACCGATCGCGTAACCCTTGGTCACGGCCTTGGTGGTGTTGCCGACCGCGTCGAGCGCGTCGGTGGTCTTGCGGATCTCCGGATCCATGCCACTCATCTCGGCAATGCCGCCGGCGTTGTCGGTGATCGGGCCGTAGGCGTCGAGCGCCACGATCATGCCGGCCATCGACAGCATCGAGGTGGCGGCGATCGCGATACCCATCAGGCCGGCAAGCTCGTAGGTGGTCCAGATGGCGGCAACCACGGCCAAGGCGGGCAGGGCGGTCGACTTCATCGACACTGCCAAGCCGGCAATCACGTTGGTGCCGTGGCCAGTTTCGGAGGCCTTCGCAATATCACGCACCGGGGCGTACTCGGTCGAGGTGTAATACTCGGTGATCACCACCATGGCGGCGGTCAGTACCAGGCCGATCATCGCGCACCAGAACAGCGGCATGCCGTTGTCGGGCAGCAGGTTCTGGGTGACAAAGTAGAAGGCGATTGCAGCGAGCACGCCAGACACGGCCAGGCCGCGGTACAGCGCGGCCATGATCTTGCCGCCTTCCTTGACCTTGACGAAGAAGGTGCCGACCACCGAAGCCAGGATCGACACCGCGCCCAGCACCAGCGGCAGCATCACGCCGGCCCAGCCGTAGGTGGCGTAGCTGATACCGGCGATCAGCATCGAGGCGATGATGGTGACGGCATAGGTTTCGAACAGGTCGGCCGCCATGCCGGCGCAGTCGCCAACGTTGTCGCCGACGTTGTCGGCGATCACCGCCGGGTTGCGCGGGTCATCTTCCGGGATGCCGGCTTCGACCTTGCCCACCAGATCAGCGCCGACGTCGGCACCCTTGGTGAAGATGCCGCCGCCAAGTCGCGCGAAGATAGAAATCAGCGAGGAGCCGAAGGCCAGGCCGATCATCGGCTGCAAGGCGGCCTGCACAGCCTCGGCCGAGGTCTCGCCCTGCATCACGTACATGAAGTAGCCGACTACGCCGAGCAGACCCAGACCCACCACCAGCAGACCCGTGATGGCGCCCCCGATGAAGCTGACCTGCAGTGCGGCATTCAAGCCGACTGTCGCAGCCTGCGTGGTGCGCACATTGGCGCGCACCGACACGAACATGCCGATGAAGCCGGCGAGGCCGGACAGCACCGCGCCGATCAGGAAGCCGATGGCGGTGGGCCAGCCCAGACCCGGCACGAAGCCGATCAGCAGGAACAGCACCGCGCCGACAATGGCGATGGTGGTGTACTGGCGGCGCAGGTAGGCGCCGGCGCCTTCCTGGATGGCGGCGGCGATGGTCTGCATCCGCTCATTGCCGGTTGGCTTGGCGAGAATCCAGCGTGCGGCAAGTATTCCGTAAACAATCGCGACCCCGGCGCAGATCAGGGCCAGCGTGAAACCATGCTCGATCAGCATTCGAAAAAACCCCCAAGGAAAGTGGAGCGGAAAGGCGAGGCGGGCCCGAAGCGGACCGCGACCGCCGCGGAGTATAGCAACGACGGCGGGCTGAGACAGCGCGCGTTCAGCCGCGCAGCATGCTGAGCCGTCGCTTGACCGGCTACAAGATGGCGGCATAGCCTGCGAACGCAGGCTGTGGTCTGGCCATTGGGGGGTGGGCAGCACATGTCCGAGTCGCGGCTCTCGCACTACCTGTTGTTGAACCGGATTGGCGAAGGCGGCATGGGTACGGTGTATCTGGCGCGCGATGAGCGCCTGGGCCGCACTCTGGCGATCAAGACGCTGCGCGACGGCGGCCTGGCCGATTCCGAGCAGCGTCGCCGCTTCGTGCAGGAAGCCCAGGCGGCCTCTGCCCTGAATCACCCGAATATCGTGACGGTCTACGACATCGGCCGGGACGGCGAGGAAGGGCTTGATTTCATCGCGATGGAGTACGTCGAAGGCGAGCAGGTTGCGGACCTGCTGGCCCGCGGCGACTCGGGCGTGGAGCTGGCCCTGCGCATCGGGATTCCGGTGGCTTCGGCCTTGGCAGCGGCACATGCCGCCGGCATCGTGCACCGTGATCTGAAGCCGGCCAACGTGATGCAGACGGCGTCTGGACTGGTCAAGCTGCTGGATTTCGGCCTTGCCAAGCTGACCGAGGCCCCGACTCTTGCCAAAGATGTGACCACCCGCGCCCAGAACCCGCAGACCGCAACCGGCGTGGTGCTGGGCACGCCAGCCTACATGGCGCCCGAGCAGATCGAGGGCCGCGCTGTCGACGCGCGAACCGATGTGTTTGCGCTCGGCCTGCTGCTCTACGAATTGCTCAGTGGACGACGCGCCTTCCAGTCATCCAGCACCGCTGGACTGATGAGCGCCATTTTGCGTGACAGGCCTGAGCCGGTAGCCAGGTATTGCGGGCATTGTCCGAAGTCACTGGTGAAGCTGCTGGAACAGTGCCTGCAGAAGAATCCCGCCCAGCGCCCGGCCGACGCAGGCGAAGTGCTCGTGCAGTTGCGCCGGATTGAAGCGAATTGGCGGCAACGCAGCACGCTCTCGGCACGCCTGCTGCGCCCTGCAGTGCTGTTGCCGGTGCTGGGAATCATGGGATTGCTGCTGGCTGTGCTGGCTTGGCAGAGCCTGCAGGCAAGGAAGGAAGCCGCGGCGCGTGCGCAGGGTATTGCGGAACTGCATCGTCTGACCGACATCGATCACGAAGTCGAGGCCTACGGCCTGCTGCGGCAATTGGCCTCGCGCTTTCCGCAGGACCCGGAGCTGGCTCAGTGGTGGTCTGACCTGAGCCTCAAGGGTGCGTTGCGCAGTGAGCCACCTGGGGCGCGCTTCTGGATCAAGGCCTACCCGCGCCCCGAGTCGGAATGGATTGAGCTTGGCCAGTCCAATCAGGAGCCTTTCCATTTCGTGATGGGGCACGTGCGTTGGCGCGTGGAAATGGAAGGTTATCAAGCACTCGAACGCGCCACGCGTGGTGATATCGAAAACGTGGTGCTGACGCCATCGCAGGACGCGCCCGACGGCATGGTGCGGGTCGCTGGCGGCGAGTTCGGCCGGCGTGGCCTCGCTCCTGCGACGCTTGAACCTTTCTGGCTGGATCGGGCCGAGGTAACCAATGCGCAGTTCCAGGCTTTCGTTGATGCTGGTGGCTACGAGCGTCCAGAGTTCTGGACCGATCCCATGCAGCGCGACGGGCAGATTCTCGATTTCGGTGTTGCCATGGTCCTGTTTCGCGACAGCACGGGCCGACCAGGTCCGGCGGGCTGGGAGCTCGGTCGCCACCCGGACGGGCAGGGCGAGCATCCGGTGGCGGGCGTCAGCTGGTTCGAGGCGATGGCGTACGCGCGTTTCGTTGGGAAATCATTGCCGACGGCACATCACTGGATGCGGGCCGCGGGACACGACCTGCATTCCGATGTGCTGAACTTCAGCAACTTCGATGGTCAGGGCACGGTGCCAGTGGCCAGTCGCGAGGCCTTGAGTCCCTTTGGCAACCACGACCTGGCCGGCAACGTGGCGGAATGGGTGGTCACCGGGCGCGACACGCATCGCCTGGCGCTGGGTGGACACTGGGCTTCGCCGACTTACCTGTTCAACGACCTCGATGGCGAGGATCCCTTCGTCCGCAGCCCGCATATCGGCTTCCGTTGCGCACGCATCGATGCGCTTCCGTCCCCAGCGCTGCTATCACTACCAGATACGGCAGCGCCCGATTTCCCGCCGCCCGTATCCGACGACGTCTTCGCTGTGCTGGCGCGACAGTACGCACACGATCCGGCGCGTGAGCCACCTCGGATGCTGGACGACGTCGAAACCGAGCACTGGCGTCTGCAGACGTGGTTGCTGCAGGCCGATTACAACGGCGAGTCATTCCGGCTCAGGCTGTACCTTCCGCGCAATGCCAGCCCGCCCTACCAGGTGTTGGTGTATGGCCCGCCGGCAGTGGCCTTGTTGCAGCAGGACATCAAGCAGACCGGCACACGTGATTTCGCTTTCCTGCCGCGCTCCGGGCGGGCGCTGGCTTTTCCCGAGTTCTACGGGACCTATTCGCGGCGTATGCCATCCGATGCCGGGCCGCAGGCGCGGCGCGCAATGCGGCCAAACTGGAGCAAGGACGCCGGACGGGTGATGGATTTCCTGCAGACGCGACCTGAGCTTGATGCGCAACGCATCGGGTACTACGGCGTGAGCCTGGGCGCCAACGCGGGGATCACGATGTTGGCAGTGGAACCGCGCTTTGCCGTGGGAATACTGCAAGCCTCGGGCTTGAGTCCGCAGCGGACCGCGCCCGAAATCGATGCCATCAACTTCGCGCCGCGCATCCGTCAGCCGGTGCTGATGATCGGCGGACGCCACGATTTCATGAATCCGCTGGAAACAAGCCAGCAGCCACTGTTCGACCGCCTTGGCACCGCGCCAGAAGACAAGTCGATGTTCCTGTTCGATGGCGGCCACGTTCCGCCGCGTCAGCAGGAGATCATGGGCGTGATCCTGGACTGGCTTGACCAGCATCTGGGGCCGGTTGAGTCGGAGCGCTAGCGCGAGCGCTTACTGGGCACCGATCAATTGGTGGGGCTACGACGTGCATTGGTGATCGAGCGGGCAGTCGCGCCGAACGTCTGATCCCGGCGCGGAGTCGTAGGGTGTGCCTTGGCACACCGTGACCTCATCGTTCGCCTCCACCCGGGCATTGCGCGCGGTGGGCCAAGGCCCACCCTACGAAAGCATGCTTCGCAGCCGGTAAAGAGCTTCCAGAGCCTGCTTGGGAGTCAGTTCGTCGGGATCAATCGCGGCAAGTGCTTCCAGCGCCGGCGCCGGCGCGTTGAACAGGCCGAGTTGCGCGGGTTGCTCCAGCGCAGCGGGCGAGGTATCTGGAGTTTCGCGGCTGCGTTGTTCAAGTTCCTTGAGGTAGCGCCGCGCCTGCGCCACGACGGTTTTCGGCAGGCCAGCCAAGGCCGCGACCTGCAGTCCGAAACTGCGATTCGCCGGGCCGTCCTTCACTGCGTGCATGAAGACCAGCGACTCGCCGTGCTCGACCGCATCGAGATGCACATTGGCGATGCCGCTGCCCGATTCTGCCAGCGCGGTGAGTTCGAAATAGTGGGTGGCGAACAGGGTCATGGCACGGTTGGCGCCGGCCAGGTGCAAGGCGCAGGCCTTGGCCAGGGCGAGACCGTCGTAGGTCGAAGTGCCGCGCCCGATCTCGTCCATCAGCACCAAGGACTGTGAACTGGCATGGTGCAGGATGTAGCTGGTCTCGGACATCTCGACCATGAAAGTCGACTGGCCCTTGGCCAGGTCATCGCCCGCGCCGATGCGTGTCAGGATTCGGTCGACCGGTCCGATGCGCGCCGCAGAGGCCGGCACGAAGCTGCCGATATGCGCCAGCAGCACGATCAGCGCAGCCTGGCGCATGAAGGTGCTCTTGCCGCCCATGTTTGGGCCGGTGATGACCAGCAGGCGGCGCTCGGGATCGAGCTGCAGATCATTGGGCTCAAAGGGCTCTTCGCGGACTGCTTCGACCACCGGATGGCGGCCACGCTGGATATCGAGTCCAGGCTCGTGAGCGAGTTCCGGTCGGCGCCAGTCGAGCACTTCGGCGCGTTCGGCGAAGGCTGCCAGTACGTCGAGTTCGGCCAGCGCGGCGGCACAGCGCTTGAGCGGTTCGAGCACCTGGTTCAAGGATTCGAGCAGGTCTTCGTAGAGCTGCTTCTCGCGCGCCAGTGAGCGGTCACGCGCCGACAGCACCTTGTCCTCGAAGGCCTTGAGTTCTCCGGTGATGTAGCGCTCGGCATTGGTCAGGGTCTGACGGCGGGTGTAGTGCATTGGTGCGCGTTCCGACTGACCCTTGCTGATCTCGATGTAGTAGCCATGCACCCGGTTGTAACCAACCTTGAGCGTGGCAATGCCGCTGCTGGCGCGCTCGCGTACTTCCAGATCGACCAGGAACTGATCGGCATGGGTGGAGAGGCGCCGCAGTTCGTCGAGATCGGCATCGAAGCCGTCGGCGATGACGCCGCCGTCGACCAGTTTGAGTGCGGGCTGGGGCATTACCGCACGGGCCAGCAGGTCGGCGGTGTCGGCGTGCTGGCCGAGTTCGGCGTGGAGGTCGGCGAGGCGGGGGCTGTCGGCCAACACATGAGCCCCTCTCCCCGCGGAAGATCCGGAGTCACCAAGAGTAAGAGCCCCTCTCCCGTTCACGGGAGAGGGGTTGGGGAGAGGGGCTCTCAGGTTTGCCACGGAAGAGCCAAAGCCCCTCTCCCCCAACCCCTCTCCCGCGAGCGGGAGAGGGGAGACAAGTTCGCTCCGAGCGGATGATTCCCCCGGCGGGAGAGGGGAGCAAAGCAACCCCCGAATCTCCGGCAGCATCGCCAACCCATCACGCAGAGTCGACAGATCGCGCGGCCTCGCCGAACGCAACGCCACGCGAGTCAGAATCCGCTCAATGTCACCCACCGCGCGAAAGCGTTCGCGCAGGGTTTCAAAGGCGCGCGATTCGATCAGGGTCTGCACCGCATGATGGCGCTGCTCAACCACGTCGCGGCGGCGCAGCGGACGATGCAGCCAGCGCCGCAGCAGTCGCCCGCCCATCGGGCTGATGGTGCTGTCGAGCACGCCCAGCAGGGTGTGCTTCACATTGCCGTCGATGCGCGAATCCAGCTCCAGATGGCGGCGAGTGGCGGCGTTCATCGCGATGCTTTCATGCGCTGCTTCCAGCGCGATCGCTGATAGATGCGGGAGCTGTTGCTTCTGGGTTTCTTCCACGTACCCCAACAGGGCGCCGGCGGCGGAAACTGCCAGCGGCTTGTCCTCCAGACCGAAGGCGGTCAGATCATGCAGCCCGAAAAAGCGCAGCAACTGGCGGCGACAGGCTTCCGTATCGAACAGCCACGGCGGGCGGCGCCGCAAACCGCGCCATTCGCCGATAACTTCGCCCCAGCCATCTTCGTCAGGCACCAGCAGCTCGGCCGGCTCGAGCCGCGCCAGTTCGGCCTGCAGGCCATCCACGTCGTTCACCTCGTTGACGTGGAAGCGTCCGCCGGCTAGGTCCGCCCAGGCCAGACCGAAGCCGGTCTTGCCGCGCGATACCGCCATCAGCAGCGTGTCGCGGCGTTCCTGGAGCAGGGCTTCGTCGGTAACCGTGCCGGGCGTGACAATGCGCACCACCTTGCGTTCCACCAGGCCCTTGGCCAGGGCCGGATCGCCAATCTGCTCGCAGATCGCAACCGACTCGCCAAGCGCCACCAGGCGCGCCAGATAGCCTTCGTAGGCGTGTACCGGCACGCCGGCCATCGGAATGGGCGCGCCGGCCGAACTGCCGCGCTGGGTCAGGGTGATATCGAGCAGGCGCGCCGCCTTGCGCGCATCGTCGTAGAAAAGCTCATAGAAATCCCCCATGCGGAACAACAGCAGGATGTCCGGATACTCCGCCTTGGCGGCGAAGAACTGCTTCATCAGCGGGGTATGTTGGGAGGTGTCGGTGGTAGCCATGAGGTGGCGGCAGAAAGGAGTTCGACGGCGACCTCTGTCAGGCCGCGGCGGGGTCGGCTAGTCTATCCGCCATGGACGCCACCACCACCCCTGACGACATCGCGCTGCACGATCTGGCCGAGGCCACCGGCAAGGCACTGAAGTCCCATCACCTGATGCTGGTTACGGCCGAGAGCTGCACCGGCGGATGGATCGCCAAGACCGTCACCGACGTGAGCGGCTGCTCGGACTGGTTCGACTGCGGCATGGCAGCCTACAGCTACGAGGCCAAGCAGGCCCTGCTGGGGGTGCGCATTGAAACCCTGATGGAGCACGGCGCAGTCAGCCGCGAGACCGTGATCGAGATGGTCTCGGGTGCCCTGATCAACTCCGGCGCATCCATTGCCGTCGCTGTGACCGGAATTGCCGGTCCCACCGGAGGAACCGTGGACAAGCCGGTTGGCACGGTATGGATTGGCTGGAAGCGGCGCGGCGGTTATCCCGATGCGCGAGTGTTCCACTTTGCTGGCGATCGTGAGTCGGTGCGCCGGCAAACGGTGGCCGCGGCCCTGCTCGGACTGATGGACCTGATCGAGACGGTTGGCTGAGTAACTCTCGAAGCTGCTGTTTGTGCCTGGGACGTACAATCCCTGACAGCCTGTCTGCATGAGCCTCATGCGCGGGATCGCTCAAGCTGACGTATCGATGGTTCCGTTCAGCGCGTCAGTGCTCTGACCTGTCATTTGGATCATCGCCAGTAGGCTGGCTGTCCCGCGCCGCATGGCCTTGTCCGGATGCGCGCAGCAGCTCGCGCAGTTCGCCGCGAATATCAGTCAGTTGATCTGTGCGCGGCGAGATGACCAAGGCGCATCGTGTGTTCAGTCTTTGCCTGCCCAACTCGCACAATGCCACTGACTGAGTGCGGAAGGCCGGCTCGCTGGCGCTGCCTGGAAAGTAGATGGTGATCGCGTGTTCGGCGGGGTAATCCATCTCCAGCCTTTCCTGCAATCGCGCGAGACATTCCTTGTTTGGGTGTGCGGCATCGTGTTCGACGCGAGCCGGCGTGTACCACAGCAGCAGCTGGCTGCGATTGTCGATCTGCCGTTCCTGCTCGACCAAAAGATGGCTATCGATCGTCTGCAGTCCCTGTGCGGTCGACTCGAGGGCGAGATCGGCGAAGACGATGGACTCGGCCGAAATGCCGGCCTCCCAACGCGCCCGATGGCCCTCCTGGCGGGCGCGCTGAAGCACTTGCCGGGATAGCGCGCTCAGACTGTTCGAGACAACCAGGCAAGCGCGCTGGCCAGTCCGCACAGCGGCCATCACCACGTCCTCGATGCGGTGCGGATCAAACGGCTCGTCGGCTATTTCGCGCAGATGGTGGGTGAGGTCGATCGCGTCATGGCGACAGTCCTGTATCTGCAGAAAGGCCGCGTGGGGAAGCAGACAGAACACGCAGTCGGCCTCTTCGATATCGCGTACCGCTCGCATGCCGAGATGCTGCCGAGGTTGCGGGCCACTGCCTACCAGGATCAGTCCTGGTGCGGGTCGGTCGATGCTGGCGATATCGTCGGCGTTGACGATCCGGTCGCGGCCGGTTCGTTTCGCGGCATACAGGGCCTTGTCGGCCTCGCGCAGGATGTCCTCGAGCTGCGCTATCCGTGGATTCGCTTCGCACACTCCAAAGCTCAGGCTGTACTCGATGCGCTGCCCGGCTGCGCTGAGCGGCAGGATGCGCTGGCGCAGGTCCTCGATCAGGAAACGCGCCTGTTCGGCGGTTGCCTGCAGCAGCACGGTGAACTCTTCGCCGCCGCTGCGTCCTATGACGGCGGTAGCCGGAAAGGCCTCGCGCAACAGATGGCCCAGGGTTCGCAGGACGGTATCGCCAGCAGCATGACCAAAACGGTCGTTGATCTGCTTGAAATGGTCGATGTCGGCGACAATGGCGGTGAAGGGCCGCAGGCTGGCTCGACTGAGTGCGAACTCGTGCTGCCCCAGACGCAGGGTATGTTGGTGATTGCACAGGCCGGTCAGTCCATCGTGCTCGGAGAGTTCACGAAACAGCTGACGCTCCCTGGTCGAGCGGATGACGACAAGAATCAGCAATCAGGACACCAGCACCAGGCTGGTAATGCCCAGGGCCCTGATCCAGTTGCTGCGTCGGGAGGCCTGCAATTCTGATTCCTGCAGTGCTCGCTGGTTCTCCAGCAGGGCAATCTGCTGTTCCTTGAGGCGGGTATCAAATTCCACCTGGAGAAAGGCCAGACGTCGCTCACGGGCCTCGCTGTCAGCCCGCTTGCCGGCTTCAAGCGCATTGCGCAGGTGCTGCAAGGCCTTGGCGGAATTCCCGTTGCGTTCACTGACATCGCCGAGCAAGCGCTGTGCACGCTCGTGGTTTTCCCAATGCAGGCGTCCCTCGAAGTAGGGTGCGACTGCTTCGAGCAACGCAGCGGCCTCCTCCGTTGAGCCACCCGTACCAAGCAGTGCTTCGCCCAGCAGCATGCGCGCCTCCATCGAGCCGCTGGCAAAGCCCGCCGCATCGAAGCGCGAAATCGCATCCCGCAGCCAGGGCAGAGCTGCCGCCGCCTTGCCCTGCTCGAGCAGGGCCCGACCGACGCCGCGATGGGCATCAGCCGAAAACACCGGGTCTGCGGCCCGGTTGCAAGCGTCGATCTGTTCCCGCCGGGTTGCTTCTGCGCCAGCAGCGTCGCCCGTCAGGCTGAGCGCCAGACCATAATCTGAAAGCGCAATACAGTAGTCGCGCGGAACGCCAGCCTCGCGGGTAGTTGCAATCGCCTGGGCCGCAAATTCCAGGCCTTTCTGCTCCTCTCCAACGCGCACATGCAGATAGGAGGCAAGGCCGAGCAGCCGGGGGTCAATCTGTTCAGCTGTGTCGAGCAGGCTGAATGCCTCTTTCAACCACACAAACGCGCTGGCGTAGTCGCCAAGGTTGGTGGCAACGTTGGTTGCCTGCACCAGCGCGCGAAGTTTCAGCGCCCTGGGCGCCGATTCAGCGATAAGCCTGCGCATCATCGCTACCGCTTCATCGCCGTGGCCTTCCAGCGCCAGGTTGCGCGCCTCCAGCAGGGTCACGCGATAACGCTGTTCACGGGTCAGCAACGGACTGTCTTCAAGAAACGCCCGGATTTGTTGCTCGGAAGCCAGCCGGGTACCGGTGACGTTGAGGTGTTCCAGCTCCTTGACCTGCAGTTCGATATCGCCCTCTTGCGCCAGCAGCGGTGCGCAGATCAGCAACAGCATCAGCAGGCTGCTAGACGTGGCTTTTCGCAGACACGAAACAATCCCTGGCCACTGGCAGTCAACGCGGGCGCTGCCCGACGCTTCCTTCGACCTTGCCGCCTCCGCCAGGCGCGCGCACCTACTCCAAGCCATCTGGACGCCCCCTGGGCCGGTTCACAGCGCTTGAACCTCGGCCAGGGCTGGAATCCAAGCACGCCGCTGACCTCCAGCTGAGGCTATCACCTTGGCTGAATGGCTGCATGGGCAGGCTATTGCCGGCCAAACCCGCGCCTGAGCGGCGTGCTGAAGAAATTTCCTACAGCGCGTTCAGTCTTTCCCGGACGGCGTCTGCGCGCGCTGTGGGATACTTTGCCACTGCGCGGAACCTGCCGGCCGCCAGTCTCACCTCCTGAGACCCTTGCGCCGTCAAATGGCCGCAACCACCAACATTCCACCTACGGAGCCACCATGGACGACAACAAGAAGCGCGCCCTCACCGCCGCGCTGGCGCAGATCGAAAAGCAGTTTGGCAAGGGCGCAGTCATGCGCATGGGCGACAAGAGCACCGAACCGGCCGAGGTGATCGGCACCGGTTCATTGATGCTCGATATCGCACTTGGCATCGGCGGCCTGCCGCGCGGCCGCGTGGTGGAGATCTACGGGCCGGAATCCTCCGGCAAGACCACGCTCACCCTGCAGGTGATCGCCGAGTGCCAGAAACTGGGCGGCACGGCTGCCTTCGTTGATGCCGAGCACGCGCTCGATCCCATCTATGCGCAGAAGCTGGGCGTGAACATCGAAGACCTGCTGGTCAGCCAGCCGGATACCGGCGAGCAGGCGCTGGAGATCGTCGACATGCTGGTGCGCTCCAATTCGATTGACGTGGTGGTGATCGACTCGGTCGCCGCACTCACCCCGCGCGCCGAGATCGAAGGCGAGATGGGCGAGCTGCAGGTCGGCCTGCAGGCCCGCCTGATGAGCCAGGCACTGCGCAAGCTGACCGGCAACATCAAGCGCAGCAACTGCATGGTGATCTTCATCAACCAGCTGCGCATGAAGATCGGCATGATGATGCCCGGCCAGAATCCGGAAACCACCACCGGCGGCAATGCGCTGAAGTTCTATGCCTCGGTACGTCTCGACATCCGCCGCATCGGTGCGGTGAAGAAGGGCGACGAAGTTATTGGCAACCAGACCAAGATCAAGGTGGTCAAGAACAAGATGGCGCCGCCTTTCAAGCAGGTCATCACCGAAATCCTCTACGGCGAAGGCATTTCGCGCGAGGGCGAACTGATCGACATGGGCGTGGGCGCCAAGCTGGTCGAAAAGGCCGGCGCCTGGTACAGCTACGGCACCGAGCGCATCGGCCAGGGCAAGGAGAACGCCCGCCAATGGCTGAAGGACAACCCGGACAAGGCCAAGGAGCTGGAAGGAAAGCTGCGCGAGAAGTTCGTGCCGGATCTGGTGATTGGCGAGGAAACCTCGGAAGAGGTTGAGGCCTGAGGGTGAAGCCAGGGCTCAGGGCCTGGGGCTCAGGGCTCAGGACCGGACGGAGCTGGACTTGATGTATCGGCTTGTCCTCGGCACAGAGGATCTCGCTGGAGGGCGCATCTTGATGCGCCGCTGCGGGGTGGCGATGGACGCGACTGCGGTGGCGGATCGAGATCCGCCCTCCGGCTTACCGATTAAAGGTGAAAGGTGAGATCGCGCAAGCCGATTGATCCGCCGTCGGCCTATCAGAAGGCGCTGGGTCTCTTGGTACGGCGCGAACACTCGCGCAAGGAGCTCAAGCGCAAGCTGACCCAGCGCGAGGTCGAGCCGGATGAGGCCGACTCGGCGCTGGAAAAGCTGGGCGAGCAGGATTTTCAGAACGATGCCCGGTTCGCCGTGGCGCTGGCTCGCACGCGGGCATCGGCCGGCTTTGGTCCGCAGCGAATCCGTGTCGAACTCGGCGGGCACGGCGTTACTGGCGACGAGATCGACGCCGCGCTGGAAGCCTGCGAGGCCGATTGGCTGGCCAATGCCCGCAACGCGTTGGGGCGGCGCTACAGCGAGGAGAAGGCAAGAGACCCAGTCGCGCGGCGCAAAGCCGCGGATTTCCTGTTCCGGCGTGGTTTCGACCATGAAACGGTTTACGCGGCGCTGAAGTTCGAGTCCGAGTAGGCGGTACGAGGGCGGGCGAGAAGGCGCAGCGCGCTGAGCTTCCCGCCCCATTGCCCTGAGTCAACCCAAGCTCGCACTGGTCTTGCACCTCAATGTCGGCTCCACCGCTGCGCGGCTTGAGCCGACCTACGCGGGATTGCATGTAGGTCCGATCAACGCAGTCGAAAATCCGACCGAGCGTTCAGCCTAGTCGGCGAGAAAATTGACGTGTGACCGGATACCTCGTAGGTCGGATCAAGCGCCGCCGAATGGCCAGGCTGCGCAATCAGCCTGTCGGCGCGGATCCGACGAATGACTGGCATGGCCAGCTCAGCTCATCAGGACCAGTTCTTCCGCCGATGTCGGGTGGATCGCCACCGTGTCATCAAAGTCGACCTTGCGCGCACCCAGTTTCATCGCCACGGCAAAGCCCTGCAGGATCTCGTCGCTGGCCGGCCCGATCAGGTGGATGCCCACCACGCGTTCTTCCGCTCCAGCGCAGACCAGTTTCATCAGGCTGCGTTCGGCGTGGTTGGCAAGCGCCCCCCGCATGGGCCGGAACCGGCTGCGGTAGACCTTGACGGCATTCCCATACTGCTCGCGGGCCTCGGTTTCAGTCAGGCCCACGCTGCCAATCGGCGGGTGAGTGAAGACCGCAGTCGGGATATTGTTGAAATCCAGGCGGCTCTCCGGCTGGCCGCCGAACAGCCGGTCCATCAGGCGCCGCGAGCTGGCAATGGCGATCGGGGTATGCGCGGCAGCGGAGGTGACATCGCCCACCGCAAACACCGAATCGGCAGAAGTTGCCTGCCACTCATCCACCGCGATGAACCCTTGCGGATCGAGGCTCACACCAGCCTCCTGCAGTCCAAGGTCCTCGACGTTTGGCGCCCGGCCAGTTGCCCAAAGCAGGCAGTCGAAACCGGTTTCCTCCAGCCCGGTTGCGCAGTTGATGCGGTAGCCGTCGTTTTCCGTGGTGACGCGTTCCAGTTGATGTCCAAAATGCAGCTGGATGCCGCGGCTGCGCATGGCTTCGGCCAGCGCTTCGCTGATTTCGGAGTCGGAGTGCACCAGCAAACGTTCACCGCGAACGAACAGGCTGACCTCGCTGCCAAGGGCACGCAGGATCCCGCCCAGCTCTGTCGCGATATAGCCGCCGCCGATGACTGCGATCCGGCGCGGGGCGGCGCGCAGGGCAAAGAAGCCATCCGAATCGATTCCGAGATTGCTGCCTGGAAGGGTCGGGCGCTTGCTGCGACCACCGGTGGCGATCAGGATGCGGCCGCCCTGCAGCGGGCGTGAGGCGGTATGCACCGCGCTCGCGCCTAACAGCCGGCCGCGCTCGGTGATCAGATCGATACCCAGTTCGCCAAAGCGTGCGCTGTAGCTGGCGTGGATGTTGCGAATGTATTGTTCGCGGTGGGCCACGAATGCCGGCCAGTCCAGGCCTCCGGGGCACGGGTCGAAACCAAGGTCGCCAGCCAGATTCCGGGATTCCGTCAGCTCCGCCGCCAGCCACATGGCCTTCTTCGGCACACAGCCAGCATTCACGCAGGTTCCGCCCAGGGCGCTTGCTTCCAGTATCGCAACGCGCGCGCCGTGGTTCGCGGCGCGGATCGCGCCGGCAATGCCGCCGGAGCCGGCGCCCAGTACGATCAGATCGTATCGATTCGGGTTCATGCCGCATTGTCGGCCACAAATGCCGCACAAGGTGCTTGAGCCAGTAGAAGCCCTTTCGAGGTGGCTGCTTGACTCCCTGTCCCGGATGGCGACATCGCGCCGGCCGGCATCTCGGTGTGTCCTCACCGTGCTGCACTGCAGCGAAGGGCCCGCTGCGGTGCTAATCTGTTGGGCTAACGCGGCTTTGGGTTGTCTGCTCCACTTCCGGCCTCCAGATTTGCTGGAACGGGCGGGCAAGCAAGCGCGCTCCACCTTCCGAATCTGATGCCCGCATGAAGACCACCAACGAAATCCGCCAGGCCTTTCTCGAGTATTTCCGATCGAAAGGGCACGAACAGGTGCCTTCCAGTCCCCTCGTGCCCGGCAACGATCCGACCCTGCTCTTCACCAATGCCGGCATGGTGCAGTTCAAGGACGTGTTCCTCGGTGCAGAGAAGCGCAGCTACGTGCGTGCCGCATCGAGTCAGCGCTGTGTGCGCGCCGGCGGCAAGCACAACGACCTGGATTCGGTCGGCTACACCGCGCGCCACCACACCTTCTTCGAAATGCTGGGCAACTTCAGCTTCGGTGACTACTTCAAGCGCGAGGCCATCGGCTACGCCTGGCAGCTGCTGACCGAGGTTTTCGGTTTGCCGAAAGAGCGCCTGATGGTCACCGTCTATTACACCGACGACGAGGCCTTCGACATCTGGCACAAGGAAATGGGCGTGCCAGCCGACAAGATCGTGCGCATCGGGGACAACAAAGGCGCGCCCTACGCCAGCGACAATTTCTGGCAGATGGCCGATACCGGCCCCTGTGGCCCGTGCACCGAGATCTTTTTCGACCATGGCGCACACATCCCTGGCGGTCCGCCAGGTAGCCCCGACGAAGACGGTGATCGATTCATCGAAATCTGGAACCTGGTCTTCATGCAGTTCGACCGTCAGCCTGACGGAAGCCTGCTGCCGCTGCCGGCGCCCTGCGTCGATACCGGCATGGGGCTGGAGCGCCTGGTAGCGGTGATGCAGGGCGTGCACAGCAATTACGAGATCGACCTGTTCGAGCGGCTGATTCTCGCAGCAGCAAAGCTGACCGGCACCGAAGACCTCTCGAACAAGTCCTTGCGCGTGATCGCCGATCACATCCGCGCCTGCAGCTTCCTGATTGTCGATGGCGTGCTGCCATCCAACGAAGGCCGCGGCTACGTGTTGCGGCGCATCGTGCGGCGCGCAGTGCGGCACATCTGGAAGTTGGGTGCACTGCGCGTGGACGGCGTGTTCTGGCAGATGGTGGCGCCGCTGGTCGAGCAGATGGGGCTGGCCTATCCGGAACTGCGTACCAGGCAGGCACTGGTGGAACAGGCCTTGAAGTCGGAGGAGGCCGCGTTCGCCAGCACCCTGGATGCCGGCATGCAGCGCCTCGACGCCGCCCTGGGCAAGGGCGGCGGCAATCTGGATGGCGATCAGCTGTTCCTGCTGCACGACACCTATGGCTGCCCGCCCGACCTGATTGCCGACATCCTGCGCGAGCGCGGTGTGGAGCTGCCGCCTGCCGCAATGGCGCGTTACGAAGAGTTGATGGACGAGCAGCGCGATCGCGCCCGCTCGGCCAGCAAGTTCGCATCAGGCACCGGCCTGCCGGCCGAACTGGTGGCCGGGCTGCATCCAAGCAAGTTCCATGGCTATGACGAGCTTGAAGCCGATGGTTGCCGGGTGGTGGCCCTGCTGCGCGATGGCGCGGCGGTGAAAGCCCTGGAGGCTGGCGACCATGGCATCGTGATTCTCGACCACACGCCGTTTTATGCCGAAAGTGGCGGCCAGGTCGGCGATGTCGGCGCCCTGCTTGATCCGCGCGGCGATCGCTTCGAGGTCAGCGACACGCAGAAGCTGTCTGGGGCTTTTCATGGTCACGTCGGGCGTGTGCTGAGCGGACGGATCGCACTGGGCGACCGCTTGTCGGCACGTGTCGATGCCGAGCACCGTCAGGCCGTGGTGCTGAATCACAGCGCCACCCACCTGCTGCACGCGGCGCTGCGCAAGGTACTGGGCGAGCATGTGCAGCAAAAGGGCTCGTTGGTAGCGGCAGATCGACTGCGCTTCGATTTCTCGCATTTCTCTGCGATCAAGCCCGATGAGCTGGCCGAGATCGAGCGCATGGTGAATGCCGAGATCCGCCGCAACGCCGAGGCCGAAGTGCATCACATGGGCATGCAGGAGGCTCTGGATTTCGGCGCCATGGCGCTGTTCGGCGAGAAATACGGCGAGCGCGTTCGGGTGCTGCGCATGGGTGGCTTTTCCACCGAATTGTGCGGCGGCACGCACGTGCGCCATTCCGGGGACATCGGATTGCTCAAGATTCTCTCCGAGGGCGGTATTTCGGCTGGCGTTCGACGCATCGAGGCGGTGACCGGCCAGGGCGCACTCGACCACGTTGCGGCCGAAGAGCGCCGACTGCGCGAGGCGGCGAGTCTGCTGGGCGGCAACGCCAGTGACGTGCTGGACAAGTTGCGCCAGTTGCTCGACCGGCAAAAGAAGCTGGAAAAGGAGCTGGAGTCGCTCAAGTCCAAGGCGGCGTCGGGCGCAACCGCGGATCTGGGCGCGCAGGCGCTGGATATCGGTGGCATCAAGCTGGTCGCAGCCCGCGTTGAAGGCCTTGATGGCAAGGCACTGCGGGAGGCTGTTGACCAACTCAAGTCACGGCTTGGCGACGCGGTTATCGTGCTTGCGGCACCCTCAAATGGAAAGGCTGCCCTGGTCGCGGGTGTGGCCGGAAAGGCCCAGTCGCAAATCAAGGCTGGTGAGCTGCTCAGCCATATCGCGGCGCAAATTGGTGGCAAGGGTGGCGGACGTCCCGACATGGCACAGGGTGGAGGCGAGGACGGCCCGGAGTTGCTCGCAGCGCTGGCAGCAGTACCGGGCTGGGTGTCGGAACGACTTCAGTAGCCTGGCTACGATTTACGTTGCAGAGCTGTGACCCTCATCACGGCCCTTCACGTTTCCGGATTGCGGCGCTTCGCGTCGATGGCATAGACTCGACGAGGAGGTTGCGCAAGCAGGCGTGCGACCAAGGAGCGTCATGGGCTTCGCGAAGGCGAAGCGGGCGTCAGGGGGCTCGCGGACATAGATGTCCTGAGCAAGGAGGGCGACATGCTGATACTTACACGCAGGGTGGGCGAGACCCTGATGATCGGTGACAACGTCACTGTCACGGTGTTGGGCGTCAAGGGCAACCAGGTTCGCCTGGGAATCAATGCACCCAAGGACGTTGCAGTGCATCGGGAAGAAATCTTCCAGCGCATCCAGCGCGAGGATGCCGGCAAGGCGCAAAGCGAGGCGGGCAGCGACTGACCGGCCAACCGTTTGCCGGGCGCTTCGCGAACGGGTATCCTTTCGCGTCCTGCTCAACGGCGCCAAGCCGTCGCAGGAGAAATCCGGAGAGATGCCCGAGAGGCCGAAGGGGCTCCCCTGCTAAGGGAGTATAGGGTCAAAAACTCTATCGAGGGTTCGAATCCCTCTCTCTCCGCCAGTTTCGCAAAGGCCCGTTCGCGGGCCTTTTG